>CAWDDL010000013.1:0-168967 GCA_963801125.1 uncultured Actinomycetota bacterium
CTTGCGTGCCTTGGCGTTGACGACGTCGTCGGCCTCGCCGTGGTGCTCCCGGCGCTCGGAGTGGCCGACCACGACGTAGGAGCACCCAGCTTGGCCAGCATCGCCGCGGAGATCTCGCCGGTGTAGGCGCCGGAGTCGTGCGTGAGACGTCCTGCGCGCCGTACTTGATCTCCAGCCGGTCGCCGTCGACGAGCGTCTGCACGCCGCGCAGGTCGGTGAACGGCGGCAGCACCGCGACCTCGACCTGGCCGTAGTCGTGCTTCTTGTCCGACAGCGCCAGGCGAGCTTCTGGACGAGGACGACCGCCTCCTGGTGGTTGAGGTTCATCTTCCAGTTGCCCGCCATCAGCGGCATGCGGGTGACTTGGCCATCAGGGTCCTCTGGTTAGGGGTGGTCTCGAGACGCTGCGCTCGTTCCTCGACCACCGAGGTCAGGAGAGTACGTCGATGCCGGGCAGGGGCTTGCCCTCGAGGTACTCCAGGCTCGCGCCGCCGCCGGTCGAGATGTGTCCGAAGGCGTTCTCGGCGAAGCCCAGCTTGCGGACGGCCGCCGCGGAGTCGCCGCCGCCGACGACGGACAGGCCCGTCGACCTCGGTCAGCGCCTGGGCCACGGCCCGGGTGCCGTCGGCGAAGGCGTCGAACTCGAAGACGCCCATCGGGCCGTTCCAGAACACGGTGCGCGCTTCCGCGAGGGCCGCGGCGAACGGCGCGCCGGACTCGGGGCCGATGTCGAGGCCGATCTGGTCGGCGGGCATCGCCTCGGCGGCCACGACACGTCGGCGGGCGCGTCGGCCTTGAACTCGGGGGCGACCACGACGTCGGTCGGCAGCACGATCTCCACGCCCGTCTCCTCGGCGCGCCGGAGGTACTCGCGGCAGGTGTCGAGCTGGTCCTCCTCGAGCAGGCTGGCGCCGACCTCGTGGCCCTGGGCCTCGAGGAAGGTGAACACCATGCCGCCGCCGATGAGCAGCCGGTCGGCCTTGTCGAGCAGGTTGTCGATGACGCCGAGCTTGTCGGAGACCTTCGAGCCGCCGAGCACCACGGCGTAGGGCCGCTCGGGCGACTCGGTGAGTCGGCGCAGCACGTCGATCTCGGCGGCGACCAGGCCGCCCATGGCGTGACGGCAGCCGCTGGGCCACGTCGTACACGGAGGCCTGCTTGCGGTGCACGACGCCGAAGCCGTCGGACACGAAGACGTCGGCGAGCGCGGCGAGCTGGTCGGCGAACGCGCCGCGCTCGGCGTCGTCCTTGCTGGTCTCGCCGGCGTTGAAGCGGACGTTCTCCAGCACGGCGACCTGGCCGTCGCCGAGCGCAGCTCGACCGTGGCCCGCGCGCTCTCGCCCACCGTGTCGGTGGCGAACGCGACGTCCTGCCCGAGCAGCTCGCCGAGGCGCGCGGCGACCGGCGCGAGGGAGTACGCCGGGTCCGGCGCCCCCTTCGGGCGGCCCAGGTGGGCGGCGACCACGACCCGGGCGCCGGCGTCGGCCAGCTGCCGGATCGTCGGCACGCTCGCCCGGATCCGGCCGTCGTCGGTGATCGTCGTGCCGTCGAGCGGGCACGTTGAGGTCGGAGCGGACGAGCACGCGCTTGCCGCGCAGGTCGCCGAGGTCGTCGATCTTCTTCATCGTCGGAGGCCGCGCTCAGAGCGAGGCGCCGACGTAGACGACGAGGTCGACCAGGCGGCTGGAGTAGCCCCACTCGTTGTCGTACCAGCCGACGACCTTGACCTGGTTGCCGAGCACCTTGGTCAGGCCGGCGTCGAAGATGCAGGACGCCGGGTCGGTGACGATGTCGGAGGAGACGATCGGGTCCTCGGTGTACTTCAGTAGCCCTTGAGCGGGCCCTCGGCCGCCGCCTTCACCGCGGCGTTGACCTCCTCGACGGTGGTCTCGCGGCCGACCTCGATGGTCAGGTCGGTCGCGGAGCCGGTCGGGGTGGGCACGCGCAGCGCGTAGCCGTCGAGCTTGCCCTTCAGCTCGGGCAGCACCAGGCCGATCGCCTTGGCGGCGCCGGTCGAGGTGGGCACGATGTTGATCGCGGCGGCGCGGGCGCGGCGCAGGTCCTTGTGCGGGCCGTCCAGCAGGTTCTGGTCGCCGGTGTAGGCGTGGATCGTGGTCATCAGGCCCTTGACGATGCCGAACTCGTCGTTGAGCGCCTTGGCCATCGGCGCCAGGCAGTTGGTGGTGCACGAGGCGTTGGAGATGATGTGGTGGTGGCGGGGTCGTAGTCCTCGTCGTTGACGCCCATGACGACGGTGACGTCCTCGTTCTTCGCGGGCGCCGAGATGATGACCTTCTTGGCGCCGCCGTCGAGGTGCGCCTTGGCCTTGGTGGCGTCGGTGAAGAAGCCGGTGGACTCGATCACGACGTCGACGCCCAGGTCCTTCCACGGCAGCTGGGCCGGGTCCTTCTCGGCGAGGATCTTCAGCGATCGGCTGCCGACCTTGATGGTGTCGCCGTCGACGGACACGTCCTCGGGGAGGCGGCCGAGGATCGAGTCGTACTTGAGCAGGTGGGCCATCGTCTTGTTGTCGCCGAGGTCGTTGACCGCGACGATCTCGATGTCGGCGCCGGTGGCCAGGACGGCCCGGAAGAAGTTGCGGCCGATGCGGCCGAAGCCGTTGATACCTACGCGAACGGTCACAGGAAACAATCTCCCTCGCTAGCAGTCACAGTCATCGGCCGTCCGAGTCGGAGGGCCACGACTCCGACCCTACAGCGCACCGATCAAGGCTCGAACGATCCGTCCGCGGTACGTGCGGGTAACTACGAAGGTCCCGCGACGACGGGACCAACGGCCCCGGCTACTGCGACTCGGCCAGCATCTCCGGGGTCAGGCTCGACTCGGTGTCCGGGACGCCGAGGTCCTGGGCGCGCTTGTCCGCCATCGCGAGCAGCCGGCGGATCCGGCCGGCGATGGCGTCCTTGGTGAGCACCGGCTCGTGCAGCTGGCCGAGCTCCTCCAGCGAGGCCTGCTTGTGCTCGAGCCGCAGGTCGCCGGCCAGCTTGAGGTGGTCGGGAACCTCGTCGCCGAGGATCTCCAGCGCCCGCTCCACCCGCGCGCCGGCGGCGACGGCGGCGCGCGCCGACCGGCGCAGGTTGGCGTCGTCGAAGTTGGCCAGCCGGTTGGCGGTGGCCCGCACCTCGCGGCGCATCCGCCGCTCCTCCCAGGCCATCAGTGACTCGTGGGCGCCGAGGCGGGTCAGCAGCGCGCCGATCGCGTCACCGTCCCGGATCACCACCCGGTCGACGCCGCGGACCTCGCGGGCCTTCGCGGCGATGCCCAGCCGCCGGGCCGCGCCGACGAGAGCCAGCGCGGCCTCCGGGCCCGGGCAGGTGACCTCGAGCGCCGAGGAGCGGCCGGGCTCGGTGAGGGAGCCGTGGGCGAGGAACGCGCCCCGCCATGCGGCCACGGCGTCGCAGGCGGCACCGGACACGACCTGGGGGGGCAGTCCGCGCACCGGACGCCCGCGTCCGTCGAGCAGACCCGTCTGGCGGGCCAGGGCCTCGCCGTCGCGGACCACGCGCACGACGTAGCGGCTGCCCTTGCGGATCCCGTTGCCGGAGACCATCACGACGTCGGAGGCGTGCCCGTAGACCTCGGCGATGTCCTTGCGCAGGCGGCGAGCGGCGGCCCCGGTGTCGAGCTCCGCCTCCACCACGATCCGACCACTGACGATGTGCAGGCCGCCGGCGAAGCGGAGCATCGAGGAGACCTCGGACTTGCGGCAGCAGGCCTTCGTCACCTGGGTGCTGGCTAGCTCCGCCTTGACCTGTGCCGTCATCGCCATGCGTCCGATCCTGCCACGTCTGATGTGTTTCCCCGAACCGATGTCGGCCTCAGCCCATCGAGGACGCGGCCACCTTATGCCGGGAGCAGGAAACCCGCATAGGCATCGGCCAATTTCGCCGGGTCGTGGCGCGGCGACCCGTCGTCGGCGGCTACGTCGGCCACGACGAGCCGGGCGCCGAGGGAGGCGGCAGTGCGCGCGAGCTGCTCCTGGTCGACGACCGCGGCCGGGTCGGCGAGGACGACGTCGAGCTTGAGGTCGGGTGCGTGGGCCGCGAGCACCTCCAGGTGCGTCTCCGGGGAGAACCCGTCGGTCTCCCCCGCCTGCGGCTCCAGGTTGAGCGTGACGACCTTGCGCGCCGGCGAGGTGACCAGGGCCTCGCGCAGCTCCGGCACGAGCAGGTGCGGGATCACGCTGGTGAACCACGAGCCCGGCCCCAGCACCACCCAGTCCGCGGCGCGGATCGCCTCCAGCGCCTCGGGGCAGGCCGGCGGGTCGGCCGGCGCCAGGTGGACCGACACGACCTGCCCGGTCGTCGACGCCACCTCGACCTGCCCGCGCACGGTCGACATCGCACGCGGGGCTCGGGGGTCCGCACCGAGCACCTCGGCGGTGATGTCGATCGGGGTCACCGACATCGGCAGCACGCGCCCGTGCGCACCGAGCAGCCGGGCCACCCAGTCCAGACCTTCGACGTGCCCGCCCAAGAGTTCCCAGAGCGCCACGATGAGCAGGTTGCCGACGGCGTGCTCGTTCATCTCCCCGCCGCTGGAGAAGCGGTGCTGCAGCACCCGGGCCCAGGTCTGCCCCCAGTCGTCGTCGCCGCACAGCGCCGCGAGCGCCATCCGCAGGTCGCCAGGGGGAAGCGCGCCGAACTCCCGCCGGAGCCGGCCCGACGACCCGCCGTTGTCGGCCACCGTGACGACGGCGGTGAGGTCGGCCACGACGTGCCTCAGCGCGGACAGGGACGCGGCGAGGCCGTGTCCGCCACCCAGCGCCACGACGCCGAGGTCGGCCGGAGCGCCTGCGGGCCGGGTCAGGCCGGTCTCACTCACGCCCGAGGTCCCGGTGCACGGCACGGGCCTCGACCCCGAGTCCGCTGAGTCGGCGGGCGATCTCCTCGGTCATCGCCACGCTGCGGTGCTTGCCGCCGGTGCACCCGATCGCGACCGTCATGAACCGCTTCCCCTCCCGCAGGTAGCCCGCCACCATCGTGTTGATCAGCTCGACGTACTCGGCCAGGAACTCCTCCGCGCCGGGACGGCCCTTCACGTAGCTCGCCACCGCCTCGTCCTCGCCGGTCAGGGGGCGTAGGTCCGGCACCCAGTGCGGGTTCGGGAGGAAGCGCATGTCCGCAACCAGGTCCGCGTCGACCGGGATGCCGTACTTGAACCCGAAGCTGATCACCGTGGCTCGCATCGCGGTGGTCTGCTCGGTGCCGAACGCCTCGGCGATCTTGTCGGTGAGCTGGTGCACGTTGAGGTTGGAGGTGTCCACCACCAGGTCGGCGTCGGCCCGCAGGTCCCCGAGGACGACCCGTTCGCGCCGGAGCCCGTCGAGCAGCCGCCCGCTGCCCTGGAGCGGGTGCGGGCGACGCGCCGCCTCCTGCCGCCGCACGAGCACGTCGTCGTTCGCCTCCAGGAAGACCAGCGTCGTACGCCGGCCGGTGGCTCGCCGAGCCAGCACTTCCTGGAGCCCCGCGAAGAACGAGCCCGAGCGCACGTCGACCACGACGGCCACCGGTTGCAGCACGCCCTGGGACTCGTCGACCAGGCGCACGACGTCCGGCACCAGCTGCGGGGGCAGGTTGTCGACCACGAAGTAGCCCAGATCCTCCAGCTCCTTCGCGGCGGTGCTCCGGCCCGCACCGCTCATCCCGGTGACGACCACGAGCTCGCCGCGATCCTCCGGCAGGGGCTCCGACATCAGCTCTCCTCGCTCGAATCGGGATCCGTCGAGATGATCTCGCCGGTGGCCGTGTTCACAGTGACGGCTGCGCGTGCGCCTTGCCGGTCCCCCAGCGCCGCCACGATCGCCTCCGCGGTCCGCGGCCCGATCCCGGGCACGGCGGCGACCTCGTCCACTGTGGCAGCCCGCAGCTTCTTCAGGGAGCCGAACTGCCGCAGCAGGCTCTTGCGCCGGACCTCGCCCAGCCCGGGCACGTCGTCGAGCACGCTCTCGACCATGCTCTTGGAGCGCCGCGACCGGTGGTGCGTGATCGCGAAGCGGTGCGCCTCGTCGCGGATCCGCTGCAGCAGGTAGAGCCCCTCACTCGTCCGGGGCAGCACGACGGGATCCTCCTGGTCGGGCAGCCAGACCTCCTCGAGCCGCTTGGCGAGCCCGCAGACCGGCACGTCGTCGATACCGAGCTCGTCCAGCGCCCGCTGCGCGGCAGCGACCTGCGGCGGACCGCCGTCGACCACGACGAGGCCGGGCGCGTAGGCGAACTTCTTGGGCCGGCCGGTGTCCGGGTCGATCAGCATCGGTCCCTCGCCGTCGCCGTCCGGACCGTCACCGAACTCCCCGGTCTCGGCCCGCTCGTCGAGCAGCCGACGGAACCGGCGGGTGATGACCTCGTGCATCGACGCCACGTCGTTCTGTCCCTCGACACCGCGGACGACGAAGCGGCGGTACTCCCCCTTGCGGGCGAGGCCGTCCTCGAAGACCACCATCGAGCCGACCACCTCGGTGCCCTGCAGGTTGGAGATGTCGAAGCACTCGATCCGCAGCGGAGCACCGGGCAGGTCCAGCGCCACCTGAATCTCCTCCAGCGCCCGGTTGCGCGTGGTGAGGTCGCTCGCCCGCTTGGTCTTGTGCAGGCCCAGTGCCTGCAGCGCGTTGCGCCCGACGGTCTCCTGCAGGGCCAGCTTGGCGCCGCGCTGCGGGACCCGGATCTGCACGCGGGAGCCCTTCAGCGACGACAGCCACTCCTCGACCGCCTCGCGGTCCTCCGGGATCGCGGGGACCAGCACCTCACGCGGGACTCCCTCGGCTGTCTCGTCGGTGTAGAGCTGCTGCAGGAAACGTTCGACCAGGGCGCCGGTGTCGGCGTCGTCCACCTTGTCGGCCACCCAGCCGCGCTGACCGCGCACCCGGCCACCGCGCACGATGAAGATCTGTACCGCCACCTCGAGCGGGTCCTCGGCGAAGGCGATGACGTCGGCGTCCGTCCCGTCGCCGAGCACGACGGCTTGCTTCTCCAGGGCACGGTTGAGCGCGCCGAGGTCGTCGCGAAGCCGCGCAGCACGCTCGAAGTCCATCGCGTCGGAGGCGGCGTACATCTCCTTCTCCACGCGTTTGAGGAACGCCGTGGTCTGTCCGCCCATGAAGTCACAGAAGTCCTCGACGATCTCACGGTGCTCCGCCGCACTCACGCGCCCGACGCACGGGGCGGAGCACTTGCCGATGTAGCCGAGCAGGCAGGGCCGGCCGATCTGCGCCGACCGCTTGAAGACGCCGTTGGAGCAGGACCGCATCGGGAAGACCCGCAGCAGGAGGTCGACCGTCTCCCGGATCGCCCAGGCATGGGAGTAGGGGCCGAAGTAGCGCACCCCCTTCTTCTTGGCCCCCCGGCCGACCATCACCCGCGGGAACTCCTCGTTCAGAGTCACCGCCAGCCACGGGTAGGACTTGTCGTCGCGGTACTTCACGTTGAACCGTGGGTCGTACTCCTTGATCCAGGAGTACTCCAGCTGCAACGCCTCCACCTCGGTGGCGACCACGGTCCACTCGACACTGGCCGCCGACGTCACCATGGACGCGGTGCGGGGGTGCAGGCCGCCGATGTCCTGGAAGTACGACGTCAGCCGCGCCCGCAGGTTCTTGGCCTTGCCGACGTAGACGACGCGCCGGTGGTCGTCGCGGAACCGGTAGACGCCGGGAGCCGTCGGGATGGACCCGGGGGCAGGGCGGTACGTCGACGGATCGGCCACGCGCCAACCCTACGGGGGACCGCCGACGGCCCGGAACCGTGCTCGGGGCCGCCTCCGCCCGCCCCGACTCAGCCGACCACGACCTTGCCGTTCTTGACAGTGGCCTGCGTCTCGGGAAGCGGCTTGGGCGCGGGACCGCCCAGCACGGAGCCGTCCTCGATCGAGAACGCGCTGCCGTGGCAGGGGCAGACGATGCGGCCGTCCGTGACCTCGTTGACCAGGCAGCCCTGGTGCGTGCACACCGCGGAGAACGCCTTGAACTGACCCTTGCTCGGCTGCGTGACCACGAGCTCGGCGCTGCTGAGCACCGTGCCACCGTTGACCGGCACGTCCGAGACGGGGACCTTGACCGACCCGGAGTCCTTCGCCCCGCCGGAGCCGGAGCCGCCGGAGGACGGCTGGCCACCGCCGCCGCAGGCCGAGACCAGCGGGACGGCCACCGCGCCCAGGGCTGTGCCGCGGACGACATCGCGGCGGGAGAGTTGTCGGCGCCCTTCGACGGGCGCCCGAACGTGCTGATCTTCCGGGTGCGCGGACATGCCGCCACCCTAGCCAGCGCGGGAAGGAAATTGCCTGAGAGGAGGCTGTGAGTCCCGGGCCGTCGTGAGCGGGGCCGTCTGTCATGCGATCGACGTAGCGCACCGTGGTCTTGGCATGGGGTGTCGGCGCAGGTGAGGGTCTCTAGCGTCGGTTCCGAGTCCGGGGGGCGTGGCTCGGCCGCTCGCCCCTCGGTCTCACCAGACGTCGAGGAAGTGGGGCCAACCATGCGTGCTGCGCGGACGATCGTGCCGGTGATCCTGTCGGGGGGCAACGGGACCAGGCTGTGGCCGATGTCCCGCGAGCTGTATCCCAAGCAGCTGCTGCCGCTGCTCGAGGAGCTCAGCCTGCTGCAACAGACCGCCTGGCGGGTGCACGGTCACGGGTTCGCGCCCCCCGTTCTGGTGTGTGGCGACGAGCACCGCTTCGTCGTGCTCGAGCAGCTCACCGCACTGGGCGTTCAGCCTCGCGAGATCGTGCTCGAGCCGTCGCCACGCAACACCGCCCCCGCGATCGCGGTCGCCGCACAGCTCATCGCGTGCGACGACCCCGACGCCTTGATGCTGGTCTGCCCGGCCGACCATGCCATCGACGACGTCGATGCCTTCCGGGCGAGCGTCGACCGGGCGGCCGGCGTCGCCGCAGAGGGGCACCTGGTGACCTTCGGGATTCCGGCCACCCACCCCGAGACCGGGTACGGGTACATCCGCGCCGGGGAGCCGCTGACCGGCCACCCCGGCGCGGCGTCCGTGGCCGGCTTCGTGGAGAAGCCGGCTGAGCGCGCGGCACTTCGGTACGTCGAGGAGGGGTCGTGGAGCTGGAACAGCGGGATGTTCCTGTTCTCGCCGCAGGTGTTCCTCGACGAGCTCGACAAGCTCCAACCGGAGATCTGCGCCGCAACCGACGCCGCGCTCACGGCCGCACGCCGCGACCTCGCCTTCCTTCGCCTGGGTTCCGCGCAGTTCACCCGGGCCCCCGCGATCTCGATCGACCACGCCGTGATGGAACACACCCGCAAGGCCGCCGTGGTGCGTGCCTTGTTCGCCTGGAGCGACGTGGGCAGCTGGTCGGCACTGTGGCGGATGAGCGAGTGGGACCAGGACGACAACGTGGTGCTCGGCGACGTCCTCGACACCGGTTCCGAGAGCTGCTACCTACGGTCCGAGGACATGCTGGTCGCGACCGTCGGCTTGCGGGACACCATCGTGGTGGCAACCTCCGACGCCGTGCTGGTCGCGGACCGGTCGGCCGGCCAGCAGGTGAAGGACGTGGTCGAGAAGCTGCGCGCCCGAGGGCGCACGGAAGCCGTCTCCCACCGGGTCGTCTACCGGCCGTGGGGTTGCTACGAGGCGATCGACGCCGGACCCGGCTACCAGGTCAAGCACATCACGGTGAAGCCCGGCCACCGGCTCTCCTTGCAGAAGCACACCCACCGGGCCGAGAACTGGGTGGTGATCAGCGGCACCGCCGAAGTGGTGCGGGGTGAGGAGGTACTCACCCTGACGGACCGGATGGCCACCGACATCCCGGTGGGCTGCATCCACCGGCTGGGCAACCCCGGGCCCGAGGTGCTGCACGTGGTCGAGGTGCAGACCGGCACCTACCTCGGGGAGGACGACATCGTCCGGCTCGAGGACGAGTACGGCCGTAACGCCGCGACAACCGCGCTGCGCTAACCCTCTACGGTGCGGGCCACGACCGCGCGCCGGGACTCCGGGTTCCAGAGTTGCAGGTGCGCCGTCACCGGGGCTCCCGCGCCGCCGCCCTCCACCAGGAGGAACGGCAGCCCGCGCGCGTCGCGCGTGCCGTGGACCTGATCCGACCAGGTCCCCGTGTTGGCGTACCAGGCTCCGCGGCGAGGCAAGGCGTCCAGGGCCGCCAGATGGGTGTGGCCGAAGACGTAGCACAGCGGGCGCGGCGCTCCGCGACGGTCGAGGATCGCGTCGACCCTGGCAGCCGCGGCGCGGAGATACCCGTCGTGGTCACCACTCCCGATGCGTCGAGCGAGCACCCGCCGACCGGTGCGGGCCACCGCCCGGAGTACGGCGAACCGCGACACGTCCTGCAGCGCTCGCGCGGTCGCGACGTCCAGATCGCCGGCAGCGGCGGCCAGGAGCCGCCCGTAGTCGTCGTGGCCGGCGGTACGCTCCGCGCGCGAGGCGGCGCGAATCGCCTCCGCCAGAGCGCGCATTCTCGCCAGCGAGCCGGCACCCCGCAGCAGGTCCCAGGACTCCAGCACGGTCGGCGGAAGCCGATCCCCCGGCGACGCCTCTGCTGCCAGAAGCTGCAACGGGATCCGGTTCAGGTCGTGATGCTGGTGCCCGTGCTCGGCGTAGAACACACCTGGCTCATGGAGCAGCCATGGCTGCACCGATGCGGCATGCGTCGGCGACGCCTCGAGCTCTTCCTGCAGGACCTGGCGACATCCCCGGCCCAACAGCGGGTAGTCGTGGTTGCCGCAGACGAGATGGAGGTTCACCCCAGCGCCCAGGCAGTCGCGGAGCGCACCGATGGCGTCAGGAAGTGCTCGGCATGCGGCCGCGAGGGCGGTCTCGGCTGTTCGGAGAGGCGCTTGGCGAGCACGACGAAGCTCGAAGGTGTCCCCGAGCAGCACGAGGTGGTCGGCCCGTGTCGGGTGTGCGAGGACCACCGCGTCGACGAAGCGTCGGAACGCGGCTGCCGTGTTCGCGGAGCGGCGGTCGTCGGCATCGAGATGGAGGTCACTCACGAACCGCCAGCGCGACGATGAGGTCACGTCAGGAGCTCGAGTACCCGAGGGCCGAGCGTGACAAGCACGAGGGTGACCAGCAGCCAGGTCGGCACCCGGCCGCGCGTCTGGGCCTGCGTCTGCGCGGCGTCCGGGGGATGTACGAGGGCCGGCGCAGCCGCCTGCCGCACGGCGTCCCGCGCGAGCCGCGCCGCAAGGACGAGACCTAGTACCACCCCGACCCACGGCTCAATCCACATCACGAGCCTGCTTCCACTCCGACCCCAGGACGACGGCCACGGTGACCAGACCGACGCCGGTCGCGGCCGCCGGTCCGGACCACACACCCAGGTAGAGAAGCGCCGTCGAGACCGCGACCGTCACGGCGACGCTGGCGGCCACGGTGACGAGCACCGCCAGGACGGGGTCCTCAGGATCGAGCGCGCGCGAGAGCGCAGCCCCCGGAAGAACACACAGCAGGGCGACGGCCACAGTCGTCGCCACGGCCGCGGGGAGCGGCATCAGGAGAATCGCCGGGGCGATCAGCGCAGCGAGGACGAGAAGCCGGGACGGGATGCTCATGACTGGTCCTCCCACGGGCCGATCCGAAGGACATGGATCGCATCCTTGTTCAGGACGACCGTGGCTCCGGCCTCAGTCACGAGCAACCGCTCGAGCTCGTCGAGGACACCGGGGGCCGCGTCGCCACGCAGTCGCAGCGACTCCTCCTGCGCCCGCGTGACGAACAGGAACGCCCCGGTGGGACTGTGGAACGCCCGATCCCTGAGCACCTCGTAGCAGGCGCGCGCATCGATCGGCAGCGCGCAGTCGTCGGTCAGGGTGGCGTAGTGGTAGTCGGCGTAGCCCTGGGACTTCCACGAGCTGGCGTGCGTCACCGCGACGAGCAGGCTCCCCGGCGGTGCCACCCGGTACAGCTGGTCGACGCCGCGAACCTCTGCTGGTGTGAACGTGTCGAACGCCGCGTTGCCGTAGTGGCCGATGAGCACGGCCACGCTCGCGACGGCGGCGGCCAGTGCGGTCACGGGATGGGCTCGGGGCCCCCGGGCCCGGGTCCCGCCCAGGAACACCCCGGCGGCGTAGTAGCCGATGAAGGGCAGGCTGAACAGCGTCGACCGCATCAACATCTCCCCCCCGTAGGACTGCACCGGCACCAGGGCGAACGGGAAGGCGAGCAGCACCGCGGGTCGTAGATCGCGGTCCCCGCGGTTGCGCATCCGCCACCATCCGAGTGCGGCGAGGGCCAACGCCACGGCTGTCATGCCCACCCGCAGCTGCACCACCTGGAGGTGGCCCGGGCTGCCCGTCACCCGCTGGACGACGTTGGCCCCGGTCGACTGCCCCACGTCCGCGACGAAGAGCACGGGATGCCCCGCGAGGTAGAAGGAGGCGCCGGTGGCGAGCCACAGCACCGCCAGCACACCGAGCAGGACCGGCAGGTGCGGGACCCAGAGCCGCCCGGAGAGCGCCAGGAGTGTCACCGCACCCAGGAGCATGAACGGCGACAGCTGGTGGCTGACGATCATGACTGCGGCGAGTCCCACCGCCAGCAGGAGCGCTGTCACCCGCCGACGGGAGTCGTGCTCGACAGGAACCCGGCTCTGCCACCAGCCGACGAGGCCCAGCCGGACACCGCCGAGGCGTGCTGCGCCGAGAAGCGAAGGTCCGCGGGGCACGGCACCCAGGTAGCGCAGGAGCAGGACCAACACGACCAGGTAGAGAGTGAAGGCGAACGCCTGCGGGGACAGGTAGTCCTGGTCGATCCAGTTGAACACGGTGAACATCCACGCGGCCAACCAGACGTGGCGCTTGCTCGGGGTGAGGCTGGAGACGACGGCCACCACGCCGAACACCCAGAGCAGTCCGTTGACCACCGGAGCGACAAGAGCCACCTGGGTGGGCGAGACCCCGATGAGGTCGAAGAGAGTCGCGAGACCCGCGAAGAACCCGGGCCAGCTGAAGTACGCGTCGATGCTCGGGTCGACGCTACGCGCTCGGGCGAGCTCGTCGGCGATGCCCAGGTGGCGCCAGGACACCTCCAGCCGCGGGACGGAGTCGACGATCGCCGGAGTGGCGTAGAGCAGCGCGACGAGCAGCACGACCAGAACCGCCATCAGGACCGGGTCGGGCCTGCGCGCTGCGAGTGCGACCACGAAGACGACGTGCAGGGTGAACAGGCCCAGCCAGAACGACGTCGGCAAGACGGAGACCAACCCGTAGTCACTGGTGACCGGCAGCCGCACCTGGGACAGTCCCTCGACAGCCATCATTGCGGCCGCGGTTCCGATCGTCCCGAGAACGAACGGACGAACACGGTCGTGCGCGGCGTCGATGAGCTTCAGCGGAACGTCCGTCATCGCGGGCCTCCGGACGACACGACCAGAGCGAGATGCGTGCGCAGTCGCCAGAACGCCACCAGTGCCGCGGCGCCGCTGACCGCGACCCACATGACGGCCACCGCCGTCGACCCCCGCGACCCCGTGAACACCGTGCCGGCCGCGACCGCTGCCATGAGTCCCAGCCCCAGAGCCACGGCCTCACCAGTGCGACCGACCCCTCGGCACAGAGCGTTGTACGCCTGCAGGACCGTGAACGGCAGCAGTCCGAGCAGGAGAATGCGCAAGGCGGTCACCGATGCGAGCGCGTAGCCCTCCCCGAGCAGCGAAAGCAGCTCTCCGGCGCCGAGAGCGATGACGAGACTCAGCGGCCCGCCGAGCGTCAGGGACCACACCACGCCCTGCCGGACGACCCGGCGGGCACGTTCGGGATGACGCACGATGTCGTTGAACTGGACCATCCCCACACTGATCGGCGCGTTGAAAGCGACCCACGCCATCATCCAGGCGGGATACCAGTACGCGGTGGTGGTCGGCGAGGCCGTGTGGGTGAGCAGGATCGGGACCAGCACGGGCGTGACTCGCTCGGTCGCCGTCAGCAACTGGTTGGGCACGCCCACGCGCAGCACCCAGAGCACCCGCCGCAGCCGCACCCGCGGCGTGTACCGGTAGCCGGCCCAGACCCGCAGCTGGACCAGTCCGATACCGGCGGCGACCACGCCGCCGACCGTCCAGCACCCCACCAGCTGGGCAGCGGTCAGTTCGCCGGAGCGAACGGCCAGGGTCGCGGCGACCACGACCGCTGCCACTCCGCCGGACGCGTACCGGGGCGCAGCGCCGCCCGCGTGGTGGAGCGCCAGGGACGCCTGGTCGATGCAGATCACCAGCGTCCCCACACAGGCGGCGACGACGAAGACCGCGGCGAACCCGAGCGAGTACGTCGAGACCAGCGCATCGCTCCCCCAGCGCTGTACCACCGCCAGGTAGCCGGCCGAGGCGGTCAGCGCCGCTATCCCCAGCACCGAGAAGGCGGTGTCCAGTACCTCCTTGACGTCCTCCCCCTCGCTGAGCCCGATGATCACCGCCGAACCAGTCCCGAGCACGCCGAGCTGCGTGCAGAGCATCACCCCGGAGATGCAGGCCGCGGCGAGCCCGACCGACTCCACGGACGCGCTGCGCGCCGCGACCACCCAGAACAGGAAGCCGCCGCCCATCTGCAGCCCCTTGGCCACGAGCAGCCAGACGGAGCGCCGACCCAGAGCGCCGCGACGCGGTAGTGTCACCGCGCGGACGGCGTCGGCCCCGCGCAGGCTCATGGCCGGACAGCCCGTCGCATGCCGACGTAGTTGTACCAGCAGTACGCCGCGTAATACCGGATCCAGCGCGGCTCGCCCCGCACAGCGCTGAGCATGGTTCCGCGGGCGGCCGCGAGCAAAGGCAGCAGCGCCAGCCTCGTCGCACCTGCGCCGTGCTTGCGCATCATCAGGCCCAGGCCGGTGCCGTCCATCAGGAACTGGTCCTTGGCGAACACGAAGTCGTCGCCGGCGAAGCGGTGCTGGACCAGCACCGTCCGGGACACGCCGGTGCGGAGGCCCTCCGCGGCCAGCCGCCAGCGCATCTCGATGTCCTCCCCGGAGACGAACGTCTCGTCGAACGCATGCCTGAGCAGGACGTCCCGCTCGAGCACCGTGGCCATCAGGCCGAACCACCAACGGCTCCGCCCGGTGAGGTGGTGCTGCACCAGAGCCTGTCCCCAGTAGCCCGGCCCGGCCACGCTGTGCAGCCCGGCCTGCAGGGCGGCGTACCCTCCGCCGACCAGTTCCTCGAGCAGCCTGGCGAGAGTGCCATCCGGGAAGACCACGTCAGCGTCCACCAGCACCACCCACCGGGTCTCGGCGGCATCGACGCCGAGCTGCCGCGCCCAGGGCAGTCCGCGGCCCCGGTCGCTCAGCACGGTCGCACCGTGACGAACCGCGACTTCCCACGATCCGTCTGTGGACAGCCCGTCGACCACGACCACACGGTCCACCCCGTTGCGGCGCAGCGCTTCCAGGCATCCCGGCAGCAGGCCGGCGGCGTTCCGTACAGGCACGACCGCTGTGACGTCGGCAGGAGACGGCACCGGCCGCTCATGACGACCCGCCGGCAAGCCGTTCATCATGGCCCGGCCGGTCGCTCGTGCAGCAGCTCGGGAAGCAGCTCGTCCAGCACGCGGACGACGGCGTCCGACGCCTTGTCGGCCGACCACCGACCGGGAACCTGGAGCAGGTGGCACGGGATGCCGTCGAGCGACTTCCTGAGCACGTCGGCCTTGTCGTGCACCAGTTGTCTCCAGGTGAGCATCGAGGCGGCCGCCATGGCAGTCACCAGCCGCTGGGAGAACCCGGCCATCTCGACATGGAAGTTGCCGAGCATCCGGTCGACCATCCAGTCGTCGCTCACTGTCTCGAGGCGAACCTCGGTACCGGAGTAGCGCTCGACGTAGACGCACACCAGCAGCGGAGCGACCGTGCTCACGGGCACGCCCGGGAGCGCGCGCGTGGCGGTCACCATCCGGTGCTCCGGAGACCACCGCCGCACGACATCGGCGAACCGCGGGTAGCGAATGATCGCCGGGTGCACCACCGTGGTCAGCCGACCCAACGGACGCGACAGCGCCACCGGGACCATCGGCTTGCGCACACCCTCGAAGAGGTGCGGATAGATCGGCCGGTGGTGCGGCTTGATGAACATCGGCTTCTCGTAGCCGAGAAGCTGTCCGTCGTCGGACAGGAAGGCCCAGTCGTCGCCCATGAAGGAGAACCCGGGACGGCGCATCAGCTTGGCGACGGTGCTCGTCTTGCCGGTGCCGCCGGCGGCCGGGAGAGCGACGCCGTACCCGTGGTAGCCGACGGTGGCGGCGTGGAACATGGCGGCGCCTCGCTCGACCATCGCCCGGTCGAGGACCGGGACCAAGGCGGTCAGCAGCTCGCCCTCGCCGTGCACCGCGTACGTCGACCCGGCTCGGGTCACCTGCACCTGTTCATGGACCATCTCCACCGATCCGGCCGTGTAGCGCAGCTCGTCCTCGAGCTCCGCGGTCGGGTCGACCTCCTCGAAGTCGCGTGAGACCACCACGTCGGGAGCGACCGGACGCTCACTCGCGAAGCAGGCCAGCATGGCGCGAAGCTGCGGGGCGGCCGGCGAGGAGCGATCGACCCGGACGCCGAGCCTGCCGTGGATGTCGAAGTGCAGCCACCGTCCGGCGGCCGGTTCGGTCGGTGTCATGGAATCCTCGCTCTCGTGGGACCGGGAGCGGGCAGAGCCGATCCGTCCGGTCAGGTAGCCAGCAGTGGTGATGGTGAGGCCCGCGACGATCACGCTGGCCCGGAGCGCAGCGGCTCCCTCGGTCTCCCGGACCGCGGTCGCCAGGTTGTGGGCGAATCCCGCCGGCAGCGCTCGTCGGACGTAGCTCCGCTCCGCCGAGAGCGCCGCCCGGGGATCGGAAAGCGTGCGGACGACTGCCTTGCTCCGCCCCTCCGACCAGCACCGCCGGCGGAAGTACAACCACCGTGACCTGGTCGCGGGCACGTGGTGGTGCACGACCGCAGCGGGGTCGTGCACCACCCGTCCCCACGGGACCAGCCTCGCCGCCTGGATGGACAGCTCGGTCTCCTCGCAGCCGGCGGGGCGGGTACCGACCCGGCCGAGCGCCTCGGAGAACCCGCCCACGGAGAGCACCAGATCACGCCGGAACGACATGTTCGCACCGATCGGGTTGCGAACCTCCGCAGCTGTGCGCGGAAGGCCGACGTACGAGCAGCCGACGACCCAGTCGAACTCCCCGGGGAACCAGCCCGGCCGGCCCGACTCCCACTCGGGCGTCACCTGGCCACCCACACCCATGACGCGGGAGTCGGAGTAGTGCCGGGCGTGCGCCGCGAGCCACCCCGGCAGTGCGTGGGCGTCGTCGTCCAGGAAGGCCACCACGTCGCCCCGGGCCGCCGAGCAGCCGGTGTTGCGCGCCCCGGACAGGCCCTTGGTCCGCTCGTTCGCCAGCACCCGTACGCCCAGCGGGAGTAGCTCCGCCCAGGCGAGGCGCTCGAGGTCGGTGCAGTGGTCGACCACGACCAGCACCTCGAGCGGCCGCGGATCCTGGCCGAGCACCGACAGCACCGCGCTTCGGAGCTGGTCCCAGCGGTCGGTGGTGTAGGCGCAGATCACCACCGACACGCTGACGGACGTGCTCATCGACGCCACACCTCCACGTCGTCGATGCGGTAGTCGAGCCGCTTGCTACCGATGCGGTCGCCGAAGACCATCGTCCTGATCGCCCGGTGACCGGTCCGTGCGCGAGCGTCGCTCGCGACCGTGTGGCCGTTCACCAGCAACTGCCATGACGAGTGCTCACCGCGCCGCTGGGTGAGCAGGAGCGTGACCCTACGGACCTTGTCGACCCTCAGCCGGGCCGTGGCCACCGTCTTGTCGTGGCGGTCGCGGACCACGAGCCGGCCGCCCCCGGCGCGGCGCAGCACCGTGAGGACCACGCGACCACGGGTGTCACGCACCGAGAGAAGCTGGGCGGCGTGGTCTCCCCGACGCGCCCGGTGCACCAGAGCCGACCAGTCCAGCCGTACGTCGCGAAGGCGCGTTCCGAGCTTGGCGGTCATGACCGCCTTGGACCTGTGGTGGCGGGTGGTCCGCAGCCTGGCTCCTGTGTTGACCGGGTACACCGCGCCGGAGACCAGGGCGGCGACGCCGTCCCCGCGGGTGTGTTCCCGCCAGGCTCCGATAGTGCCCCCGGAGAAGTGGTCGGCGAAGATCACCTTCTGGGACGCCTGCGTCCGGGCGGTCACGGTCCAGGCGGCCGATGCCGGCGAGGGGTCCACGTTGCCGGCGGCATCGGTGGCCGCCACCGAGAAGGAGTGCGTGCCCACCGTCAGCTTCGAGTAGGACTGGGGCGACGAGCACTTCCTCGCCGGGCCGCCGTCGAGCCGGCAGGTGAACGTCGAACCGCTCTCGGTTGCGGTGAACGAGAAGCTCGCCGTGGTCTGTGTGCTCGATGACCCCGGTTGCGCCGTGATGGTGGTGTCAGGCGGTGTGGTGTCACCACCGCCACTACCCCCGCCGGCGCCGCCCCCGCCGCCGGACCCGCCACCGCCGCCCGGCGGGGCGGGGGCCTGGATCTCCCAGGCGTACGACGCCGGAGTCTTGTCGGTGTTGCCAGCGGCGTCAGTCGCCCGCACCTGGAACGCGTGCTGCCCGACGTCGAGACCGGTGTAGCTCTTCGGCGACGAGCACGCTGCAAAGGTGCCCGCGTCGAGCCTGCACTCGAAGGTGGATCCCGCCTCAGAGGACGAGAAGCTGAACTCGGCAGACGTCGACGTCGTCGACGAGGCCGGCTTGTCCACGATGGTGGTGTCGGGCGGCGTGGTGTCCGTGACCGTCCAGGTGTACGACGCCGGTGTGGGGTCGACGTTGCCGGCAGCGTCCTTCGCGCGGACAGCGAACGTGTGCTGACCGACGTCGAGACCGGTGTAGCTCTTCGGCGACGAGCACGCCGCAAAGGTGCCCCCGTCGAGCTTGCACGCGAATGTCGAACCAGCTTCTGGGGATGAGAACTCGAAGGTTGCGCCGGCCTCCGTCGTGGTGGTCGCCGGCTTCACGGTGATCGTGGTGTCGGGCGCAGTGCTGTCCGCGAGCGCGATGCGGTTGTACAGGTAGGTCTTGGTCGGATGATCAGCTGCCAGGACCAGCAGGCCGCTTGCACTGTCGACTGGTTGCTTGGTCGTGGTTGGGTTGTTGATGTTGAGGTATCCGGAGTTCTCGATGAACGGCGTCCCGAGACCCGTGGCGAACCCGGGGTTGGCCATGCTGGTCTTCTTGAAGTAGACGGACCCTCCGTCGTTCCCGGGCCCAGCGGCGAACACGTAGATGTCGCGGTTCTCCTTGTCGATCAGCAGGACTGCCCTGGTGAGGTCCTCGTCCGTGCGCCAGGCGACGTATGAGGACCAGGTGCCGTCACGGCTGAGCCGCAACACGTTGATGAGCGGGTTACCGCTGCCAAGCATCGATGTCTTGGTGACGGCGAACACCCGGCCACTTGGGTCGGCGGCCACCGACTTGAGGTTGATGTGGTCGTCGGCACCCTTCGGCTGGTCATAGGCCACATCCAGGCTCCAGCTATGGTCGTTCGCCCCGTCCTGGTGGACCGCCCAGTACATCTTCATCGTGTTCTGGTTGCTCCACATCACGCCGATCCGGCCGTTGTCCATGGCAACGACTGAGCTGATATCGCTCGACCCGTGCGCGTCGTCGGGAGTGATCGTCGGGTCGTAGTGAACCGTGGACTCACCGTTCGGTGTCGGCAACGGGTAGGGGTCCACCCAGGTCTTGTCGTCGGTCGTGGAGTGCGTCAGCATCACCGAGGTGCCGGAGGTGTAGGTCATCCACAGCCGCCCGGTGCTGTCCTTCTCGATAACTGGTGAATAGGTGACACCGCGGGCGATCTTCACCGGCGTCCAGTCCCTGGTGTATCCCTGGCCGTCGTACGAGTACCGGCTGAGCTCTGCGTCGGGGTTGCTGGAGTTGGCGGCGGTCCCGTTGGACAGCACGTACAGGTAAGAGCCGTCCCAGAGCACGTCCATGTCGGTGCGAGACCGCGTGTCCAGTGCCGTTCCGGTGTTGGTCCAGATGTTCTTGCCCCAGTCGTAGCGCCAGATCATGTACTTGCCGGTGCCTTCGTCCCAGAGCGCGCCCCACCAGTTGCCTTGGGCGTGCCAGAGCTTGCTCTGCGCCTTCTGCTCGGTCGGCGGCGGTGGGATCTCGCCCGAGGCGTTCCCGCCGTAGGCCGGCCCTACGAACCCGGTCTCGGCGGCACTGGCCATCGGTGCGAGCGCCGTCAACCCGGTGACGGCGAGAACGAGCGCGAGCATCGAGACGATGCTGTGGTGGAGGCGTTGGTTCGGGGTGGTGGTTCTCATCGGCCGCACCCTTCCCCTCAGTCCTGCGCTGCTACGGGTCGCAGCGAGACGGCTGATCGTTTGGCGCGTGGCGCGAAGCGGGCCGCCAACATTGCCTTGAGGATCCGGGTGCCGTCACGGCGGGCGTTGAGGTGCGACTCCCCTGCGAACCTCGGCATCTCCACGCTCGGCACCTCGGCGATACGCAGGCCGGCCACCGCCGCGTGGCCCAGGATCTGCGACTCGATCTCGAAGCCGTCAGCGGTCAGCGCCATCTGGGCGAGGCAGTCGCGACGGAAGGCCAGGTAGCCGTAGCAGAGGTCGGTCCAGTGCGTGTGGAACAACGTGTTCGCCAGCTTGCAGAGGGCGACGTTGCCGACGAGCCGGATCGTGGTCAGGTCGTGGGACCCGCCTCCGCAGGCCATCCGCGATCCCTTCACCAGGTCGAAGCCCACGGCGACCATGGCCATGAAGACCTCGACCTCGCCCGGGTCCATGCTGCCGTCCGCGTCCATGATCACGATCACGTCGCCGGTCGCGGCAGCGAAGCCGGCCCGCAGCGCGTCCCCCTTGCCGCGGGGCGGCCGCTGGAGCACCCGCACGTCCGGTCGGACCCTCCGGGCCGCCTCGACGGTCCCGTCTGTGGACATCCCGTCGACGAGGACGATGTCGTCGAAGCGGCGGAGCTGGCGCAGGACGGGCTCGATGTTCTCGACCTCGTTGAGCGTCGGGATGACCACGCTCAGCGTCAGTCCGTTGAACGTCCGACGCGCCGGCGCGGTCGCCACCGCTGCGCTGACCTGACGCTGCAGCGGGAGCGGGTCGAGCTGAGCGACCGAAGTCGTCAACGCCCCGTTGCCGTTGCCGTTGCCGTTGCCGTTCCCGTTCCCGTTCCCGTTGCCGTGTCCGTTCGCCTGCCCGTGTGAGGCAAGGCCGTCATCGAAGTGCGCAGCCATCTGAACCGTCCCCTTGTCCGAAGCCCCCGGGACGGATCGGGCTGTGCCCGGTCGCCCCCCTGACCAACGCAGCACCGTTCGAGGCTGCGTGCTCAGAAGCCTCACGTGCGGGGGACTTACGGCGAACCTGCAAATGACGTAGCGCCGGCTGGGCCAGGCGCCGTGGTCAGCTCAGGTCAGGAGCGCCGCCCGGTTGGCTTCTTCGCCGAAGCCTTCTTCGGGGAAGCCTTCTTCGGGGAAGCCTTCTTCGGGGAAGCCTTCTTGGCCGTCGCCTTCTTGGGGTCCGCCGTCGCCGCAGCCTTCTTGGCCGTTGTCCGTTTCGCGGTCGCCTTGGTCGTGGCGCCGGCGGCGACGGTCCGCTTCGCTGCCGCCCCGGTTGCCTTGCGGCCGGCGGGTGCGACCCTCGCGTCGCTGCCCTCCAGGAGCGGAGCCAGGAACTCGCCCGTGAAGCTGTCGGGGTGCGCCGCGACCTCCTCGGGCGTGCCCTCGGCGACGACGAGACCGCCGCGGCTGCCGCCCTCGGGCCCCATGTCGACGATCCAGTCGGCGGTCTTGATGACGTCGAGGTTGTGCTCGATCACCAGCACGGTGTTGCCCTGGTCGACCAGCCGCCCGAGGACCAGCAGCAGCTTGCGGATGTCCTCGAAGTGCAGCCCGGTGGTCGGCTCGTCCAGCACGTAGACCGTGCGACCTGTGGACCGCTTCTGCAGCTCGGCGGCGAGCTTGACCCGCTGCGCCTCGCCTCCGGAGAGCGTGGGAGCCGGCTGGCCGAGCCGGACGTAGCCCAGGCCGACGTCGACGAGCGTGCGCAGGTGTCTCGAGATCGCCGGAATCGCCTCGAAGAACTCCACGGCCTCCTCGATCGGCATGTCGAGGACCTCGGCGATCGTCTTGCCCTTGTAGTGCACCTCGAGCGTCTCGCGGTTGTAGCGTGCGCCGTGGCAGACCTCGCAGGGGACGTAGACGTCCGGGAGGAAGTTCATCTCGATCTTGATCGTGCCGTCACCGGAGCAGGCCTCGCAGCGGCCGCCCTTGACGTTGAACGAGAACCGGCCCTGCTGGTAGCCGCGGACCTTCGCCTCGGGGGTGTTGGCGAACAGCTTGCGCACGTGGTCGAAGACCCCGGTGTACGTCGCAGGGTTGGACCGCGGCGTGCGGCCGATCGGCGACTGGTCGACGTGGATCACCTTGTCGACGTGGTCGAGCCCCTCGATGCGCTTGTGCCGACCGGGGACGGTGCGGGCGTTGTAGATCTGCTTGGCCAGCGAGGTGTAGAGGATGTCGTTGACCAGCGTCGACTTCCCGGACCCCGAGACCCCCGTCACCGCGACGAACATCCCGAGCGGGAACTTCACGTCGATGTCGCGCAGGTTGTGCTCCTTGGCCCCGCGTACGACGAGGTCGCGGCCGGGCGTGCGCGGCCGGCGTACCTCCGGGACCGGGATCTGCTTGCGGCCCGACAGGTAGAGGCCGGTCAGCGAGTCGTGGTGCTCGTAGAGCTCCTTGACCGGACCCGACACCACCACCTGGCCGCCGTGCTCGCCGGCGCCGGGACCGATGTCGACGACCCAGTCGGCGACCCGGATGGTGTCCTCGTCGTGCTCGACGACGATCAGCGTGTTGCCGAGGTCCTTGAGCCGCACCAAGGTCTCGATCAGCCGGTGGTTGTCGCGCTGGTGCAGGCCGATCGACGGCTCGTCGAGCACGTAGAGCACGCCGACGAGACCGGCGCCGATCTGGGTGGCGAGCCGGATCCGCTGCGCCTCGCCACCCGACAGCGAGCCCGAGGGCCGGTCCAGCGAGAGGTAGTCGAGGCCCACGTCGAGAAGGAAGTTGAGCCGCTCCTGGATCTCCTTGAGCACCCGCTCGCCGATCTGCCGCTCCCGCGCGGTCAGGTCGAGGTCGCGCAGGAAGTCGGCGGTCTCGTTGATCGGGAGCGCGCAGACCTCGGCGATGTTCTTGCCGCCGAGCGTCACCGCCATCGACACCGGCTTGAGCCGGGAACCGGCGCACGCCGGGCAGGGGACCTCGCGCATGAAGCCCTCGAAGCGCTCCCGGCTGGTGTCGGACTCGGCCTCGCGGTGGCGACGCTCGATGTAGGGGCGAACCCCTTCGAAGCTCGTGTAGTAGGAGCGCTCGCGGCCGTAGCGGTTGCGGTGCCGGACGTGCACCTTCGTGGCGTGTCCGTCGAGGATCGACTTGCGCGCCTTCGCCGGCAGGTCCTCCCAGGGGGTGTCCAGATCGAACCCGAGCTCGTCGCCCAGCGCACCGAGCAGCCGGGTGAAGAAGTCGGCCACGTGGGCCCCCGACCACGGGCTGATCACGCCGTCGCGCAGGGTCTGCTCGGGGTCGGTCACGACCAGCTCGGGGTCGACCTCCATCCGGGTCCCGAGACCGTGGCACACCGTGCAGGCGCCGAACGGCGAGTTGAACGAGAACGACCGCGGCTCGAGGTCGTCGGTCTCGATCGGGTGCTCGTTGGGGCAGGCCATCTTCTCGGAGAAGCGCAGCTCGCGACCCGGGTCCTTCTCGGGGAGGTCGACGAAGTCGAAGACCACGAGACCGCTGGCCAGGCCGAGCGCGGTCTCCACCGAGTCGGTGAGCCGGCGCTTGGCGCTCTCCTTCACCGCGAGCCGGTCGATGACCACCTCGATGGTGTGCTTCTTCTGCTTGTCGAGCCTGCGCTCGCTCTGGGCGAGGTCGGTGAGCTGATGGGTCTCACCGTTGACCCGCGCCCGCGAGAAGCCCTGCGTCTGCAGCTGGCGGAACAGGTCGACGTACTCGCCCTTGCGACCGCGGACCACCGGCGCGAGCACCTGGAACCGCCGGCCCTCCTCGAGCGCGAGCACCCGGTCGACGATCTGCTGCGGGGTCTGCCGTGAGATCGGAGCGCCGCAGGTCGGGCAGTGTGGACGGCCGGCCCGCGCGTAGAGCAGGCGGAGGTAGTCGTAGACCTCGGTGATCGTGCCGACCGTGGACCGCGGGTTCTTCGACGTCGACTTCTGGTCGATGGACACCGCCGGGGACAGCCCCTCGATGAAGTCCACGTCGGGCTTGTCCATCTGGCCCAGGAACTGCCGGGCGTACGCCGACAGCGACTCGACGTAGCGACGTTGGCCCTCGGCGAAGATCGTGTCGAAGGCAAGGCTCGACTTGCCGGAGCCGGACAGACCCGTGAAGACGATCAGGGCGTCGCGCGGGAGGTCGAGCGAGACGTCCTTGAGGTTGTGCTCCCGGGCTCCCCGGATGATCAGCTGGTCAGCCACGGTCCGTCCTGGTGGTCGTCAGGTAGATTCGAACAAGTGTTCGCTATGATAGCGGGGTGGTACAAGGCGACACTCCGGAGTTGGATGGGGGTCATGAGCACCGACACCGGCACCGTTTCCGACGGCAGTGACCTGCCCCACTTCGAAGCGACGATCCTCGCCACCACACGCTACCTGGCCGACATCGAGGGCCTCACCGACGAGCAGATGCGTGAGCCGACGGCCCTCCCGGGCTGGACGCGGGGGCACGTCATCACCCACGTCTCCCGCAACGCCGACGGGCTCAGTGCCGTACTTCGGGCAGCGCAGGAGGGCCGGGAGATCGCGATGTACGCCAGCCAGGAGGAGCGCGACGCCGACATCGAGGCCGGGGCCAAGCGCAGTGCGGCCGAGATCATCGAGGACGCCGCCGCCTCCTGGGGACGCATGCTCCAGGCCGAGAACGAGATCCACGACAGCCACCTTGACGCGACCTTCACCCGCCGTACCGGCACGGAGCCGCTCCCTGTCCGCCAGGTCGGGCACATGCGCCTCACCGAGGTGGAGATCCACCACGCCGACCTGCTGGTGGGCTACACGCCGGCGAACTGGCCGCACGACTTCAGTCGCGGCCTGATCTCCCGCCGCCAGACCGAGCTCGCCGACGGCCCCTCGATGGTGCTTTCCGCCACCGACGTGGAGGGACTCTGGAAGTTCGGCCAGGGCCAGGGACCGGAGGTCACCGGGACGGTGGGCGACCTGGCCTGGTGGCTGGTCGGCCGTGGCGACGGCACCGGGCTGGTCTCGTCGACCGGTGAGCTGCCGCGGTTGCCCCGTTGGAGATGATGGCGAGATGACCTACCACGGCACCGTTCGCCCGGGCGGCCCCCCGGACGTCCGCGAGCTGCCCGACCTGGTGATCACGAAGCTCGCGGTCAGCGACATGTCCAACAACGTCTACCTGCTCCGGTGCACGCACACCGGCGAGCAGGTCGTCATCGACGCGGCGGACGACGCGCCCACGATCCTCTCCGCCGCCGGCGACGCGGGCGTCAGACGGGTCGTCACCACCCACCGGCACTGGGACCACCATCGTGCCCTCGCCGAGGTGGTCGCCGCGACGGGGGCGGAGACCGTGGCCGGCGCGGAGGACGCTACCGAGCTGCCGGTCCCCGTGGACCGGCCTGTCCGCGACGGCGACCGGGTCCCCGTTGGCCGCAGCGAGCTCGAGGTGATCCACCTCGTCGGACACACCCCCGGCTCGATCGCCCTGCTGTACGACGACCCGGCCGGCACACCGCACCTGTTCACCGGCGACTCGCTCTTCCCCGGCGGGGTCGGCAACACGTTCGGCGACGAGGCAGCCTTCCGCTCGCTGATCGACGACGTGGAGAAGAAGCTGTTCGAGCGGCTGCCGGACGAGACCTGGTTCTACCCCGGTCACGGCGACGACTCGACGCTTGGTGCCGAGCGACCGCATCTGGCGGAGTGGCGCGAACGCGGCTGGTGAGACCGGCTCAGCCGTTGAGCCAGATGTCCTCGAAGTTGGCGTCGTACTCGTTGAACGCCTCCAGACCGGGGACCTCCAGCACGGTGTCGTCACGCCGCAGTGCCCGGTCGGACCAGTTGTGCGAGCCGGTCCACACCTGCGCGGAGGCGGGGTCGCCGTCGTACACGCCACTCATGAAGAGCAGCTTCTGGTGCGTGCGAACGCCCTTGACGCTCCCCGGGTTCATCGGCACCTCCGCACGGGTCAGGATGTTGCGGACGACCGCACCGAGCCCCGTGCCGTAGATCAGCTTGACGTCGCAGCCGTTCCGCTTCAGCTCGGCCACCTTGCGGGCGAGGTAGGTGCCGCGCTGGCCGTTCCACGCGTGCTGCGAGAGCCGGACCTTGGTCACCCGGTCGTCGAGCAGCCCGTTGCCGTCCAGGTCGGTCTCCGAGAGCGTGCCGTAGCCCTCGGCGGCGCCGGTGCAGGTGATCTTGTCGAGCTCCTGGTACAGCGGGTCGTCGTACTGCGTCGCGTCGGGGTCGGGGTAGAACTGCGGGCCGTAGCCGTTCACGGTCGCCTGGATGAACGGCCGCCCCTGCGGCCGGTCGGTCTTCATCTGGTCGAAGACGCCGGCGTAGGTGAAGAACAGCGCCGCGTCACCGACGACGGTGTACATGTCGCTCCACTGGTTCTCCGCGTTGTTGCGGGTGATGTTGTTGGAGCCGACCATCACGATGTTCTCGGCCTGCCCGGCCTTGGTGAACAAGAAGACCTTCTGGTGCATCTGGCCGCGGTCCCCGCGGCAGGACTTCTGGCAGAACATCGCGAACGAGCGGCGGTGCGAGTTGGTGCCGAGCTTGCGCTGCAGGCGCTTCTCCTGGTGGTAGGCCTTGTGGCCGTTGAAGATCATCTGCACGTTGACACCGCGCTTGTGCGCCGCGATGAGCGAGTCGGCCATCGCCTTGAGAGTGAAGGAGAACACCGCGAACCGAATGGTCGCCCCGGGTGGCGTGGCAGCGATGACCTTGTTCATCTCGCGGAAGATCGCGCGCTGCTGACCTTTGGTGCCGACCGGACGGTTGAACGTCGCGCCGGTCGTGGGCGTGTAGTCGAGCACGCGCTGCGCAGCTGGCGCCGTACGCGTCGGCGCGCCGGAGAGCAGCACGGCCAGCGCGAGGCCGGCCACGAGCGCCACGATCAGGCTGCGGCGCGTCTGGGAGACGAGGGTGGTCACGAGAGGCTCCTTCGGTCGTTCAGCCACACTGGTATCAAGTTTCACACCAGTCACAGCGGACGCGACAGCCCTGGGACCAGAACGACGAAGGTGTGTTCCCCCGGGGTTGCCGCCGGCGCAGGCCGGCGCACATCCACCATGAGACCATCCGACGGGCCACCTCGCAGGCAAAGTAAAGAACTCGGCGCGCCGCGCCCGGGCATGCGCCCGTGACCGCCCTGGCTAGGCTGCCGCAGTGAGCGTCCGCCTCGTCGCCTTCTCCGCCGAGCACCTCGCCGGCTTCGAACGGGTGGCCGACGACGAGAGCGTGGCCGCGTGCACGGAGGGCACGCCGCGGTCGACGGGGTTCAAGGACGACCTGCGAGTCGACACCGAGATCTGGTCGCGGCTGCCGGGCGACGGCTGATCGACGTTCGTCGACCGGCAATCAGCCGTCGGTGTCGCCGGCGCTCCCCCGCAGCCGCTCGAGCCGGGCACGCAGCAGGTCGGTCCGGTGGCTGTTGCCGTGCAGCTCGAGGTAGGCCGGGCCGAAGACGGCGAGCAGCGCGTCGTCCAGCCGCCGGACCGCGCCCGGCGGGTACCGGTAGTCCATCCGGACGTTGATCGCGGCGCTGTCGACCGACGTGAGCAGCCCCGCGAGCTCGTCGAGGCTGGTGATCCCCAGCTCCAGCAACAGGCCCGAGACCCATTCGTAGTGGTCGGTGCGCGACCAGCCCGCGTCCGCGTAGCGCCCGGCCAGGAACGTCGCCAGGTCCTCGGCGGCGATCCGTGGGTCGGAGGCGTCGACGTCGGCCGGGCGGTCGGCCACCGTGGCCTGCAGCTGGTCGCGGATCATCGAGAACTCCCGGTCGGCGAGCTCGAGCAGGCCCGCGGCGAGGGTGAACCGCCGGTCGAGCTCGGCGGCGTACTCCTCGGGGATGGTGCCCTTGTAGCGGATCGCGTGCTCGAACTCCGCCCACGCGTGCTGCAGGACGGTGCGGACCTGCACCTGCGCTCGGCGTCCGCGCAGCTCGTCGGGAGCCGGCCCCCGGCCGGGGTCGACGCCGAGCAGCAGGTGCCGGCTGGCGTAGCCGAACCGGCCCTGCCGAGCGGTCTCCTGGCCCATGTCCCGGTCGTCGAGGACACGTAGCTGGTCGTCGAGCAGGTCGGCGACGGCGGTGACGTCGCTGCGGAGGTAGGTGATCACGCGGACGCCGATCTGGTCGGTGATCTGCTCCAGCGGGTCGAGGAAGAACGGCGTTCCGTCGACCGAGCGGTCGGCCTTGGCCGCGAAGGATGCGACGCTCTTGGCCCGACCCGTGACGCTGAGGTAGTTGATGCCGGCGTCGTCGAGCAGCCGGGTGACCAGTGCGACGAACCGATCGGTCGCCTCCCGCAGCTGCGGTTGCAGCTCGGCGTAGGTGCGGACCGCGGCCCGGACCGGGTCGGTGTCCGCCGGTGACGGCGCGACTTCCGGCGTCGACCCCGGTGATGGTGCAGGTTCCTGCGCCGCGGGCTCGTCGTCCGGAAGCGGCTCGCGCGGCGCCCGCGGCGAGGGCCGGTGCCCCTCGGGGAGGGTGGGCGTGACGATGTAGCCGGTCGCGAGATCGCCGTATGTCGTGGTCTGCGCGGGGCGTCGTACGACGAACTGCGCGACGTAGGCGCACACCACCGCATCGACCTGGTCCTCGGCGCGCCGCAGCTCGCTCTTCCGCTCCGCCGCGCCCACCTCGGCCACCAGCGCACGCCAGGGCGCATGCCCCCGCAGGCGGAGCGGGACCTCAGCGTGCTCGAGGTCCTCGAGCAGCTCGACGAGGCGGAGCAGCTCGGCGCGCATCCGGGCCAGCGTGCGGCCGGGCTTGTTCTTGTACTTCAGCGTCCGGCCGAGGCGGAACAGCGCGACCGTGGCCGGGTGCGGGTAGACCTCGACGGCGCGACGTCCGCGGGTCGACCGGGGGTCGATGTCGAGCCCGAGCAGACGAGCCACCCGGGCGCCGCGCGGCTCCCCGGCCAGCTCGGGCTTCCCGGTGTTGGACGGGTGCGCGCCGGCGTCGAAGCGGGCGAAGTCCCGGTTGAGCGCCGCCTCGCAGGGTCGGTTCCCGGTGGCGTTCGGCACGACGAGCGGGGCGTCGATCGCGACCAGGCAGTCAGCCTCGACGTACGGTGCGACCGCCTCGAGGAGGCTCTCGTCCGTGTCGTGGGCCGAGACCCGCACGAGCCGCCCGGTGTCGTCGAGGACGGCCAGGCCGGTGGGCTTGTTCTCGCCCCAGGCGAGGTCGAGGCCGACGAAGTGCATGGGCACACCCTGCCTTGCCGGAGGGCTGGTGCTCGCAGCCGGCGCGCGCCCTTGATTGCGCTCGACAGCCATCCGCAACGTCTGCGGTGCGACCAGACGGCGAGAGGGTTGCCCGTGCCGGCCCTCCGGGCTGCGCCGGGGCTATCCCGTGGCGCCCTGGGCGCCTTCGTGCTCCACGGAGTCACCAGGGCTGGTCGGCGAGGACTCCCACCAGGGTTCGACACCGGGGCGCGTGTAGTCACTGTGGCTGTTCATCTCGACCTTCCACGGGTGCGCGCGGCTCCCCCGCCAGGTCGTGGCATACCGCAGGGGCGCCGACAGAAACCCGGGCGCCCAGTGGCCTAGTCAGCCCGTGGAGTGACCGCGACCCCGTCAGAGTCGGCGCTGGAACTGCACTCCGCGGCCGAGAACCCGGTAGCCCAGCCTCTCGTTGACATCGATCATGTGATCGTTGGACTCGGCGTTCCACGTGTCGAGGCTCTCGAGCTGGGGCTCGGTCTCGGAGAGCCAGCGCAGCATGCCGGCCTTGAGCAGCAGGCCGAGCCGGCGACCTCGATGCTCGCGTACCACGCTGGTGTCGTGCTGGTGACCGATGGTCGGACGCTCCTGCTCCACCGCCACGATCGTGTGCCCGGCCAGCTCCCCGGTCCCTCGGTGCTGCGCCACCAGTCGGTAGAACCGCTGACCGCGCGCGATGGTGGCGCTGCTCGTAGGCCCGGACCCGCTCGGGCGGGAAGACCTCGTCCTCGAGGTCGAGGTCGTCGAGAGGTGCGTCGTTGATCGCCGCCGTCATCACCGCGATCTTGTCCATCAGGTCCTCCGGGGTCGGACCGGCGAAGCGCAGCAGCTCGTAGTCGCGCGGCGGCCTCAGTCGACTCGGCGAACAGCTTGTCGACCAGCGCGCGGTCGACGTCGGCGAGGAACTGGCGGCGGTTGATCGCCTGGGAGGCCTTCTCGAAGCCGTGCGCCGTGGCGAAGGCGTACGTCGACGGCGAGTCCCAGCCGTCGATGCCGACCTTGGGGCGGCCCGCCTCCCGCGCCAGGTCGAGCAGCGCGGTGCGCACGGCCGTCCCGACGCCGCGCCGCCGCTGCATCGGGTCCACGACGACGTCGAACCAGGCGAGCTCGGTGTTGTCCCACTCACTGGCCCAGTAGCTGCCGTGCCCGACGACCCGGCCGTCCTCACGGGCGACGAGGTGACGCGGGGCCTCGCCGTCCCAGCCGTGGAGCGTCATGCCGACCCATCCGGTCACCGTGCTCGGGTGGGACCAGGGCGCATCAGCGCGCTCGACGGCGTTGTTGACCGCGACCACGTCCTCGACGGTGGCCCGGTCCTCGGCGGTGTACTCCGCGATCTCCATGGCTCCAGGGTGGCTCGGCGCGTCCCACGAAGCGAGTGAATATCCCTGGCCGAGGTCCATCCGGGTGATCGTGCCGGCGAGAGGCTGTGGTCAGTCGCCGACGAGGATGGCCGCGATCGCCTCGTCCATGCTGGCCACGTGGTCCCGCTCCGTGCCCGGCCACACGGCCCGCGCCGTCAGGGCGAGGAAGTCCAGCACGTCCCGGGCCCGGGCCTCCACGAGGGCCTGGCCGGTCGGCGCACTCAGCCCGACGACGACCAGCGCCCGCCCGTCCTCGTCCAGTCCGGGGCACACCCTGACATCGCCCTCCCCGACCGGCTCCCCCACGCCGCGCAGCAGCAGGTCGCGGGCGAACAGCCAGACCACCTCGTCGGGCCCCCTGAGGAAGGCCATCGCCACGGCGTACGGCTCAGCCGCGTCGTAGCGCAGCTCGGCCACGAGCGGCGTCGGGCCGTGCGCCCCGACCAGGTCGACGGCCAGCCGGTGCCGGACCACGCGGTGCGTCGAGCTCATCATGGTGTCTCCGGGGGTCGTCCAACAGGCCAGTGGTGATGGTGCCAAGGCTTGCCCGCGTTGGCCAGCAAGCATTGCGCCGTCTGCCCGGCATGTGCGAAATACCCCGCCGGTTGTGACCGGATCGACGAGCCCGACAGGCCGACTGGCGAGACCGACGAGTATCACAAACAGTCCGGTTGGGCCGCACTTGCCCCGGTTTGTTGGGCTGGTCGGCTGGTCCAGCCCTCGGCAAACTATGACGAATGACCAAGGACCTCCGTGGCTGACGTCGCCGTCACCACACCACACCAGCTCTCGGGTCCTCCAGCCGGCACTCCGCGTCCGTCGCGGGTAGCCCCGCGCACCGTCCTGCTCGTCGGGTCGTTCGGCGCCTTCCTGGCCTTCCTGGACGCCACCGTCGTCAACGTGGCGTTCCCCAACATCCGGGCGTCCTTCCCGAGCACGTCGATCAGCGGGCTGTCGTGGGTGCTGAACGCCTACAACATCGTGTTCGCGTCGTTCCTGATCGTCTTCGGCCGGCTCGCCGACCTGGTGGGCCGGCGCCGCGTGTTCACCGGCGGTATCGCGCTCTTCACGCTCGCGTCGGTGTGGTGCGCGCTCGCCGGCTCGCTGGACATGCTCGTCGTGGCCCGCATCGTCCAGGCCGCCGGGGCGGCGATGCTGGTCCCGGCGTCGCTGGCCGTGATCGTCGAGGCCTTCCCTGCCGACAAGCGCGGCCACGCGGTGAGCCTGTGGGGAGCCTCGGCCGCCGTCGCTGCGGGACTCGGGCCGCCGATCGGCGGAGCCCTCGTCGAGCTCGGTGGCTGGCGCTGGGCGTTCGCGGTCAACCTGCCGATCGGCGCCGTCGCCTGGTGGGTGGCCCGCCGCATCCTTGTCGAGAGCCGCGCGCCCGGGAGCCGACGCGTCCCCGACCTGCGCGGAGCCGTCCTGCTCGCCGCCGGCCTGAGCCTGCTCACCCTCGGCATCGTCCAGGGCGACCCCTGGGGCTGGTCGAGCCTGCGTGTCGTCGGAGCGCTCGTGGGCGCTGCGGTCCTCGCGGTCGGCTTTGCCCTCAGCTCGCGCGCCCACCCCCAGCCGCTGCTGGACCCCGCGCTGCTACGGATCCGCCCCTTCGCGGTGAGCAACGCCGTCACGGTGGTGGCCGGGATGGGCTTCTACGCCTACATGCTGACCAACATCTTGTGGTTGCAGTACGTCTGGGGGTACCAGATCCTCGTCGCCGGCCTGGCCCTCGTCCCGGGTGCGCTGGTCGCCGCCGTGGTGGGCGCTCGGCTGGGGCCCGTCGCGCAGCAGTACGGGTTCCGGCGGGTCCTGGTCCCCGGCGCGCTGGTCTGGGCGGCCGCCTATCTCTGGTACGCCGTCGCGGTCGGCACGGAACCCTCGTTCTGGGCACACTGGCTACCGGGGCAGGTGCTCAGCGGCATCGGCGTCGGCGCCACCCTCCCGGTGCTGGGCAGCGCGGCGCTCGCGGCCGTGCCGGGCGGCCGGTTCGCCACCGCGTCGGCCGTGGTGTCGAGCACTCGCCAGCTCGGGGGCGTGCTGGGGATCGCCCTGCTGGTGGTGATCATCGGCACCCCGACCCCGCTCACGGCGGCCACGGTGCTGCGGCACGGCTGGGTCTTCTGCGCACTGTGCTTCGTCGTCGTCGCTGCGGCGAGCCTGCTCGTCCGGGTCCGCCCCTCCGACGGAGCGGTCGAGGAGGCCGACCTCGGCGACGAACACACCCAGCTCTCCGTCCCTGACGTGCCCATCGGCTCCTCGACGGACAACCCTCCGGACCGCGACTCCTATCTGTCCCGTCTGCCGGAGGCGGTGCGCGCGCACCTCGAGCACGCCGGTGACGAGGTGCTGCTGCCCGCAGGAGAGTGGCTCTTCGAGGCGGGCGAACCGGCGGAGGCGATGTACGTCGTACTCACCGGTCGGCTCGAGGTCGTCGCCGAGGACACTGTGCTGCGCGAGCTGGGCGCCGGTGCCATCCTGGGCGAGCTGGCCCTCCTCACCGGCGCGGGCCGTTCGGCGTCGGTGCGAGCCCATCGGGACAGCCGGCTGCTCGAGGTTTCCCGCGAGGACTTCGTCGCCGCCCTCGGTACCGGCCCGCAGGCGCCGATGGCGGTTGCGCGCGCCTTGGCCGAGGAGCTGCAGTCTCCGCACCGCGGCGAGGATCGAGCGAGCAGCCAGCCGGCGGTGGTGTCGGTCGTCGGCCTCTCCCCCGCCGCTCCGGTCGACGCTGTGGCCACGGCGCTCGCCTCGGGCCTTGCCAGGCACCTGCGGGTGCACCTCACCTCCGCAGTGGACCCGGACGGTTTGGCCCGGGCCGAACGCGACCACGACCGGGTCGTCCTCAGCGCCACCCTCGACGGAACCGGCCCCTCGGCGTGGTGGCAGTCGTGCCTGCGTCAGAGCGACCGTACGGTCCTCGTCGCGCGCAGCGACGACCCGACACCGACGACCTGGGACGGACCGTCCGGCGGCGAGCTGGTCCTGGTCGGACCGGCTCCGCCGGACGACGTGCTGACGGCCTGGAGCGAGGCGCTGTCGCCGTGGCAGGTGCTACTGGTCGACGACGGCGACCTGGTCGCAGGGGTCCGTCCATTGGCGGCGCGGCTCGGAGGCCGCTCCCTCGGCCTGGTCCTCGCCGGCGGGGGTGCCCGGGCGATGACCCATGTCGGCGTGCTGGCCGAGCTGGAGGACGCCGGGATCGAGGTCGGCCGGGTCGCCGGTGCAAGCCTCGGCGCGATCGTGGCGGCGGGCTGGGCCCGCGGCTGGAACGTTTCGACGATGGAATCGGTGTTCTACGAGGAGTTCGTGCGTCACAACCCGTTCGGCGACTACACCCTCCCGGTGGCCGCACTCAGCAAGGGACGGCGAACCGCGGGCCTGCTTCGTCGCCGTTTGGGCAACGGCCGCATCGAGGCGCTGCCCCGGCAGTTCCGCTGCGTCTCCACGGACCTGCTCGCCCGGACCCGGCAGGTGCACCGCGCCGGCCCGCTGGCCGAGGCGGTCATCGCCTCCTGCCGGCTTCCGGTGCTGTTCCCGCCGGTGCGCTCGCAAGGCCGCCTGCTGGTGGACGGCGGGGTGCTCGACAACATGCCCGTCGGATTGCTCACCGAGCGCGACGAGGGACCGATCGTCGCGGTCAACATCGGGATGTCGACGGCGGGGCCGCGACCGGGGTCCGGTCGACCCCTGCGCATCCCCGCCCTGGGCGAGACCTTGATGCGCACGATGATGATCGGCAGCGGCGGCGCGGCCGATCAGGCCCGGGCCGCCGGCGCCTACGTCGTCACCCCGCCGTCGCTGGGCGTCGGGCTGCTCGAGTTCCACCAGATGGACCGGATGGTGCAGGCGGGCCGGATGTCTGCCCGGGCCCTGCTCGAGGAGGTGGACGGGGACCTGTTCCGCGGGTGCTAGCCGTGCGGTCGAGGCTCACGTCCTTCGAGTCACGGGCGCGCGTACGTGGCAGTCAGCACGCCACGTGCCTGGGCACTCGCCGAGACGGCGGCGAGAGCTTCGTCGAGCACCGCGTTCTCGCCGAGTCCGGTTGGCCGGCTCAGCGCGTAGACCGTGAACCGGTACCGGTGCTCCCCGTCCGGCGGACAGGCCGGCGCGTAGCCGGGATCGCCCGAGGAGGCAGGGGGCTGCACCGCTCCTTCCGGCACGTTTCCGCCGGGCAGGGCCCGCACCTGCGGCGGCAGGTCGACGACCACCCAGTGCACGAACGTCCCACCCGGCGCGTCCGGGTCGTCGACCACCACCGCCCACGCCGCTGGGCTCGCCGGGCCGCCCGCCCAGGCCAGCGGAGGCGCGACCCCTTCCCCGTCGCAGGTGAACCGGGTGGGGAGCCGGTCACCGTCGGAGAACGCCGCGCTCGTCACCCGGACCGACGCGGGCACGCCGGAGGGCACGTCGACCTTGCCGTTCTCGCCACCTGCGCACGCGCCGAGCACGGCACCGGACACGAGGACACCCGCGAGGCCGGCCAGCACTCCCACCCCGTCCACGCTAGTCCCGTCGCCACACGGCTGGGAACGGACGCGGTTCCCTTCGGCTGCCCGCCCAAGACCGGGCCCATGACCCCTGAGGCGAGCAGCCCGGAGCCGCCCCGCGCGGCTGGGCGCACAGGAGGAAACCCTCGGCGAGGGAGGGACGTGTCCGACTATGTACCTTGCCGCTTACGTACCCATCCTGATACACAAGCGCGATGGAAGCTGCTCTCAAGGCGCTCGCGGACGACAGCCGGCGCACGATGCTGGAGGCTCTGGCCGAGGGCCCGGCAACCGTGGGCGAGCTGGCCGCACTGCTACCGATCGCCCGGCCCGGCGTGTCGCGCCACCTGAGGGTGCTGCGGGAGGCCGGGCTGGTGGAGGTCCGCCCAGAGGCTCAACGCCGGGTGTACTCGCTGCGGCCGCAGCCGCTGACCGAGATCAACGGCTGGCTGAGCCGCTACCTGACGATGTGGGACCACCGCCTCGACGCCCTACACACCGAGATAGCACGCGGCAAGCGTGAGCGAAGGAGCACCAGATGACCACCGACACCCCTGGCAACGTACGCACGTTGGGCACCCTGCTCGCTGCCGACGGGACGGGCACCGTGCGAATCGAGGACCGCTTCGACACCAGTGTCGACGACCTGTGGTCCGCGCTGACCGATCCTCGCCGTCTCTCTCGCTGGCTCGGCGAGGTGGAAGGCGATCTTCACCAGGGGGGTGAGTTCCGTGCACGGTTCTTCGCCAGCGGGTGGGAAGGCATCTGCCGCGTGGAAGTGTGTGAGCCGCCACGGCGGCTCCTGCTCCAGGCCACGTCCGAGGGGGAGCCGGGCAACGCCTTCGAGGTCACCCTCACCACCGACGGGGACGACACCCTCCTCGTTCTCGAGGACCGCGGCGTACCCCTGGACCACATCGCCGCCTACGGCGCCGGAGACCAGATCCACGTGGAGGACCTCGCCGCATACCTCGCCGGTCAGGACCGCTGCGACGCTCGGGCACGGTGGCAAGAGCTCCAGCCCTTCTACCAGCAACTGGCCGCCGATCTCGCGTAGCACGACGGCAGGCGACGCCGAGGTGGGCATCCCTCGCTTCGCCGCCGGTTCCTGTCTCGGGGCGGCGTCTCGATTCGGACCCGGGTGGACGATCCCAGCTGGCGGCGCCGGGACTAGGCTCGAGCACGTGCACGAACACACGCGGTTCGACGAGGCGGCTTCGACGTGGGACGACGACCCGGGTCACGAGGAGCGGCAGGTGGCAGTGGCCCGGGCCATCACGGACGCCGTCGACCTCGACCCTCGGATGAGGGCTCTCGACGTCGGCGGTGGCACCGGTCGGCTGAGCATCCTGCTCGCCGAGCTGGTCGGCTCAGTTCTCGTGACCGACCCCTCCGCCGGGATGGTGCAGGTCGCACGGGAGCGGATCGAGGCCGCCGGGCTGGGCGACCGACTGCGCGCTGTCCAGGCAGACTTGACGACCGACCGGCTCGAGGCGTCGTACGACGTGGCGTGGAGCTCCATGGCGTTGCACCACGTTCAGGACCTGGACGGACTCTTGGCGTCCTTGGCGGGGCTCCTGGTCGACGGTGGTCGGCTGTGCATCGCGGATCTGGACGAGGATCCCGACGGCGCCTTCCACGCCGACAAGATCGACTTCGACGGGCATCACGGATTCGACCGGCAACGCCTTGCCGGACAGTTGGCGCACGCCGGGTTCACCGACGTCGGCTTCGTCGACGCCACCACCATCGTCAAGGGTGACCGCGAGTTCGGCGTCTTTCTGTGCACGGCGACCAGGGTGCACGAGCCCGGCGGAGATCACTTTAGAAGCAGGTCGCCGTGGGCGCATCGTGGGCCCGACCGATCGGCGAGGTGATCCGGCGGCGATCGGGCCTAGACTGGGACGAGACGCTTCGACCTCCACTACTGGAGAGTCGCTGGCGGGCAATCCTTGGAGCGACCACATGGCCCATTACCTCATCGTGGCCAACCAGACGATCGGCGGCGAGCAGCTCACCGCCAAGCTGGACGAGCTCGCCACCGCCGATTCATGCACGTTCCGGTTCCTGGTGCCGGTCACCGACGCCGAAGGAACACACCAGTGGGACTATCCGCCCATCGATCGGCTCATCCCGGACGCACACCAGATCGCGCGGGTGCTGGCAGAAGCCCGGCTGGAGCACGAGCTCGCCCGGTTGCGGCGGTCCGGGATCGAGGCCAGCGGAGAAGTCGTCGACACACTGCCGGTCGACCGAGCCCGAGAACTGCTCCACGCGGGGCACTTCGACGGAGTCGTCGTCTCCACCCTGCCGCGTCGACTGTCCCGGTGGTTGATCAGGGATCTGCCCCACCGCATCGCCGGCGTCGCCGACGTGCCGGTGACCCACGTCGAAGGGAACGCCGGCCCGTCGTTGTGAAGGCGGAGCAGTCACGCCGACGCATCCCCGCCGCTCAGAGTCGCAGGTGCATCACGTGCAGCCCGACGAGGCCGACCTCGGCGTCGTCGAACGCCTCCGGCACCGTCCCGACGACCTCGAAGCCGAGCGACCTCCACAGCCGGACGGCGCCGGTGTTCGTCTCCACGACGGCGTTGAACTGCATGCTGCGGAACCCCGCAGCGCGGGCCCACGCGACGACATACTCCCCCAGGGCGCGCCCCACGCCCGTGCCGCGGTGCGCCGGGTCGACCATGAACGACGCAGTCGCCACGTGCGCGCCGCGGCCGGGCCGGTTGGCGCCCATCTTGGCCGAGCCGAGGATGTCCGGGCCCTCACAGGCGACGACAGTCCGGCCCGGCGGCGTCTCCATCCACCAGATGCGCGCCTCCTCCCGGGACAGTCCGGCCGGGAAGGCGTAGGTCCTGCCCGCCTCCACGATCGCGGACCAGAACGGGTAGATGCGCCACCAGTCCTCGTCGGTGGCCTCCCTGATCAGCATCGGCACATCATGCCGGACCCCAGCCGTCGTCAGCGGCCGAGCCCGGCCAGCAGCCGGGGCGCCTCGCCGGGCAGCTCCCGGGCGAGGAACCCGACCGGGCCGATCCGGTCGGCGAGCCGGTCACCGCTCGCCGCGTGCAGGTAGGCACCCCAGACCGCGGCCTGGGCCGGGTCCGCGCCTCGCGCGACCAGGCCGGTGACGTAGCCGGCCTGCACGTCCCCCGACCCGGCGACACCGAGACCGGGGCCACCTTCGAGCACCTGCCAGGTCTGCCCGTCGGGCGTCGCCACGATCTTGCGGGTACCTCCGCACAGCACCACGCTGCGGGCGCCCTCGGCGAGTCGGAGAGCGGCTGCGACCGGGTCGTCGCCCACCTCGGCGTCGTCCACCCCGAGCGTGCGGGCCAGCTCGGTGGGGTTGACCGTCATCACGGCCCGCCCGTCCAGGTGGTGCAGGCCGTCGGGGCGGTGGGTGACGTACGCCGATCCGAGGGCATCGACCACGACCGGACCGTCCAGCGCGGGCAGCACCCCGGCCAGGAGCTCCGCAGCCGTGTCGGGGTCCAGCAGGCCGGGGCCCAGCAGCGATACCGCCGCCGCCTGACCGAGTGCGGTGACCTCCTCGACGGCCGACGTGGCGATGTCGCCGTTGCCGTCCTGCGCGAGACCGGCGACCAGCGCTTCGGGGAGCGCCCGGGCCACCTGGGCGGCGTTGCGCTCGGCGGTCGCCACCTGCAGCTTCCCGCCGCCGACGCGCAGCGACGCCTCCCCGGCAAGGATCACCGCGCCCGGAGTCCCCCGGTTGCCGCCGACCACCAGGACCACGCCCCGTGAGTCCTTGTCCGAGCCGGGCTCGGGCAGGGGCCACTCGCGCAGCAACTCGGGGGTGACGCGCTGCGGCTCAGTCACCGGTCGGAGCCTTCTCGTTGTCGGAGGGCTCCTGGGTGGCGCCGGCGCCCTCCGCGTCCACCACGGAGGTGTCCGCCACACACTCCAGCTCCAGTCCCGAGGCACCACGCCGGTAGGCGGTCAGCGACGCGTTGGGGATGGTCGAGGACTTGTCGATCTCGAGGAGCTCCTGCTCGGTGAGGCCCTCGAGCACGTATCGGAACGTCATGATCACCGCCTGGTGGGTGAACAGCCAGACCCGGGCACCGTCGTACCCGTGGCGCAGGTCTGCGAGCAGCGAACGGACCCGGAGCACCACGTCGGCCCAGCTCTCCCCCGACGGCGGCGCGTAGTAGAACTTGCCGACCCGCGTGCGGCGCTCGGCCTCCTGGGAGTACTGGTCGCGGATCCCGGCGCCCGTCAGACCGTCGAAGAGGCCGAGGTCACGCTCGCGCAGCCGCTCGTCGAGCGCGATCTCCAACGAGGTCCCGGCGACCGCGCGTTTCGCCGTCTCGTGCGCCCGTGTGTAGGGCGAGGAAAGCACCAGGTCCGGCAGGTTGTCACGCTCGGCCATCCAGGCACCCAGTGCGTCGGCCTGGCGACGCCCGGTCTCCGACAGCTCGACGTCGGCGTCCCGGGCGTCCAGATCGAGCCGGGTGGCACCGCGCTCGCGAGCCTCCGCGTCCGCGAGGTTGCCGACGCTCTCGCCGTGCCGCACGAGCACGATCCTGCCGGGCCCCTGCTCGAGACCGACCAGTCTGGGTACCGCCACGTCTACTCCTTGCCTGGGGGAACGTGTCGCAGTCGTACCCAATCACGCGCCGGCCCACCCGGACACCGACGAGCCGTACACCCGTCCGAGGGGTCAGCCCGTCGCGCGGCGGCTGCTGGATACGCTGGCCGCATGTCCTTCCTCCGCAGGCAGGTCGTCACCGCCGCTCTCACCGCCAACGCGCTGCGGCCGGTCCCCGGCTACTGGGCCCAGATCCCCGCCATGTTCGGCGGCTGGCTGACCGGCGAGCTCGCACCGCACCTGCTGGCGCTGACCGTCGGTGACGCGGTCAGGGAGGCAACGGTGGGGGGACGGAATCGTCGCGCGCTCGCACTGGCCGGCGGAAGCGCTCTGGGTCTCACCGCCCTGGTGCTCCAGGCGGAGGGCGCGAAGAAGCAGGTCGACGCCGCGCTCGTCGAGGCGCTCGGCGACGACTACCTGGAGCGCCTCTCGAAGACCTACACCGACGTCGACCTCTCCACGCCGCTGAGCCAGCTGGTGATGCCGTTCCGGATGCGCAACGACGAGGTCGAGGTGCTCAAGGACATTCCCTACGACCACGAACACGGCCGGCGCGGTCTGCTCGACATCTACCGCCCGCGCGCCTCCCAGCGCTCGGACGCACCGGTGCTCCTGCAGGTCCACGGCGGGGGGTGGACCATGGGCAACAAGGACGAGCAGGGCATCCCGCTCATGCTCCACATGGCCGCGCGCGGCTGGGTCTGCGTGGCGATCAACTACCGGCTCAGCCCCCGCGACCCGTTCCCCGCACACATCATCGATGTGAAGCGCTCGATCGCGTGGATCCGCGAGCGCATCGCAGACTACGGCGCGGACCCGTCGTTCCTGGCCATCACCGGGGGGTCGGCCGGCGGGCACCTCACCGCGCTGGCCGCCCTCACGCCGAACGACCCGGAGTACCAGCCGGGCTTCGAAAGGGCCGACACCACCGTCCAGGCGGCCGTGCCGTTCTACGGCGTCTACGACTTCGCCGGCGCCACCGGCTCACGCCGAGCCCAGCAGATGCGCGACCGGTTCCTCGGTCCGCGCGTGCTCTTCAGGGACCCGCGCCGCGAGATCGAGCACTTCCAGCGCGCCTCTCCCCTGCTGCGGGTGAACCCCGGCGCGCCGCCGATGTTCGTGATCCACGGCACCAACGACTCGCTCGTCGAGGTCAACCAGGCCCGGGAGTTCGTCGCGAGGCTGCGAGAGATCTCCAAGCGCGAGGTGGCGTACGCCGAGCTGCCCGGCACCCAGCACGCGTTCGACGTGTTCCCCTCGATCCGCACCGCGCACGTGACCCGCGCGGTGGATCGGTTCCTGCGCTGGACCTACGACGCGGCCGTGCACGCCGCCGAGGAGCCCTCCGCGACGAGTGGCTGATGGACGGGCCGGCGCAGGCTCCCGGGCAAGGCCCTAGGTCGGTCGGGTGAGGGCCCGGCGCCGTTCGACGAGGAAGGCCCGCTCGGCGTCGTTGCGGCACGCCGCGATCGCCTCGTCGTACGCGGCAGCGGCGCCCGTCACGTCTCCGTGACGAGCCAGCAGCTCGGCGCGGACCGCGCCCACCCGGTGGCTGCCGGGGATCTCCACTCCCTCGAGGGCGGCGAGCCCCGCCTCGGGACCCGACGCCTCGGCGACCGCGACAGCCCGGGCCAGCCCGACGCTCGGCGACGGGACGAGCCGGAGCAGCAGCTCGTAGTGGGCCACGATCCGGTCCCACCGGGTGTCTCCCGGACCGACCGCGCCGGCGTGCTCGGCGGCGATCCGTGCCTGCACGGCGTACGACGCAGCGAGCTCGCTGACCCGGCCCGCGAGGGCCGGGTCGGCCAGCAGCGCCAGCGCCTCGTCGATCTCGCTGCGGTGCCACCGGCTCCTGTCCTGGTCGGCCAGCAGGACCAGCCGGCCGTCGGGACCGACCCGGGCGTCGCGACGGGAGTGCTGCATCAGCATCAGCGCCAGCAAGGCGGTCGTCGCCGGCTCGTCGGGGCACAGCTCGCGGACCACGCGCACCAGCCGGATCGCCTCCCCGGCCAGGTCGGCGCGCAGCAGGTCCGGTCCGCTGCCCGGGGCATAGCCGGCGGTGAACGCGAGGTAGGCCGTCTGAGCGACGGTCTCCAGTCGCTGAGGGAGGACGTCCGCGGCCGGGACCGCGAACGGGATCCCGGCCGCGACGACCTTCTTCTTGGCACGGGTGATCCGCGCCGCCACCGTCGACTCCGAGACCAGGAAGAGCCGAGCGATGTCGTGCGTGCTCACGCCGAGCACCAGCCGCAGCGCCAGCGCGCTGGCCGCCTCCGGAGCGAGCGCGGGGTGCGTGCACATCAGCACGAGGCGGAGCCGGTCGTCCTCGACGAGATCGCCCGGGTCGGCCATCGCTCCCCCGCTCTCCTGGCGCCGCTCCGCATCGGTGACGAGCAGCGGGACCCGGCGGTGCGCCGCGGACTCCGCCCGGAGCCGGTCGAGGACGCGACGGCGTGCCGTGGTCAGGAGCCAGGCCGGCGGGTTGTCCGGCGTTCCGTCCTGGGGCCAGCGCCGTGTCGCCGCCTCGAACGCGTCACCGAGCGCGTCCTCGACGAGGTCGAGGCGGCGGTACTGTCCGAGGAGCAGGGATGTGAGCCGTCCCCACTCCTCGCGCAGCATCCTCTCGAGGGCCTGCCCGGACGCCTCGCTCACGCCGTCTCGTAGCCCTCGACGGTCACGGCCGGCCGGATCTCCACGGCGTAGAACGGCGGCAGCAGGCTCCCCGCCGCGATCGCCGAGTCGAGGTCGGGCAGCTCGACGTCGTAGTAGCCGCCGATCTGCTCCGCGGACTCGACGAAGGGACCGTCGGTCACCGTGGCAGCGCCGTCGACGTGCCGGATCGTGGTGGCGGTGTCGACAGCCGCCAGCGGGGCGGAGCTGATCCGGCGTCCGCGCGACTCGACGTACTCCTCGAACGCGTGGTGCGCCGCGAAGTACTCCTCGCGCACCGCCTCCGAGGCCGCCTCCCAGTCGCCCGGCGGGTAGGCGACCAGCACGACGTAGCGCCTCACGACGGCCGTTCGGCGGGATCGACGGTCCGGCGCACCTCGACGCCGTCGCCCACGGCCGTGATGATCGTGCAGCAGTCCAGGAGGTCGTCGAGGTCGTCGGTCTCCACGAGATAGAAACCGCCTACCTGCTCCGCGGTCTCCGTGAACGGTCCGTCGGTCGCCGTCGAGCTGCCCGGCCGGATCGACTTCGCCTCGGAGCTCTGGTGCAGCTCCGCGCCGCCCGTGACCTTGTGGCCGCGCCGGGCCAGCTCCTGACCGAAGCGGGCGTACTCCGCGTATCCGTCCTGGCGTTCCTTCAGGCTCATCGAGGTCCACCAACGCTCGGCGTCCCCCACGATCAGCACCATGTACTCGGTCATGCTCTACTCCTTCACTCAGCCATGCGGCGGAACTCGACGAGCTCGCCTCGGGCGGCGAACCGCTCGCACGCGGCGCGCAGCGCGGCCTCGTCATCGGTCTCGACGAGGTAGAAGCCGACGATCTGCTCGGTCGACTCGGTGAACGGGCCATCGGTGACGAGCGTCGCGCCGTTGCCGTCGGGACGCATCGACGTCGCCTTCGCCGACGGCTCCAGCGGCCCCGCGACGATGATCCGGTGCCCGCCGTCGGACAGGTCCTGGTGGAACTGGCGGTGCGACCTCATGCCCTTCTCGTGCTCGGACTCGGGCAGCTTCGCCCACTCCGCCTCGGGCGCGGGCAGCAGCACAAGGTAACGGCTCATCGAGATTCCTCCTGGGTGTGTTCAGGTCGCGGCTGCGACCTCATCACGATGACGGCGCGACCCGCAGCTTTTCGACAGCCGCGCGGAACTGCTTTTTCGGTTTCGGCTCCGAGGATTCGCCTGGTCGCGCTCGGGATGCCGCCGCTTACCACCCGAGTTCGCGCAGCCGCGCGTCGCCGATCCCGAAGTGGTGGCCGATCTCGTGGACCACGGTGCGGCGGACCTGCGCCACGACGTCCTCGTCGCTGGGGCAGATCGCGCAGATGGCGTGGCGGTAGATCGTGATCCGATCGGGAAGCACCCCGGCGTATGCCGTCGTACGACGCGTCAGCGGGATCCCGCGATAGAGCCCCAGCAGGCCCGCCGGGCCCTTGCCGTGCTCCACCGTGACCGCCACGTTGCTCATGAGTTCCCCGAGCTCCCCGGGTAGCCCGTCGAGCGCCTCCGTGACCATCGCCTCGAACCGCTCGGGCTCCACCTCGACCATGGGCCTATCCTCCGCCCACCGTCCAAGGCGCTGACGCCTCGTTGCGACGGCCACCTGCGAGCCCGGCGGCTGCCAGGGCGACGTGGTTGTGCAGACGGCGTCGGTCATGGCCGCGGTAAATGGCGCGACAGCGCTCGCGAGCTCCCGGGACAATCCTCGGTGATGTTCACCGCCATGCTCCGCCAAGCCCGCCCGCCGTCGCCCCTGGCCGGCCGGCTCGCAGCGCAGTCACTCCTCTTCGCCCTCGGCGAGGGCACGTTCATGACCGGATCGGCGGTGTTCTTCACCCAGATCGTGGGCCTGTCCGCCGCCCAGGTCGGTCTCGGTCTGACGTTCGCCGGCATCGCCTCCTTCCTTGCGGCGCTGCCGATGGGCAAGCTGGTCGACCGTTTCGGGCCGAAGAAGATGTGGGCCGTCAGCGCGACCGGGCAGGCGACCATGTTCGCGTTCTGGCCCTTCATCGCCGACTTCAAGGGCTACGTCGCCATGGCGGTCGGCATGGAGGTGATCGGTGCCCTCGGCGGCGCGGCGCACGGCGCGTACACGATCGACGTACTGCCGCCCGGCGAGCGCGTGAAGTCACGTGCCTACATGTACTCCGCGCTCAACGTCGGCTTCACCCTCGGCTCTCTCGTCGGTGGCATCGCGCTGGCGTTCCACTCCAACGACGTCCTCCACGCAGTGCCGTGGTTCACCACCGTGGTCTTCCTGGTCAACGCCGTCGCCATCGGCCGGCTGCCGCGGGCTCCGCACGACGACCGCAGCCCCGAGGACCGTAGGGCGACGATCCCCGGGCCCGGTCCGCTGCGGAACCCAGGCTGGCTCCTCACGACGTTCTTCGGCGGGGTCTTCTGGACCAACCAGGTGCTGCTCAACATCGTGATCCCGCTGTGGCTGGTGCAGGAGACGGACGCCCCGCGGGTGCTCCTGGCCTTCTTGTTCGGCACCAACACGGTGATGTGCATCTTCTTGCCGATGGCGGCGTCGCGGGGAGTGAAGGACGTGACGACCGCGCTGAAGGCCGTCCGCGTGTCCTCCACCTTCTTCGTGCTCTCCTGCCTGATCACGCTCGCGACCCACGACACCGTCGGCTGGGTCACGATCGCACTGGTCTGGCTGGGTCACGTCACCGTGACCGGGGCAGAGCTCTACCTCTCGGCAGCCAGCTGGACGTTCGAGGCCGAGCTGATGGACCCGCGTCGGCGCGGCGCGTACCAGGGCGCCGCCGAGCTGAGCGGCACCCTGGGCCGGGTGTGGGCACCGGCCGTCTACACGTTCCTGGCGATGAACTGGGGCGCGGCCGGCTGGCTGGTGATCGCCGGAATCATCGTCTTGGCCACCATCGGCATGCACCCGTCGACACGGCTCGCGCGGCGGTTCCTCGAACAGAACGTGCCCGCCGACGTGTTCGCCGACGCGCGCGCCTCCAGCCCCGATCCAGAGGAGGGCATCGTGGTGGGGCCACCCTCCCTCATCAACACCGACGAGCCGGTGCCCGAGCCCACGACAGACCCGATCCGCTGAGGGTCGCCGACCCTGGCTACGACGCCAGCGAGCCGGCGAAGATCTGCCACGCGAGCGCGGACTTCGCCACCAGGCTGAGCACCAGGTACGCCTTCTCCCCGAACGCGTAGCTGCGCCACGGCCCGACCCGGCGGTACTGCAGCCATTGGTTCAGCGCGAAGCTGTTGAAGAAGATGAACAGGGACACGAAGATGCCAACCACGAAGCCGGGGACCTCCTCGGCGGCGACCAGGTTGTAGCCGATCGCCAGCCACGGCGCGGCACCCGCGACGCATCCGAACCAGAACGGCTTCATCGTCACACCTTCCCGCCCGGGCGGGTTGGCGGACTCCTGCAGCCAGCCGAACAGGATCATCGCCACATTGGCTCCGGCGATGCCGATCAGTGCCGAGATCCCGTCGATGCCCGTGTACAAGGCGATCAGGACCACCATCAGCGTTGCGCTGAAGGAGTACTCCACCCACCGGAAGCGGTTGATCCCGGCTCGGAGGTCGCCGTCGTAGGTCCGCCGCAACGCCGTCGCAGTGAGCAGATGGTCGAGGGCCGCGAGTGCCAGGAAGACCGCGACCGCAGGGGCGATCGGGAGGTCGAAGAGGGACTCCGGCGAACCCGGCGGTGTGCCGGGCGGACCGGCTGGGAGGGAACGGGTCACGGCCACGGCGAAATCCGTCGCCAGCGCCAGCACCGCGACCGCCTGGCCGAGGTGCAGAAGCGTCAGCGCGAAGTTCCAGCTCCGCAGCGACCGCAGGCTCCGATCGTCGACACCGGTCGCTGTCATCCCGTGTGTCCCCGGACGCGTCATACTTCGAGCGTAGTCGAGCGACGCGGGTCCGGGGGTCAGCATCCCCGCCGACCGCTCGTTCCTCGGCTGCGCAAGGATGACGGCGTGGAGATCAAGGACGCACTGCTGCGCGCCCAGGAGGCCGCCGCCCCCGAGGTCGGTCGCGGCCGGCTGGCCGAGTACATCCCGAGCCTGGCGGCGGTCGACCCGCGCCAGTTCGGGATGGCGATCGCGTCCTGCGACGGCCAGGTGCACGTCGTGGGGGATGCCGACGTGCGCTTCTCGGCACAGAGCATAAGCAAGGTCTTCACGCTCGCCCTGGTGATCGCGGCCGAGGGAGAACGCATCTGGGAGCGCGTGTCCCGCGAACCGTCGGGCAACCCGTTCAACTCCTTGCTCCAGCTCGACCAGGAGGCGGGGCGGCCGCGCAACCCGTTCATCAACGCCGGCGCACTGGTCGTCACTGACCGTCTGCATGCGCTGACCGGCGACGCTTGCGGCGCACTTCGGGACCTGTTGCGCAGGGAGAGCGGCCGCGACGACGTGGACAGCGACCCCGAGGTGGCGCGCTCGGAGCTCGAGGCCGGGCACCGCACCTCGGCGCTCGCGCATCTGTTGGCCAGCTACGGGAACCTGGAGTGCCCCGTCGACGAGGTGATCGACCAGTACGTCGCACAGTGCGCCATCGCGATGAGCTGCCGCGAGCTTGCGCTTGCCGGACGCTTCCTGGCCCGGGACGGCGTGCTCTCGGACGGAACTCGGCTGCTCAGCGAGCGGCAGGCGAAACGGGTCAACGCGGTGATGCTCACCTGCGGCACCTACGACTCGGCCGGCGACTTCGCCTACCGAGTCGGACTGCCCGCCAAGAGCGGCGTCGGCGGAGGCATCCTGGCTGTCATCCCCGACCGCGGCGTCGCCTGCGTGTGGAGCCCCGCGCTGGGGCCATCCGGAAGCTCCGCAGCCGGACTGGCCGCGCTGGACGCGTTCACGACGTACTCCGACTGGACAGTCTTCTGACGCCGATGAGCACCGGCGACGGCCCTCGAGAAGGTGCCTCGACCCTGCCGCGACTAGGCTGCGTCCGCACTGAGGTTCGGCGCCGAGAGGACACCCGCACGAGATGACCGCCATGCCCCCGGAGCTGCTCCGCCACGCACTCGCCGCCAAGGGGTTCATGCCCGAGGACGAGGGCGCGCTCCTGCACCGGGTGGCCCTGGAGCGGCTTCCCCACGGACCCGCCCTCGAGGTGGGCACCTACTGCGGCAAGTCCGCGATCTATCTCGGCGCGGCGGCCCGGGCCACCGGCGGCACCGTCTTCACCGTGGACCATCACCGCGGGTCGGAGGAGAACCAGGCCGGCTGGGAGTACCACGACACGTCCCTGGCCGACCCGGTGCACGGCCGGCTCGACACGCTGGCGACCTTCCGGCGCACGATCCTCGACGCCGGTCTCGACGAGCAGGTGGTGGCTGTCGTCGGCGCGTCCACCACGGTGTCGGCGTACTGGCGCACCCCGCTCTCGCTGCTGTTCATCGACGGCGGCCACACCGACGAGCACGCGGGCAACGACTACACCGGCTTCGGCCGCTGGGTCGCCCGCGGCGCCTCGATCGTGATCCACGATGTCTTCCCGGACCCGGCGGACGGCGGGCAGCCGCCCTACCGGGTCTACCTGCGGGCGCTGGCGAGCGGCTTCGAGGAGACCGACGCGCTCGGATCCATGCGGGTGCTGCGCCGTGTCGAGGGCGAAGCCGGCGAACCGGTCAGCTGACCGGCTGGCAGGAGTCGACCGTCCGGCAGCCGCAGCCGAGCCCGATCTCGGGGAACCCGGCCGGCAGCGTGCTCCCGCGGAAGATGTCCGAGCCGGGGGTCGTCCCTGCCAACGCGTCGGCCGCCAGGATCACCGATGCCGCGGTGTACGTCGTGTACTCGACAGGCCAGTTCACGTCGTCGGGATAGACATAGCCGGTCCAGTACTTCCCACCGTCGTCGGAGCGCAGGTGCTGCATGTCGGCCACCAGGGTGAGCGCCCGCTCGCGGTCGCCGAGCGCGTCGAGCGCCATCGCCAGCTCACAGGTCTCGGCGCCGGTCACCCACGGGTTGGTGTCCACGCAGAGGATCCCGAGCCCCGCCCGGACGAAGTGGTCCCACCGGCTCTCGATCAGTGCGAGCCCCGCCGCTCCCCGCACGGCCCCTCCGAGCACGGGGTAGTACCAGTCCATGGAGTACGTCGACTTGTCCAGGAACCGGTCGCGGTGCTCGCGCAGCGCATGGCCGAGCCGCCCGGCCGCGAGGTCCCAGTCGGGCTGAGCGTCGCTCATCAGCTCCGACAGCGCGATCCCGGCCCGGAGCGCCTGGTAGATGCTCGAGCTGCCGGCCAGCAGGGCCTCCTCGTTGACCTTGCCACCGGCCTCCCGGGACCAGGCGATGCCGCCGAACGGCAGCTGCAGGCCGACGACGAAGTCGAGCGCGCTCCGCACGGCCGGCCACATCCGCCGCACGAACGCCTCGTCGTTGCGCACGAGCCAGTGGTGCCAGACGCCGACCGCGAGGTACGCCGTCATGTTCGTCTCCGCGCTGGCGTCGGCGACCTCTCCCACGACGAGCTTCATCGGCCAGGAGCCGTCCTCACGTTGCGTGGCCAGGCACCAGTCGTAGGCGAGGTGCGCGGCGTCCACCTCACCGCCGACGAGCATCGCCATCGCCGCCTCGACATGGTTCCAGGCGTCCGTGTGGTCACCCGGCGTCCACGGGACCGCCCCGTCCGGCTCCTGCATCGCCGCGATGGAGGCCGCCGTCTCGGCGACCTCGTGGGCGGTCAGGATGCCGTCGAGTGCAGGTGTCTCAGGCTGCATCGGGCTTGCGGAGGTAGAGGACGAGGCTCTTGCCGATCAGCGGGTTGAGTGCCCGCTCGGCGAGCCGGGTGACGGTGCTGTAGCCCGGGCGCTTCATGATGTCCCAGACCAGGACCTCGTGGTAGGCCTTCACCAGCGGGTGCTTGTCGTCGTCGACCCCCACCGCGCACTTGATCCACCAGTAGGGCGAGTGCAGTCCGTGGGCGTGGTCCTTGCCGACGTACTCCATGCCTGCCGCCGTCAGCTTGGTGACCAGCTCGTCGCCGGTGTAGATGCGCACGTGCCCGCCCTCGACCTCGTGGTACTGGTCCGAGAGCGCCCAGCAGATCTTCTCGGGCAACCAGCGCGGCACCGTCACGGCCATGGTGCCGCCGGGTCGCAGCACCCGGACGAGCTCGGCGATCGCGGTCTCGTCGTCCGGGATGTGCTCGAGCACCTCGGAGGCCACGACGCGGTCGAACTCCGCATCCGCGAACGGCATCGCCAGGGCGTCACCCTGCTTGATGTCCGCATCGGCGCCGAGCGGGACCTCCCCCGCCTCGCGCATCGCCCCGAAGATCTCGAGCACCCCCGCCAGCTCGTCGCCGTCCTGGTCGAAGGCCACCACGTCACCGCCACGGCGATACATCTCGAACGCGTGACGTCCGGCCCCGCAGCCCATGTCGAGCACCCGGTCGCCGCGGCGCAGGCCGAGGCGGTCGAAGTCAACGGTCAGCATCAGGCCTCCTGGGCGGGCGTCTCGTCGGGGACCGGGCGACCCGCGGCACGGATCACCTCGCGGTAGGCGTCCGCGGTGGCCTCCGCCACGGCGTGCCAGCTGTACTCGGCCAGCGCGCGCTCGCGGCCGGCGGCGCCCATCCTGGCCCGTCGCTCCGGGTCGTCGAGGAGATCCTCCAGGGCCTGCACCAGCTCGCCCACGTCCCCGGGGGTGACCAGGTCCGCGCACAGGCCCTCGGGCCCGACGACCTCGGGGATGGCGCCGGCGCGGCTGACCACCAGCGGGGTGGCGCAGGCCATCGCCTCCACGGTCGGCAGCGAGAACCCCTCGTACAACGAGGGCACACAGGCGATCTCCGCGGAGGCCACGATCTCGGCGAGCTCGGCGTCACTGATCCCGTTGACGAACCGCACGGAGTCGCCGATCGCGAGCCGCTCGATCAGCTTCTCGGTCTGTCCGCCGGGCTTGGGCCGGGTGACCAGCAGCAGCTCTACGTCGCGTTCGGTGTGCAGCTTGGCGAACGCCTCCAGCAGGGTCGCGATCCCCTTCATCGGGGTATCGGCGCTGGCCATCGCCACGATCCGGCCCGGCACCCGCGACGTCCGCGTCGGCGCGAACACCGAGTCGACCCCCAGCGGGATGACCTGCAGCCGTGAACGCTCCACCCCGAAGTCGAGGGAGATGTCGCGCGCGGAGCTCTCCGAGACGGTCAGGATGCGCTTCAGCTGCCGGGCGACCTTGCCCTGCATCTTCAAGAAGCCGTACCACCGGCGCAGGGTGAGCTTCTTGCGGATCGACCTGGCCGCGGCCAGGTCGACGCGGCGGTCGAAGGTGATCGGGTGGTGGATGGTCGTGATCAGCGGCAGCCCGGCGCGCTCGATGTCGAGCATTCCGTAGCCGAGGGTCTGGTTGTCGTGGACGACGTCGAAGTCGTCGAGGCGGTCCTTCAGCAGCCGGGCCACCCGCATGCTGAAGGTCCGCGGCTCCGGGAACCCGGCGGTCCACATCGTGGCCACCTCGAGCAGGTCGATCGAGTCCCGGTACTCGTTCGGCCACGGCGTGCGGAACGGGTCCGGCTCGCGGTAGAGGTCGAGGCTCGGCACCTTCGTCAGCCGCACGCCCTCGTCGAGGTCGGGATAAGGCTGGCCGGAGAACACCTCCACGTCGTGCCCGAGGGCGACCAGCTCGCGGCTGAGGTGACGGATGTAGACACCCTGGCCGCCGCAGTGCGGCTTGCTGCGGTACGACAGCAGCGCGATGCGCACTACGGGCCTCCTGGTGGGTCGGACACAGCCCCCGACAGACTGGAACGTGTTTCTATTATGCAGGGTCGCCCTGCTAGCCTACGAAGTGTCCGGAACGGGAGGCTCCGGGCGACAGTCAGGCAATCGTCAGGGATGGCGGAGCCGAACACAACGGGAGCACCCTCTTTGAGCAGTATGAACTCGCTCACCCATGACGACCTCGGCTCTGCCGCCCAGCGGGACCGGCGCAAGCGGATCCTCGACGCGACGATCGCCCTGGCGTCCACGGGCGGCTTCGACGCCGTGCAGATGCGGGCCGTCGCCGAGCGTGCCGACGTCGCGCTCGGCACGCTCTACCGCTACTTCCCCTCGAAGATCCACCTGCTGGTCTCGGCACTCGCCCGCGAGTTCGAGACCGCGAACGCGAACTTCGACCGCCGGGCGATCCCGGGCGAGACGGCGGCGGACCGAGTGATGTACGTCCTGGGCAGGACCACCCGCAGCCTGCAGCGCGACCCCAACCTGACGGAGGCGCTCACCCGGGCGTTCATGTTCGCGGACGCGTCGGTGGCCAACGAGATCCACGTCGTGGCCAGGCACGTCACCAGGATGCTGATGCGCGCGATGAAGGCGGCGGACGTCGCGACCGAGGACATCGACCCCACCGAGGAGGACCTCGCGATCGCCAAGGTGATCGGCGACGTCTGGCTGGCCAGCCTGGTCCAGTGGGTCACCGGCCGCGCGTCCGCGGTCGACGTGTCGAAGTCGATGGACGTCGCGGTCCGGCTGCTGCTGCGCTGACGCGGCTCGCGCCGCAGCCCTAGCGACGTCGCGAGGTCTTCTCGCGGACCCGGATGTTCTTCCCCTCGCGCTGCACCTCGAAGCCGATGGCCGAGACCAGGTCGACGAGCTTGGCGTAGCGCCAGTTGCGTGAATCGAAGTCGGGCGCCTGGTTGGCGATGTGACTTCCCACGGCGCCGAGGGAGGCCCAGCCCTCGTCGTCCGAGGCGGACTCGATCGCCTTGCGGAGCAGGTTCATCAGCCGGGCGTCGCCGCGCAGCTCCTTCCCCGTGGGCTTCTTGCGGCTCTCCTCGGACCCCGTCGTCTCGTCGACGCCCGAGCGGAGCACGTCGACGTACACGAACTTGTCGCAGGCCGCGACGAAGGACTCCGGCGTCTTGCGCTCCCCGAACCCGTAGACGGTGACGCCGGACTCGCGCAGCCGTGAGGCCAGCCGGGTGAAGTCGCTGTCCGAGGTGACCAGGCAGAAGCCGTCGAACCGCTGGGTGTAGAGCAGGTCCATGGCGTCGATGATCAACGCGCTGTCCGTGGCGTTCTTGCCCGTGGTGTAGGCGAACTGCTGGATCGGGTTGATCGCGTGCTCGTTGAGGACGCTCTTCCACGACCCGAGCTGCGGGGAGGTCCAGTCGCCGTAGATCCGCTTCACCGTGGCCACGCCGTAGTTGGCGACCTCCGAGAGCAGGTCGCCGATGACCGCTGCCTGGGCGTTGTCGGCGTCGATGAGCACTGCGAGACGCGAGGACGGTGAGTCAGCCATCCTGCGAACCTATCGCGGGAGGCAGCAGCCGCGGCACGGCAGGCGGCGGCATCACTGGCTGTGCTACGCACCACGAGCCGTCGGCTGTTCCTGGCCGGGGTCACGCTGTTCGTTGCCGCGAGCGTGCTGGCGGCAGTGAGCCGTTCAGGTCCCGACCTGATCGGCGCCAGGGTGCTGCAGGGGATCGGCGGCGCGGCGCGGCTCTGGGTCCTGTGCTCGGCGGCTGGCTGACAACCTCGTTCTCGTGGCGCTGGGTCTTCGGCATCAACTTCCCCGTCGGCTTCGTCGTCCTCGTCGGCACGTTGCTGCTCGTCGACGAGTCCCGGGAGACGACCGCACGGCGCGGGGTGGACCTGGTCGGAGCGCTGCTGTCGGTGGTGGGCTTCGGGCGGCCCGCTGGCGCTGCTCTTGGGCACGATGGCGCTCGGGGCGCTCGTCGTGGTGGAGCGGCGCCGGAATCGCGAGGAGAAGGTCGTGTTGCTCGACCCTTCACTGTTCGCGGTCCCGGCCTGAGCACCCGGCAACGCGACCAGGTGGTCTCCGCGGTCGTGGACAGCGCAGCCGCGGCCATCACCGGGCTCGCCGCCGATCCCGCTAGTGCCCCGCTCGCCGCGGAGGCGCGAGGGGGACTCCTCGGCGCCGGCCGGGACGGAGGACGCAACCACCGCCTAGAGGATCAGCTGCCGCTCGCCATCTTGCGATGGTCCCAGCTGGCGATCTTGTCCGGCTCCACCAGCACGGCGTACCGCTTGCACACCTGGCGCTCGACCATGTCGCGGCCGAGATCGCCGAGGTCGGCGCCGTCCACCATCCGGGCGGCGACCTTCGAGCCGACCTCCCGGATCTGGTCCTGGTCGGTGACGAGCTCGGCGCGACCGGTGATCGACACCCCGCGCAGCTCGAAGTAGTCGTCGCCGTCCTCGACCAGGCACGTGATCCGCGCGTCACGCTCGAGGTTCTTGATCTTCTGCGAGCGGGCATACGTCCAGAACGCGATCCGACCCTCGAGCATGACGTAGAACAACGTCGTCAGGTGCGGGCTGCCGTCGGGGTTGATCGTGGCCACCTGGACCTTCTTGGCCTGGTCCAGGAACGCGCCGACCTCGTCGGGCGTCATCCGGACCGTGGCCCGGCCACCGGTCGCCATGCAGCGCCTCCTCGCGTCTCGACAGCCGTTCCCTGAATGGAACGTGTTCTGTCTTACCGGATGCGGTCTCTGCTCGACCACCCGGGCCTGCGGCGGATCCGCTGCGGCCGGCCACCGGCTCACACGGGCGCCGGCACCGAGCTCCCCGCTCGGCTGAGGTGAAGCGACCGGTCCAGGTCCCGGAAGAAGCAGCCGGTCAGGTGGGTACCGGCGACGCTCAGCGTGGCCGCCCCGAGACGGGCGACGAGTCCTCCGACGGTCGCGTCGGCCAGGTAGCCCAGCGTGGTGGTCCGCGGCAGCCGGCCCGCCGTCAGCGTCACGCGGAGGTCGAGCTGCAGCCGGCCGCACCGGCCGCGCCCGTCGACGAGGACCCGGAGGTCGGAGCCGGACCTCAGGTCCTCGATGGAGAAGGAACCGCGATAGGTGTCTGCCACCGGACCGACGCGTGCCGCGAGCGTCGCGGCGTACCGACCTGCGCCGAGCGGCACCAGCTCCGCACACCCTGGGATGGAGCGTCGCAGCACCTCCCCGTGATGCAGCGCCGTCCAGACCTCGCTGACCGGTCGGTGCACCTGTCGCTCCCCGCTGAACCTCATGCTCGTTCCCCCTCACCGGATGAACCCTTCCCTTCCACCAAGGAGACCGCACCCTGCCCTCGTAGTACATCGGCCGGGAGGATGACTTCGGGGGTGGTCCGCTCAGCCTGCGGGACGGCGCGAGACTCCGCTGCGGGCCGGTCCGCAGACCGGCCGCGGCGCCGATAGCCTTGCCGCACCATGACCGCCGCTCCCCTCCCCTCCCTGGCCCGCCTCGAGTCGGCCGTCGACGACCGTGTGGTCGCCCTGCTCGGCACGGCGGCACGCGCTGACGACGCGACCGTCTCGGTCTGGCTCGGCGACCTCGAGGGACGTGCCGTGCTGTCCCGCGACGCCGATGCCGTGCACTACGCGGCGAGCACGATGAAGGTGCCCCTGGTCGTGGCCGCCCACCGCCTGCACGCCCGCGGCGTCCTCGACCTGGACGAGGAGGTGCCGGTGCACAACACGTTCGCGTCGGCGGCGGACGGCTCACCGTTCTCGCTCGACCAGTCGGAGGACCAGGACGACGAGACCTGGGGCCGGCTCGGCGGCGTGTGCACGCTTCGGACCCTCGCAGAGCACGCGCTGGTGAAGTCCGGCAACCTCGCGACCGACCTCGTGCTCGAACACGTCGGCGTCGACGAGGTGGCCGCCGTCCTCGCCGACGCCGGCTGCTCCTCGCGCACCCGGATCCCTCGGGGGATCGAGGACCTGGCCGCGGCCCGCGCGGGGCTGAACAACCTGGTCACCGCCGAGGATCTCGGCCGGGTGCTGGTGGGCATCGCAGCGCGCACCGTGGCGGCCCCCTCCGCATGCGCCGAGATCGAGCAGGTCCTGACCCGGCAGGAGCACCGGTCCGGGATCCCGGCGGGGCTGCCGCCACGGGCGTACGTCGCCAACAAGACCGGGTGGGTGGGGGGCATCACCCACGACATGGCGCTCGTGCGTCCCGACGGGAGGTCGCCCTACGTCCTGGTCGTCCTCACCACCGTCGACGTGCCCGAGCCAGTCGGCCAGGCGTTCATCGCCGACCTCAGCCGCATCCTGTGGGAAGGGACCCAGCAGTGAGTCGCATCGTCCGCGTGGAGACCACCCGGCTCAGCGCACCCCTGCACACGCCGTTCGTCACCGCGCTGCGCCGCACCACCACCACCGACACCGTGGTGGTCCGGGTGACCGACGAGGACGGCGTGACCGGATGGGGCGAGGCACCCCAGGTCTGGCAGGTCACCGGCGAGTCGCTCGAGGGCGCCGAGGCCTGCGTGGCCGGCCCGCTCACCTCGGTCGTGACCGGGCGAGTCGTCGACGACCTCGCCGCCACGTGTCGAGCGGTCGCCCGTGCCGTCGCCGCCAACCACGGCGCCAAGGCCGCGGTCGACGTCGCGCTGCACGACCTCGTCGCCCGCCGCCGTGGTGTGAGCCTCCCGGTCCTGCTCGGGGCGACCGAGCACCGCGTCGACACCGACGTGACATTGGCCGCGGGAGAGGCCGACGCGCTGGCCGAGGCGGCCACGGGCCGGGTCGCCGAAGGCTTCAGAGTCCTCAAGATGAAGGTCGGCACCGATGCCGTCACCGACGTCGCCCGGGTCGCAGCCGTGCGGGAGGCGGTCGGACCGGACGTCGCGATCCGCCTGGACGCCAACCAGGGCTGGAGTGCGCGCGAGGCGGTGCAGGTCATCACCGCGCTCGAGGACCGGGGGCTCGGGGTCGAGCTGGTGGAGCAGCCGGTCGCGGCCGCGGACCTCGACGGGCTCGCCTGGGTGACCGCCCGGGTGGGCACGCCGGTGATGGCCGACGAGTCGGTCTACGGGCTGCGCGACCTGGTGGAGGTGATCCGCCGGCGCGCCGCCGACCACGTGAACGTCAAGCTCGCGAAGTGCGGCGGCCTCACGGTGGGACGCACCCTGCTGGAGCTCGCGCACGCCCACGACATGGGGACCGTGGTGGGCTCGATGATGGAGACCCATCTCGGGGTCGGCGCGGCGGCGAGCCTGGCGGCGGCCTGCAGCACCACCGCCCGGGCCGACCTGGACGCGGCGTGGTGGGCGGCCGGTTCACCCTTCGTCGGAGGCCTGACCTACGACGGCGCGACCGTCGTTCTCCCGGAGAGCCCCGGGCTCGGGATCGAGGCGCTGGCATGAGCGGCCTCCCCCACCGCCCGGATGGGCAGCCGGACACCCGCGAGGCCGCCGTGCCGGTCGCCACGGTCTGGACCTCCCCCGACGCGCCTCGAGAAGTCGACCGGCCCGCCGTGCACGACCGTCCCGACGTCGCGGCGTGGACCGCCGGCCTGGATGCGGAGACGAGGCTCGCGCTGCACGGCCGCACGCTCACCCAGCTGCTGCTCGGCGAGCCCGCGCTGGTGCTCGAGGAGCAGGACGGCTGGGCGAAGGTCGCCGGGCTGTGGCAGGAGTCGGGCGGACACCCGGACGGCTACCCCGGCTGGGTGAGGACCGCGCACCTCGCCGCTCCGGTCGACCGGACCACCGGGCCCACCGCCTGCGTCGTGACGCCGACTGCTCCCTGCCGCACTGACGACGGCGAGGTGCTCGACCTCTCCTGCGGCACCTGGCTGTGGCTCGACGACACCCCGGGATCCGCAGCCCCGGGCGCGGACGAGCTCGCCGTCCTGCTGCCGGGCGGCCGTCGCGGCACGGTTCCGCGCTCCGACGTACGCGTGGCGCACAAGCACGAGGCGTCGACGTACGCGCCGGACGACCTGCTGGCCACGGCACGCCAGTTCCTGGGGCTGCGCTACCTGTGGGGCGGTACGTCGGCGTGGGGGCTCGACTGCTCGGGCCTGGTGCACCTGACCCTCCGCGCCCACGGACGGCTCGTGCCACGCGACGCCTCCGACCAGGCGGTGTCCGGGCGGCTCGAGCCCGTGGAGCTGGACGCCGTGCTGCCGGGCGACCTGTACTTCTTCGCCCGGCCCGGCGAGGCGGTCTACCACGTCGGCTTCGCGACCCGTGCCGTCGAGCCCGACGGCACCCGGTGGATGCTGCACGCCCCTGAAGGCGGCGGGCTGACCGAGGACGCGCCGATGGCGCCGGAGCGGGTCGAGAGGCTGGTGGCGGCAGGCCGCTTCCCCGCCTCCGGCTCCTAGTCGACGGCGCGGGCTACTCGTCCTCGGCGTCGAGCTTTCCCCGTTCGGCGGCCTCCTGCACGATCCGGCGGACGTTGTCGAGACGTCCGCAGTCGGACTCGAGCTGGGCGTTGCGCTCCTGGGCGAAGTCGTTCCCGAGCCGCTGACGCACCTGCGGCGCCACGTCGTCGCGCGCGGGGTTGAGGATGGTCAGCTCCTCCTCGGTGAGGTGGTGGTTCACCGCGGTGGCGAGCTCCTCGACCAGGTCGTCGAACTCCTCACCCTCGAGGGTGTCGGCCTCGAGGACCTTCAGCAGCGCCTCGTGGCCCTCGGCGTGCTCCTCCTCCCCGTGCTCGGCGTCGTGCTCGCTGATGGCGTCCTTGCGGCGCAGGGTCGGGTAGACCTTGGACTCCTCCGCCTCCGCGTGCGCTACGTGCAGTGCCGAAAAGGCCCGGCGCGCCGCGTCGCGGTCACCGCTCGCGTCGCGCAGGTCGCGCAGCAGGGCCTCGAAGCGGCGATGGTCCTCGAGGATCAGGTCGACGACGTCGCCGGAGGTGGGTCGGCCCAGGTCCAGGGATTCGCTCATGCCGGGCTTCCTACCCCTCGCGCAAGCCGTTCAAGCGCGACCCGGTTCCGCCGGGTCGGGGGCCGCGTTCTTGGTCCGTAGGCTCGACGACATGCCCGACGTACTCCTTCTCGGCGACAGCCACCTCTCGCGGATCCGACGTGCGCGCCTGCGCCGACTGGAGGCTGCGGTCGGCGACCGGGTGCTGAACGCGGCGGTGGGCGGCTCGTCGAGCCTCGACCTCGCCGACCAGCTCGGTGGTGGATCGCATGCGGACGTGGCCATGCTGTCGGTCGGCACCAACGACGCGGCACCCTGGAAGCGGGTGCCGCTCGAGACGTACCGCCGAGCACTCGTCGCCGTCGTGCCGCGGGTGCCGGCCGCGCGCGTGGTGTACGTCGGCTCACCCGGCGTCGACGAGCGGCGGCTCACCCGGGCGAACGACCGCACCAACGCCCGGCTCCGGGAGTACGTCGAGGCCGCGGCCGACGTGGTCCGCGGGCACGGCGGGGAGTTCTTCGACTCCGCGGAGCTGCTGGCCGGTCTCGACGTGGACGTCTTCGAGGACGACGGGGTGCACCTCAACAGGGCCGGCTACGACCATCTCCTCCCTGCGCTGGCGGCGCTCGCGACGGCGCCGTGAGGGCTTGCCCGCCCGGGCGGCCCCGAGGCACCGCGCGAGGCGGCCCCGGGTCGGACCAGGGCGACACCCGATGGTGCGACGCCCCCGCGCGACGCACAGTGGAGGTGTCGAGGAAACCCTCGTCACCTGATCCGAAGGAAGTGCACTGACATGAACGACGTCCAGCAGAGCTTCGCCCGTCAGGGCCTCGTCCGGCCGCGCGACGAGCGCATCCTCGGTGGGGTGTGCGCCGGCCTCGGGCGGCGGTTCGGCATCTCGCCGTGGGCAGCGCGGCTGCTGTTCGTGCTGCTGCTCATGGTGATCCCCGGCAGCCAGATCCTGATCTATCCGATCCTGTGGATCCTGATGCCCTCGGAGGACTCGATCGTCACGCGGTGACCCGCGAGAGGGTGCCCCCCGGGCTGCCCGACCGTCGCTCACAGCCCGGTGCGTGCCGCCCGCTCCTCGTCGCTCAGCCGGCGGGAGACCGCCAGGCTGGTCACCGTGGTGACCACCAGCGTCATCAGGATCACGCCCAGCGAGACCAGGATCGGGATGTCGGGCGCCCAGCCGACGTGCTCACCGCCGTTGATGAACGGCAGCTCGTTCTCGTGCATCGCGTGAAGCACCAGCTTCACGCCGATGAACCCGAGCAGGAACGCCAGGCCGTACGACAGGTAGATGAGCCGGCGTAGCAGGCCGCCGATCAGGAAGTAGAGCTGACGCAGCCCCATCAACGCGAAGATGTTGGCGGTGAGCACGAGGTAGGGCTCGTCCGTCAGACCGTAGATCGCCGGGATGGAGTCGAGCGCGAACAGCAGGTCGGTGGTGCCGAGCGCCAGCATCACGATGAACATCGGGGTGATCAGCCGCTTGCCGTTCTGGCGGATCCACATCTTGGCGCCGTGGTACTCCTTGGTCGCGGGTAGCGCCCTCTCCACCCACTTGATCAGCCGGTTCTCCTCGTACTCGTCGTCCTCGGTCGAGCCGCCACTGGCGAGCTTCACGGCCGTGAAGACGAGGAAGAGACCGAAGATGTAGAAGATCCAGCTGAACTCCTTGATCGCCGCGGCTCCGACGCCGATGAAGATGCCACGCATCAGCAGAGCGAGCACGATGCCGACCAGCAGCGCCGTCTGCTGGTACTCCCGGGGTACGGCGAACTTCGCCATGATGATCAGGAAGATGAACAGGTTGTCGACCGAGAGCGAGTACTCGGTCAACCAGCCGGCGAAGAACTCGGTGCCGTACCGGTGCCCGGCGAGCACCCATACCGCCACCCCGAACACGACCGCGAGCCCGATGTAGAAGGTGAGCGCGACCCACAGCTCCTTGCCCGAGGGTTCGTGCGGGCGCCGCCCGATGATCACGACATCGAACAGCAAGATGGCGGTGGTGACGACGATCGTCGTCCACCAGACCCAGGTGGGTACGTCCACGAAACGACTCCTCCGGACAGCTCTCATGCGTCACGGGCACGCACAGCGCACCCGTCACTGGGGCAAGTAACTGGTTCCGGAGGTCTCTTCCGCCCGGTCGGCTCACCGAGCCGGGCCAGCGGCGCCGGGGCCGCCCCCGGGGACCCGGGGCCGGTGACCGTGATGACGACACCGCTGCGAAAGGAATACTCCCCTCCACTGCCGGCCATTGTCTCAGACGTCGAGGCTTCGGAGCGAATGGTCCACCGGCCTGACCGAGGCCCCTCAGTTCCCGGCGCCGTCCCAGCCGTCCGGGCGGTACTTGCGCGGCAGTCTGGACACGACCAGCTCGTAGGAGGTGTCGACCGCCTCGCGGATCTCGTCGCCGGGGATCGCCCCGTCGAGGCGGAGCGTGTTCCAACCGGACCGGCCGAGGTAGGACATCACGGCGGCGTCGGCGGGGTACCGGGCCAGCCACTCGTCCGCGACGTCCCGGTTGGGGCCGCACTTGACGCCGACGGTTCCCGACCCGAGAAAGGCGAAGATCCTGCCGATCTCGGACACCTTGGCGACCCGGTCCCCCTCCCACGGGGCATCGGGCCATGCACCGGGCTTGGCCAGCGTGTAGGACGCCAGTTCGTCCGGGCTCATCGTGCACCGGCCTCCACCATCTGACGCAGCTCCTTCTTGAGGTCCTGGATCTCGTCGCGGAGCCGCGCGGCGAGCTCGAACTGCAGCTCGGCGGCGGCGGTGTGCATCTGCTCGGTCAGCTGTTGGACCAGCTCGGCGAGCTCGTGGCTTGGCAGGCCGGCGAGCTCCGCGGCGTGGCCGGCCTTCCGCGACAGCGCGGGCGTCGGCGCCTTCCCGCGCCCCTTGCCCTGCTGCTGCCAGGTCTGCAGCAGTTCCTCGGTGCTCTCGTCCTCGCGGGCCAGCATCTCGGTGATGTCGGCGATCTTCTTGCGCAGCGGCTGCGGGTCGACCCCGTGGGCCACGTTGTAGGCGACCTGCTTCTCGCGGCGCCGGTTCGTCTCCTCGATGGCCATCTCCATCGACGGAGTGATCTTGTCGGCGTACATCACCACCTGCCCGGAGACGTTGCGGGCGGCGCGACCGATCGTCTGGATCAGCGACTTGTCCGACCGCAGGAAGCCTTCTTTGTCGGCGTCGAGGATCGCCACCAGCGAGACCTCGGGCAGATCGAGGCCCTCCCGGAGCAGGTTGATGCCCACCAGCACGTCGTACTGGCCGAGCCGGAGCTCGCGGAGCAGCTCGATCCGGCGCAGGGTGTCGACCTCGCTGTGCAGGTAGCGGGTGCGGATCCCGGCCTCGAGCAGGTAGTCGGTGAGGTCCTCGGACATCTTCTTGGTCAAGGTGGTGACCAGGACCCGCTCGTTGCGCTCGACCCGCAGGTTGATCTCGTGGATCAGGTCGTCGATCTGCCCCTTGGTCGGCTTCACGACCACCTCGGGGTCGACCAGGCCGGTCGGCCGGATGATCTGCTCGACCACGTTGCGGCACGCCGTCGGAGCCGGACCTGGCTGAGCTCGTAGTTGCCGGGCGTCGCCGAGAGGTAGATCGTCTGCCCGATGCGCTCCAGGAACTCCTCCCACCGCAGCGGGCGGTTGTCCATCGCGCTGGGCAGCCGGAACCCGTGGTCGACGAGGTTCCGCTTGCGGGACATGTCCCCCTCGTACATCCCGCCGATCTGCGGTACGGCGACGTGCGACTCGTCGACGACGAGCAGGAAGTCCTCGGGAAAGTAGTCGAGCAGGCAGTTCGGCGCCGAGCCGCGGCTGCGGCCGTCGATGTGCATCGAGTAGTTCTCGATGCCGGAGCAGGAGCCGACCTGGCGCATCATCTCGACGTCGTACGTCGTGCGCATGCGCAGCCGCTGTGCCTCGAGGAGCTTGCCCTGCTTCTCGAAGAACGCCAGCTGCTCCTCCAGCTCCGACTCGATCCCCCCGATCGCGCGCTCCATGCGCTCGGGGCCGGCGACGTAGTGGGTCGCCGGGAAGATGTGCAGCTCGGTGTCCTCGGTGACGACCTCGCCGGTGACCGGGTGCAACGTCATCAGCCGCTCGATCTCGTCGCCGAAGAACTCGATCCGGATGGCGAGCTCCTCGTAGACCGGGAACACCTCGAGCGTGTCACCGCGGACCCGGAACGTGCCGCGGGTGAACGCCATGTCGTTGCGGGTGTACTGGATCTCCACGAGCCGACGCAGGAGCTTGTCGCGCTCCCATTCCGCCCCGACGTTCAGCCGGACCATCCGGTCGACGTACTCCTGGGGCGTCCCGAGGCCGTAGATGCAGGAGACCGTCGATACCACGATCACGTCGCGCCGCGTCAGCAGCGAGTTGGTCGCGGAGTGCCGCAGCCGCTCGACCTCCTCGTTGATCGAGGAGTCCTTCTCGATGTAAGTGTCGGTCTGCGGGACGTAGGCCTCGGGCTGGTAGTAGTCGTAGTACGACACGAAGTACTCGACGGCGTTGTTCGGCAGCAGCTGGCGCAGCTCGTTGGCGAACTGCGCGGCGAGCGTCTTGTTGGGCTGCATCACCAGGGTGGGTCGCTGGAGCCGCTCGACCGCCCACGCCACGGTCGCCGTCTTGCCGGTGCCGGTGGCGCCGAGCAGCACGACGTCCTTCTCCCCCGCCTTGATCCGCTGCTCGATGTCGGCGATGGCGGTGGGCTGGTCCCCCGACGGCTGGTAGTCGGAGACCACCTCGAAGGGCGCGACCTTGCGCTGGAGATCGGTGACGGGCCTCATGTCCGCCAGCCTAGTTGGCACCTCCGACAGTTCCTGCCCCCGATAGATTGCTCCCGTGAGCCGACGCCCCTCCCTGGAGACCTTCTTCGGCAGCCCCGCGTGGACGATGACCAAGCGGACGCTGCTCGCGGTCTTCGGCGTGCAGCTGCTGCTCGCCCTCGCCCTGACCCTGGTCGACTCCTACCGTCGCCGCGGCAAGAAGCCGAAGCCGTTCCCCACCACGCAGCCGGCGACGGTGCAGATCGGCGAGGGAACGGTCACGACGTACACCTACGGCCAGGACCTGTACGACGACATGCTGGCGGCGATCCGGTCCGCCGATCGGCAGATCCTCTTCGAGTCCTACATCTGGAAGGGCGACGAGGTCGGCGAGCAGTTCAAGCGGGCACTCAGCGACGCGGCCGGTCGGGGCGTGGAGGTCTACGCGATCTACGACGGGTTCGCCAACCTCGTCGTGTCGCCCCTGTTCAAGCGGTTCGGCCCACGACTGCGCGTGCTGGAGTACCCCGTCTACACCGCCGGGATCCGCTTCTACGACGCACGCCGCTACGGGCGCGACCACCGCAAGATCCTGGTGGTCGACGACGAGGTGGCCTTCGTGGGCGGCTACAACGTCGGCACCGCCTATGCCACCGAGTGGCGCGACACCCACGTGCGGATCACCGGCCCGGGGGTGTGGGACCTCAAGCGGGCGTTCGCCGACTTCTGGAACCTCAACCGTCGCCCCCGGCACGGCCGCCCGCTGCTGCTCGAGACGGCACCGGACTGGGAGCCGAGGATCCGGATCCACCGCAACGTACCCCGGTTGTGGATGTTCCCGATCCGCGGGATGTACCTCGAGGCGATCAACCGCGCCTCGAGCCGGATCTGGATGACCCACGCCTACTTCATCCCCGACTCCGACCTCGTCGAGGCGCTCAAGGCGGCCGCCCGGCGCGGGGTCGACGTGCGGCTGCTCGTGCCGGCCGTCTCGAACCACGTGGTCGCCGACTGGCTCTCCCGCGGCTACTACGGCGAGCTCCTCGACGCCGGCGTCCGGATCTTCCGTTACACCGGCGCGATGGTGCACGCCAAGACCGCGACGATCGACGGCCGTTGGTCCACGGTCGGCACGGCCAACATCGACCGGCTGTCGATGACCGGCAACTACGAGATCAACGTGGAGTTCATCGACCCGGAGATGGCTGCGGAGATGGAGCGCATCTTCACCTGCGACCTGACCAACAGCACCGAGCTGACCGGCGCCGAGTGGGACCGGCGCGGCCCGCACCGGAAATTCACCGAGCTCGTCCTCGCTCCCCTGCGGCCCCTGCTCTGAAGTAGCCGAACCGCCTCGCTGAGGGCCCTGCGAGCCTAGACTTCGCCGGGAAGCTCTCGGGGAGGAGTCGCTTGTCTGTCGGGGCCACACACGCGAGTCGGTGGCGCACCACCGCGGGAGCCGTCGTCGCGGCCCTGCTGGTCGCGGTGTTCGCGATCGACGTGCTCACCACCGTCGGGTTCGCCGCGGGGATGCTCTACGTCCCCGTCGTGCTGGTCGCCTATCTCGTGGCCACACCACGCTGGGTGGCTACCATCGCCGGGGTCGCGGTGGTCCTCACCGTCGTGGGGGCGGTTCTGTCGCCCCCGCTGCCCGCGCTCAGCGGCGCCTACGTCGTCCTGAACCGCACGGTGGCCTGCCTGGCGATCGCAGCCTGCGGCTGGTTCGGCGCCACGACGAGGCACACCCGCGAGCGTCTGGTGGACACCAACGAGTCGCTGCACGCGGCGCTGGAGCGGGACGAGCGCCAGTCCCGGCTGCTCGAGATCGGCGGCGAGGTCGGTCACTTCGGTGGCTGGTCGGTGGACGTCCGCACCGGCACCGTGCACTGGTCCGAAGAGGTCGCGCGCATCCACGGCCAGCCCCTCGACGCGATGCACAGCGTGGAGCAGGTGATCTCGTTCTACGTGCCGGAGGACCGCCCGGTGCTCCGCGACGCTTTCGAACGGTGCGCCACGGACGGGGTGCCCTTCGACCGCGAGGCCCAGCTGGTCCGGGGTGACGACGGCGCAACCCGGTGGGTCGGCGCTTCGGGTCGGGCCCAGCGCGACGCCCAGGGCCGGGTGGTCGCCGTGCACGGCGCCGTCGCGGACATCACCGCCCGGATCGAGGCACAGCTGGAGGCGCAGAGCGGCCGGCGCGCCCTCGGCGCCCTGGGCGAGGCGATGCCGTTCATCATCTGGACGGCGTCGGCGGACGGGTCGATCGACTACGCCAGCGACGAGCTCTGGCGCTACGCGGGCGTGCTGAGCCGCGACGTCATGGGGCTTGCCTGGCTGGAGCTGGTGCACCCCGAGGACCGGGCCTCCACCACCGCGGCATGGAGCGCCGCGGTGGCCGCCGGGACGCCGACCGCCATCCAGTACCGGTTCCGGCGCAGCGACGGCCGCTACCGGTGGCACCTGGTCCGGGCCGCCCCCGAGCGTGGGGCCGACGGGGCGATCGTGCGTTGGTGGGGATCGAACACCGACATCGACGACCTGCGAGCCCTGGAGCGTCAGGCCAAGGATCTCGCGGCACAGCTGCACCAGACCCTGGAGTCGATCGGTGACGCGGTCCTCGCGCTCGACGCCGAGTGGCGAGTGACCTTCGTGAACTCGCGGGCGGAGATGTTGCTGCGGCGCCGGCGCGACGAGCTGGTCGGGCAGAACCTCTGGATCCTGTTCCCCGATGCGGTCGGGACCGTCTTCCAGAGGGAGTACGAGCGAGCCGTCGCCGAGCACCGCCCGACCGCCTTCAGGGCGCCGTTCGCGCCGCTCGACATCGAGGTGGAGGTCTCGGCCTACCCCCACGACCGGGGCCTGACCATCTACTTCCGCGACGTCAGCCGGCACCGCGCACTGGCGGCGACCGATACCGAGGAGGCATGACCAGCGGCGTGACGGGGCACACACCAGGTGACACCGATCCCCGGGAGGGAGCCTGAGCATGGTCGTCGACAAGGACGCCGTCACCAAAGCCCTGCGCGAGCAGGGGGAGCACGACCGGGCGGTGCAGGCCGAGAGCGCGCTGCCCCGCACCGTGGACACCGACCTCGACGCCGCCACCTTGCGCCAGCTCGGCCTGAGCGTGAGCGAGGTCAAGGCCACCGTGGCCGCTGCGGACGGCGCGGAGCCGGTCGGCTAGCTTTCCTGGCCGGGGATCTTCATGATCTTGTGCAGCGCGAGCCCGGCGCTCACGTCGCCGCGGACCTTCAGGGCCCCTCTCATCACCCCGATCACCGGGTTGAGGTGACCGGTCACCAGCTTGAGGAAGGCGGCGCCGTCCAGCACGAGCGTTGCGTCACGGGCCTCACCACCGGGTGACACCCGGCAGCTGCCCTCGCGCACCTCGACCAGGTAGCGGTCCTCACCGCCGTCGGCCCGACCGCGGATCCGGAAGCCGATGCTCAGGTCGGCGTCCTCGGCGCGATCCTCGTCGAGGAACTCCGGGAAGCGCTTGAACACCTGCTCGAGCACCACCGGTCGGAACCCACTCGCCATCACCGTGCGCAGGTGGGCTTCTTTGACGCCCTTGAGCACCCGGGCCACCTCCGCCGGGTCGATCGCGTCGGGGTCGACGGCCACACCCGGTCGCCCGGGCACCTGGAAGACCCCGCCGACGGCCAGCGCCAGGACGGCGTCCCCGTCGACGTCGAGGCGGCCGCCGAGATAGAGGTACGCCGCGTTCGCGCCGCCGGTGACCAGCCGGAGGAAGTCGACGACGCCGAGCCGCAGCAGCACGTCGGGGGCGTGGTCGGGCTCCTCGACCGCGTCGACGAGGCGCACCCTGCCCGCGCCGAGCACGAGGTGGTGCTTCTCCGCGGCCTGGCGCGGCAGGTCGACGTGGAAGGTCACCGCGCCGGACACCTCGGCGAGGCGCTCGACGATCGCGAACTCGTCCAGACGGGAGAGGATCGCGCGGACCGCCGCGCTGCGCAGGTGGTCGATCCGGGCCAGCCGCGCGAGCTCCTGGTCGGACGCCTCGTCCACCAAGGACACGATCCGCTCGGGATCCTCCGCGGCGAAGTAGTCCTGCGTCTCCTGCGGGTCGAGGTCGGCCAGGTGGGCGGCCCGGGTCGGCTGCATGGTGGGCATGCTAGCCAGGAAGGTGGGTGCGCGGCGCCATCCGCGGTCCGCGGCGCGGCCGCCCGGATCCGGCCAGCTCGACCAGGCGCTGGACCCGGTAGCGGTGCGGCCGGTAGGGCTCGAGCAGCACGGCCATGCCCGCGTCGTCGACCGCGGCTCCGGTCAGCGCCCAGCCGACGTTCTTCGCCACGTGGTAGTCGCCGAAGCTCACCGCGTCGGCGTCCCCGTGCGCGCGGAACCGGACCTCCGCGGAGGTCCACACCCCGACCCCCGGCAGGCTCCGGAGCCGCCGGTCGACCTCGTCGCCGGGCAACCCGACCGTGCGCTCCAGAGAGCGGGCCACCGTCGCGGCGTGCACCACCGCCCGCGACCGGGCCGGGTCGATGTGCAGGCGCAGCCACTCCCAGGAGGGGATCGCGCGTAGCCGCTCGGGCGCCGGCTGCAGCCACACACCCCGGTCCGCGCCGGCGCCGGGCGCACGCTCGCCGAACCGGTGCACCAGGGCGCGGAATCCCGCGAACGCCTCCTGGCCGGTGACCTTCTGCTCGATGATCGCCGGCACCAGCGCCTCCATCACCAGGCCGGTGCGGGTCAGCCGCCAGTGCGGGTGGTGGCGGTGCATGTCCGCGACCGCGCGATCGTGCGCCACGAAGCCGGCCGGGTCGTCCTCCGCGCCGAGCAGGGCCGGCACGGACTCCAGCGCCCAGTCGGCGCCCGGCCCCCAGGCGGCGGCGTGCACCACCCCGTCGTACCCCTGCCGGAGCCGCAGGGTCGCCGGCCCCTCGGGCGTGCGGATCCCGCGCCACCGGGTGCCGTCCGGGTCGGTGCGGAACGTCGGGTCGCCCGCCCCGCGACGCAGGATCGACACCACCTGGCCCATCGGGCAGGGCCAACCGGGCCGCCACTCCCGGGTCCGTCCGCCGCTCTCCTGCACGGCGCCAGGGTACGGCGGCCCTCCGACGTCCCGGCCAGCCGGAGCCGGCCCGGCACAATGGGCGGCATGCTTCTCGCCGACCTGGTGGCCGCCTACGACACCGTGCGCGCGACCCGGTCCCGGAAGGCGAAGGTGGCCGCGCTCGCCGCGGCGCTGTCCGCAGCCGCCGAGGGGCCGGCCGAGGAGGTCGAGGCCGCCACCTCCTACCTCTCCGGCGCGCTCCGGCAGCGTCGCACCGGCCTCGGCTGGCGCAGCCTGACCACGCTGCCCGACCCGGCCGTCGCACCGACCCTGACCGTGCTCGGCGTCGACGAGGCCTTCGCGGAGATGAGCGCGCTGTCCGGGTCCGGCAGCCAGGCGCGGCGCAGCGCGATGGTCGCCGCACTGTTCGGCCGCGCCACCGCCCCGGAGCAGGGCTACCTCCGTGGCCTGGTGACCGGGGAGCTGCGGCAGGGCGCCCTCGACGCGCTGGTCGTGGAGGCCGTCGCAGCCGCCTCCGGGTCCCGCTGGCGGCCGTGCGTCGCGCCGCGATGTTCGCCGGTGCGACTCCCCCGGCCGCCGTGCCGCTCTGACCGCCGGCGAGGAGGGGCTGGCCGGGTTCGCCCTCGAGGTGGGCCGGCCGCTGCGGCCGATGCTGCGTCGAGCGCGACGGGCGTCGCGGAGGCGTTCGAGAAGGTCGGCGCCGGCACGCGGGTCGGTCGAGAGCAAGCTCGACGGGATCCGGGTCCAGGTGCACAAGGACGGCGACGAGGTCCGGGTGTTCACCCGCAGCCTGGAGGAGATCACCGCGCGGCGTTCCCGAGGTCGTCGAGACGGCGCGCGAGGTCCGGGCGGACCGGGCGGTGCTCGACGGGGAGGCCATCGCGCTCGATGACAGCGGACGCCCTCGACCGTTCCAGGACACCGGTGCGCGCACGGCGAGCCGGGTCGACGTCGAAGCACTGCGCCGGGAGGTGCCGCTGACGACGTACTTCTTCGACCTGCTGCACGTCGACGCCGAGGACCTGGTCGACCTCCGCGGGGAGGACCGGTTCGCCCGGCTGGCGGCGGTGGCACCGCAGCGAGCGCTCGTGCCCCGCACGGTCACCGGCGACGTCGGCGCGGCACAGCGGTTCTTCGCCGACGTGGTCGCCGCCGGTCACGAGGGCGTCGTGGTCAAGTCGCTGGACGCGGCGTACGACGCCGGCCGCCGCGGCGCCGCCTGGGTCAAGGTGAAGCCCCGGCACACCCTCGACCTCGTCGTGCTCGCCGCCGAGTGGGGCAGCGGACGCCGGCAGGGGTGGCTGTCCAACATCCACCTCGCTGCGCGGGACCCGGAGTCCGACGGCTGGCTGATGCTCGGCAAGACGTTCAAGGGAATGACCGACGAGATGCTCGCCTGGCAGACCGAGCGCTTCCTCGAGCTCGAGACGCACCGCGACGGCCACGTCGTGCACGTGCGTCCCGAGCAGGTCGTGGAGGTCGCCTTCGACGGCCTGCAGCGCTCGACGCGCTACCCCGGCGGGCTGGCGCTCCGGTTCGCCCGGGTGGTGCGCTACCGCGACGACAAGACCCGTGCCGAGGCGGACACCATCGCCACGGTGCGCGCGCTCGCCTGACTGCCCGACCCCCTCACGATTTGGGTGAGATGCGCTGTCGGTGGCGTCCGGCACAGTGGACGCCATGCCAGGCGACGCCTCGACACGCACCGGTTCTGTCCGGCTGCGTCTCGACGTGTCCACCGCTCAGGTGCAACAACTGCTGTCCGCGGCCGGAGCGCGCCGGTGCGCGTACAACTGGGCGCTGGCGCGCATCGTCGCGGTCCATGCCCAGTGGCAGGCCGAGGCTTCGTAGGCCATCGAGGAGAGCCCCGCGGTTCAAGGCTCGGCGCCGGGACCGGCCTCGGTTCACCGTCACCGACGGCCTCACGCTCGAGGCCGGGCGGGTGCGGATCGCGAAGTACGGCTGGTTCCGCGTCGCGGCGCCGTGCCGAGCGCAGACACGGCTGCGTCGGCTCCTGGCCCGCGGCCGGCGCGGCTGAACGTCACCGTGTCTCGACACTGCGACGGGTGTGGGTATGCCACCGACTGCTTCGAGCAACAAGTCCGCACTCGCACCGAGGACCACACGGCACCCAGTGGACCGACCGTCGTGGCCGAGCTCGCCGCGTCTCGGGCTCTGCGCGACCGCCTGCGGAAGGTCAAGCACCTGCAACGCGACTTCGCCCGCACCCAGAAGGGGTCCGTGAACCGGAAGAAGGCCGCAGCGCGGTTGGCGCGGGCGCGCGCGAAGGTCGGCACACGTCGGGAGGCGGCCCTGCCGCGATCTCCGATCAGGGGTGGGGTGAGCTACGTCGCCAGCTCGCGGACAAGACCACCCGACACGGCGGCCAGCTGGTCGCTGCCGAGCGGTTCTATCCATCCACGAAGACGTGCTCGTCGTGCGGGGCAGTGAAAACCAAGCTGCCCCTGTCGATGCGCACCTACACCTGCGACGGCTGCGGGCTGGTCCTCGACCGGGACGTGAACGCTGCCGCCACCCTCGCCGCCTGGGGCGAACGACACCCTCTGGTGTCGGCATCCCGGGTCGGGGACCGCCACCCGGGCGGCCCGTCAGCGGGAGCACTCCGGCATGCCTGTGGAGGGGACGACGAGCCAGCGTCCGTGCCGGTGGGAGTTCCCGTCGAAGCAGGAACCAGCCAGCTCGCCGGCACCGGCGTGGCGTAAGTTACTGAACGGCCCCGGACACAGGCGCTCACGAAACGGGTTCGAGATGCTCGTTCATCTCACCTAGATCGCGACGGGGCCCGCCGGAGAAGCACCGACACGGGCCTGCGGCGTGACTGCGGGCCGCCGATCCGTAGAGTGTGCGCGCAGACATCAGCCTCGGGCCCCACATCGGGTGTCCCGACCAGACACGCACCCAAGGGAGCACGCATGAAGAAGGACGAGCTCGTCTCGGCCATCGCCGAGTCCACCGACATCAGCAAGGCCGACGCCGACCGCGCCCTCAAGGCCGTCGTCGACGCCATCACCGGCGCCGTCGCCTCCGGCGACAAGGTCCAGATCCCCGGCCTCGGCACGTTCGAGCCGCGCGAGCGCAGCGCCCGCGAGGGCCGCAACCCGCAGACCGGCGAGACCATCCACATCGCCGCGACGACGGCCCCCGGCTTCAAGGCGGCGACCGCCTTCAAGCAGGCCGTCGCCGGCGAGTGACCGCACCCGCCTGAGCTCGGCGCATCTCGCAGCCCCCGCCCCTCCGGGCGGGGGCTGCTGCCGTCCCGGGGTGCCCCGCGCTGGGCTGTACGAGGCGTGACACCTCCCGTTGCACGCGTCGTACGATTGCGGGCATGAGCACCTCATCCGCCCCGGTCGGCCCGGACGGCCGGCGCTCCGCGGCCGCGGCCCGCCGCAGGCTGCGGGAGAAGGAGATCCTCGACGCCACCCGCGCGCTGTTCGACGCACGCGGCGTGCGGGACGCGCAGATCGAGGACATCGCCCGGGCGGTCGGGATCAACCGCGCGATCATCTACCGGCACTTCGCCGGCAAGGAGGAGCTCTTCGCGCTCACCCTGGTGGGCTACCTCGAGGAGCTCGACGCCCGGCTCGCAGCCGCGGACGACGAGCAGACGGAGCCGGTCGACCGGCTCCGGGGCCTCACCGAGGCGTTCATCGACTACGGCCTGGAGTTCCCCGCGTTCGTGGACTGCGCCCTGACGCTGATGCGCCGCCCCGGCTCGGAGCTGTGGGAGGAGATCAGCGAGGGCGCGATGTTCCGGCTCGGTCGCGGCATCAGCACCTGCCTCGCCCGCGTGGCCGCGGCGATCCAGGCCGGCGTCGACGACGGCACGTTCCACACCGAGGACGTCCACCTGCTCGCCAACACGCTCTACGCCGCCGGGCTCGGGGGGATGCAGCTCGCCCGCGTCGGGATGCTGGTCAAGGAGGCCGCGCCGGGGATCCCGACGGTGGCCACGCTCTCGCGCGAGCGGGTCAAGGAGCACCTCGTGGCCAGCAGCATCGCGATGGCCGTCGGCGCTCCCTGACTTCCTCCCGGCGTCACCAGCCAGGACGTCCGGCCCCGCCGAAAGGGCGCGCCAGGGCCGGCCCCTCGTCAGCGCTCCAAGATCGCGGTCACGCCCTGACCGCCCGCGGCACAGATGGACACCACGCCGCGGCCCGACCCCTTCTCCGCCAGCAGCTTGGCCAGCGTGGCGACGATCCGGCCGCCGGTGGCCGCGAACGGGTGACCCGCTGCCAGGGAGGAGCCAGCGACGTTGAGCTTGGTGCGGTCGATCGCGCCGAGCGGCGCGTCGAGGCCGAGCCGCTCCTTGCAGAACACCGGGTCCTCCCAGACCTTCAGGGTGGCCAGCACCTGCGAGGCGAACGCCTCGTGGATCTCGTAGAAGTCGAAGTCCTGAAGGCTCAGACCCTCGCGCTCGAGCATCCGCGGCATCGCGTAGGCCGGGGCCATCAGCAGACCCTCCCCGCCGTGCACGTAGTCGACGGCGGCGGTCTCGGAGGCGGTGAAGAACGCCAGCGGCTCCCAGCCGCGCGCCTCGGCGTACTCCTCCGAGCACAGCAGCACGGTGGACGCCCCGTCGGTCAGGGGGGTCGAGTTCGCGGCGGTCATCGTGGCCGCCTCGCCCTTGCCGAACACCGGCTCGAGGGTCGAGAGCTTCTCCACCGACGAGTCCGGCCGTAGGTTCTGGTCGCGCTCGAGGCCCTGGAACGGGCTGACCAGGTCGTTGAGGAAGCCACGGTCGTAGGCGGCGGCGAGGTTCTTGTGCGAGGCCACCGCGAGCTCGTCCTGCTCCTCGCGGCCGATGTTCCACTCCAGCGCGGTCAGCGCCGCGGACTCCCCCATCGACAGCCCGGTGCGCGGCTCCTTGTTGGCGGGGATCGCCGGGGCCAGGTGGCCGGGGCGCACCTTGGCCAGTGCGGCCAGCCGGCCCTGCAGCGTCTTGGCCCGGTTGGCCTCGAGCAGGATCTTGCGCAGCCGCTCGTTCACCGCGATCGGCGCGTCCGAGGTGGTGTCGGTGCCGCCGGCGATCCCGACCTCGATCTGGCCCAGCGCGATCTTGCTCGCGACCGCGATGGTCGCCTGGATGCCGGTGTCGCAGGCCTGCTGGATGTCGTAGGCGGGGGTCTCCGGTGCGAGCTTCGAGCCGAGCACCGCCTCGCGGGTGAGGTTGAAGTCACGGGAGTGCTTGAGCACGGCCCCGGCGACGACCTCGCCGAGCCGCTCCCCCTCGAGCCCGTAGCGGCTGACCAGCCCGTCGACCGCCGCGGTCAGCATGTCCTGGTTGGACGCGTGGGAGTAGACCGTGTTCGATCGGGCGAACGGGATCCGGTTGCCGCCGATGACGGCGACGCGGCGGGTCGTGGGCTGCATCGAGATCGCTCCTTGGTCGAGGGCTCCGCGGGCGGCTCCCCTGGTGAGGGGTGCCGGCGTGCGGCAGGATCGAGACGTACGCGATACATCCTTCCCCCGAACCGCGGCCAGCGGAACTCAGTGAGTGCCACATCACGAAATCTGGACTCTCGGTTACACCCGCAGTTACAAATGTACGACGACCGGGTACCCCACCGGTCGACCCCCAGCTCGCGCACGACGTGGAGGAACCAGCCCGATGACCAGCAGCAGGTACCAGTCCCTGATCCGCAACCCGGTGGGCCAGATGCTGGCCAAGAACCTCGGTCTGCCCAACCCCACCCCCCTGCAGCGCTACACCGCCGGCAGCCCGCTGGTGGACGGCACGGTCGTGCTCGGCGGCTCGGGCCGACTCGGCGAGGTGCTGGTCACCGCGCTGGACGACCTGGGCATCTCCAACGTGTCCAAGGCGGAGGGCGAGCAGCGCCACAAGGGGCTCGTCTTCGACGCGACGGGCCTGAGGACCACCTCCGACCTCGTCGAGCTGCAGCACTTCTTCACCCCGCTGCTGCGCAGCCTGGAGTCGAACGCCCGGGTCGTCGTCCTCGGCACGCCGCCGGAGTCCACGAACGACCAGGAGGAGTGGATCGCCCAGCGTGCGCTGGAGGGGTTCACCCGATCGCTCGGCAAGGAGATGCTCAAGGGCGGCACCGTCCAGCTCGTCTACGTGCACCCCGCCGCCGACGGTGCGCTCGCCTCCACGCTCGGTTTCCTGCTCTCCCCCAAGTCGGCGTACGTCGACGGCCAGGTCATCCGCGTCGGCACCCAGGGCAGCACCGGCGTCGCCGAGGACGTCACGGACTGGACCACCCCGCTGAGCGGCAAGGTCGCGATCGTCACCGGGGCCAGCCGCGGTATCGGCGAGGAGATCGCCCGCGTGCTGCACCGTGACGGCGCCACCGTGCTCGGCATCGACGTCCCGCAGGCCGCCAGCGAGCTCCAGGCCGTGATGAGCAGCATCGACGGCGACCACCTGACCCTGGACATCACCACCAAGGACGCTCCGCAGCGCATCGCCCAGCACGTCAAGGACAAGCACTCCGGTGTCGACATCGTGGTGCACAACGCGGGCATCACCCGCGACAAGAAGCTCGCCAACATGAAGGAGGACGGCTGGTCCTCCACCATCGCGGTCAACCTCGAGGCGCCCCGCCGGATCACCGAGGAGCTGCTGTCCCAGGACCTCGTCAACGACAACGGCCGGATCATCGGCGTCTCCTCGATCGCCGGGATCGCCGGCAACGCCGGACAGACCAACTACGCCGCGTCCAAGGCCGGCGTGATCGGGCTGGTCGACTCGCTCGCGGAGCGCCTGGAGAACGGCGTCACCGTCAACGCGGTGGCTCCCGGCTTCATCCACACCAAGATGACCGCCGCGACCCCGCTGCTCACCCGTGAGATCGGCAGCATGCTCAACTCGCTGCAGCAGGGCGGTCTGCCGGTCGACGTCGCCGAGGCCATCGCGTGGTACGCCAACCCCGCGTCGACGGCCGTCAACGGCAACGTGGTGCGGGTGTGCGGCCAGATGATGCTGGGGGCCTGAGCCGTGCAGCTCCCCACGATGCTCAAGGCGGCACTGCCCGCCGTGCCGGTGGTCAACCAGCTGCCGGGGATCAAGAAGTCGGGCGGTGCGCTGCCCGAGCTGACCCTGACCCGGCACGACGTCCCGGTCGACCGGGCGCACGTCGCGGCGTACTCCGAGGTCTGCGGCTTCCCGGTCAAGGAGGCGCTGCCGATCACCTACCCGCACATGCTGGCGTTCGGCCTGCACATGCAGATCATGACCGACGGCTCGTTCCCGTTCCCGGCGATCGGCACGGTGCACCTCGAGAACGCGATCACCCAGCACCGGGCGATCAGCCCGGACGAACGGCTGCAGGTCACCGCGCGGCCGGACAACCTGCGCGCCCACCCCAAGGGGCGCACGTTCGACATCGTCGTCGACGTGCACAGCGCGGGCGAGCTGGTCTGGCAGTCCACCTCGACGCTGCTGCGGCTCGGCGGGGGGGACCGGGACGCCGCCGGCACCGGGCGCACCTTCGAGGAGGTGCCGCCCTCGCCGGTCACCTGGCAGCTGCGGGGTGACCTGGGCCGGCGCTACGCCGCCGTGTCCGGCGACCACAACCCGATCCACCTCTACGCGGTCACCGCCAAGGCGTTCGGGTTCCCGCGCCAGATCGCGCACGGCATGTGGAGCAAGGCCCGGTGCCTGGCCGCGCTCGAGGGCCGGCTTCCCGACGCCGTGACCGTCGAGGTGGCGTTCAAGAAGCCGATCCTGCTTCCGGGCACGGTGGCGTTCGGCTCGCAGCGGACCGGCGACGCCTACGCCTTCTCGCTGACCGACCCGAAGAAGGGCGCCCCGCACCTGCTCGGCCGCGCCACCCCCCTCTGAGAACCGGTTCGTCCGCGGAAGAGAGCCTCCGCGCCGCCGGAATCCCGCGGACGAATCGAGTAACCGCGCGACGAGTCGCTCGTTGGTCATCGGCCTGCACCTGACCACCGAGGAGATCCCGTGCGCCGTCTGATCGCCGCTCTCGCTGCTGTCGCTCTGCTGGTCGGCGGCTCCGTGGCGGGAACCACCGCGACGGCGTCGGTCCGCGGTGCCGGCGCCGCCCCGTCCGGCTGGGAGCCGCGCCCGGCGACGTACGGCGTCCACGTGACCGAGGACGTCCCGGTCACGATGTCCGACGGCACCGTGCTACGGGTCAACCTCTACCGCCCCGCGAAGGCCGACGGCTCCCCCGCCCCGGGCCGGTTCCCGGTGATCCTGACCCAGACGCCCTACAACAAGTCGGCCCCCCAGCTCGGGTTCCGCAACGACTACCTCGTCGAGCACGGCTACGTGCAGGTCGTCGCCGACGTCCGCGGCACCGGCTCCTCCGCGGGCAGCTGGGACTCGTTCGGCGCCCGCGAGCAGAAGGACGGTGCCGAGCTGGTCCGCTGGGCCCACTCGTCGCGGCGCGGGTGGAGCAACGGCCGGGTCGGCCTGTGGGGGATCTCCTACGCTGCGATCAACCAGTTCTTCACCGCCGCGCGGCGGCCGCCGGGGCTCAAGGCGATGTTCCCGATCGTGCCCGCCGGCGACGTCTACCGCGACGTGGTCGCCAGCGGCGGGCAGGTCGACAGCGGCTTCATCCCGTTCTGGCTGGGCCTGGTCACCGCAACCGGGCTGGTGCCGCCGGCGGTCAACCGGATCAGCCCGGACACCGCCCTGCTCACCCTGCTCCAGCACGCCCAGGGCGCACTGGACTTCCAGGTGCCGACCATCACCGACGCGCTGACCGGCGGCGACCAGGCCTACGACGGGCCGTTCTACCGGCTGCGCTCACCGCTGGAGATCGTCGACAAGGTCGATGTGCCCACCTTCGTGGTCGGCGGCGAGTACGACCTGTTCCAGCGCGGCGAGCCGATGCTGTACGACGCCCTGCGCCGCAACCACGTCCCTTCCCGGCTGCTGATCGGGCCGTGGACCCACCTGCAGGCCTCCACCGGGCCGGGGCTCCCGTCCGGCAACGTCCCCTCCCTCGACGTGCTCGCGCTGCGCTGGCTCGACCGCTACGTGCGCGGCGACCGCGACCCGGACCTGACCTCCGACGTCAAGCCGGTGACCTACTACGAGATCGGCTCCGGGAAGTGGCGCACCGCGAGGCGCTGGCTGCCCGGATCGGTCGACGCCGAGACCTACCAGCTCGCCGGGGCGGCGGCGCCGGGCAGCCCGGGCGAGCTGACCGCAGCGCACCAGGCCGCGGGGGGCGGCGCCGACGACGTCTACCCGGTTCCGGTCGAGGGGCTGTGCACGCGCAGCGCCTCCCAGTGGACGGCCGGACTGGCCGCTATCCCCGGCTGCGAGACCGACAACCGCCTCAACGACCAGCTGGGCACCTCGTACGAGACCGCACCGCTGGACAAGGCCCTTCACCTGATGGGCCCGATCAACGCCAAGCTGTTCGTGTCGACCACCGCCAAGGACGGGATGCTCTCGGTGGCGGTCGAGGACGTCGCGCCCGACGGCTCGGTGGACCGGCTGACCGGCGGATGGCAGGTGCTCAGCCACCGGGCGCTCGACCGGGACCGCACGGTGCGCCGCGACGGCGAGACGCTGCAGCCCTACCACCCGTTCACCCGGGCGGCGCAGCTCGCCGTCGAGCCCGGCAAGGTGATGGGCGTCGACGTGGAGGTCTTCCCGACCGGAGCGGTGCTGAAGAAGGGTCACCGGCTGCGGGTCACCGTGCAGGCGTTCGACACCCCGCACCTGACCGCGCCGCTGCCTCAGCTCGCCGACGGCGCCGGAGGGGTCATCACCATCCACCACTCGGCACGGCGGCCGAGCCGGATCGTCCTGCCGGTGCGCTGACCGGACCCACGCTCCCGGACACGCTCACCCGCGCTTGCGGATCAGCCCTTCCTGGGCCACCGACGCGACCAGCCGGCCGTCCTCGGTGAACACCCGGCCGATCGCGAGGCCGCGCGCGCCGGAGGCCGACGGGGACACCTGGTCGTAGAGCAGCCACTCGTCGGCCCGGAACGGCCGGTGGAACCAGATCGTGTGGTCCAGCGAGGCGGACTGCATCGTCGGGTGCGACACGCGGATGCCGTGGGGCACCAGCGTGGTGCCCAGCAGCGTCATGTCGCTGGCATAGGTGAAGGCCGCCTGGTGGGTCAGCGGGTCGTCGTCGAGGCGGCCGCTGACCCTGATCCAGAGCCGTGACTGCGCGGGGCGCTCGTCGTTCGGCAGGTCGCCACCGGTGCGGGAGTCGCCGATCCAGCGCAGCTCGAGGGCGGCCCACTCGCGCAGCCACTCGTCGGCGTTGTCGGGTGAGCGCCTGCGGAACAGCTCCGCCATGTCGGCGGAGTCGGCGGGCGAGGGCACCTCGGGCATCACGTCCTGGTGCTCGAACCCCTCCTCCGGCTGCTGGAAGGAGACCGTCAGGTAGTAGATCGGACGGCCGTGCTGGCGGGCCACCACGCGACGGGTCGAGAACGACCGGCCGTCGCGGATCCGCTCCACGTCGTACACGATCGGCACCGCGGTGTCGCCGGGGCGCAGGAAGTAGCTGTGCAGCGAGTGCACGGCCATCGGCGGCTCCACCGTGCGCGCGCCGGCGACGAGCGCCTGGGCGGCCACCTGGCCGCCGAAGACACGCTGCAGGAGCGTGTCGGGCTGGATCCCGCGGAAGAGGTTGAGGTCGATCGTCTCGAGGTCGAGCAGCTCGAGGAGCTGCTCCGCTGAGCTGGGCAAGGGCGCTCTTTCTCGTCGGGGATCAGTCGTCGTGCGGGCGGTCCAGCCCGGCCAGGAAGCGCTCGAACTCGGCGCCGAGCTCCTCCCCGGTCGGGAGGTCCTTCTCCTCGGCGAGCGGCAGCGCGGAGTCGTCCGCGGCGGGTCGGTGGAACGCGTCATACTGCTGCTCGAGGCCGTGCACCACGTCGCGTACCTCCGCGGAGTCCTCGATCTGGGCCGCGATGTCGACCATCCGGGCCTCGCCGGCCACGCGCAGCGGCTCCACGTCCCACTCCAGGCCGGTGACCACCTCGACCGACTCGAGCATCGTCGCCGACGCGAGCGGGTAGTCGAGCTGGGCGACGTAGTGCGGGATGTGCGCGACGAACCCCATCGCGTCGTGGCCCCACTCTCCGAGCCGCAGCTCGAGCAGCGCCTGGGCGCTCGCCGGGATCCGGATCTTGCCCTTCCAGACGTTCTCCGACAGCAGCAGGTCCGGGCGGGTCCCGTGGTTGGTCAGCATCACCGGGCGGGTGTGCGGCACCGCCATCGGCACCGCACCGAGCGCCACGGTCAGGCGCACCCCGAAGTGCTCGACCACCTCGCGGACCGCGGCGGTGAACGCCTCCCAACGGGTGTCGGGCTCGGGACCGTTGAGCAGCAGGTACGGCGCGCCGAGGTCGTCGCGCACCAGCCGTACGACGAGCCGCGGGGCCTCGTAGCCCTCGTAGCGGAACTCGTCGAACGTCATCGGCGGACGGCGCGCCCGGTAGTCGTAGAACGCGTCGACGTCGAAGCTGGCCACGACCCGGCCGGCCTCCTTGGAGAGCAGGTGCGTCACGGCGAGTCCGCCCGCGTTGCCGGCGTCGAGGAAACCGTCGAGCGCGGTGACCAGGACGGGCCCCGCGGCGATCTCGGACAGCTCCGGGACGTCGTCGACGATGTGCACGAAGCGCTGCGCGCCCGATGGCTCGGTCATGCGTCCCTTCCCAGGATTCGGTGGTCGGTCATGGTGACAACACCACTACCGTGCTCACTATGCCCGATCTGGTCGACGAGCTCCGGAGTCGCATCGCCGACGCGGGCGACCCGGAACGCGCGCCACAGATGCAGGCCTACATGAAGTCCGCCCTGCCCTTCCGCGGCGTGAGCTCCGTCCCGCTGCGTGCGATCACCCGCGAGGTGGTGCCGGCCCACCCCCTCACGGACCGGGCGGCCTGGGAGGCGGCCGTCCTCGAGCTGTGGGACGGTGCGGCCTACCGCGAGGAGCGGTACGCCGCGCTGGCGGTGGCCGGTCACCGGCTCTACCGCGACTTCCGGGACCCGGCATCCCTCGAGCTCTACCGGCACCTCGTGGCGACCGGTGCGTGGTGGGACCTCGTCGACACGATCGCCGCCCAGCACGTGGGCGAGGTGCTGGGTCGGTTCCCGGCCGAGGCCACGCCGGTGCTGCGGGGCTGGGCCGTCGACGAGGACCTGTGGCTGCGTCGTACGGCGGTGCTGTGCCAGCTCAAGCGCAAGGCGGACACCGACGTCGACCTGCTCCGGTTCGCCCTGGAGCACAACCTCGAGGGCTCACCGCACGGTCGGGAGTTCTTCATCCGCAAGGCGCTCGGGTGGGCGTTGCGCGAGCACGCGCGCACCGACTCCGACTGGGTGCGGGCCTTCGTCGCCGAGCACGAGCCGGAGCTCTCGGGTCTGACCCGGCGCGAGGCGCTCAAGCACGTCGATACTCAGTCGTCGAGGTAGACCTCGCCGTCGCGGACGCTCACCGTCGCCCGGCCGAGCGGGAGCACGGCGGTGAGCGCCTTGAACGCGGCACCGAGACCCGGGATCTTCGCGAACACACCCTGCGGCCCCCGCACCATCCGGCCGGTGGAGACGTCGTACTTCGAGCCGTGCCACGGGCAGACCAGGCAGCCGTCGGGGTCGATCGTGCCGCCTGCCAGGTCCGCGCGGAGGTGGCGGCAACGCCGGGTCACCGCGAAGTGGGTGCCGTCCGCGTTGCCGACGGCGTACTTCCCCGCGCCCACGACGGTGCCGGGGGGAAGGTCTGAGGAGTCGGCGACGCGCCGGGGTGCAGTCATGCCCTCACCGTAGGGCGCCGCGGCCGACCGTGACCACCCCCACAGCCCCAGGGCTACCGGCCCGTTGTTACCAACCAGTAGCATCGACCGGGTACGTCTCTCCCCTACCGATCCGAAGGAGCCCTTCGTGGCCCGACAGTTACGCGAGGTCGTCTTCGTCGACGGCGTGCGCACCCCGTTCGGCAAGGCCAAGGGCCAGTACGCCGAGACACGTGCGGACGACCTGGTCATCAAGTGCATCCGCGAGCTGATGCGCCGCAACCCGAGCCTGCCGCCGGAGCGCGTGGACGAGGTCGCCGTCGCCGCCACCACGCAGATCGGCGACCAGGGCCTGACCATCGGCCGCACCGCCGCGCTGCTGGCAGGGCTGCCCCAGTCGGTTCCGGGCTACGCCATCGACCGGATGTGCGCCGGCGCGATGACCGCGGTGACGACCACCGCCGCCGGGATCGCCTTCGGCTCCTACGACGTCGTCATCGCCGGCGGGGTGGAGCACATGGGCCGGCACCCGATGGGCGAGGGCGTCGACCCGAACCCCCGCATCGTCTCGGAGAAGATCGTCGACCCCGAGGCACTCTCGATGGGCAACACCGCGGAGAACCTGCACGACCGCTACCCGTCGATCACCAAGGACCGCGCCGACGCCTACGCCGTCCGGTCGCAGCAGAAGACCGCCCAGGCCTACGCCGACGGCAAGATCCAGCCCGACCTCGTCCCGGTCGCCACACGCAGTGCCGAGCAGGGCTGGGGGCTGGCGACCACCGACGAGCCGCCGCGGCCCGGCACCACGCTGGAGGACCTCGACGCGCTGAAGACCCCGTTCCGCTCGCACGGGCGCGTCACCGCCGGCAACTCCGCCGGCATCAACGACGGCGCCACCGCGGCCCTGCTCGCCGACGAGGAGACCGCGCAGGAGCTCGGCCTTCCCGTCAAGATGCGTCTGGTGTCCTTCGCGTTCACCGGCGTGGAGCCCGAGGTCATGGGAGCCGGCCCGATCCCCGCTACCGAGAAGGCGCTGAAGCAGGCCGGCCTCACCATCGACGACATCGAGGCCTTCGAGGTCAACGAGGCGTTCGCGGTGCAGGTGCTCGCGTTCCTCGAGCACTTCGGCATCGCCGACGACGACCCGCGGGTCAACCCCTTCGGCGGCGCGATCGCGATGGGCCACCCGCTGGCCTCGTCCGGCGTGCGGCTGATGAACCAGCTCGCGCGCCAGTTCGAGGAGCGCCCCGAGGTCCGCTACGGCATCACCACGATGTGCATCGGCATCGGGATGGGCGGCACCGTGATCTGGGAGAACCCGCACTGGACCGCGTCGAGCTCCACCACCGAGGAAGGTGCCGCCTGATGGCCACGACAAGCCCCACCACCGACGTCGACCTGCAGGCGCTGCTCGAGCGGGGCGCCGCGATGTCGCCCGACGAGGTCGTCACCGAGGCCAAGTCCCGGGACGTGGCCCTGCCGTACGGCGCGGGCACGATGGCGCTGATCACCCTGGACAACGGCCTGGACCACAACCGGCCCAACACCTTCGGCCCCAGGTCGCTCGCCTCACTCAACCAGGCCATCGACGCCGCTCTCGACCGCGACGACGTCGCGGCCATCGGCGTGACCGGCAAGCCGTTCATCCTCGCGGCCGGCGCGGACCTGTCCGGGCTCACCGGGCTGCGTGGTCGCGACGACGCGCTGGTCATCGCCCGCATCGGCCACGCGGTCTTCCGCAAGCTCCAGGACGGCGGCAAGCCGTCGTTCGGCTTCGTCAACGGCCTCGCGCTCGGCGGCGGCCTCGAGGTGGCCCTGCACTGCACGTACCGCACCGTGCAGGACTCCGCCCCGGCGCTCGGCCTGCCCGAGGTCATGCTCGGCCTGGTCCCGGGCTGGGGTGGCGCCTACCTGGTGCCGAACCTGGTCGGCCCGGCCACCGCGGTGAAGCTCATCGTCGAGAACCCGCTCAACCAGGGCAAGACGCTCACCGGCCACGCGGCGTACGAGGCCGGGCTCGCCGACGCCGAGTTCTCCGGGGCCGACTTCCTGGAGCAGTCGCTGCTCTGGGCGGCCAAGGTGCTCACCGGGGACATCACCGTGGAGCGCCCCGAGATCGACCGTGGCGAGTCCTGGGACCAGGCCGTCGCCAAGGGCCGCTCGGTCGCCGACTCGAAGACCGGTGGGGCCGCCCCGGCGGCCTACCGGGCGCTCGACCTGATCGCGGCTGCGAAGACCGCGACCCGCGAGGAGGGTTTCGCCGCCGAGGACGACGCGCTCGCCGATCTCATCCTCACCCCGGAGCTCAAGGCCGGCCTGTACTCCTTCGACCTGGTGCAGAAGCGGGCCAAGCGTCCCGCGGGAGCCCCGGACAAGGCCCTGGCCCGCCCGGTCACCAAGGTCGGCATCATCGGTGCCGGACTGATGGCCAGCCAGCTCGCGCTGCTGTTCGTCCGCAGGTTGCAGGTCCCGGTGGTGCTCACCGACCTCGACCAGGCGCGCGTCGACAAGGGCGTCGGCTACGTCCACGAGGAGGTCGACAAGCTGCTGGCCAAGGGCCGGGTCAGCCAGGACAAGGCGAACCGGCTCAAGGCGCTGGTCACCGGCGCCGTGGACAAGAGCGCGGTCTTCGCCGACGTGGACTTCGTCATCGAGGCGGTCTTCGAAGAGATGAAGATCAAGAAGACGGTCTTCGCCGACGTCGAGGCGATCGTCTCGCCGGAGTGCATTCTGGCGACCAACACCTCGTCGCTGTCGATCACCGAGATGGCGGCCGACCTCGAGCACCCCGAGCGCGTCGTCGGATTCCACTTCTTCAACCCGGTGGCGGTGATGCCGCTGCTCGAGATCGTCAAGGGTGAGCAGACCGACGATGCCACGCTGGCGACCGCGTTCGCCACCGGCAAGGCGTTGAAGAAGACCTCGATCCTGGTCAAGGACAGCCCGTCGTTCATCGTGAACCGGCTTCTCGGCCGTTTCATGGGTGAGGTCGGCAAGATCGTCGACGAGGGCACCCCGCTGGAGGTCGCCGACGGTGCGTTCTCCGGCGTCGCGCCGATGCCGCCGTTCTTCCTGCTGTCGCTGGTGGGTCCGGCGATCGCGCTGCACAACAACGAGACCCTGCACGGCGCGTTCCCGGACCGGTTCTACGTCTCGCCGAACCTCAAGGAGCTCGTCGCCGCGGGCAAGGCCAGCGTCTACCTGCCCGACTTCTCGGTCGACCCCGAGGTGGCGGCGATCTTCGCCGCGCCGGACGGCGCGACCGCGCTGGGCAAGGACGAGGTCAGGACACGGGTGCTGTCGGCGCTCGCCGAGGAGGGGCAGCTGATGCTCGACGACGGCGTCGTGGCCGCGCCGGAGGACCTCGACCTGGCGATGATCACCGGTGCCGGCTTCTCGTTCTGGAACGGCGGGCTCACCATGCTGCTCGACCGCGAGGGCATCGCCGAGAAGGTCAACGGCAAGCCCTTCCACTGACAGCCCGTCGAGTCGTCAGGTTCCGTCCGTCGAGTCGTCAGGTTCCGTCCGTCGAGTCGTCAGGTTCCGTCCGTCGAGTCGTCAGGTTCCCCGGCACCAGCCGCGGAAGCTGACCTCTCGACGGACGATCCTTGGCGCCTCAGCGGACGGTTTGCGGCGCCTCAACGGGGCGGGTGGCGCGGTGCAGCGCGACGGAGAAGACCGCGAAGCACAGCGTCGTGATGACGCAGCCCCACCACATGACGTTCGAGCCCATGAAGGCGACGAACCCGGCGACGACGGCGGCGAGCGCCCACCACCGGACCAGGCCGGCCCGCCACAGCGTGATCGCCACGAGCGGCAGGCCCAGGACGAACCCGATGATGCCGGGCGTGATGAACCACGGGACACCCCACATGACCTCCGACATCCGGTCGTTGACCGCGTGGACCCCGTCGGCGCCGTAGAGCTGGCCGATCGCCGAGTCGTACCAGTCCACGAACAGCAGGCCGGGAAGCGTGGTCATTCCGGCGAACCCGACGAACGCGGTGATGTTCGCGAGCCAGGCCCCGCGGCCCCGGACGTAGGGGGCGATGAGCAGCGCGGGCGCGATCCAGAACGCGTAGCTCCAGTGGAAGCCGAGCGACTTGACCTGGAGCACCTCGTGGTGGGCGGCGTAGATACGCCACATCTTCTCCCCGCTGAGGCCTGCGGCAGGATCGGCGTAGGCGCCGACCACCGCGAACACTCCGGCGAGCACCGGCGCGGCCACGAGGAACCAGCGCCGGACGGCGAGCGCCCTGGTCCTGGTGCCGGTGCCGGTGGTGGCAGTGGTGGCCGGCAGGTCGGCGGCCGCGAAGTCGATGGTGGTCATGCCGGGCTCCTCGGAGTGATGTCGGTTTCGTTGCTCCCAGGCTGTCGGTCGGCGGTCTCAACCGGATCTGTCGCGCGACGGAAAACCGGCTCAGTCGTACGACGGATCCTCGGCCCGTCGCTCCCCCGCGACGACCACGCCGTTCTCGTAGGCGAAGATCACCGCCTGCACCCGGTCGCGCAGACCGAGCTTGGTCAGCACGTTGCTGACGTGGGTCTTCGTGGTGCCCTCGGACACGAACAGGGTCCGGGCGATGTCGAGGTTCGAGAGCCCGCGTGCGAGCAGGCCGAGCACCTCGAGCTCGCGCGGGGTGAGCAGGCGCAGCCGATCGTCCGCGGCGGGCGCCGGGGTCGCCGCCCGTCGTACGAACGCGTCGATCACCCGGCGGGTGACACCGGGCGCCAGCAGCGAGTCCCCCGCGGCGACCACCCTGATCGCCGACGCGAGCTCCTCGGCGGGCGCGTCCTTGAGCAGGAAGCCGGACGCGCCGGCCCGCAGCGCCTCGAACACGTACTCGTCGAGGTCGAAGGTGGTCAGCACCAGCACCTTGGTGGCGACTCCTGCGTCCATCAGCCGGCGGGTCGCGGCGATGCCGTCGAGCACCGGCATCCGGATGTCCATCAACGTCACGTCCGGCACGAGCCGGCTGACCACCTCGACGGCGTCCTCGCCGTTCGCGGCCTCGCCCACGACCTCGAGGTCCGGCTCGCCGTCGAGCAGCGAGCGGAACCCGGCCCGGACCATGCCCTGGTCGTCGGCGATCACCACGCTGGTCACCGGGCGGCCATCCCGACCGGCAGTCGCGCGGAGAGCCGGCACCCACCGGACGGCCCGGAGGCGAGGTCCACGGTGCCGTCGTAGAGGGCGACCCGTTCCCGGATCCCGACCAGCCCGTGTCCGGACGGGACCCCGTCCGGCTCGCAGCACAGGCCGCGGCCGTTGTCGACCACCTGCACGTCGAGGTGCCGGTCGCCGTAGCGCACCCGGATCGTGACCTCGGTCGCTCCCGAGTGCCGCAACGCGTTGGTCAGGCCCTCCTGCGCGATCCGGTACGTCGCCAGGTCGAGCCCCGGCGAGAGCTCGAAGGGCTCGCCCTCGATCTCCAGACGCACCGTGAGGTCGCCCGAGCCGGCCTGCTCGACGAGCCGGCGCAGCTCCGCGACCCCGGGCTGGGGTGCCAGCGCCGCGCTCTCCCCGTCGGTGCGCAGCACGCCGAACAACCGGCGCATCTCCGCCAGCGCCTCCCGGGCGGTGGCCTCGACCGCGGCCAGGTCGGCCGCCTCCGCAGCGTGCTCGGGACCGAGCCGGCGTCGTACCGCCTGGGTCTGGATCGTCACCACGCTGATCGAGTGGGACACGATGTCGTGCAGCTCCCGGGCGATCCGGGTGCGCTCCGCGGCCGCCGCCAGCGCCGCCTGCATCTCCCGCTCCCGCTCGAGCCGTTCGGCACGCGACACCGCCTCTGCGGCGTGCGCCGAGCGCTGCCGGAACAGCGACCCGACCGCCCACGGGCCGACGATGAACACCAGCGCTGCGGCGATGTCGCTGGGGACCAGCCCGGCGGAGGCCATCGCCGTCAGGAACGGAACCAGCACGATCCCCAGGCCCAGCCGGCTACGCGGCGGCTCGGTCTCGGCACCGACCGAGAAGGAGACCAGCACCAGGCTCAGCAGCGTGGTGAACTCGCCGTCGGGATTGACCATCACGTTGGAGCCGATGACGACCGCGGCCACGGCCAAGGGGAACCGGCGGCGCCAGGCCAGCGCCGACATCGCCACCCCGGTCACCAGGACGTGCTCGAGCGGCGACCGCACGGTGTCGTTGACGAACACCTCCGCGAGCGAGAGCGCGACGAACACGGCGGCGATGACGATGTCGAGCCGCGGCGGCACCCACGAGGTCCGGACGTTCACGAGGACGACCGTAGGGCACGAGGGGCCCTTCCACATCGGTCGTGCGACCGAGATCCACCCCGGACGACCTGACGACCCGACGACCCGACCCGCGCGTCTGGCATGCTGATCCGGTCACGAAAGCCCCGGCACGGACAGGGAGCAGCCATGAGCACTCACACCGACCACGCCGAGAAGCACCGCGGATCATTCTCCTCGCGCAAGGTCTTCATCCTCGCCGCCATCGGCTCGGCCGTGGGGCTGGGCAACATCTGGCGCTTCCCCTACGTGGCCTACGAGAACGGCGGCGGGGCGTTCCTGATTCCCTACATCGTGGCGCTGCTGACCGCCGGGCTGCCGTTCCTGCTGCTCGACTACGGGCTCGGCCACCGGTTCCGCGGGTCCGCGCCGCTGTCGTTTCGCAGGGCCAGCAAGCACGCCGAGTCGTTGGGCTGGTGGCAGGTCGGGATCTGTTTCGTGATCGCGGTGTACTACGCGGCGGTGATCGCGTGGGCCGCGAGGTACACCCTGTTCTCGCTCGACAAAGCGTGGGGCTCCGACCCGGAGGGCTTCCTGTTCGGTAACTACCTGCAGGCCGGTGACCCAGGCATCAGCCTGGACTTCGTGCCCGGGGTCCTGGTGCCGCTGGTGCTGGTCTGGGTCGTGGTCCTGGTGATCATGGCGCTGGGGGTGCAGAAAGGCATCGGCGCCACCTCGGTGATCTTCATCCCGGTGCTGTTCCTGACCTTCATCGCTCTGGTGATCGCGGCGTTGACGCTGCCAGGCGCCGTCGACGGCCTCGACGCGCTGTTCCGGCCGGACTGGGGCGCACTCGCGGAGACCGGGGTCTGGGTCGCCGCCTTCGGACAGATCTTCTTCTCGCTGTCCGTGGGCTTCGGGATCATGATCACCTACTCGTCGTACGTCGGGCGACGCAGTGACATGACCGGGTCGGGTCTCGTCGTGGGCTTCGCCAACTCCGGCTTCGAGCTGCTGGCCGGCATCGGGGTCTTCGCCGCGCTCGGCTTCATGGCGAACGCGTCCGGGACCACGGTCGACAAGGTCGCCACCGACGGGCTCGGTCTCGCGTTCGTCGCCTTCCCCGCGATCATCAACGAGGCTCCCGCGGGCGCGCTGATCGGCGTGCTGTTCTTCGGCTCGCTGGTGTTCGCCGGGCTGACCTCACTGGTCAGCGTGATCGAGGTCGTCATCTCCGCGGTTCGCGACAAATTCGAGATGACACGGGTCGGCGCCTCGATGGCCGTGGGCGTCCCGGCGGCGGCGATCAGCATCGTGCTCCTCGGCACCACCACCGGCGTGTTCGTGCTCGACATCGTCGACCACTTCATCAACCGGTTCGGCATCCTGCTCGTCGCCGTGCTGAGCGCGTTCCTGATGTCCTGGGTGTTCCGCAAGACCGGCCTGCTGCGCAGCCACATGAACCGGGACGGGTCGGTCCACCTCGGTCGCTGGTGGCAGGTGCTGATCGGCGTGATCACCCCGGCCGCCCTGGCGTTCATCCTGGTCCAGGAGCTCATCGACAACCTCGACACCCCCTACGAGGGGTACCCGACGTGGATGCTCAACACCCTCGGCTGGGGGGTCGCGGTGGCCGTCGCGGTGCTGGGGGTGCTGGCCTCGCAGATGAAGTGGCGCCCGGAGACCTCTCTGGAGGATCCCGAGATGTTCGAGACCGACCGAGAGGAGGTCATGTGATGTCCACATCCGCCATCGTGATGATGATCGTCGCCATCACCGTGCTGTGGGGCGGCCTCACCCTGGCCATCCTGAACATCTGGCGCTGGTCGGGCGAGGAGCCGGAGTCGACCCAGCGCGACCTGTGAGCGTTCGCCCGGTCTCCGGGATCAGTCGACGTCGATGAGCGAGCTGCCGCGGTCGAGCGCGGTGACGTCCTCGACGATGCTGCGCGCGAGGGACTGGGCGGTCAGGCCGCACCGCTCGAGGATGGCGGTGCGCTTCGCGTGCTGGAGGAACTCCTGCGGGATGCCGTGCAGGCGCACCGGCGTCTCCACCCGCTGCTCGTTGAGGTTCTGAAGCAGGACCGACCCGCACCCGCCGACGATGCCGTTGTCCTCGACGCTGACCACGAGCCGGTGCTCGCGGGCCAGGCCGACCAGCGCGGGATCGACCGGCTTGACCCAGCGCGGGTCCACCACGGTGACGCCGATCCCCTGCGCGGCGAGGCGGTCCGCCACGTCGACGGACATCGAGGCCATCGAGCCGACGCCCACGATCAGCACGTCCTTGGCGCCGCGGCGCACGAGTACGTCGCAGCCGCCGGCGCGGTCGACCGCCTCGACGTCGGCGATCGGCGGCCCCTTCGGGAACCGGACGATGGTCGGCGCGTCGGAGACCTGGACCGCCTCCCGGAGCAGCTCGCGCAGCCGGGCACCGTCGCGGGGCGCGGCGATGCGCAGGCCGGGCACGACCTGGAACACCGACATGTCCCACATGCCGTTGTGGCTGGCCCCGTCGTCGCCGGTCACCCCGGCCCGGTCCAGCACGAAGGTGACCCCGCACCGGTGCAGCGCCACGTCCATCAGGACCTGGTCGAAGGCGCGGTTGAGGAAGGTGGCGTAGACCGCCACCACCGGGTGCAGCCCGCCCATCGCCAGCCCCGCCGCCGACGTGGCGGCGTGCTGCTCGGCGATGCCGACGTCGAAGGTGCGCTCGGGGTACTTCGCCGCGAACAGGTGCAGCCCGACCGGGTGCAGCATCGCGGCGGTGATCGCGACGAGGTCCTTGCGCTCGCCGCCCAGGGCGACCATCTCCTCGGCGAAGACGTCGGTCCAGATCCGGCCCTTGGGGTTCTCCTCGCCGGTCTCCACGTTGAACGGCCCGGGTGAGTGGAACTGGTCGGCCTCGTGTCGCTCGGCGGCGTCGTAGCCGAAGCCCTTCTTGGTCATCACGTGCACGATCACCGGACCGTTGAACCGCTTGGCCTGCGAGAGGGCCTGCTCCACCGTGACCCGGTCGTGCCCGTCGATCGGGCCGACGTACTTCAGGCCGAGGTCCTCGAAGAGCCCTTGCGGGGCGAGCGCGTCCTTCATCCCCTTCTTGACCGCGTGCAGCGCGTCGTAGACGGCGGGGCCGACGCCGCGCACCCCGTTGAGGCGCTTCTTGACCAGGTCGAGCACCTGCTCGTAGCGAGGGTTGGTGCGCAGGGTGGTCAGGTGGTCGGCGAGCCCGCCGACGGTCGGGGTGTAGGAACGACCGTTGTCGTTGACCACGATGACGAGCTTGCTGTCCTGGGCAGCAGCGATGTTGTTCAGCGCCTCCCAGGACATCCCGCCGGTGAGCGCGCCGTCCCCGACGACCGCCACCACGTAGCGGTCCTCGCCGCGGATCGCGTAGGCCTTGGCCAGCCCGTCGGCGTAGGACAGCGCCGTCGAGGCGTGGGAGTTCTCCACGATGTCGTGGGCGGACTCGGCCTGGCTCGGATAGCCGGACAGGCCGCCCTCCTGGCGCAGGCTGTCGAAGTCGCCGGCCCGCCCGGTGACCATCTTGTGCACGTAGGCCTGGTGACCGGTGTCGAACACCACCCGGTCCGTCGGGGAGTCGAAGGTCCGGTGGATTCCCAGCGTCAGCTCGACCACGCCGAGGTTGGGCCCGAGGTGTCCGCCCCGCGGTGAGCACGTGGAGACCAGACGGTCCCGGATCTCGGCGGCGAGCTCGGTGAGCTCGTCCTCGCCGAGGTCGCGCAGGTCACGTGGGCCCGTGATCCGGTCCAGCAGTCCCATCAGTGGCCTTCCTGCTCGAGAAATCCGTGCTCGGACGGCCCGCACGACGCGGGCTCAGCGTTCCAGTCTAGAGGGGAGGCCACGGCAACCCTTCGGCGCCGGTGTGCAGATTGTGTCAAGGTCCGGACGGATTTCGTTGTTTACTTTGACCAGCTCACACATCCACGACTCGGGGGACGACTTCGTGCTCAAGCGGTTCTGCCTGGCCCTGCTGACCATCGTGCTGCTCGTGGGGGGCGGCGCAGCGACGGCCGCGGCCTCGGCGTACACCCCGGAGCCGGGTGCGGCGTTCAACAACCCCTGGGGCGGGCGGGTGCAACGCAACGCGCTCGCGATCAAGATCCGCCGCACCATCGACAGCACCCCGCGCGGCGAGGTCATCCGGATCGCGGTCTACTCGTTCAACCGCCGCGACATCGGCGACGCCCTGGCCCGCGCCTGCCGGCGCCACGTGGCGGTGCAGGTCGTGATCAACGACAACTGGATCTCCGGCCAGGTCCTGCGGATGCAGCGACTGCTCGGCTCGGACATCGACCCGCACTACGGCGACGCCTGCCACCCCCGCAAGAAGTCCAGCGGCCGACCGCCGTACGCCGAGCCGAGCTTCATCAAGGTCTGCTACCGCTCCTGTCGCTACGGCCCCGGCAACCAGCACGACAAGATCTACATGTTCTCCCGGGCCGGAAGGGCCCGGAACGTGATCATGTTCGGCTCCAACAACCTGGCCACCTACGCCGCGAACGTGCACTGGAACGACCTGTTCACGCTGGTGGAGAAGCCGGTCTTCTTCGCCGACTACAGCGCGATCATCCGCCAGCTCGCCGAGGACCGCCGGATCGCGCAGCCCTACTCCGTCTCGACCGAGGGTGACCTGGTCACTGAGTTCGGTCCCCTGGTCGGGGCGACGCGGGCCCAGGACCCGATCGCCCAGCGACTGGCCCAGGTCGGCTGTCGCGCTCCGGCCGGCTACGGCCGCAACGGGCACACCATCGTGCGGATCACGATGTACTCGTGGAACGGCGCTCGTGGCCGCTACCTGGCCAAGCGCGTCGCGGGACTGTCCCGCAAGGGCTGCATCGTGCGTGCCCTGCTCAGTGGCGGCGGGCCGCACATCCGCACGATCCTGCGCAACGGCGGCGCCGTGCTGCGCACCCCGGACTTCAACACCGACGACGACCGGGAGACCGGCTTCGGCGAGACCCCGTGGGAGCACTTCACCCACGAGAAGTGGATGACCGTCGACGGCACCTGGGCCGGCAGGCCCTCGCGGATCGTCTGGACGGGCTCGGAGAACTGGTCCGACCAGTCGCTGCACAACGACGAGATGACGGTGCGGATCCCACGCAACGGCGCCTACCGGGCCTACACCCGGCACTTCGAGTTCGTCTGGGCCAACTACAGCCGGCCGATCGGCCGCGGCTGAGCCTCACCGGCCGGACGTCACAGGTCGAACACGGCGACCGCGGGCTCCTCCAGGCTGCCGAGCCAGACCCGTCCACGGTGCTCGCGCACCCCGGTGACCATGTGGAAGCCGGACGCGTCGAGGGTCCGGTCGTGCACGGTGGCGCCGGTGTCGTCGAAGGCCATCACCCGTGCGGTCCGCTTCGGCTTCGGCTGCAGCGGCGCGGGCAGCCGCCACGCGAGCCGGCGCAGCGCCATCGGGCCGGTCATCAGGCGCTCCACCACGGGGTCGGTGGGCGAGGCGATACTCACCCAGACCAGGCCGTCGCTGCCGAGGGCGATGTTGTCGGGATAGCCCGGCAGGTCGTCCACGAGGTGCTCGACCACGCCCTCACGCGGCCCGGACAGCCAACGGCGTACGACGCGGCGACCGGCCGTCTCGGCGACCGCCACGAACGACTCGTCCTGGGCCAGCGCGACCCCGTTGGCGAACCGCAAACCGTCCAGGACGACCTCGACCGTGCCGTCGGCGCGTCGTACGAGCAGCCGGCCGGAGCAGGTGTTCTCCACCATGTCGGCCTTCCACCGGTCGATGCCGTAGCTGCGCGAGGAGTCGCTGAACCACACGTCGCCGGAGGTGTGCACGGCGGCGTTGTTGCAGAACGCCATGCGCCGCCCCTCCACCTCGGTGACGAGCGTCTCGAGATCACCGGAGCGCGGGTCGAGCACGAGCACCCCTGCGCGGGCGTCGCAGACCAGCAACCGCCCGTCGGGCATCAGCTCGAGGCCGAGCGGTCGGCCGCCGGTGCGGCCGACCAGGTCGACGCTGCGGCCTTCCGGGTGCACCCGGAACACCGACCCGTCCGCCGTGCCGGTGTAGACCCAGCCCGCGTCGTCCACGACCACGTCCTCGGCGCCGTCGCCGGGAACCGGGATCACGTGCAGCTTCGTCATGAACCCGAACGCTACAGCCGGGCGACGAACCGGCGGCCGCGCAAGGCCTCCTCGACCAGCCCCACCGCCCGGCGCTCGGCCAGCAGCCGCGCCGACTCGGCCTGCCAGGTCTCGACCGCGACCTCCACGACCCCGGCACCGGCGACGTCCCGCAGCTCCGCCCGCGCCTCGCTGAGCCCGCGCCGGACCGCCGCCTGGCAGGCCTCGACGTGCAGGACCGCGAACCGGGCGAGCACCACGTCGTGGCGGCGCAGCACCGGGTAGGACCGGAACTCGGGCGGGCAGATGTCCAGCAGCCAGGCCACCGCGGTGTGCTCCCACCCGGGGGCGCCGGGCGGCCGCACCTGGCGAGGCCAGCCGGGCGGGGCGACGGCGCGGCCGGGTGGTTCGTCGGGCGGCGGGACCATGGGCCGATCATACCCCCGCTTCGAACATCTGTTCGATTGACCGGATCATCCGATGAACCTATGTCGGCCAGGCTCCCGCCGCCCTATTCTTCCGACCATGCGAGTCGGCGTCCTGGGCGTCGCCGAGGCCCGGCGCGACCGCGCCCCGGTGGACCTCGGCACGCGCAAGCAGCGGGCGCTGCTGGCTGCCCTGGCCTTGCACCGGGGCCGCCCGGTCTCCACCGACACGCTGATCGGCCTGCTGTGGGCGGACCATCCCCCGGCGCAGGTGGCCGGGACGCTGCAGGGGTACGTCGCAGGGCTGCGGCGCGCGCTCGAGCCCGGGCGTCCCGCTCGCGCACCCGCCACCGTGCTGGTCACCGAGGGAGCCGGTTACGCCCTGCACCTGGACCCCGAACAGCTCGACGCCGCCCGCTTCGACGCCGCTGTCGCCACGGTGCACCAGCAGCTCGGCAGCGCAGCGCTGGTGCCGGTGACCGGCGGCTCCTCCGCCCTCCCGGCGCCGGAGGACCTCGGCGCAGCGGTCGGCCGGCTCGACGAGGCGCTGGCACTGTGGCGCGGGACCCCCTACGCCGACCTCGAGGACGCCCCGGCTGCCTCGGCCGAGCGGTTCCGGCTCGAGGAGCTGCGACTGGTCGCCCTGGAGGACCGAGCCGTGGCCGCACTGGCGCTGGGCCGGCACGCGACGGTGGCCGCCGAGCTCGAGGCGCTCACCGCGACACACCCGCTGCGGGAACGACTCTGGGCGCTGCGTGCCGTCGCCCTTGCCCGATCCGGGCGGCAGGCCGACGCGCTCGACGTGCTGCGCCAGGTGCGCACGCTGCTCGCGGACGAGCTGGGCCTGGAGCCCGGCGTGGAGCTGCGCGAGCTCCAGGCAGCGGTGCTGCGCCAGGACCCGCTGCTCGACCGGCCGGCCACCGCGCCCGCCGCGCCGGCAGCACCGAACCGTCCTGCGCGCGCCCTGGCTGCGCCCGCTGTCTCCCCGTGGCCGCTCGTCGGCCGCGACACCGAGCTCGGCGCACTGCTCACCCTGCTCGACGACGCCGCGGCTGGACACCCGCGGTTCGCCGCCGTGGTCGGCGAGCCCGGCATCGGCAAGAGCCGGCTGCTGGCCGAGCTCGCGGCGACCGCCCGCGACCGGGGTGCGCGGGTGCTCGTCGGGCGCTGCTCCCAGGACGACGGCGCTCCCCCGCTGTGGCCGTGGACCGGGATCCTCGAGGGGCTCGGGCTCAGCCTGCCCACCGATCCGGGCACCGCCGACGAAGGCAGCCGGTTCCGGGCCTGGGACGACATCGTGCGCGCGGTGCACGACGCCGCCCGCGACGAGCCGCTGCTGGTTCTGCTCGACGACCTGCACTGGGCCGACGTCTCCTCCCTGCGGGTCCTCGGCCTGCTCCTGGAGTCGGTTCTCGACGGACGACTCCTGCTGGTCGCGACCTGGCGGGACCGGCCGGTGCCCACCGGCGCGCTCGGCGCGGTGGCCGAGCAGCTGTCGCGACGGCACGGCCTGCGGCTCTCGCTCACCGGGCTCGACGCGGACGAGGCGTCGCGCATCGTCGAGGCGGTCGCGCACCGGCGCCCCTCCCACCGGCAGGCGGACGCCCTGCGCGTCCGCACCGACGGCAACCCCTTCTTCCTGCTCGAGTACGCCCGACTCGCAGGCCAGGACGGCGGCCTCGACGCCCTGCTCGCCGAGGAGGACCCGCCGCACGGTGTCGCCGACGTGGTGGCGCGGCGGCTCGAGCGGCTCCCCGACGACGTCCGCGGCGTCCTGGTCGCGGCCGCGGTGATCGGCCGCGACTTCGACCTCGCGACGCTGTGCACCGCGGCCGGCCTCGACGAGGACACCATGCTCGACGCGCTCGACCTGGCCGCCTCCGCCGGGCTCGTCCGCGAGGACGGGGTGGACCGGTTCCGGTTCGGCCACGCCCTGGTTCGTGACACCGTCTACGCCCGGACGTCGGCCACCCGTCGCGCGCGCTGGCACGTCCGGCTGGCCGAGGCCCTCGCCGGGGTGCCGGGCCGCGAGGGCGAGGTCGCCCGGCACTGGCACGGAGCGGGCCCCGGGCACGCCGACAAGGCGTGGCGAGCCGACCGGTCGGCCGGCCACGAGGCCCTGCGGCTCAATGCCTACGAGGAGGCCGTCGACCTCTTCACCAGTGCCCTGGTCGCGCTGGCCGCCGACCCGACCGCCTCGACCCGCGACGAGTACGACGTGCTGGTCGACCTCGCCACCGCCGACAAGGCCACCGGCGACTGGATCAACCTGCGCCCCGTGGTGCACCGGGCCCTCGCCGTGGCCGGGCGGCTCGGCGACGACGAGGCGACGGCCCGTGTTGCCCTGATGACGAGCACCGACGCGCTCTGGCAGTCCGCGCACCACGGTGAGGTCGACCCGGTCGTCGTCGAGGCGCTGCGCGGGCTGCTCGACCGGCTGCCGACGAGCGACAACGAGCTGCGCTGCCGCACCATGCTGGCCCTGGCGGGCGAGCTCTACTACGGGGTGACGGCCCGCGAGCGCGACGCCCTGGCCGAGGAGGCCGTCAAGATGGCACGCCGGATCGGCGACCCGACGCTGCTGATGTCTGCCTGCCAGAACGCGTTCGTCACGACCTGGCGCCCCGGGACCGTCGACCAGCGCGACGCCTGGGCCCGAGAGGCACTGGCGATCGCCGAGCAGACCGGTGCGGGCCGGGCCCTGGTCAACGCCCAGACGGTCTGCGCGGTCGTGGCCGGCGAGCTCGGCGACGTGGACCGCCTCGACGCGCTCGCGGCCGCCGCCCGTGCCGGCGCGGAGGAGCAGCGCAACCTCTACGCGCTCGTCGTGCTCGACAGCCTCGAGGTGCCGTGGTTGTCGATGCGGGGCGAGCACGACCGCGCGGACGAGGTCCTGGCGCACCTGCACGAGACCGGCGACCGGATGGGCCTGGCTCAGCAGGATGACGCCGTCGCGGGCGCCTACTTCGCGACCCGGATGTGGCGCGGCGAGCACGGGGAGGTGCTGGGGCTCATCCAGGCGATGGGTGAGAAGCAGGTGCTCCCGCTCGACGCGGCCGTCCGCACGCTGCTGGTGCGCTGCGGTCGGCTGGAGGAGGCACGCGCGTTCGGCGCCTCGCACGACATCGACCTCGGCGGTGACACCTGGTTCGCCCTGGTCCCCTGGGCACTGAGTGCCGAAGCCGCCCTGGCGCTGGCCGACAGCGAGCTGGCCGCCACGACGTACCGGCTGCTGGCCCCGCACGCGGGCCACATGGCCTGCGCCGGCTCCGGGACGGCACTGGGACCGGTGGACGCCTTCCTCGCGATGGCCGCCGCCGCGACCGGCGACCGCGAGATCGCGGCGCGCCACGCGGCCGTCGCCGAACGGCTGTGCCGGCAGTGGCGGATCCCGCTGGCCGGCGAGTGGTTCGCCGGCCAGCGGGACCGATACTCCTTCTGAGACCCGGCTCAGCCGGCGGCGACGTGGCGGAACGCCCGCCGCTCGTTGCGTGCGAACCGGCGACGACCGATCCGCCACAGCACCACGAAGGGGAGTCCGGTCTGGGCCAGCACCTCGCTGCGGGACCGGTCCGTGAGGCCGTGGGCGGCCCACGACACCAGGGTGAACAGCGCGCGGGGCGAGAGGTCGCTGCGAAAGTGCTCCTCCTCGAGGTCGCGCCAGTCCTGGTCGGTCAGGTGCTGCTGTACGAGCACCAGCGCCTCGGTCTCCTCGTGCTCGAGATGCCGGGACAGCTGCTCGCGGGTGGCCACCAGGCGTACGGCGAGAGCCCGCCGGGCGTCTTCGTCGGCCGCCTCGGCCAGCCGGCGGAACCCCTCGGCACAGCTCACGAGCAGCGGGTCGATCTCGGCGTGCTCGGCCTCCATCGCCTCGAGCGTCGCGCGCCCGGCCGCGTCGCAGCGCTCGAGCAGCACCGGCCACAGCCCGGCGTCCTCGCCGGCGTGGTGGTGGTGCAGCACGGTGGCGAACAGCTCCCAGCGCCGCTGGAGCCGGCGCCAGGTGTCGCGGTCCGCCGTCGGGGTGGCCTCGGCCGCCGCGGCGAACGCGGTCAGGTCGCGACGAAACGCGTGGTGCATCACGAACATCGCGTGCAGGTCGACCGGGCCGTCCGGCGCCGCGGTCTGGCCGGGCAGCCGCAGCTGCTCGGGCCACTCCGCGCGGCGGACCGGCCGGGCAGGATGGACGGTCATCGGGTCTCTCCTTGGATGTCGACGGGGGCGGGAAGCTCAGACCCCGGCGGGCTGGTGGTCGCTGTCGTCGCGGCCGGCGGGAGCGGGCTCGACGGCGTCGAGCTCGTCCCAGAGGGCCGCTGAGGTCTCCGCCTCGACGCTCGGCAGCAGCCGGTCTGCCCACGCGGGGAGCCACCAGTTGAGCCGGCCGAGCATGGCCATGGTCGCGGGCACCAGGACCATCCGGACGACGGTCGCGTCGAGGAGGATCGCTACCGCCATGCCGAAGCCGAGCATCTTCACGACCACGTCCGTCTCGGTCGCGAACCCGAGGAAGACCGCGACCATGATCGCCGCGGCGGCGGAGATCACCCGGCCGGTGGAGGCCAGCCCGCGCACGACGCTGGAGCGGGCCTGCCCGGTGGCGAGCCAGTCCTCGCGGATCCGCGAGAGCAGGAAGACCTCGTAGTCCATCGAGAGGCCGAACAGGATCGCGAACATCAGGATCGGGAGCCAGCTCGACACCGGCGTCGCGTGGTCCAGGCCCAGCAGGTCGGTGAACCAGCCCCACTGGAACGCCGCGGTGACCACGCCGTACGACGCACCGATCGAGAGCAGGTTCATGCAGGCGGCCTTCACCGGCACCACCACGGAGCGGAACATCATCGCGAGCAGCAGCACGGAGACGCCGACGACGAACGCGATGACCAGCCAGATCCGCTCCGACAACAGGTCGGCGATGTCGGCGAACAGCGGGGTCGTGCCGGTCAGCTCCACGGCGTCCGGCAGGTCGGCGCGCAGCGAGGCGACCAGGCCGGGGATGCGCTCGTCGGTCGGCCCGAAGGCGGGCTCGGCGGTGAACACCGCGAGGACGCCGTCGGGCGAGGCGGTGGGCGGGGCCACCGAGGCGATCCCGGCGTGGCCGGCCACGGCGGCCACCACGTCGTCCACCACGGGGGCGTGCGGTGAGTCCAGGTCCACGACCACGGTCATCGGGCCGTTCGCCCCGGCGCCGAACTCGGCGGCGACGAGGTCGAAGGCACGCCGGGTGGTGAGGTCGCTCGACTGGCTGCTGGAGTCCTGCGGCCAGGTCCGCATCGACAGGGTCGGGGCGGCGAGGGCGAGCAGGAGCAGCACGGCGGCAAGCGCCCACGGCAGCGGGCGACGACCGACGCGGGCCGCCCAGCGCGCCGTCAGCGGCTCACGGCCTTCGAGGGGCCGCCACCGGCGGTCGGGCCCGTGCGAGCGGCGGACCTTGCGCGGCATCAGCCGGCGTCCGGCGAGCCCGCACAACGCCGGCACCAGGGTGACGGCGGTGAGCATCACCGACACGACGGCGATCGCGGTCGCGAAACCGAACGCCGAGTAGGTCGGCAGGCCGGCCAGCCGCAGGCCGAGCAGCGAGACCAGCACGGTGGCCGAGGCGAACACCACGGACCGGCCGGCGGTCGCCGCGGCACGGCCGGCTGCCTCGGGCACGGCCAGCCCCTGGCGGAGGAACTCGACGTGCCGCGTGACGAGCAGCAGTGCGTAGTCGATCCCGACGCCCAGGGCCACCATGCTGGCGACGGTCGGAGCGGTGGGGCTGACGTCCATGACGGCGGCGAGAAGGGCGATGCCGGCGGAGCCGGCGCCGAGGCCGGTCAGCGCGATCACGATCGGGAGACCGGCCGCGACGACCGACCCGAAGGCGATGACGAGCAGCAGCAAAGCGACGACGACGCCGATGAGCTCACCGCGGCCGGCCATCGGCGCGGCTGCGGTCGCGGGCAGCTCCCCGCCGAGCTCGACCTGGTAGCCGGCCTCCTCGGCGGCGCGGGTGGCGTCCTGCAGCGGCGTGAGGTTCTCCATCAGGTCGCGGTGGGTGACCGGCACGTCGTACAGCACGGTGAACAGCGCGGTGTCGCCGTCTGCCGACACGCGCGGTGCGGGCACGCCGGCGACGTGGTCCATCGCGACCAGGGAGTCGCGCAGCTGTGCCAGCGCGGTCTCGGTGACGGGGTCGCCGGATCGGTCGTGCACCACGACCTGCGCGGTCGCGCCGGACATGGCCGGGAAGTGCTCGCGCAGCATCTCGATGCCGGTCTGGGCGGGGGCGCCGGCGACATCCCAGTTGTCCTGGGTGGTGCCGCCGACGGCGCCGCCGGCGCCGATGAGCGCGGCGGCGACGAGGAGCCAGGCGCCGATCGTGCGCCAGGGGTGCGCCGCGGCGGATCCGCCGAGACGGTAGAGCAAGCGGGACATCGGGTCTCCAGTGATCCGGGGTGCGTCTTCGTTGACGCCGACAAGGCTGACCCGGACCGCTGGGAGGGCACTGGGGGTCGACTGGGGGTCCACTGGAGCCCGGTTCTAGTGCTTCTAGGCTGGGGCGATGATCTTCATCACCGCAAAGTTCCAGGTCCTGCCCGAGCACGCCGACGACTGGCCCGACATCGCCGCGGACTTCACCCGGGCCACCCGCTCCGAGCCCGGCTGCCTGTGGTTCGACTGGTCGCGCAGCGTCGAGGACGCCTCCGAGTACGTCCTCGTGGAGGCGTTCCGCGACGACGAGGCCGGCGCCGCGCACGTGCAGTCCGACCACTTCCGCGCCGCGCAGGAGAGGCTGCCCCGCTACCTCGCTGCGACACCGCGGATCGTGAACTTCGCCGTGCCCGGGGAGGACTGGTCAGAGCTCGGGGAGATGGCCGTCACCCGGGGCTGACCGGCCTCGGGGGACGCGCTCAGCCGGCCAGGAAGGAGAACCGGACCTCGCGGTCGGGGTTGTCGACGTTGAGGTCGACCAGGCAGATGCTCTGCCAGGTGCCGAGCTGCAGCCGCCCGCCGATCACCGGCACCGTGGCGTACGGCGGCACCAGGGCCGGCATCACGTGGTCCCGGCCGTGTCCCGGCGAGCCGTGCCGGTGGCGCCACCGGTCGTCCTTCGGCAGCAGGTCGGCCAGTGCCGCGAGCAGGTCGTCGTCGCTCCCTGCACCGGTCTCGAGCACGGCGATGCCCGCGGTCGCGTGCGGCACGAAGAGGCTCAGCAGGCCGTCGTCCTCCCCCGCCACGAAGTCCGCACAGTCGCGTGTGATGTCGTGCACGGTCTCCCGGCCGCCGGTGCGGTAGCTCCTGGTCTCGCTGCGCATGGCTTCCATGCTGCCAGCCGCGGTGCCGGCGCCGCCGCACCGGCCCGGATCCGCCGGGCCGGCTGCCGCTCCCACGGTCAGCCGGTGTGCAGCGACTCCCCCGGTGCGTGGGTCAGGTGTGGCGCGGTCCGGCGCAGCGCAGCCAGCGCGTCCCGCGTCTGTGACTTCACGGTCCCGACCGCGACCCCCATGAGCTCAGCCGTCTGCCGCTCTGTCAGGTCCTCGTAGTAGCGCAGGACCAGGACGGTCCGTTGTCTGGCTGTCAGCCGCGCCAGTGCCGCCGCCAGGTCCAGCCGCTGCTCCGTCATGTCGCTGTCGCGACGCGAGCGGCGCTCGGGGGCACGGTCGACGAGGACCTCTCGACCCCGGTGCCGGCGCCAGCGCGAGATGTTCTCGTTGACAAGGATCCGGCGCACGTAGGGCTCCGGGTCGTCCTGGATCCTGCTCCAGACGCCCACCGCCTTCATCAGGGCGGTCTGGAGCAGGTCCTCACCGTCGTGCGGGTTCCCGGCCAGCAGGTGCGCCGAGCGGAGCAGCGCCGGGTAGCGCCCCGCGACGTACGCCGCGAACGACTCCTGCGTCGCACGCTCACGCCCGAGCACGTCGCCTCCGCACCAGACGGACCGCTGCACCAGCGACGAGGACCAGCACCCCGGCGCCGGCCGCTCTCAGCCGCGGGTCGAGCACCCGGCCCGGGCCCGGCCGGTCGACCGTCGGGTGGTCCCACAGGTCGGAGGCGTACTGCGCGAAGGCCCCCCAGGGTTCGCGGGCCTCCCGGACCAGCTCGGTCGCCCCTCCCGTGCGGAGGTCGATCGCGTAGACAGCCGCCTTCTGCCGCCGCGAACCGGGTACCACGCCTCGAGCCACGACGTGATCGGCGTCCTGCCATCCGAGTAGGTCCCAGACCTCGACGTCCATCCGCAGGGGGTCGAGCACGACGGTGTCGCCCACCGTCCCCACGAACAGGCGCGATGTGAGGGTCTCCGGCTGCCTCGCCCCGACCGCCGTCCGACCACTCGGGTCGACGAGCAGCTGCAGCTGCGAGGCGTCCGGGGCAGCAACGCGTCCGACCCGCTGCCCGGTGCGGCTGTTCCAGAACCGCACCGCACGACGACCGTGGTCGGCGAAACCTGCCGTCAGCGGCGAAACCTGCCACAGGGCCGCCTCGTCCTGGAGGTCGGTGAGCCGGTCCGCGGAGGGGGACCACACCCGCGACCGGATGTCGCGGCCCGCGCCGGCGTCGGAACGCACCTCGGTGACCTCGCCGAACGTGACCAGCACCGTGCCGGGGTCGAGCCACACCATCGCGGCAGCCCAGAGCCCGAGGCCGCTGTCGACCTCGTGGCGGGTCACCTCGCCCGTGACCGTGTCGTAGACGGCGAATCCGCCCACCCGGTCGGCGTGGCCGTCCTGACCCAGCCAGTAGGCCACGGACCGGCCGTCCGGCGACAGGACCGGCAGCGCATCTCCGGCGAGCGCGTCGGCGGGAGCGTCCACCCGGTCCGGCAGATCGAGGAAGCGGTACTCCCCCGACGTCGCCGAGACGCCCACCAGGCCGTCGGCCCGGCCCCACCAGCCGGTCGCCCGCTCGGCACCCGCGATCACGGCGAGCGGTCCGATCGGTGCGCCGGCAGTCGAGGCCGTGAACCGGCTCGGCGTTTCCAGCCGGGCGGGGATGGCCCCGTCGCTCGCAGCCGCGGGCGGTGGCTCGGAGGACGTCCGCACCGTGTCCCAGCCCACCGTGCTCGCCAGGACCGCCCCGACGACGGCCGCGGTGGCTGCCAGCGCGGTCGCCGCCCGGCCACGCCGCCGCCGGCGTACCCCTCGCTCCCACAGGCCCGCGGGCGGCGTAGCCGTCGGCGTGCTCTCCGCGAGCCTGGCGAGCTCGTCGCGCAGCTGGGTGCTCATCGTCTGCGTCCCCTCGTCCGGTTCACCTTCTCACCCCCTCCACGCGGGAAGGACGGTGTTTGGAGGGGTGTCGCGACCGGGAATCTCAGACCAGACTCCGGACGAGCAGCACGAGCGCCGAGCAGGCGCAGACGGCGAGGACACCGACCCGGACCCGGTGAGCCGGCACGAGCCGGTGCAGGGTCCGGGAGGCCAGGAAGCCCACGACCAGGCACGGCACCATCAGCATCGCCAGCCAGAAGGTCCCGCGCTCGAGCCCACCGGTCACCCCGAGCCCGGCCAGGCTCAGGCCGGCACCGAGCAGGAAGTAGACGCCCAGCGTGGACCGGATCTGCGCCGGGTGCCGGTGCTGGAGCAGCAGTGCCATCGGCGGCCCTCCGATCGATGTGGTCGTGCCGGTGACCCCGGAGGCGAGACCGGCACCCACCAGGCTGACCCGGGTGACCGGGACCACGACCGCCTGCGCGGTGACCAGCACACTCACCAGGACCATCACGCCCACGGCGACGCCGAGGGCGCGCTCGGAGAAGACGTGAAGCAGCCAGACGCCGGCGATGGTGCCGGGTACCCGGGCGGTCACCGCCCAGCCGAGACCACCCCAGTCGATGTCGTGATGCTCGCGTACCAGGGTGACCACGGGGAGCAGCATCGCCAGCCACAGCAGCAGGTCCGGCATCAGCCGGGGCTCGAGCAGCATGGTCACCGGGGCGGCAACGAGTCCCAGGCCCAGCCCGACCAGACCCTGGACGGCCGCACCGACGACGAGGGTGGCGGCCAGCACGGCCACCACCCTCGGGTCGATCTCGCTCAGCTGCAGCTGCGTCAGCCCTTCAGGAGGCTGCGCAGGACGTACTGCAGGATCCCGCCGTGCCGGTAGTAGTCCGCCTCGCCAGGGGTGTCGATGCGGACCACGGCGTCGAACTCGACCTCTCCGGCCCTCACCTTGACGGTCCTGGGCGTCGAGCCGTCGTTGAGCTCGGTGACCCCGGTGATCGAGAAGGTCTCCTCGCCGGTCAGCCCCAGCGACTCGGCGCTCTCGCCCTGCGGGAACTGCAACGGCAGCACGCCCATGCCGATCAGGTTCGACCGGTGGATCCGCTCGTAGGACTCCGCGATCACGGCCCTGACGCCGAGAAGCGCCGTACCCTTCGCCGCCCAGTCCCGCGACGAGCCGGAGCCGTACTCCTTGCCGGCCAGCACGACGAGCGGGGTGCCGGCGGCGAGGTACTTCTCCGACGCCTCGAACACCGTGGTCACCTCACCGTCCCCGGTGAAGTCGCGGGTGAAGCCGCCCTCGGTGCCGGGGGCGAGCTGGTTGCGCAGCCGGATGTTCGCGAACGTGCCGCGGATCATCACCTCGTGGTTGCCGCGACGCGAGCCGTAGGAGTTGAAGTCCCGCTGCTCCACGCCATGCTCTGCGAGGTACTTGCCCGCGGGCGAGTCCTTCTTGATCGCACCGGCCGGGGAGATGTGGTCGGTGGTGACCGAGTCACCGAGCTTGAGCAGCACGCGCGCGCCCTCGATGTCCGCGACCGGCTCCGGGCTCTCCGGCATCCCCTCGAAGTACGGGGGCTTGCGGACGTAGGTGGACTCGGCCTCCCAGGCGAACGTGTTTCCCTCCGGCGTCGGCAGCTGCTGCCAGCGCTCGTCGCCCGCGAACACGTCGGCGTAGTCGGTGGTGAACATCTCCGAGGTGATCGCCTCCGCGATCACGTCCTCGACCTCCGACGGCGACGGCCAGATGTCCCTGAGGAACACGTCGTTGCCGTCCTGGTCCTGGCCCAGCGGATCGTTGAACAGGTCGACGTCCATCGAGCCGGCCAGCGCGTAGGCCACGACCAGCGGCGGCGAGGCCAGGTAGTTCATCTTGATGTCCGGGTTGATCCGGCCCTCGAAGTTCCGGTTGCCCGACAGCACCGAGACGACGGCGAGATCGTTGTCGTTCACGGCCTTGCTGACCTCGGGGATCAGCGGACCGGAGTTGCCGATGCAGGTCGTGCAGCCGTAACCGACGAGGTTGAAGCCGAGCTTGTCGAGGTAGGGCGTGAGGCCGGCGCGCTCGTAGTAGTCCGAGACCACCTTGGATCCCGGCGCGAGCGTGGTCTTGACCCAGGGCTTGCGCTGCAGGCCCTTCTCGACCGCCTTCTTGGCGAGCAGGGCGGCACCGATCATCACCGACGGGTTCGAGGTGTTGGTGCAGGAGGTGATCGCGGCGATCGCGACTGCGCCGTGGTCGACCTCGCACTTCGTGCCGTCCTCGAGCTCCACCTGGGCGGGGTTCGACGGGCGGCCGCGCGGCGGCCCGCCGGTTGAGGTGCCAGTCGGTGGGGGCGCCGCCGCCGTCGGTGTCGGCGGAGTACGCCGGAGCGTCGCTGGCGGGGAACGACTCGGCGGAGGCCTCGTCGGCCGAGGAGACCACGCCGACGGCTGCTTCTGCGCCGGGACGCCGGGCTTGCGCGCCTCGCCGCCGGTCTCGTCGGCGCTGACGTAGTCGGCGAGAGCGGCGCGGAAGGCATCCTTGGCCTCGGAGACCGAGACCCGGTCCTGCGGCCGCTTCGGGCCGGCGAGCGACGGTACGACCGTGGAGAGGTCGAGCTCGAGCTTCTCGGAGAAGCGGGGCTCCGCCTCGGGGTCGTGCCAGAGGCCCTGCTCCTTGGCGTAGGCCTCGACCAGCGCGAGCTGGTCGTCGGAGCGGCCGGTGAGCTGGAGGTACTTCAGGGTCTCCTCGTCGAGCGGGAACACCGCGATCGTCGAGCCGAACTCCGGGCGACATGTTGCCGATGGTGGCGCGGTTGGCCAGCGGCAGCGCGGAGACGCCGGGGCCGTAGAACTCGACGAACTTGCCGACGACGCCGTGCTTGCGCAGCATCTCGGTGATCGTGAGCACGAGGTCGGTGGCGGTGGCGCCCTCGGGCAGGTCGCCGGACAGCTTGAAGCCGACCACCCGCGGGACCAGCATCGAGACGGGCTGGCCGAGCATCGCGGCCTCGGCCTCGATGCCGCCGACGCCCCAGCCGACCACGCCGATGCCGTTGACCATCGTGGTGTGCGAGTCGGTGCCGACGCAGGTGTCGGGGTAGGCCTGGGTCACCCCGTCGAGCTCGCGGGTGAACACCGTGCGCGCGAGGTGCTCGATGTTGACCTGGTGCACGATGCCGGTGCCCGGCGGGACGACCTTGAAGTCGTCGAACGCGCCCTGGCCCCAGCGCAGGAACTGGTAGCGCTCGCGGTTGCGCTCGTACTCGATCTCGACATTGCGCTCGAACGCCTCGGGCGAGCCGAACACGTCGGCGATCACCGAGTGGTCGATGACCATCTCGGCCGGCGCGAGCGGGTTGATCCGGGTCGCGTCGCCGCCGAGCTCCTCGACGGCCTCGCGCATCGTGGCCAGGTCGACCACGCAGGGCACGCCGGTGAAGTCCTGCATGATCACGCGCGCCGGCGTGAACTGGATCTCGTTGCTCGGCTCGGCGTCGGCGTCCCAGCCGGCCAGCGCCGCGGATGTCGTCCGCGGTGATGTTGGCGCCGTCCTCGGTGCGCAGCAGGTTCTCCAGGAGGACCTTGAGGCTGTAGGGCAGCGACTCGACGTCGACCCCGTCACCGGTCACCGCGTCGAGCCGGAAGATCTCGTAGGACTTGCCGTCCACGTCCAACGTGCTCTTGGCACCAAAGCTGTCCTTGCTCTTCGGACTCGGCATCAGCCATCTCCTCGTGACGTCTCGTGGTCGTTGCGCCCATCTTGCCCACCCGGGCCGAGACCTCACCAGGGCGGGTCGTCGGCGTCTCGCGGGATGGGGCGCAATATCTCTTGACGTCAAGATACATGACGTCGAGCGAGCAGCGCCACCCAACGCCCTGCGCTGACGTCAGCTGGCGGTCGAGAAGCCCGCAATGGTTGCCGACCCCGGACCACGTGCAGAGTGAGGCAGTCTTCCCACTGCCGGGCAACCTCGGCACCCAGCGGGATCCAGCCGGGACTCGACCTGATCGCTATCGGGCTGATGATCGCCGCGGACCACTCGAGCATGAAGTCGGCCAGGCGCTCCTCCGGGGCCGCGGGCGGCGACGATCGGCTCGCGGCCGGCAGCGGTCACGCCGGGATCTCTTTCATGAACGACCACAGCGCGCCCTCGAGGTCACGCGCGCTGTACTCGCGGTAGCCGTACGGCTGGTCGACGGGGGGATAAGACGATGTCGCCGCCGTTCTGGAGGACCAGCGCGGGTGCTCGTCACGTCGTCGACATGACCGCCATGGATCCCGTCGCGGCGTGGAGAGTTGCGGCGAGGCCAGTTCGTAGTCGCTCGACTCGGGGTGCAGCCAGATGACCCGTCGCCGGCGCGACCTCGGCATGCACGGGCGTCCGACCGCGTCGTCGTGAGGCCCCCGGGGTGAACCCGAAGACGTCGGTGAGGTAGCGATGGGCCGCGGCCGGATCGCGATACACCATGATCGAGACCCGGTTCCGGGCTAGCTGTGCCAAGCTGCTCATGCTCGAAAGCACCTCCAAGAGATCAAGGGAGCGGTTGTTGCTGTCGAGTTCTCTGTCGTCGTCGCGGTCGTCGAACTGGTGCAGCGGACCGACACTGTCGCGGACGGCGAGGACGCCGCCATCTGCCGGTCGACTGAGTCCAGATGGCCACGGAGCGCGCCCCGGAGTCCAACCTCGGGGTCATCGAGGGTTCGCTGGATCTGATGCAACGACATACCCAGACTCCGCAGCCGGATCACCTGGTACAGCCGCGTCACCGCGTCACGTCCGTACAACCGGTGGCCCGCGGGCGTCCGCATGGTACGGTTGCAGGAGACCTACTTGCTCGTAGTGGTGCAGCGTCCGGACGGTGAGGCCGGCCGCCTTGGCCAGGTCACCCACACGGACCATCGACTCGGTCGCGCACTTGCTCACAGCTCGAACCTAGGACCTGACGTTACGTGAGGGGCAAGCCTTCAGCTGGCGTGGCGCGTCCGGGCACCGGTCACGGCGTCGGCCGTCGGTCCGGGGAAGCAGCGAGCACGTCCAGCTCCCGGTCGAAGCGACGTCGGCGGGCGTCTCGTCGTGAGCCGGCGGCCGCACGGTCGGCGTCAGAGTACCGATCAGCTTGCACACGCGGAGCACCCTCTGGCAGGTCGCCGGCGTGCAAACGATGCCAAACCTCGCGCGCAACCTCATACCGCTGTCAGGACGAAGCGCCCGCCACGAGGACTCGTCCGTTGAGCCGAAGGATGTTTGTGGGCACGTCGTCCGCGCCACATCACACACTCCGCCCAGCCATGCTGCCACGTGATCGTGCAGCAGACCTGTTCGTGCAGCGATCCCAGGTGAGCGGCGAGCGGCTCAGCCGCCCTTCGATGCTCGAGCTTCGGTGATCCGATCGCCCAAGCCAGCCAAACCCATACGAATCAGGGCTCCGTACCCGTCCTCGCCGAGAGCATCCGCGGCGGCCAGCCCATCAGCCAACTGCTTCTCGGCATCCTCGACGCGACCCTGTCGGAGATATCCGTCACCGAGATTGAGGTGCAAGCTAGGCGCTAGGCCACGAGCCTGCGGGGACACCGATCGGTGCCAGGTCCCCGTCCGTCACCCCGACGTACGCCTCCAACGCCCGTTCGTCCCAGGCGACTTCGTCGTCAGAGCTCTGGTTCGAGATCGGCAAGGTAGTGCGCGATCACGCAGCGCTGCGCGTAGTCCCGTCACCGATGTCTCCCCAGCACGCCATCAACTCAGACTGACCCCGCGCGGTGTCACCGCCGAGAGTCAAAGCGATTGCCGTCGTGATGGGTTCCCAGTGGGTCATGCTCCGAAAGATAGGCAAGCCAACAGCCCTACGGCTGGGATGAATCGGACTGAGATCCCGGGTGCAGGGCACGCAGATGGGCGTCCGGTGCAGGCGCAAGATCCGGCGAAGAGTCGTCGGCGGTAGACGGCCACCTGCCACCGCGCGGCCAGCCCACGAGCAGAGTCGGATCGCCACCACTTCCCCTACGTCGGGATCAGCCTGCCACGGCACTGAGGACGGGCCAAGCCACCAGAGGTGGCCTCTTGCGAACGCAAGACCGCATCGACCATCCGGAACCGACGAGTAAGCACATCGAGGGCCTACGGACACGTCGTAATCAAGGTCGACTCCCGCGACCGAACTCGGCCAGGATCGCGTCAGGTCCACAGCTCAGAGCCTAGACGGGATCGTTGGGGGAGGACGAGGTTTCGTGCGACTGGGAGGGCCCCGCCTACGCGAAGACCGCGCGGACCTGCTGCCCTGAGAAGGCCGCGCAAAGTGCGCCCAAAGGCGAATTCTTGAACGCCAGCGGACGCATCAAGCATCGCATCAGCGCAGGTCGGAGCCGGTTTTCGTCAGCAGCGCGACGCACTCGACGTGGTGCGTCATCGGGAAGATGTCGAAGGCGCGAAGCCCCGTGAGCCGGTAGCCGCGCTCGGCGAAGATCGCCACGTCCCGGGCCAGGGCGGCCGGGTCGCAGGCGACGTAGGCGACCGCACGTGGCTCGAGGTCACAGATCGCGGCTACGACCTTGCGCTTAGCACCCGTGCGCGGCGGGTCGAGCACCACCAGGTCGATGCCGTCGCCGACGGCACCGCCGGCGAGTGCGCGATCGACGCGGTCCACGAGGTGCTCGACCTGGGGCAGGTCGGCCAGGTTGCGCTCGGCGTCCGCGACGGCGGTCCGGTCGCCCTCGACGGCGACCACCCGGCCGGCTTCTCCCACCCGCGCGGCGAGAGCGGCGGTGAACAGCCCGACGCCGGAGTAGAGGTCCGCGGCGTGCTCCCCCGGTCGCGGCTCGAGGGCGGCGCTCACCGCGTCCACGAGTGCGTCGGCGGCGCCGGGATGGACCTGCCAGAAGCCGGATCCGCTGACCTCCCAGTCTCGCCCGGTCGCACGCTCGTGGAGCACGCGCGGACCGTCGTACGACGGACCTCCCCGCTCCTCGACGATCCGCAGCTGCTCGCCGGTCGACGACACGATCGCCTCGACCGCGCCGGTGCGCGGCCAGCGCCGGGTGCCGACCTCGGGCAGCCCGGGGTGCCCGATCGGGCACACGTCCACCGGCACGATCTCGTGCGAGTGGTGCTTGCGCAGCCCCGCCGAGCCGTCACGGTCCACGGCGAACTGCAACCGGGTCCGCCAGCCGAGCCCGTCGGCGTCTCCCGGGACCGGCTCGACCGTGACCGGCACGTCGAGGCCGGCGAGACGCCGCAGCTGCTCGCGGACCACCGCGGCCTTGAGGTCCCGCTGCGCGGGCAGCGCCACGTGCTGGAAGTCGCAGCCGCCGCACCGGCCCGGCCCCGAGTAGGGACACGGCGCCGGTACCCGGTCCGGGGACGCTGCGAGGACCTCGACGGCGTCGCCGCGCAGGAACCGCGACTCCTCGTCTCCGTCGGTGACCAGCACGGTCACCCGCTCCCCCGGCAGCGCGTGCCGCACGAAGATCACCCGGCCCTCGTGGCGGGCGACGCAGTGCCCGCCGTGGGCGACCGGTCCGACCTCGACCTCGTAGCGCTCGCCCACCAGCGACCGGCCGCGCACCTCGCGCTGACGGGTCCGCCGGGTCACTTGGTGAGGTCCTTGGGCTTGTCCCCGACGACCCCGCGACGCACGTCGCCCGGCCGTGGCTTGATCAGGTCGCGATCGACGCGCTGCTTGGCCGCCTGCGAGGACCGGAGCTGGTAGGGCACCGAGATGACCATGACGCCCTGGGTGAACAGCAGCCGGCCCTTGAGCCGGAGCGCGGTCTGGTTGTGCAGCAGCTGCTCCCACCAGCGACCGACGACGTACTCCGGGATGTAGACCGCCACCACGCCTCGCGGGTTGGCGTCCCGGATGCTGCGCGTGTAGTCGACGATCGGGCGGATGATCTCCCGGTACGGCGAGTACAGCACCTTCAGGGGCACGTCGAGCCGCCGGTCGTCCCACTCCTCCATCACCCGCGCGGTGGTCCGGGGGTCGCTGTCGACCATGACCGCCTCGAGGACGTTGTGCCGGGCCGCCTTGGCGTAGGCCACCGCGCGCATCGTCGGCTTGTGCACCTTGGACACCAGCACGATCGCGTGCACGCGGGTCGGCAGGATCTGGTCGTCCTCCTCCGCGAGCAGCTCCGAGGCGACCTTGTCGTAGTGCTTGCTGATGCCGTGCATGATCGCGTAGAACGCGGCCATCGCCAGGATCGTGATCCATGCGCCGGCCAGGAACTTCGTGATGACCACGATGACCAGGACCACCGCGGTCATCCCGAGACCGAAGGTGTTGATCGCGCGCGAGCGCATCATCGCCCGGCGCTCCTGCGGGTCGGTCTCGGTCTTCAGGTGCCGGGTCCAGTGCCGGATCATCCCGAGCTGGCTGAGGTTGAACGAGACGAACACCCCGACGATGTAGAGCTGGATCAGCCGCGTCGGCTGGGCCTTGAACACCACGATCAGGATGGCGGCCATCACCGCGAGGAACACGATGCCGTTGCTGTAGGCCAGCCGGTCGCCGCGCGAGCCGAGCTGGCGCGGGGCGAGGCCGTCCTTGGCCAGGATCGACCCCAGGACGGGGAAACCGTTGAACGCGGTGTTGGCGGCCAGGACCAACACGATCCCGGTCATCGCGACCACGAAGTAGAAGCCGGGCCGGAAGTCGTTGAACACCGCGTGCGCGATCTGGGCGATCACCACCCGCTGGTCGTAGTCCTCGGGCAGCCGCGCCCCCGTGGCCGTGCGGAGCCGGTCGAGCTCGTGCGGGTCGACGTACCTCAGCCCCATCTGCTTCGCGAGCACGATGACGCTGACCATCATCGTGACCGCGATCATGCCGAGCAGGAGCAGCGTGGTGGCGGCGTTGCGGGACTTCGGCTTGCGGAACGCCGGCACGCCGTTGGAGATCGCCTCCACGCCGGTCAGCGCGGCACACCCCGACGAGAAGGCGCGGGCGAGCAGGAAGATCAGCCCCACCGTGGTCAGCTGCTGGTCCCAGCCCTCTTGGGGGAGGATCTTCAGGTCCGCGCTCTCCACGTCGGGCAGGTCGCCGGCGAGCATGCGCATGAAGCCGAGCGCGCACATGCCCAGGATCGCCAGCATGAACAGGTAGGTGGGGACGGCGAAGAACGTGCCGGACTCGCGTACGCCGCGCAGGTTGAGGGCAGCGAGGACCGCGACCATCACCACCGCCAGCGTGACCTCGTGCTCCTGCAGCCTCGGAATCGCCGCGGAGGCGTACTGCGCCCCCGAGGAGATCGACACCGCCACGGTCAGCACGTAGTCGACGAGCAACGCGCTGGCCACGGTCATCCCGGCCCTGCGGCCCAGGTTGACGGTCGCCACCTCGTAGTCGCCCCCGCCGGAGGGGTAGGCGTGCACGGTCTGCCGGTACGACGCCACCACGGTCAACATCACCAGGGCGACGCCGAGGGCGACCTTCCACGACCAGGTGTAGGCCGAGATCCCGGCCACGCCGAGCATGATGAAGACCTCGTCGGGGGCGTAGGCCACAGACGAGAGCGCGTCCGAGGCGAACACCGGCAGGGCGATCCGCTTGGGCAGCAGCGTCTCGCCGAGCTGCGTGCTACGCAGCTTCTGGCCGACCAGAATTCGTTTGGAGACGTCACGTACACCCACGAGTCGAAAGGCTAGACCACGGTGTGCGTCGCCGCGGACTCGTGACCGGACCCGCGGTGTAGCGTCTCCCCCGTGCATGTCGTGATCATGGGTTGTGGCCGCGTGGGCTCCGCGCTCGCGCGCGGCCTCGAGGACCGCAACCACACCGTGTCCATCATCGACAGCAACCCCGACGCGTTCCGTCGGCTCGGGCCCACGTTCAGCGGCACCAAGGTGACCGGCGTCGGGTTCGACCAGGACGTCCTCGAGCGCGCCGGCATCGACCGGGCGGACGCGTTCGCGGCGGTCTCCAGCGGCGACAACTCCAACATCATCGCGGCCCGCGTGGCCCGCGAGACCTTCGGCATCCAGCAGGTCGTCGCCCGGATCTACGACCCGGGGCGCGCCGAGGTCTACCAGCGGCTCGGCATCACCACGGTCGCCACCGTGAAGTGGACCGCCGACCAGGTGCTGCGCCGGCTGCTGCCCGCCGGGGCCGAACCGGACTTCCGTGACCCGTCGGGGACGATCCGCCTCGACCAGCTGCCCGCCAACGACGTCTGGGTAGGGCAGCGGACGGTGAAGTTCCAGGAGCAGTCCGGCAGCCGGATCGCCTGGATCGACCGGCTCGGCGAGGGCATGCTGCCCACCCGCGAGTCGGTCATCCAGGAGGGCGACCTGCTGCACCTGGTCATGCGCGAGGAGAACGCCGACCGGGTGTACAAGGTGTTCAACGAAGGACCGGAGGACGACTGATGCGCGTCGCCATCGCCGGGGCAGGCGCCGTCGGGCGCTCGATCGCCCGCGAGCTCATCGGCAACGGCCACCAGGTGCTGCTGATCGACCGGGACCCCGCCTCGCTCAAACCGGAGCGCGTCCCCGACGCCGAGTGGCTGCTCGCGGACTCGTGCGAGCTCTCCTCGCTGGAGGAGGCCAGGATGGAGACCTGTGACGTGGTGATCGCCGCGACCGGGGACGACAAGGTCAACCTGGTCACCTCGCTGCTGGCGAAGACCGAGTTCGCGGTCCCCCGCACCGTCGCCCGGGTGAACCATCCCAACAACGAGTGGCTGTTCACCGAGGCCTGGGGCGTCGACGTCAACGTCTCCACGCCGCGCATCATGTCCGCGCTCGTCGAGGAGGCCGTCACCGTCGGCGACCTGGTGCGCCTCTTCACGTTCCGTCAGGGCAACGCGAACCTCGTCGAGATGACGCTGCCCACGGACTCGCCGTACATCGGGAAGCCGTGCGGCCTGATCCCGTGGCCGGAGAACTGCTCGCTGGTGACGATCCTGCGCGACGGCCAGGTCTACACGCCGAGCAGCGAGCAGCCGATCGAGTCCGGCGACGAGCTGTTGTTCGTGGCGGGCGCCGACTCCGAGTCCGAGCTGCAGAGCCTGCTCGCGCCGAGCCAGCACCACGGCTGACCCGGCTGGACGGAGCCCGCCGCCTGCCGGCGGGCGCTAGGCGAGCTCGGGCTCGTGCTCGGGGTCGACCGGGGTGTGGTCGCGCGCGAGCAGCCAGACCATGCCGCCGAGCGCGGCGAGCTGCAGCGGCCAGCCCATCAGGATCTTGCTGATCCCCAGGGCGGCGATGTAGCTCCCGGCGTCGTCGGCGGACCGGCCGCCCAGATAGATCGGGAGCTGCACGGCGATCCGCACCACGCAGGGGATCACCAGCATCCAGGTGAGGTTGCGGCACAGCCGCACGATCTGCTCGTCCTTGTGCCAGGCGGTCGGGTCGCCGGCGACGCTGCCGACCATGAACCCGACGATCGGCCAGCCGACCACGATGGTCAGCGTCATCACCACGGCGTAGCCGGCGTTGTAGATCAGGCCGGGCAGGAAGTAGGCCAGCGCGTTGTCGGAGGCGTCGCCGCCGCCCTGGGCGCTGCGGTAGGCGAACAGCGCGCCGATCCCGATCCCGACCAGACTGTTGATCACGAACTGCGGCGTGGTGCGCTGCACCAGCCGGACCAGCAGCAGCACGAGCGCCGCGGACACGCTGAGCACGAGCGCCGTTCGCAGCTCGTTGGTGCTCAAGTAGGTGACCGTGAACGCGATCGTCGGGGTCGCGGCCTCCAGCATCCCGCGCTTGCCACCGAGGGCCTTGGCGAGCTGGGCGCGCACCACCGACTCGACCGTCTCGGCCGCCACGGGGTGGTCCGACGCCGTCGCCTCCTCGTGCTGCACGCCTACCTCAGCTCGTATCGGGGGTTGAACATGACGCGCTGGAAGTCCTGCGCACCGATCCGGCCGACCACCTTGATCTGCCGTCCCGGCTCGATCCCCGCGATCCGGCGGCGGCCCAGCCAGATCACCGTGATCACCCCGGACCCGTCGAACAGCTCGGCCTCGAGGGCGGGCACCCCGCCGCGCGGGCGCAGGGTGACGGTGCGCAGGCTGCCCTGGATGTCGACCCGCTGGCGGTCCTTGGCCTCGCTGATCGGGCAGCAGCCCGCCTTCTCGACGTCCTTGCGGAGCTCGACGGCCTCCTGCTCCTGGCCGTTCGCCCACCGGCTCAGCCCCCTGCGGAGCCGGCCCCTCACCTCTGACATGCCTCCAGCGTAACCACGGCCGCCGCAGCGGGCGCAGAGGTCTCAGCCCTGGGCCGGGGTCGCCTCGGGCGGCACCCGCAGCGGGAGCGCCTCGCCGGGGGCGAAGGGCTCGGTGCCGCGACGCACGACCACGTCGCGCAGCGCGGACTCGATCGGGCCGCTCTCGTCGGGCTCCAGCGCCGGACGCCCGAAGAACGTCGCCCGCAGCAGCCAGCGCGGGCCCGCGATGCCGAAGACCCGGGACGGCTGGGTGCCGGACTGGCCGTCCGGGGTGGTGACGGAGACCACGACGCGCAGCTCGGTGCCCCACGGCCCCTCGGCCTCGGTGGCGGTGCCGCCGCGCCGGCTGACCTCGGCGGCGATCTGGTGCCGCACGTCCTCCCAGATCTCGCCGTTGCGGGGCGCGGCGAACGGGCGCAGCTCGACGGCGCCCTCCGGACCGGCGAGGAGCACCGCGACCACGTGCCCGTGCTGCTCGTCGACCTGGAGCTGCAGCTCGACGCCTTCGCGCGGGGTGACGACCAGGCTGCCGAGGTCGACCTTGCCCGGGGTGCCCTCGACGAGGTCGACCTCGGAGTCGTCCCACGGGCCGTTGGCGCGGACGGCCTCGGCAGGAGCCTGCGCCGGCGCCGCCGCAGGCTCCGGGGACGCCTCGGCCGACGCGACGTCGACCTCGTCGACTTCGGTCTTCTTCCGTCGGAACTTCACTGCTTCTCCTCGATCGCGAATCGGCCTTCCGGCCGGCCGGTGGGCGTCTCCTCGAACCCACCGGTCGAACCGTACCCGGCCTCCCCACGCGCCGAACCAGGCAGCCGGTCGACCTCCACGAAGCGGGCCTGCTCGACCTGCTGCACGACGAGCTGGGCCACCCGGTCGCCGCGGCGCAGCACGACCGGCTCCCGCGGGTCGAGGTTGATCAGCATCACCTTGATCTCGCCCCGGTACCCGGCGTCGACCGTCCCCGGCGCGTTGACGATCGAGACGCCGAACCTCGCGGCCAGGCCGGAGCGCGGGTGCACCAGGGCGACGTACCCCACCGGGAGCGCGATGCCGATCCCGGTAGGCACCAGCGCCCGCTCCCCCGGCTCGAGCCGCACGTCGACGGTGGTGGTGAGGTCGGCGCCGGCGTCGCCCGGGTGGGCGTACGACGGGAGCGGGACGTCGGGGTCCAGGCGGGTGATCATGATCTCGACCATGGCCGGACCCTACTCAAGGCGCCCCAGCGCGCGGGTGTCAGGATTGGCGGCGTGAGCACGCACCCCGGCGCCGTCGGCTACGACGAGCGCCTGCACGTCCCCTTGCGCTGGTGGGCGCTGCTGACCATGTTCATGGCCACCGTCCTGCTGGCGTTCCTGGTCGCCACGCCGCCCTGGGTGGCGTTCACGGTCACCGGGGTGCTCACGGCACTGATGGCGGTGGTGTTCGTGGCGTACGGCGCGGCGCGCGTGTCGGTCCGGGAGCAGACGTTCCGCGCCGGGCGCGCGCGGATCCCGGTCTCGTTCCTGGGGGCACCGGTCGCCCTCGACGCCACGGCGAGCCGCCGGTTGGCCGGGGTCGACGCGGACGCCCGGGCCTACCTGCTCCTGCGGCCCTACGTGAAGAGCTCGGTGCAGGTCCCGGTGCAGGACCCAGCCGACCCGGCGCCCTACTGGCTGGTCTCCACCCGCCGGCCGGACCGGCTCGTGGCCGCGTTGCAGGCGGCCGTGTCGGCACCTCAGGGCTGAACCGCACCGCGCGGGGTACCGGCCCGACTGGCACACTGGCGCACGGAGTGCTGACGAGACGCCCGAGACGAAGGAGTATGTGGTGGCAGGTTCCAAGGTTTGGTCGGCGATGGGTCTGGCCTCGACGCTGGGCGCCACCTTCGCTGCGCGCAAGGCGCTCACCTCGACGTGGAAGGTGGCGACCGGCAAGAACCCGCCGGTGAACCCCGCCCACCCGGACGTCTCGATCGGCGAGGCGGTCGCCTGGGCGACGGTCAGCGGTGTCGCCGTCGGGCTGGCCCGGATGCTGGCCTCGCGCAAGGCGGCGGAGTACTACCGCAAGTCCACCGGGCACCTCCCGGCGAACCTCGCCGACGTCGAGGTCTGAGCCGGCTCCCGGACCGTGGACGCCGAAGAGGCCGGCCCCTCAGGGACCGGCCTCTTCCGCTGGATGCTCGCTCGCGCTGCTCAGGCGCAGTCGCGGCAGATCATCTTCTTGGCGTCGGCGAGCTGGCTGCGGTGGTGCACCAGGAAGCAGCTCATGCAGGTGAACTCGTCCTCCTGCCGGGGGCGCACCTCCACCGCGAGCTCCTCGTGGGACAGGTCCGCGCCGGGGAGCTCGAACGACTCGGCCGCCTCGGCCTCGTCCTCGTCGACCTTGCCGGAGTTCTTGTCGTGGCGCCGAGCCTTGAGCTCCTCGAGGCTCTCTTCGCTCTGGTCCTCCTCGTTCTTGCGAGGAGCGTCGTAGTCAGTTGCCATGTGCCTCTCCTGGGGCCCCGTACTTCATCTCAGGTCACGCGTCGCGCGCCGTGTGGGTGCGTGGCGGATTGTGCACCATGACGGCCCGGTTTCGCACGGCGATCCCAGATGATGTCGTCAGAGTCACAGATCCGCACGGGCGCAACGAAGGAGGGTGCCCTGCTATTCCCGGAGGAACCCGCAGGAACGCACCAGATCCACGAATACGTCGAAGTCGCCCGCCGGCGCCGCCAGGACGCAGTCCTTGCCGCCCACGCCGGTGTGCACCGTGACCCGCGCCCCCGCCTCGGTGGCCACCAGACCGCCCGCGGCCAGGTCCCACTCGTGGAGGCCCTCCTCGACGTAGGCGTCGAGCCGTCCGGCTGCCAGGCCGCACAGATCCAGTGCGGCCGACCCGAGCCGGCGGATGTCGCGCACGTGCGGGAGCAGCTCGGCCGCGGCTCGCGCCTGGAGGGCGCGGACCTCGCGCTCGTAGTGGAACCCCGTGCCGACGAGCTGCCGCCCGGCGACGGCGTCCGTACGGACCGCCAGCCGGTCCTCGCCCAGCCAGGCGCCGCCGCCCCGGGTCGCGGTGAAGCACTCGCCCTTGGCCACGTCGACGACGACCCCGGCGACGACTTCGTCCCCGTCGCGGGCCGCGATCGAGACGGCGTACTGCGGGATGCCGTAGAGGAAGTTCACGGTGCCGTCGATCGGGTCGACCACCCAGGTGATCCCGCTGGTCGACGTGGTACCGCCTCCCTCCTCACCGACGAACCCGTCGTCGGGCCGCTCCTCGAGGAGGCGCCGGTGGATCAGCTCTTCCGCAGCCCGGTCGGCCTCGGTCACCACGTCGACGGGGCTCGACTTCGTCGCCGCCACGCTCACCCCGGCACGGCGTCGCTGGGCGACCAGCTCGGCCGCCTCCAGGGCCACCGTCCGAGCGACCTTCAGGAGCTCCTGTGCGTCGGCCACGGTCAGTCGGTCCCGCACAGGGCGGGACGCGGCCCGCGGGCGTTGGCACAGCAGCCGGCCGGGCACACGTCCCACGACGCCGGCCGTGAGCCCACCGCACGACGCCGCACCTCGTGGCCCCGTTCGACCGCGGCGCGCTCGGCCAGCAGGTCGCGGACCATCGCGACGAACCGCGGGTCCACACCGGCGGTCGCGGCCCGGGCGAACGCGAGGCCCAGCTTCTCCGCGGTGGCCGCTGCCTCGGTGTCGAGGTCGTAGATGACCTCCATGTGGTCGGACACGAAGCCGATCGGCACCACCACCACGGCGCCGGCCCCCTCCTCGGCCAGCTCCTCCATGCGGTCGTTGACGTCGGGCTCGAGCCAAGGAACGTGCGGCGGCCCGGAGCGGGAGCAGTAGACGAGCTCGTGGGCGTAGCGCAGCCCGGTCTCCTGGCGGACACGCTCGACGATCTCGTCCATGACGCTGAGGTGCTGGGCGCCGTAAGCGCCGCCCTCGGCGCCGCTGGCGTCGTTCATGGCCGTGGGGATCGAGTGGGTCACGAACAGCAGGTGGGCCTCGTGCCGGTCAGCGTCGCCGAGGTCGGCCAGCGCCGCGAGGGTGGCGTCCACCATCGGTTCGACGAAGCCGGGGTGGTTGAAGTAGTGCCGCAGCCGGTCCAGCTGCGGCGCGCCGGACCCGACCTCGGCCACGGCGTCGGCGAGGTTCTCGCGGTACTGCCGGCAGCCGGAGTAGGACGAGTAGGCGCTGGTGACCAGGCACGCCGCCCGCCGGACTCCGTCGGCCTCCATCTGCCGCAGGGTGTCGGCGAGGTAGGGGTCCCAGTTCCGGTTGCCCCAGTAGACCGGCAGGTCGATCCCGTTGGACCGCAGGTCCTCCTGGATCGCCGCGATCAGCTCCCGGTTCTGGTCGTTGATCGGGCTCTTCCCGCCGAAGAGGAAGTAGTGCTCCCCGACCTCCTCGAGCCGCTCTCGCGGGATCCCGCGACCCCGGGTGACGTTCTCGAGGAACGGGACGACGTCCTCCGGGCCCTCCGGTCCCCCGAAGGAGACCAGCAGCAAGGCGTCGTACGGCGCGATGTCGGGCGGGGTCATGGCGACCATCCTAGGAACACCCGCCCAAACTAGGATTCAGCCACGATGATGACCAGCTACCGCCGGGTGCTGTCCTTGCCCGGCGCCCTTGCGTTCTCGCTCAGTGGCCTGGTGGCCCGGCTGCCGATTTCCATGGTGAGCCTCGGCGTCGTGCTGCTGGTCTCGACCCGGACCGGGTCCTACGCCACCGCCGGCGCCGTCTCGGCGTCGTTCGTCGTCGCCACCTCGATCTTCTCGGTCGTGCAGGGCCGGCTGTTCGACCGGCTCGGCCAGAGCACGGTCCTGCCCCCGGCGGTGCTGCTGTTCTCGGGTTCGCTCATCCTGCTCATGGTCTCCGTCGAGTGGGACTGGGGAACCCCCGCGGCGATCGGCTTCGCCGCCGTGGCCGGCGCCGCCGAGCCGCAGATCGGGTCGTGCGTACGGGCCCGGTGGTCGCACGTGGTTCCCGAGCGGTCGTGGGTGCAGACCGCCTACGCCTTCGAGGCGGTCGTCGACGAGTCCGTGTTCATGGTGGGACCCACCGTCGTCACGTTGCTCGCCACCGGCGTGCACCCGCTCGCCGGGCTCTCGGTGGCGGTGCTGGCCGCGCTCGTCGGCACGTTCGCGCTGGTGGCCCAGCGCGGCACGGAGCCGCCGCCGCACCCGCGCCACCCGGTGCGCACCGAGCGGCCCAGGCTGCCCTGGCGGACGCTGGCCCCCCTCACCGCGGCCGCGGCAGCGATGGGGGCGCTGTTCGGGGCGACCGAGGTGGCCACGGTGGCGTTCTCCGAGGAGCTCGGCGCGAAGGCAGCCAGCGGCCCGCTGCTGGCGGTGTGGGCACTGGGCAGCCTGCTCTCCGGGGTGGTGACCGGAATCGTCAGCTGGCGCGCCGACACCGCGACCCGGTTCCGCGGCGGTGCACTGCTTCTCGGCCTGTCCATGCTTCCGCTGCCCTGGGTGGGCGGCTTCGCGCTCATGGTCGGGGTGCTGTTCCTGGCCGGTTTCGCGATCTCCCCGACCCTGATCGCGATGGTCGCATGGGTGGAAGAGGTCGTGCCCGTGGCGCGGCTCACCGAAGGCATGGCCGTGATCGGGACCGGCATCACCGCCGGGGTGGCGCCGGGTGCGCTGGTGTCCGGCTCCCTGATCGACGCGGCCGGGTCGGCGGCGGGCTACTGGGTCTCGGTGGTGAGTGGGGCCCTCGCGTTCGTCGCTGCCCTGGTGGCCCACCGGTCGCGCCCGGGCCGGGTCACCCGGGCGGCCGCATCGCCCACCGGATCGTCCGGGTGACGGCCGCACCCGCTGCCCGGACCACCACGGCCTCGGTCACCGGGAGGCGCGGCAGCAGCAGCTTGCGCCGTGCCCACAGAGGAAGCAGGCTCACCGCCGCCGCTGACAGCGCCCCGTAGGGCGCCCGGGCCAGCAGCGGCAGCGGCGGGTGCAGGAGCAGGAACCGTGCGGTCTCCCGGGCGGCGTCGGTCGCCTCCAGCTCGGGACGGTAGGCCTCCAGCGCGGCCGCCAGCTCCGCCTCGCTGCGCGGCGGGTCGACCGCACCGAGCTCCTCCGCGACCCGCGCGTACTCGACGACGTAGCGGTCCCGACCCGCCTGGTCGAGGGGCCGGGCACCGTAGCGCTGGTGCGCCGCCAGGAAGCTGTCGATCTCGGCGACGTGCACCCAGGTCAGCAGGTGCGGGTCGGAGGCGTCGTACCGGCGCCCGTCGGGCGCGACGCCCACCACGGTCCGGTGCACGCGGCGCACGGCCCGGGTCATCTGCTCCGCGTCCGCGGCGGTGCCGAACGTGGTGACCGCGAGGAAGTGGCTGGTCCGCTGCAGCCGGCCCCACGGGTCGCCCTGGAAGCCGGAGTGCTCGGCGACACCGGCCATCGCCAGCGGGTGCAGCGACTGCAGCAGCAGGGCCCGGACGCCCCCCACGAACATGGCGGCGTCGCCGTGCACCTGGCGGACCGGGCTGTCCGCGGCGAACCACCGCTCCCCCGGCGAGCCGTGGATCCGGTCGCGCCGCGCCGGTCCCTCGGGGCCGGCGACCCGGGCGAACAACCGGTCCCCCAGGTTCCGGCGCACGTCCGAGACCACGTCGAGCACCATGGACCGAGTATGCCGAGTGGTCGCAACCGCCGAGCCGCTCCCGCCGCCCGGCTACGCTCCACTGCATGGCGAGCAGCGACACCTGGCGGAGCTGGTCCGGCCTCTCCGTGGCCCGGCCCGCGTCGGTGCTGACCCCGACCGACGCCGGCGAGGTCGCCGACGCCGTGGTCGCCGCCCGGCACCAGGGCTTGGGGGTGAAGATGGTCGGGAGCGGCCACTCCTTCACCGACGTGGCCGTCACCGACGGGCTGCTGCTGCGACCGGACCGGCTCGCCGGGATCACCGCGGTCGACCGCGAGGCGATGACCGTCACGGTCCTCGCGGGCACCCCTCTGCACGAGCTGAACCGGCGGCTGCGCGGGCTGGGCCTGTCCCTGCACAACATGGGCGACATCGAGGAGCAGACCGTCGCCGGCGCGATCTCGACCGGCACCCACGGTTCGGGCGGTCACCGGGCGTCGCTGTCGTCGCAGGTGTGCGCTCTCGAGCTGGTCACCGGCGACGGGACGGTGGTCACGGCGACGCCCGAGCACGACCCCGCGCTGTTCGCGGCGGCCAAGGTGGGGCTCGGCGCGCTCGGCATCCTCACCGCGGTCACCTTCCAGGTCGAGCCGGAGTTCCTGCTCACCGCCGACGAGGCGCCGATGCGGTACGACGAGCTCGTCGCACGCTTCGACGACCTGGTGCACGAGCACCACCACGTCGACGTGCACTGGTTCCCGCGGACGGACTGGGCCCTGGTCAAGCGCAACGACCGCACCCTCGAGGCCGCCGCGCCCCTGTCCCGGTTCCGGTCCTTCGTCGAGGACGACCTGCTCGAGAACCGGCTGTTCGGCCTGATGAACCGGATCGGCAACGCCGCGCCGCGCACGGTTTCGCCGCTGAACCGGCTCGCGGCGCGGGCGCTGACCGCCCGCACCTACACCGACGTGGCGTCCCGGGTGTTCGTGGCCGAGCGCCGGGTGCGGTTCCGTGAGATGGAGTACGCCCTGCCCCGCGAGGCGGGCATGGCGGCGCTGGCCGAGGCCCGTGCCGTGATCGACCGCCACGACTGGCCGATCTCCTTCCCGGTCGAGATCCGGTCCGCCCCCGCGGACGACAGCTGGCTGTCGACGGCCCACGCCCGGGACTCGACGTACCTCGCCTTCCATGTGAACGCGCAGACCGACCACCACGCCTACTTCAGTGCCGTGGAGCCGGTGCTGCGTGCGCACGGCGGGCGCCCGCACTGGGGCAAGCTGCACACCCGCACCGCCGTGGACCTCGCGCCGGACTACCCGCACTGGGACGACTTCGCGGCCGTCCGGGACCGGGTCGACCCGGAGCGGGTCTTCACCAACGGCTACCTCGAACGGGTGCTGGGCCGATGAGCCGTCCGGTCCCCGACCGCCCTGGGCCCGGGCAGGAGTCGGTGTGGGACTACCCGCGCCCGCCCCGGCTCGAGCCGACGCGGGCGCTCGTCGAGGTCGTGCTCGGCGGGGTGAGGGTGGCCACGACCCGCGCGGCGTTCCGGGTGCTCGAGACCAGCCACCCGCCCACCTACTACCTGCCGGCCGACGCGTTCGCTCCCGGCACGCTCCGATCGGCCGAGGGGTCGTCGTTCTGCGAGTGGAAGGGCCGCGCGGTCTACCCCGCGGCGATGGACCGGTGCACCGTCGACGGGGAGACCGTCGTGCCCCAACCCGGCGGCTTCTACGGCGGCTGGGTGACCTCCGCGGTCGCCGGCCCGTTCAAGGGCGGCCCCGGCACGCACGGCTGGTGACCGCCGCCGCGTCCGGCCGACCGGACGGTCAGGTGCTCGAGACGCCCGCGGGCCGCGGCGCGTCCCAGCCGCGGCGCATCGCGAACAGCCGCCAGACGAAGCACAGCAGCGCCGCCGGAACCGCCACCGCCGCGGGACGCAGCCCCGCCTCGACGCCGACGACCGCAGCGGCGGCTCCGACGAGCGCCGGGGTCGCGTAGAGCTCCCCGCGCAGCACGACGGGGACCCGACCGGCCAGCAGGTCGCGCAGCACGCCGCCGCCGATGGCGGTCAGCAACCCCATCAGCGCGGCGGGCACCGGCCCCAGGCCGTAGGCGAGCGCCTTGAGCGCGCCCGTCACGCAGAACAGGCCGAGCCCCGCCGCGTCGAAGACGTTGACCACCCGCTCGCGCCGGCCCAGGGCCGGGTGGAACCAGAACACGACCAGTCCGGCCGCGGGGGGCACCAGCAGGTAGCGCCAGTCCGCCAGGGCGGCGGGCGGGACCGCGCCGATCAGCACGTCACGGGCGAAGCCGCCGCCGAGGCCGGTGATGCCGGCGAGCACCAGGACCCCGAACACGTCGAGGTCCTTGCGGACGGCGACCAGCCCCCCGGAGATGGCGAACACGAAGATCCCGACGAGGTCGAGGACGACGAGCACGACGCTCGGGTCGTGCTCCGCCGCGGACATGCCCGCAAGGTTAGTCATCTCCCGCGGCACAACGCGCCCACCGACTACCGGCGGCGGCGCGCCCGCTGAAGTAGGCTCGGCCGCACGAGATGAAGACATGAGGAGCGGACGCCGGTCATGAAGGATCAGGACCTCACGCTCGTGGGTCTGACCGAGGACAAGACGAAGCTGGTCCTGGTCAGTGCCGCGGGCGAGGAGTTCACCCTTCCCGCCGACGACAAGCTCCGGGCCGCCCTCCGTGGTGACCACGCCCGACCCGGCCAGTTGGAGACAAAGATGGAGAGCGCCTTGCGTCCCCGCGACATCCAGGCACGCATCCGCGCGGGCGAGACCCCCGAGAGCGTGGCCGCCGCCGCCCAGACCACCATCGACAAGATCATGGGCTACGCCACCCCGGTGCTGGCCGAGCGCGCCCACATCGCCGACCGTGCCCAGCGGGCCTCGGTACGCCGCAAGGGTGGCGACGGCTCCAGCCGGCTGCTCGGCGACGCCGTGGCCCACGTCCTGCGGGAGCGCAAGATCGACCCCGGGAGCGTCGCCTGGGACGCGTGGCGCCGCGAGGACGGCCGGTGGACCCTGGTCGCCGACTTCGGGTCCGGTGCCGACGCCAAGCGCGCGGAGTTCGTCTTCGACGCCCCGGGTCGCTACGTGATCGCGGAGGACGACGAGGCCCGCATCCTCCTCGGCGAGGCGGTGGCCGCGAAGCCGCCCGTGCGTGGTGCCGGGAGGCGACTGTCCGCGGTCGGTTCGGCCGACGAGGAGCTGCCGCTCGGCGAGGACGCGATCGAGCTGGTCAACGACCCGCCCGCGGCTGCCGCCCAGCCGTCGCCGGAGCCGTCCCCGCACGGCGACGAGCTCCTCGACGCCCGGGGCGACGCGGACTGGATGGCCACCCAGGCGACCGACCGGCCGGCCCGCGCGGTGGAGCCGGCGAGCGAGGACGACGCCGGGGCCCCGGCCGCGCCGGCTTCTGCTCCTGCCGACGAGGCCGCCGCAGAGGAGACCGAGCCGGAGCCAGTCCCGGAGCCAGAGCCGGAGCCGGTGCGCAAGCCGGCCCGGAAGTCGCGCGGGCGTGCGTCGGTGCCGAGCTGGGACGAGATCATGTTCGGCGGCGGCAAGCAGGAGTGACGGGCGTCGCCCGCCCGGACACTGGACACGAAGTTACCGTTCGGTAATCATGGTCCGACGGACCCCCTACCTGCGGATGGTGCCATGTCGTACTTCGTCACCGGCGCGACCGGATTCATCGGTCGTCACCTCGTCCAGGAGCTGCTGGACAACCGGGAGGGCGAGGTGTTCGTCCTGGTGCGTCCCTCGTCCCGGCCGCGGCTGGACGCCCTGATCCGCACCTGGGGTGACGCCGCGGCCCGCGTCACGCCGGTCGAGGGCGATCTCGGCAAGCCGAACCTCGGTCTCACCAAGAAGTGGGTCCGCGAGCACCGCGGCAGCGTCGACCACTTCTTCCACCTGGCCGCCATCTACGACATGACGGCGTCCTCCGAGCTGAACGAGCAGCTGAACGTCGGCGGCACCAGGCACGCGACCGAGCTCGCCGCCGCACTCGACGCCGGCGGCTTCCACCAGGTGTCCTCGGTGGCCGCCGCCGGGGACTACCACGGCACGTTCGACGAGACGATGTTCGACGTGGGCCAGGGGCTGCCCTCGGCCTACCACCGGACCAAGTTCGAGTCCGAGCGCATCGTCCGCGAGGAGTGCACGGTGCCCTGGCGCATCTACCGCCCCGCAGTGGTGGTCGGGCACTCCGAGACCGGCGCGATGGACAAGGTCGACGGGCCCTACTACTTCTTCCCGCTGTTCAAGCGGTTGCGCGACACGCTGCCGTCCTGGCTGCCCATGATGGGCCTCGACCTGGGCGACACCAACGTCGTACCGGTCGACTACGTCGCGAAGGCCCTCGACCACATCGCCCACCGTCCCGGCCTCGACGGCCAGGCGTTCCACCTGGTCAACCCCGACCCGCAGCCCACGGTCGAGGTGATCAACACCTTCGCCGCGGCCGCCAAGGCGCCGACCTTCTCGGTCCCGTTCGACCGCCGGGTCACCGGCGTGCTCCCCACCACGTTGCTGCCCAAGGCGCTGCGCCCGAGCGGGCTGGTGAGCAACGCGCTGCGCACCGCCCCCGCCCAGCTGGCGCTGCGCGAGACGATCGGCCGGCTCGGCGTCCCGCCCGAGGTGCTCGAGCACGTGTCGTTCCCCACCACGTTCGCCTCTCGTCGTACCGGGCGGGCTCTGGCCGGGTCGGGCATCTCCTGCCCCGACCTGGAGAGCTACGCCGGGCGGCTGTGGAACTACTGGGAGGAGCACCTCGACACCGACACCGCACGCGACGAGCGGGTCGTGGACAAGCTCCGCGGGCGCACGGTCGTGATCACCGGCGCTTCCTCCGGCATCGGCAAGGTCACCGCGCTGAAGGTCGCGCAGGCCGGGGGCGTCCCGATCCTGGTCGCGCGCGGCAAGGACAAGCTCGAGGAGACGAGGGCCGAGATCGGGCTCGCCGGCGGCACCGCGTTCGTCTACGGCTGCGATCTCTCCGACCTGGAGGCGATCGACGCTCTCTGCGAGCAGATCGTCGCCGAGCACGAGACGGTCGACTACGTGGTCAACAACGCGGGCCGGTCGATCCGCCGGTCGCTGGCGTTGAGCCACGACCGCTTCCACGACTTCGAGCGCACCATGCAGCTCAACTACTTCGGCGCGATCCGGCTGGTGATGGGCCTGTTGCCGAAGATGCGCGAGCAGCAGCGCGGCCACATCGTCAACATCAGCTCGATCGGCGTGCAGACCAACCCGCCGCGGTTCAGCGCCTATGTCGCCTCCAAGGCCGCCCTCGACTCGTGGAGCAACGTGGTGAGCTCCGAGCTGATCGGTGACGGGATCGGCTTCACCACCATCCACATGCCGCTGGTCAAGACGCCGATGATCGCCCCGACGAAGATCTACGACAAGTTCCCCACGATCAGTCCGGCGCAGGCCGCCGACATGGTCATCGACGCACTGGTGGAGCGTCCGCACGAGGTCAACACGGCTCTCGGCACGCTCGGCGCGGTGGCGCACACACTCGCGCCCAAGACGTCGTTCCGGGTGCTGCACCTGGCCTACCAGGTCTTCCCCGACTCGGCCGCCGCGCGGGCACATGCCGACGACGGGTCCCCGGCCCCCACACCCCAGCAGATCCTGCTCGCCAAGCTGCTCAAGGGCGTGCACTGGTGAGATCCGCCCCGAACCCCCAGACCACCGCGGGGCTGCCGGATGGCGCTGCGGTCGCCTGAGCGAGGAGCCGGGGGCCGGACCCCTGGGAGAACACCGGCCCCCGACCCGACGGATCCGGACCTCACCCCCGTGGAGGTCGGTCCGGCACCACGCTCAACGACCCAGTGAGACGAAGGTCACGGACCGGTGGCCACCGGACGGCCGGGGTCGGCGACCCACTCGCTCCACGACCCCGGGTACAGCGCCGCGGTGAGCCCGAGCCGGTGCAGCGCGAACACGGTGTGCGTCGCGGTCACCCCGGAGCCGCAGTACACCCCGACCTCGCGGCTGCGGACGACGCCTCGCTCGGCGTAGCGCACCGCCGTGTCCTCGGGGCCGCGGAACACCTCGGTGGCGTGCGCGCCGGGGACCAGGTTCTCCGCGAAGGGGATGTTCGTCGCCCCGGGGATGTGCCCGGCGACCGGGTCGATCGGCTCCTGCTCGCCGCGGAACCGCTCGGGCGCGCGTACGTCGACCAGGAGCCCGTCGCGCGCGACCCGCGCGGCGCCCGGCGCGTCGAGGACGGGCAGGTGTCCCGGGTCGGGCCGGAAGTCCGACGGCGCCACGTCCACCTCGCCGACGTCCACCGTTCCGCCGGTGGCGACGTAGGCCGGCCAGCCGCCGTCGACGACCCGGACGTCGGGATGCCCGTGGTGGGTGAGCAGCCACCAGGCCCGGGTCGCGGCGACGCCGCGGTAGTCGTCGTAGACCACCACCGGCTGGTCCCGGCGTACCCCGCAGCGACGCATCGCGGTGGCGAACCGGTCGGGGTCGGGCAACGGGTGCCGGCCGCGGGACCCGTCCCCGACCGGGTCGGACAGGTCGGTCTCGAGGTCGACGTACACCGCTCCGGGCACGTGCCCCGCGAGGTACTGCAGGTGTCCGTCGTCGCGGCCGAGCACCCAGCGCACGTCCAGGAAACGTGCGTAGGGCGCCATCGCCGCCACGAGCTCGGGGCGCAGCAGGGATCGGTCGTTCACAGCCTCCATGGCAGTGAGTATCTCCGGTTCACAGCCGGGAGTCGCCGAAGGGCAACGGGTCGCCGATCATGGACACCGCGCGGGCCCGCCCGGCGGTCATCCCGCGCCGGTGGTGTTGGCGGCACAGCACCTCGTAGCCGACCTGCGGCGCGGCCTCCGCCTCGTCGCGGACGTCGCCGACGACGATCACCTCGCCCTCGGTGACCATCGCCCCGTTCTCGGTGCGGGCGTTGTGGGTCGCTCGCTTGCCGCACCAGCACAGCGCCTCGACCTGGAGCACGTTCATCCGGTCCGCGAGCTCGACCAGCCGGGCAGAGCCCGGGAACATCACGCTGCGGAAGTCGGTGAGGATCCCGAACGCGAAGACGTCGATCTGCAGCTCGTCGACGAGCCGGGCCAGCTGCTCGACCTGGACCGGGGCGTAGAACTGGGCCTCGTCGCAGATGAGGTAGTCGATCCGGGCCCCGTGGGTGAGCGCGTCCACGACGTAGCGCCAGAAGTCGAAGTCGGGCGCGACCTCGATGGCGTCGTGCTGCAGGCCGAGCCGGCTCGACAAGGTCGCGGCACCGGCCCGGTCGTGACTGGTGAAGATGCGTCCCTGGCGGCCGCGTACCGCGTGGTTGTGGTTGGTCTGGAGCGCGAGCGTCGACTTGCCCGAGTCCATGGTCCCGGTGAAGAACTGCAGTTCAGCCACGGGGCGGAATCATGCCACGCGGCTCAGAGCACGATGACGGGGACCAGCATCTCGGCCGGCGTCAGCGACCCGTGCAGCCCCACCAGCGACATCTCGTAGGCGAACGCGGTGCTGCTCATCACCGAGAAGCTGCCCCGCGCGGCCACCACGACGTCGCCGAGGCGCGGGCGTACGACGGGCTCCACGTCCCCGAACCAGCCGGCGGCGATCGCCTCGTCCCGCAGCAGCACCTCGGCGCGGCCGTCGAGCACGCCGCGCCAGGTCGCCGCCACGTCTGCGTCGGCGCCCGAACGGCAGTAGACGTGCCGGAAGCGGGCCTCCCCACCGAGCAGGAAGACGCCGTCCTCGAGCTCGGGGTGCTGCGCCACGTCGAGCCGGTCGTCCCCCGGGGAGTCCACCATCCCGTGGTCGGCCACCACGACGATCCGGGTGTCCCCCGGCAGCGAGGCGCGCAGGTGCTCGGCGGCGGCGTCGATCATCGACAGCTGCTGCTCCCACTGCGGCGAGCTCACGCCGTAGCGGTGCCCGGTCCAGTCGAGGTCGCCGTCGTAGAGGTAGGTCAGGGACGGTGCCCTGGCCGCCGCGGCCTGGACGGCGGCGAGCCGCTCCCCCACCTTGTCGGCGCCCACGAAGTCCGCGCCCCGGAACCCCGCGACGGTGAGGCCCGTGTCGGCGAAGTCGCGCCGGTTGACCACGGTGGTGCTCACCCCGGCGGCAGCCAGGCGGTCGAAGGCGGTCCGGTGCGGCTGCCAGGTGCGCGGGTCGACGTTCTTGCTCCAGAAGAGCGCGTTGAGCAGGTCCTCGGTGCCGGGGATCCGGCTGGTGAAGCCGACGACCCCGTGCGCCCCCGGCGGGAGTCCGGTGCCGAACGAGGTGAGGCTGGTCGCGGTGGTCGACGGCACACCGACCGTGGCCGGGGCGCCGAGGTGGGCGTGCAGGAACGGGGCGTCCTCGGGATGGTCGCGCAGCAGCTCCTGCCCGAGCCCGTCGACGAGGAACACCACGTAGCTGCGCGACTCGGGAAGCTCCAGGGAGGTCGGCGCGGGCCCCACGTCGACACCGAGTGCCCGCCCGACGGCGGGCAGCACGTCGGCGAGCGACCGGTCGCCGTACGCCGGTGTCAGCAGCTCGTTGCTCATCGCACCCCGGCACCGCCGCCGGTGCGGCCCGACAGCGCCTCGGCGAAGCCGAGCAGGTTCGCGACCGCCTCGGGTCCCTCCGCGGCAGCGCTGACCCGCAGCGAGAAGTCGTCGGAGCTGACCACACCGGTGTAGCCGTGGTCGGCCTCGCACTCGGGGTCGGCGCACCCGGCGGGCTCGAGGTCGATCCTGCCGACCGCGCCCCAGCCGATGGTCAGCACGGCCTCGTTGGCGCCGGGAGCGGGAACGGGCCGGCCGGCGTACGACTCGGGGTTGGCGACCATCCGGTTGACCACCACCGACCGGATCGCGGAGAGCGCAACGGCCTCCGTGCTGCTCGAGGTGTACGGCGCCGGGAGCAGGTCGTCGGGGGCGTGCTCGTCGGTGTGCGCGAGGATCAGCCGGGACGAGGTCAGCACCAGCACGGTGACGTGCCGGCGGACCTCGTCGCGCTCGTCGATGGTCGGCTCGTGGTGGACCAGGAACGACTCGACGGTTTCGCCGGCCAGGGCCGCCCCGACCGCGTCGGCGACGACGTCGGGGTAGTAGCCGGACTCCTCGATCGCCGCCCGGAGGTCGCGGGAACGGTTGCTCATCGCTGCTCCCCGAGCAGGCGGGTACGCAGCGAGCGGGTGCGTCGGGTGATCATGACTGGTCAGTCTGTCACGCCGCCAGAGCCGTCTCCGCAGCCCGGAGCCCGTCCTGCTCGGGAGTGAGGTGCCTGCGCAGCCGCAGCAGGAGCACGGCGGCCACGGCCGTGCCGCCGACCGTGCAGGCCACCCACACGTGCGCGAGGCCGTTGCCGATGAGCAGGCCCGCCAGCGCCGGGCCGATGATCATCGCCACTGTCCAGGTCATCCCCTGCAGGGCGTTGTAGCGCCCGCGCAGCTCCTCGGCCGCGAGGTCGTTGACGATCGCCGGGGCGAGCGGCGCCCAGAGCGTCTCGCCGAGCCCGAACAGGCCGAGGCCCGCGATGACGAACCCGGCCGCGACCCAGCCGTCGACGGCGTCGGAGAGCGAGATCACCAGCCACGACACCGACCAGATCGCCGCACAGAGAGCCAGCATCCGGCTGCGCCGCCGGCCCGCGATGAACCGGAGCGCGACGAGCTGGCCGAGCACGATCGCCGCGGTGTTGGCCCCGAACGCCCAGCCGAGCAGGTGCGCCGGGACGCCGGCGACCCCGACGGTGTACGCCGCGAAGCCCGCCTCGAACTGGGCGTAGCCGAAGGTGATCACGACCACCGAGATCAGCACCACGCGCAGCAGGGTCCGGTCGCGCAGGACGGTGACCCAGCCGGGCTGCGGCCCACTCTCCTCGCGCGCCTCGGCGCGGCTCATGGCACCGGTCCCCCGCGGCAGGCTGAGCACCACCGCGATGTAGGCGACGTAGGACAGCGCGTCGATCAGGTAGAGCCGCTCGAACGACGACGGGTCGGCGGTGCGCACCAGGAACGAGCTGACCACCCCACCGACGCCGAGACCGGCGTTCATCAGCATGAACTGGAAGCCGTAGACCTTCTCCCGGCGCTCCTCGGGCACCAGCCGGGTGAGCATCGCGGTGGCGGCCGGGTAGAGCCCGACGGTGCCGAGGGTGATGAACGTGGCCACCGCCATCGCATGCCACGCGTTGTGCACCAGGGCCAACGACGCCACCCCGACCGCCTCGGTGGTGAGCCCCACGATCATCACCGGTCGGGGGCCGATCCGATCGATCAGGGTGCCGCCGAGCGGCGAACCGAGGAATCCGAGCAGACCCATGAACGCGAACAGCAGTCCCACCGTCGCGGTAGGGATCCCGCGCACCTCGGCGAGGTAGACGTAGAGGAACGGCATGGTCAGGCCGCTGCCGAGGGCGGACAGGGCGATCCCGACGAACAGCCGCTTGACGAGGGGGTCGAGGCCGGGAGGGACCAGGGCCTCCGGCTCCGGCGAGACCAGCACGTTGCTCACCGGGAGATTGTCCGGTAAGAGGCAGCCCAGCCGCCAGTCAATTACGTGTGACGAATGTTGCGCGGAGATCGCCGGCCGTGGGCTCAGCCGGGCAGGGTGTCTCCGACCGGGGTGCTCAGCCGGCGGGTGTACCAGTCCGACCGCGCGTCCGTGACCGGCTCGACCCGGCCGACCGCGTTGAGCACCGTCGCACCGGCGGCACCGACCAGGACCAGGTTCAGGTCCAACGAGCGCACCTGCGGCAGGTCGTTCTTCAGCTGGGCCACCCGCAGCAGCAGGTGCTCGACCGCATCGACGTCGACCTTCTCGCTGCCCCGGTACCCGAACAGCAACGGCGCCGCCTTGATCTCGCGCACCATGTCGGCGGCCTCCCCGCTGTGCATCGGCGGGATCCGGTAGGCCCGGTCGCCCAGCAGCTCGGTGGTGGCTCCCGAGACGCCGAAGGCGACGACCGGCCCGAACAGCGGGTCCTCCACGCCCGCGACACCCACCGGCACCCCCGGCGCGGCCACGCGCTGCACGATGAAGCCGGCGGCGTCGGGCTCGTCGATGACCTGCTGCATGCTGTGCCAGGCGTGGCGCATCTCGTCCTCGGCGTCGATGTTGCGCCACACGTGGGCCTGGTCCGGGCGCTGCCGCAGGTGCTCGGCGGTGGCCTTGAGCACCACGTCGTAGCCCAGCCTCTCGGCGGCCGCGACCGCCGCCTCCTCGGAGGCGACCTCGACGCGCTCCCACAGGTCGATGCCGTAGGCGGCGAGCAGCTCGCGCAGCTCGTCGAAGGACAGGTCGCGGCCCTCCGGCGCCTCGACGAGCGCCTGGTTGACCAGCCGGCGGGCCCGTGGGAGGTCGACCTCCTCGGGCGCGACCAGCTCGCCCTCCGGCCGGCGTCGCCACTCGGCGTAGGCGACCACCCGGGCGAGCGCACGCACGGCGGCCTCGACCGCGGGGTACGACGGCACCGAGCCACGCCCGGCGGTGCTCCCGGCGACGTCGGGGACCCGGAGCAGCTCGGGCACGCCCTCGGCACCGAGGAACGTCGACACCAGCGGCTTGTCGGACTGCTCCCCCACCGCGGCGAGCACGTTGGCGACCTCGACACCGGTGGTGTTCAGCGGGGGGATGAACACGGCCACGACGGAGTCGACGTCGGGGTCGTCGATGGCGGCGTCGAGGGCCTCCTCGAAGTCCTCGGCGGTGGCGTCCGAGCCGAGTGCCACCGGGTCCTTGACCTCGAGGCCGACCGATACGGCGGCATCGGCGGCCAGCAGGCCGAGCGCGTCGGAGTTGCCCACGATCGCGACCCGTCGCCCGCGCGGCAGCGGCTGGTGCGCGACCAGCTGGGCGACGTCGAACATCTCGTCGAGGGCGTCGACCTGGATCACCCCGGCCTGGCGGAACATCGCGTCGACCGCGGCCTGCGGCGCCGCGATCGAGCGGACCATCTGCCCCATCGGGACGCCCTGCGTCGAGCGGCCCGACTTCACCGCGATCACCGGCTTGCGCCGCGACACCCGGCGAGCGATCCGACTGAACTTCCGGGGGTTGCCGATCGACTCCAGGTAGAGCAGCACCACCTCGGTGGAGTCGTCCTCCTCCCAGTACTGCAGCAGGTCGTTGCCGGACACGTCGGCGCGGTTGCCGGCGCTGACGAACGTCGAGAGGCCCAGGCCGCGCCGGCCGACCTTCTCGAGGATCGCGACACCGAGGGCGCCGGACTGGCAGAAGAACCCGGCCCGTCCGCGCGGCGGCATGGTCGGGGCGAGGGAGGCGTTGAGGGAGAAGTCGGCCGCGGTGTTGATCAGCCCCAGCGCGTTCGGGCCGACGAGGCGCAGTCCGTAGCTGCGGGCCAGGCCCACCAGCCGGCGCTGCCGCTGGCGGCCCTCCTCGCCGGTCTCGGCGAAGCCGGAGGAGACCACGACGAGCCCGTGCACCCCCTTGGCGGCGCAGTCGAGGACCACGTCGGCGACCGCGTCGGAGGGGACCGCGACGATCGCGATGTCGACGGGACCGGGGATGTCGCTCACCGACCCGTAGGCCGGCATCCCGGCCACGGAGTCCGCCGCCGGGTTCACGACGTACACCCGGCCCCGGTAGTCGCCGAGCACCAGGTTGCGCACCAGCGTCTGTCCGATGGTGTCCTGGCGCCGCGAGGCCCCGATCACCGCCACGCTGCGGGCCTCGAAGAAGTTCTGGATCGACGCCGCCTCGGCCCGGTGCTCGCGCGCCTGCATCACGCTCACCGAGGTGTCGGTGGCGCTGATCGGGAACTCGAGCCGCATCACGCCTTCCTCGAAGCCGCCGGCCACCTGGTAGCCGGCCTCGCGGAAGATCTGGATCATCCGGGTGTTCTCGGGCAGCACCTCGGCCACGAAGACGTCGACGCCGCGCTCCCGGCCGGCCTGGGCCAGGTGCTCGAGCAGCAGCTGCGCGATCCCGCGGCCCTGGTGGGCGTCCTGGACCAGGAAGGCCACCTCGGCCTCGACCGGGCCGTCGCCACCGTCGGTGATCTTGTCGAACCGGCCGACCGCGATCATCTTCTGAGCGACCGTGAGCACGAACGCGACCCGGTCGTGGTGGTCCACGTGGGTGAAGCGCTGGACGTCGCGGTCGGAGAGCCGGGGCATCGGGGCGAAGAAGCGCATGTACTTCGACTCCGCCGACACCTGCTCGTAGAAGTCGACCAGGAGCTGCTCGTCGTCGCCGCTGATCGGGCGCAGGTGGGCGGCCTGGCCGTCGCGCAGCAGCACGTCGGCCTCCCAGTGCCGCGGGTAGGCGGCCGGCTGCGGTCCCGACTCGGCTTCGGCTTCGCTCACACGGAGAATCTAGCGGGTGTGGCGCGACTGACGCCGCCCCCGGCGTGCCCCTGACGCTGCCGTCGGTGGCAGAGGTGAGAATGGCGGCTATGGCACGCGGTTCGAAGAGCACCCTCCCCCCCGACGACTTCGAGGAGCACATCCTCGACATCGACGTCGGCGACGAGATGCGCACCAGCTTCTTGGAGTACGCCTACTCGGTCATCTACAGCCGCGCCCTCCCCGACGCGCGCGACGGGCTCAAGCCGGTGCAGCGCCGGATCCTCTACACGATGGCCGACATGAACCTGCGGCCCGACCGCGGCCACGTCAAGAGCGCCCGGGTCGTCGGCGAGGTCATGGGCCGCCTGCACCCGCACGGCGACGGCGCGATCTACGACGCCCTGGTCCGGATGGTGCAGTTCTGGTCGCTGCGGGTGCCGCTGGTCGACGGGCACGGGAACTTCGGCTCCCCCGACGACCCCCCGGCCGCGATGCGCTACACCGAGTGCCGGATGGCGGCCCCGGCGACGGCGATGACCGCCTCGATCGACGAGGACACCGTCGACTTCAAGCCCAACTACGACAGCCGCGAGCTCGAGCCCTCGGTGCTGCCCGCGGCGCTGCCGAACCTGATCGTCAACGGCGCCTCCGGCATCGCGGTCGGCATGGCCACCAACATCGCCCCGCACAACCTGGTCGAGGTGGTGCAGGCGCTGCGCCACCTGGTCACCCACCCCGACGCGACGCTCGACGACCTGATGCGGTTCATCCCCGGCCCCGACCTGCCCACCGGCGGCAAGATCGTCGGTCTCGACGGGATCCGTGAGGCCTACGAGACCGGCAAGGGCTCGTTCAAGATGCGGGCCACCGCCCGGGTCGAGAGCGTGACCCCGAGGCGCAAGGGCATCGTGGTGACCGAGCTGCCCTACGGCGTGGGCACCGAGAAGGTCAGCGAGCGGATCAAGTCGCTGGTGCAGGCCAAGAAGCTGCAGGGCATCGCCGACATCAAGGACCTCACCGACCGTGAGAAGGGGCTGCGCCTGGTCATCGAGGTCAAGAACGGCTTCCACCCCGAGGCGCTGCTCGAGCAGCTCTACAAGCAGACTCCGATGGAGGACTCGTTCGGGATCAACGCCGTGTCGCTGGTCGACGGGCAGCCCCGCACGCTCGGCCTCAAGGAGATGCTCGAGGTCTACCTCGGGCACCGCTTCGACGTCGTACGACGCCGCTCGGTCCACCGCCGCGGCAAGGCCGCCGACGAGCTGCACCTCGTCCACGGCCTGCTCATCGCGATCCTGGACATCGACGAGGTGATCCAGCTGATCCGCGCCAGCGAGAACAGCGCGGAGGCCAAGGAGCGGCTGATCACGGTGTTCGACCTCAGCGACGTGCAGGCGACCTACATCCTCGACATGCCGCTGCGCCGGCTGACGAAGTTCTCCCGGATCGAGCTGGAGCGCCGCCGCGAGGAGCTCGAGGCCACGATCGCGGCGCTGGAGGAGATCCTGGCCGACGAGGCCCGGCTGCGGAAGGTGGTCTCCGACGAGCTGGCCGAGGTGGCCAAGACCTACGGCACCCCGCGGCGCACGGTCCTGCTCGAGTCGGCCGGCCAGACCGTCTCGACCGCCGGACCGCTCGAGGTGGCCGACGACCCCTGTTTCGTCTACCTCTCCTCCAGCGGGCTGCTGGCGCGCACCGGGGACACCGAGCCACCGGGCGACGGCGGTGGCCGCGCCAAGCACGACGTGGTGGTCTCCGCGGTGCGCAGCACCGCGCGCGGCCAGGTCGGCGCGGTGACCTCGCTGGGCAGGCTGGTCAAGCTCGACGTGCTCGATCTGCCCGGTCTCCCGGCCACCGCCAACGCACCGCACCTGCAGGGCGGCGCGCCGCTCAGCGAGTTCCTCTCGCTCGAGCCGGGCGAACGGGTCCTCGCGCTCTCCGCGCTGCCCGACGACGGCCCCGGTATCGCGCTAGGCACCCGGGACGGCGTGGTGAAGCGGGTGAACCCCGAGGTCCTGGGCAACCGCGACAGCTGGGAGCTGGTCCGGCTCGGCGACGGCGACGAGGTCGTCGGCGCGGTCGAGCTGCGCACCGGCGACGAGGAGCTGTGCTTCGTCAGCAGCGACGCCCAGCTGCTGCACTTCGGCGCCGGCACGGTGCGCCCGCAGGGCCGCTCCGGCGGCGGCATCGCCGGGATCCGGCTGACGGCCGGCGAGCGGGCCGTCTTCTTCGGGGCCTTCGAACCGGGCGAGGACGCGGTCGTGGTGACGGCCTCGGGGTCGAGCACGGCGCTGCCCGGCACCGAGCCCGGCGCGGTCAAGGTGACGCCGTTCTCCGAGTACCCCGCCAAGGGGCGGGCGACGGGCGGCGTGCGCTGCCACCGCTTCCTCAAGGGCGAGGACACCCTCGTGCTCGCCTGGGCCGGTCCGGGGCCCGCCCGCGCGGCGGCCTCCAGCGGTGCCGCGGTGGAGCTCCCCGAGCCGACCGGCCGCCGGGACGGCTCGGGCACGCCCGGGAGCCAGCCGGTGCTCGCGGTGTCCGGTCCGGTCGGCACGCTGCTCGGTGTCTGAGCAGACGTGAAAGGGTGCCTCTCATGAACCCGTCGCGCCGTCGTACGCCGTTGCTGCGGGCTGCCGTGGTCGTGGCCGCAGTGCTCGCCGTCATCGGTCTCGCGGCCTGCTCGGGCGACGAGCAGTCCTCGCAGGACCCAGAGCAGCGGCTCGCCGCGGCCAAGACCGCGCTCGACGAGACCTCCGGTGTGCAGATCCAGCTGCTCACCGAGGACCTGCCCCAGGGGGTCAGCGGGCTGGTGTCGGCACAGGGCATCGCCACGCACGACCCGGCCTTCGCCGGCACGATCAAGGTCTCGGCGAGCGGCGTGACCGCCGACGCCGAGGTGGTCGCCGTGGACGGGGTCGTGCATGCCCAGCTGCCGTTCACCACGAAGTTCGTCGAGATCGACCCGGCAGACTACGGCGCCCCGGACCCGGCGGACCTGATGAGCACCCAGGACGGCCTCTCCTCGCTGCTCACCGCCGCCCAGGGCGTCGAGAAGGGCAAGCAGGTCCGCGACGGCGACGCGGTGCTGTCCCAGATCGTCGGCACCGTGCCGGGCAGCGCGGTCCGCGCGGTCATCCCGAGCGCGTCGGCAGAGGCGGACTTCGACGCCACCTTCGACCTCGACGACGCGAACCGGCTCACCCGGGTGGTGCTGACCGGGCCGTTCTACCCCGACACCGGCGACGTCACCTACACCGTCGACCTCGAGAAGTACGGCGTGAAGAAGGAAATCACCGCTCCGTGACCGCTCCGGCCGGGTCGGCCCGGACGCTGCTGGCCCTGGCCGCCGTCGCGGTGGGCTTCGCGGCCGCGGACACCTACGTGGTGGTGCTCGCGCTCCCCGACATGATGGCCGGGGTCGGACTCGCCGTCGACGAGCTGCAGCGTGCCGCCCCGATCGTCAGCGGCTTCCTGCTCGGCTACGTGGCGATGCTGCCGCTGGTCGGCCGGATCGCGGACCTGCGCGGGCGGGTCCCGGTGCTGGTCGGGTCGCTGGTCGTGTTCGCGCTGGGGTCCCTGGTGACCGCAGCCGCCTACGACCTGCCGAGCATGGTGACCGGGCGGTTCCTGCAGGGCGTCGGCGGCGGCGGGCTCGTGCCGGCGACGCTGGCGCTGGTGGCCGACCTCTACCCGTCCGACCGCCGCGGCCTCCCCCTCGGCGTGGTCGGGGCGGTCCAGGAGCTCGGCAGCGTGCTCGGGCCGTTGTACGGCGCGGTGGTGCTCTCGTTCGGGACGTGGCACGCGATCTTCGCACTGAACCTCGCCGTCGGCCTGGTCCTGGCCGCCGCCGTGCGTACCCTCCACCGGCGGGGGGATGCCGGGCAGCGGCTCCGGCTGGACCTTCCCGGCCTGGTCCTCGCCGCCCTGGCCTGCATGCTGCTGGGACTGGTGATGCTGCAGCCCCCGGACCTCGTCTCCGACGTGACCATCGGCCTGGCGTTCCTGCCGGTGGTCGGCTCCTCGCGCTGGCTGTCGCCGCTGGCGATCGGGCTCGCCGTGCTGGTGGCCGTGCTGCTGACCCGGTCGCTCACCGCGGAGCACCCGCTGGTGGACCTGCGGCGCTGGCGGGACGTGGCCCGGCGTACCGACCTGCTCGGCGCCGGGCTGCTCGCGCTCGCGCTCTCCGGGGTGATCCTCGCCTTCGCCACCGCCGACCCCGAGGTCGCCGTGCTGTCCCCCGCCGGTCCCTGGTGGCTGGCCGGGTCGGTGGCCGCCGCGGCGCTGTTCGTCTGGCGCAACCGCACCGGGCCGCAGCCGCTGGTCCCCCACGGTGCGCTGCGCACCACGCCGGCCTGGGGCGCCCTGGTGGTCAGCTTCTTCGTGGGCGCGGCACTGATCGCCGCCCTGGTCGACATCCCGATCTTCGCCCGGGTCACGCTCTACCCCGACTCGCAGCTCGACGCGGCCCTGGTGCTGGTCCGGCTGCTGGTGGCGCTGCCGGTCGGGGCGCTGGCCGGCGGCCTGCTCACCCGGCGCCTGCCGGCCGGAGTGGTCACGGCAGCCGGGATGGCGGCGTGCACGGTGGGCTTCGTGGTGATGGCCGGGTGGGGGCTGGACAGCCTGGGCCACCTGTCGGCCACGCTGGTCCTGCTGCTGACCGGGCTCGGGTTCGGGCTCGCGGTGGCGCCGGTCAACGCGGCGCTGCTGGCAGCCACCGAGGACGCAGTGCACGGTGTCACCAGCGCGCTGCTCGTGGTCGCGCGGATGGTCGGGATGCTCGTCGGGATCAGCGCACTGACCACCGTCGGCCTGCGTCGCTACTACGCCGAGCAGGCCACGCTGCCGGCGCCGTCCGACGTGTGTGCCACCGGGACGCAGTGCGCGGAGTACACCCGGTTGCTCAAGGAGGCCGGCCTGGCCCAGCTGCAGACGGTCTTCGTCGGAGCGGCAGCCTGCGCCGTCGTCGCCGGACTGGTGGCGCTGGTGGTGTTCCGTGGCGCCAGGACCACCGGGGTCCCAGCCGCCGAGGCGAGCAGGTGGGTCGGATGAGGCCGCTGGCCTCCTGCAGCGACGGGTCGGCGGCGGCGCGCGAGCAGCTGGCCGGCTCGGCCCCGCAGGCGGTGGCGTGGCTGGCCCTGGAGCAGAACGGCCCGTGGGGAGCCAAGGCATTCACCCAGTCCCACCTCGACGCCGGGCTCGGGCGCCGGGTCGAGGAGGCCGCGGCCGCGCACGGGGTACGCCCCGCGCTGGTGCGCCGGCCCGGGCGGCACGCCGACGACCCGGTCGACCCCGGTCCGGCGGCCGGCCACGACCCACGCCGGGTGCTGCTCGCGCACACCTCACCTGGCGGGACCTGGCTCCTCGAGGGCACGCTCGCGCAGCCGGAGGACGTGATGGCGCTGGACTGGGACGCACTGCGTGCCGGCAACCGGGACGCCGTACGACGCTCCCTGCCGAGCCTCGTGCCCGCGGACCGGTCGCACCTGCTGGTGTGCACCAACGGCACCCGGGACGTGTGCTGCGCGGTCAAGGGCCGGCCGGTGGCGCTGGGCGTGGCCGCGCGGCACCCGGACCGGGTCTGGGAGGTGACGCACACCTCGGGGCACCGGTTCGCCGCGACCGCGGTGCTGCTGCCCGCGGGCACCCTGCACGGACGACTCGACGTCGCGGGGGCCGAGGGGCTGCTGGCGGCCGCGGACCGAGGCGAGACCGTGCTGCTCGGCAGCCGGGGCCGCTCGACCTACCCGCCGGCCGGACAGGTCGCGGAGCTGGCGGTGCGCGAAGCGGTCGGCGAGACCGGTCTCGACGCGCTGGAGGTCGCCGACGTGCGCAGCGTCGACGAGCACTCGTGGTCGGTGTCGGTCGTGCAGGTGGACGGCCGTCGCTGGCGGGTCGAGGTGGTGTCCGAGCCGACGGCGACGGACCGCGCGGAGTCCTGCGGCAAGGCGCTGGTGGGGCTGCGGCGCTGGAGCACCAGCGTGCGGAGCGTGTGACCCGGTCCTGGACACCGCTTCGGCGCTCGCCGGCGGTCCGGTATTTTGCCGGACGTGACCGATGCCTTCTCCGACCTGCTCGCCGCCAACCGAACCTACGCCGAGACGTTCGCGCTCAGCGGGTTCGACGGGGTCGCCCACGCGGGCGTCGCCGTCGTGACCTGCATGGACTCGCGGATCGACCCGCTCGGCATCATCGGGCTCTCCCCCGGTGACGCGAAGATCTTCCGCAACCCGGGTGGCCGCGTCACCGAGGCCGCGCTGGAGGCGCTGGTGCTCGGGGCGCACCTGCTCAACGTCAAGCGCGTGCTCGTCGTCCCGCACACGCGCTGCGCGATGGCGTCGTCGTCTCTCGACGAGATGCGCGCCCGGGTCGCCGAGTCGGCGGGCCAGGACGCCTCGTGGCAGACCTTCGGGGTCGTCGACGACCAGGTGGCTGCCCTCCGGGACGACGTCCGCAAGGTCCGCTCGCACCCGCTGATCCCCGACAGCGTCGAGGTGGGTGGCTTCCTCTACGACGTCGACACCGGACTGCTCGACCAGCTGGTCTGAGGCGAAGCCCACTCCGAGCGACGAGAACGCCGCAGATGGGCTGCCCGAGCGTCCGCTACGCGTCGATGGCCTCGGCGTCGACCTCGTAGGCCCCCTGCACGATGAACTCCTTGCGGGGAGCGACCTCGGATCCCATCAACAGCTCGAAGACCTGGGCCGCCTGGTCGGCGTCGTCGGCGGTGATCCGGCGCAGGGTGCGCCGGCGCGGGTCCATGGTGGTCTCCGCGAGCTGGTCTGCGTCCATCTCGCCGAGACCCTTGTAGCGCTGCACCGGGTCCTTCCAGCGCACGCCCTTCTTGGTCAGCTCGGCCAGCCTCCGCTGCAGCTCGGCGTCGGAGTAGGTGTAGATGTACTTGTCCATCCCCTTCTTCGGGTTGGACAGCTCGATCCGGTGCAGCGGCGGGACGGCGCTGTAGACCCGCCCCTGGGTGACCAGGTCGGGCATGTACTTGAAGAACAGCGTGGTGAGCAGACAGCGGATGTGGGCACCGTCGGAGTCCGCGTCCGCCATGAAGATGATCCGCCCGTAGCGGCGTGCGTCGATGTCGAAGGTGCGTCCGGACCCGGCGCCGACGACCTGGATGATCGAGGCGCACTCGGCGTTCTTGAGCATGTCGCCGACGGAGGCCTTCTGGACGTTGAGGATTTTTCCGCGGATCGGCAGCAGCGCCTGGAACTCCGAGTTGCGGGCCAGCTTGGCGGTGCCGAGCGCCGAGTCGCCCTCGACGATGAACAGCTCGCTGCGCTCCATGTCGTTGGAGCGGCAGTCGGCGAGCTTCGCGGGGAGCGCGCTCGACTCCAGCGCGCTCTTGCGGCGCTGGGTCTCCCGGTGCTGGCGCGCCGCGATCCGGGTCCGGGAGGCGTTGGCCACCTTCTCCAGGGCGAGCTTGGCCTGCGCCTTCTCGGCCCGCTTCGTCGAGGTGAGGAACTTCTTCAGCTCGGCGGCGACCACCTTGCGCACGATGTTGCGGGCGGCCGGGGTTCCGAGCACCTCCTTGGTCTGTCCCTCGAACTGCGGTTCGGCGAGTCGGACCGTGACGACGGCGGTCAGACCCTCGAGCACGTCGTCCTTGATGACGTCGGGCTCGGCGGTCTTCAGCTGCTTGGACGAGCGCAGCACCTCGTTGAACGTCTTGGTGACCGCCTGCTCGAAGCCGGCCACGTGGGTGCCGCCCTTGGGAGTGGCGATCACGTTGACGAACGAACGCAGCTCGGTGTCGTAACCGGTCCCCCAGCGCACCGCGACGTCCACCATCAGGTCGCGCTCGACGTCCTGGGGCGTCATGTGGCCCTTGTCGTCGAGCAGCGGCACGGTCTCGGTGAACTTGTCGTGGCCCTCCAGCCGGAGGATCTCGGTGACCGGCTCGTCGGCGGCGAGGAAGTCGCAGAACTCGGTGATCCCGCCGTCGTGGCGGAAGCTCTCCTCCACCGGCTCGTCGCCACGAAGGTCGCGGATGACCAGCTCGAGGCCGGGGACGATGAACGAGGTCTGGCGGGCCCGGGTCACCAGCTCGTCGAAGACGAACGTGGCGTCCTTGGTGAAGATCTGCCGGTCCGGCCAGAACCGGATCCGGGTGCCGGAGACGCCCTTCTTGACCCGGGCTCCCTTCCGGCTCAGCCCGGACCGCTCGGTGAACCCGCTGCCGGGTCCCTCGCCGTCGAACACGCCGGGGGCTCCGCGCTGGAAGGACATCCCCTGGATGGACGGCGAGCGCTCCACGTCGACGTCGAGGCGCGCGGAGAGCGCGTTCACGACCGACGCGCCCACGCCGTGCAGACCTCCCGTGGCGACGTACGACCCGCCGCCGAACTTTCCGCCCGCGTGCAGCTTGGTGAAGATCACCTCGACGCCGGGGAGCCCCGTTTTGGGCTCCTTGTCCACGGGGATCCCGCGGCCGTCGTCGTGCACCTCGACCGAGCCGTCGGGGTGCAGATCGACCTCGATCCGGGAGGCGGCGCCCGCCAGGGCCTCGTCCACGCCGTTGTCGATGATCTCCCACACGCAGTGCATGAGGCCGCGGGTGTCGGTGGACCCGATGTACATGCCGGGCCGCTTCCGGACGGCCTCCAACCCCTCGAGGACGAGGAGGTGGTGGGCGTTGTACGTGCTGTCGATCGCGGTTCCTCCGGCGGTGCGGGCTGGCACGGGTCTCCTTGGTGCGGGAAGGATGTTCGGCCCAAATCTACCTGCGACACGCCGGGCAGCCGGATCCGCCACGCCTACCCGTCATTGCCGCCCGGACGGGTCACCATGTGCACGTGACCGCACCCCGGCAGCCAGCAGGGATCACGATGCGACAACGAAGAGTTTCAGGATCTGTGGATTGGCAACCCTGGGGTACCAAACCGCGTCAGACTTGGTGACGAACCGGTCACGCAGGTCATGTGGGAGAGGTCACCTGAGTCTCAAGGGAGAAACCGACCACGGGTGGGAAGCGTCAGGCGTGATTGGATGTTGTGTCAGGTGAAGGCGTAGAAGCGGGTAGTGCCGAGGAACATTGCGGCCACGCGCTACGTTGAGCAGGACACCAAGGAAGGAATGAGGCCTCAAGTGACCACTGCAACTGCCCCGAGCACCCCTCTGACGGCGCTCGACCGCTGCGACCGGTGCGGCGCGCAGGCCTACCTTCGCGTAGAGCTGACCGCCGGTGGAGAGCTGCTCTTCTGTGCTCACCACGCCCGCGAGCACGGCGACAAGCTGCGCGAGCTCGCCAGCCACGTCCACGACGAGACCGAGAAGCTGGAGGCCCCGGCGACGACACCGGTGGCACCGGCCAGCATGGAGGGCGAGCTCTGAGCTCGACCTACCCCGACTTCCGAGAGCCCCCGCCGGACGGCGGGGGCTCTCGCATTTGTGCACCGTCGCGGTGTGACAGGGTGACCGCGTGGACATGACCGAGGTGCTCGTCGGGCTGGCCGTGCTGGTCGGCCTCGTCGGGATCGTGGTCCCGGTCCTGCCGGGCTCGGTGTTGATCCTGGGCGCGGTGCTGGTCTGGTCGGTCGGCCAGGGCGACGCCACGGCCTGGGTGGTCTTCGCCCTGGTGACCACCCTGCTCGTGATCGGCGCCGTGGTGAAGTACGCCGTCCCCGGCCGCCGGCTCAAGGCCACCGGCGTCCCTCGACGCACACTGCTGCTCGGCGCCGCGCTGGGCCTGGTTGGTTTCTTCGTGGTCCCGGTGGTCGGTCTGGCCATCGGGTTCGTCCTCGGCGTCTACCTCGCCGAGGCCGACCGGGTGGGCCGTGACCAGGCCTGGCCGTCCACCAAGCACGCCCTGAAGGCGGTCGGGCTGTCGGTGCTCATCGAGCTGGTGGCGGGGCTGCTCGCCGCGCTGACCTGGTTCGTCGGCGCGCTGCTCACCTGAGCCCATGGCCGTCCTGCTGGCGCTGGTGTCCGCCCTGGCCTACGGGCTGTCCGACTTCGTCGGCGGTCTGGTCTCGCGCCGCGCCTCTGCGTGGTCGGTGGCCGTCGTGGGTCAGGTGTCGGCGACGGTGTGCACCGCGGTGGTCGCCCTCGGGATCCCTGGCGAGCCCGAGCTGGTCGACTTCGCATGGGCGCTCCTCGCCGGCGTCGGGAGCGGCGCCGGGACGGGCTTCCTCTACCGCGGATTCTCCACCGGCCGGATGGGCGTCGTGGCCCCGGTGTCGGCCGTGGGCGCGGCCGTCGTACCCGTGCTCGCGGGGACGCTGGGAGGCGAGCGGCCGTCCCTGCTGGTCTGGGTCGGCATCGCCGCGGCGCTGCCGGGGATCTGGCTGGTGGCGGCGGAACCCCAGGACGACCTGGCCCGGCTCGAGCCGGGAGCCGCGAAGGTGTCGGTCGCCGACGGCCTGCTCGACGGGGTGCTGGCCGGGCTCGGCTTCGGTGTGCTGTTCGCAGCCCTTGGACAGGTGCCCGACACCGCGGGGCTGTGGCCGCTGACCCTGGCACAGCTGGTGTCGACGCCCACGGTGATCCTGCTCGCCACCGTGCTCGGCGCCGTCTGGGTACCCCGCGGGCGCGCGGTCCGATGGGCCGCCCTCGCCGGTCCCCTCGGCGCGACGGCCACCGGCGCTTTCCTGCTCGCCTCCCAGCGGGGCTTCCTCACCGTGGCCGGAGTGCTCGCCTCCCTCTACCCCGCCAGCACGGTCCTGCTCGCAGCGACTCTGCTGCGCGAGCGCGTGCACAGAGCCCAAGGCCTGGGCCTCGGGCTCTGTGCCGTCGCGGTCGCTCTCGTGGCGGGCGGCTGAGCACCCGAAATCCGGTGCCGCCCCGGTCGAGCGGCTCAGCCGCGGGTGATCCAAGGGGAGAACTCGCGGCGCGATCCCAGCCAGTCGTGGACGTAGTCGCCGTTCGGCTGCTCGCCCGAGGTGCGGACCGCGACCCGGACGGCTCCGGGACGGCCGAGGGCGGCCCGGGAGATGCGGATCTTAGCGACGTCCTTCTCGTAGTCGAGGTGCATGATGTAGAACTTGCCGACCGTCGTGGGGTACTTCGGCACCGTCCACCCCTCGACTCGCACCAGGCCGTAGTCCGTACCGTCGAACAGCCCGCCGAGGAAGGCGTACTCCGGTCCGGCGTGGTGGCGGTCGGTGTCGAAGTAGATCTTCACACCGGCGCCACTCTGGTACGACGGCACCAGGTCTGCCGTCTTGAGGACGACGCGGACCGACTTCTCGTTCACCACCTTCACGCTGACGATGTCGGCTCCGTGGTCCATGTCCCCCACCGCGTCCGGGATGCTCGTCGTGGCTGCGGCGCTGCCGGCGAGTGCGAGCACGCTGCCGGTCAGGGCCGCGGCGGTCGCAGCTGCCAGGGTCTTCGTGGTCGGCTTGTCCATCATTCTGCTCCTTGGTCGGATCCCCCGTGCGGGGCGGAGGACCTCACCGTGAGGTCATCACTGCAGCCAAGACGCGAACATGGACCACGTAGTTGCATGGCGTCGGTAAAGACTGCGGCGCCCGCGACCCCAGGGGGTCGCGGGCGCCGGAACAGTCGGTGCGGGGATGGTCAGTCGAGGTAGTCGCGCAGCACCTGGGACCGCGACGGGTGACGCAGCTTCGACATGGTCTTCGACTCGATCTGGCGGATCCGCTCGCGGGTCACGCCGTACACCTTGCCGATCTCGTCGAGTGTCTTGGGCTGGCCGTCGGTCAGTCCGAAGCGCATCGACACCACGCCGGCCTCGCGCTCGGAGAGCGTGTCGAGCACCGCGTGCAGCTGCTCCTGCAGCAGGGTGAACGAGACCGCGTCGGCCGGGACGATGGCCTCCGAGTCCTCGATCAGGTCACCGAACTCGGAGTCGCCGTCCTCACCGAGAGGAGTGTGCAAGGAGATCGGCTCGCGGCCGTACTTCTGCACCTCGATGACCTTCTCCGGGGTCATGTCGAGCTCCTTGGCGAGCTCCTCCGGGGTGGGCTCGCGGCCGAGGTCCTGCAGCATCTGGCGCTGGACCCGGGCGAGCTTGTTGATGACCTCGACCATGTGGACCGGGATGCGGATCGTGCGGGCCTGGTCGGCCATCGCGCGGGTGATCGCCTGCCGGATCCACCAGGTGGCGTAGGTGGAGAACTTGTAGCCCTTGGTGTAGTCGAACTTCTCGACCGCACGGATCAGGCCGAGGTTGCCCTCCTGGATCAGGTCGAGGAAGAGCATGCCGCGCCCCGTGTAGCGCTTGGCCAGCGAGACGACGAGCCGCAGGTTGGCCTCGAGGAGGTGGTTCTTGGCGCGGCGTCCGTCCTCGGCGATCCACTCGAGCTCCTCGAGCATCTTGGCCGACATCTTGCCGCCCTTGGCGAGCTTCTCGTCCGAGAACAGGCCGGCCTCGATGCGCTTGGCGAGCTCGACCTCCATCTCGGCGTTGAGCAGCGGGACCTTGCCGATCTGCTTGAGGTAGTCCTTGACCGGGTCGGCGGTCGCGCCCGCGACCATGACCTGCTGGACCGGCTCGTCGGTGTCGTCGGCGGAGGAGACGACGAAGCCCTTGCTCTCGTCCTCCTCCTCCTTGAGGGTGGGGTCCGCGACAAGGTCCTTCTCGAACTGCTCGTCGGGCAGGTCGGGAAGCACCTTCTTGCCGTCCGGCCCGAGCAGGACCGCGGGGTCGACGGCCGGGGTAGCCTCGTCGACGGCCTGCTTCGCGGCCGCCTTCTTGGCGGCGGCGGTCTTCTTGGCAGCAGGCTTCTTCGCCGCCGGCTTCTTGTCCGCCTCCGGCTCGTCGGTCTTCTTGGCGGGTGCCTTCTTCGCCGGAGCCTTCTTCGCGGGGGCGCTCTTGGTGGTCGCCTTCACCGTGCTGCGCCCGCTGGAGGCGGCCGCCACCTTCTTGCGGCCGCTGGCGTCCTCGTGGCTCATCGTCACCGAGATCCCCTCCTCGCTCAGGTAGCGCATGAGGGCCTTCAGGTGAGCGGCCGTGTGGACGTGCGCCTCGGTCGTGGCGCGAAGATCGTCCGCGGTGACGTGCCCGGAGGCTTTGCCTCGGTCGACCAGAGCCACGATGTCGGGGTGTGCAAGGACGTCAGCGGGAAGCTTGCGGGACGTGCTCGTCGACACGAACTACCTCTCGTACAGCCGGATGGCGGGCGCGGCAAGGCCCGTACACGTCAAGAGCCGCACGTTCATTGTGACACGTCGACGAGGCAAACCAAGTCAGGACCCCGCCGATTCCACCCGGGCCGCGGCCTTGGACTCCTTCTTGAATGCACGGACCCGCTCCAGTGAGCGGGCGTCGACCACGTCGGCCACCGACCGGAAGGAACCCGGCTCCGCGTACCTTCCCGCGGACTGTTCCCAGCCGTCGGGCTGCACGCGCAGCTGCTTGCCGAGAAGCGCGACGAAGATCTGGGACTTCTGGCGGCCGAAGCCGGGCAGCGCCTGCAGCCGGCGCAGCAGGTCGGGGCCGTCTGCGGCCTCGCTCCACAGTCGTGACGCGTCCCCGTCGTACTCGGCCACGACGTGTGCCGCGAGCGACTGGATCCGTGCGGCCATGGAGCCGGGGTAGCGGTGCACTGCCGGTGGGGTCGCGCACAGGGCGGCGAAGGTCTCGGGGTCGGCGTCCGCCACGTCGGCCGGGTCGAGGGTGCCGAACCGGTCGAGCACCTTGGCCGGACCGGCGAACGCCCGCTCCATCGGGAACTGCTGGTCGAGCAGCATCCCGCACAGCAGGGCGAAGGGGCTGTCCCTCAGGACCTGGTCGGCGTGCTCGTCCTGGGCGATCTGGAGGGCCATCGCCTCATCCTGCCCGATGCGGGGTTCTCCTCAAACGCGTGGCGTCGGTCGGCCCCGCGGAAAGTGTCGGCGGCCCGGTCTAGCGTCTTCGGTGTGGCGGTTGTTCTCGAGGACGTGCGGCAGTGGGTGGATGCCCTTGCCGGGCTCGAGCGTGGCCTGTCCGATGCGGAGCGCGTCGATGTGATCCGGGCGTTGGAGGAGCTGAAGGGTGCCGCGGCGGCGGCGCAGGCCCGGGCGATCACCGACTTCGACGTCTCGCAACGTGAGGCCCAGCGCGACGCCGGAGCCCCGGAGATGCGGGTCGGACGTGGGGTCGGGGCTCAGGTCGCGTTGGCGCGGCGGGACTCGCCGTACCGCGGGGACCTGTACCTGGGGTTCGCCAAGGCGCTGGTGACCGAGATGCCGCACACGCTGGGGTTGTTGACCCGCGGGGTGCTCTCGGAGTGGCGCGCCACGCTGCTGGTGCGCGAGACCGGCTACCTGACCCGTGAGCACCGGGCGGTCATCGACGCCGCGCTTGCCGGCCCCGACGCGGTCGACCCGATCGAGGAGATGAGCGACCGGAAGCTGGTCGCCGAGGCGCAGCGGATCGCCTACCGGCTCGACCCCCACGCGGTGGTCGACCGGTCCCGGCGTGCGCAGACCCAACGCACCGTCACGCTGCGTCCGGCACCGGACACGATGAGCTACCTGACCGGGTTGTTGCCGGTCGCCCAAGGCGTGGCGTGTTACGCGGTGCTGACCCGCGCCGCGGACACCGCCCGGGCCGCCGGGGATCCCCGTACCCGCGGCCAGGTCATGGCCGACACCCTCGTCACCGCCCTCGGCGCCACCACCACGGGCAGCACCAACCCGAACACCGCCGACGCGGGCAACACCGGTGACACGGCAAGCACCGGTGACGCGGGTGGCAGCGGCAGCAGCAGCGCCACCGGGGCTGGTCCGGCGCCGGTCCCGGACCCGGCGGCTCCGGCGGGGTCGGTGTCGGTGCAGCTGGTGATGACCGACCGCACCCTGCTGGCCGGCGACGACGAACCGGCCTACCTGCTCGGCTACGGCATCGTCCCGGCCGGCTGGGCCCGCGACCTGCTGCGCGACACCGCCGCCGACGTGTTCCTGCGCCGCCTCTACACCGCCCCGGGCACCGGCCGGCTGCTCGCCGCCGACGCCAAAGCCCGCCTGGTCACCGGCGCCCTGCGCCAGGTCCTCATCGGCCGCGACCAACGCTGCCGCACCCCCTGGTGCGACGCACCCATCCGCCACCTCGAACACCACACCGCCTGGGACCAGGGCGGCGAAACCACCGAAACCAACTGCGGCGGCGGCTGCGAGAAGTGCAACTACACCAAACAAGCCCCCGGCTGGTCCGCCCGCGCCTCAACACCACCCGGACAACGCCACACCGTGCACACCACCACCCCCACCGGACACGTCTACCAATCCCGCGCCCCCGCACCACCCGGCCCACGCGCCACCCCGAACCCCGGCACGAGCGCGAACCCAGCCGCCCGCCGAAGCCCCCTCGAGGTCCACTTCACCGACATCGTCCTCGCCTGCTGAGGCGCGCCTTCGGCACGAGGCGGCGTCGACTACGGTGGCGCGCCATGAGTCTGCGGATCGGCCACATCGACATCGTCAGCGACGACCCGGCGAAGTCCGGCGAGTTCTACCGGCAGCTGTTCGGCTGGAGCGTCGAGACCAACGAGGAGCTCGGCTACACCGGCTTCAGCGACGGGCACGTCAATGGGGGGTTCCCCGACCTGACGAACGGCTTCGAGCCCGTCCGCAACGTCCTCGAGCCCGGCGACGTGCTCTGCTACGTCGAGGTCGAGGATCTCGAGGCCACCCTCGCCCAGGCCGTCGAGCTCGGCGGCGAGGTCTTGCTGGAGAAGACCGAAGCCGCCCCGGGAGACCACCTCGGCATCTTCCGCGACCCAGCCGGCGTCAAGTTTGCGGTGTCGTCCTGCGATCGCAACTACGACCGGTAGCTGTGGCGCCCGGCCATGGCCAGTGACGGCACCTCAGGTGATCGCACCGAGGAGCAGCCGCCGGTGCCGCAGCATCCAGGCGGCGCTGCGTGCCCGCCAGGTGATCGCCCACAGCACCGGGTAGCCGTCCGGGTCGACCGCGTCCGCGGACTCCGGGGTGACGCCGGCGCTCACGGCTTCGGCCCGCGCGGCAGTCACGGCGACCTCGATCAGCCGATCCACGAGCGCCGCACACTGCGCTCGCGTCAGTCCGTAGCCGTCGACGACGGCGCGCAGCTGGCGGGCGCGCCCGCCGCATCGGGAAGCCCCTGTCGCTCGGCGATGTCGTCGTCGTGCAGCTGGGCGTTGAGCCAGCAGGCGTAGGCCAGCTCGGTCAGCCGGTCCACCGGGCCGGCGTACTCCCAGTCCACCAGGCCCTCCGGCATGCCACCGGTGCCGACCATGTTCCAGGGCGCCGGGTCGCCGTGCCCGTCACGAGGTCCTCTCCCCCGACCTCCCGGAGCCAGTGCGGCTGCCACACCGCGTCGCTCGGCGGGGTGAACGTCTCGGTGGCGTCGTGGAGCCCTCGGAGGAGCTCCCCGACCCGGCCCACCGCGTCGTCGGTCCACGCGTGCGGGTGGACGGTCTCGCCGGGGAGGTACGTCAGCGCCATCCGACCGTCCGCGGCACGGCCCGAGCCCACAGGCCTGGGCGCACCGCCCCATGCAACCTGATGGAGGTGCCGCAACAGCGACAGAACGCTGTCGGTCCACGGACCTGCCGTAGTGAGGACCACGCCGCCTCTCAGCGCGGCGTTCGACGTCGCGTTGCCGCTGCCCCAGGCGGACAGCGACCGTTCGTCCGAGGGGACTACTCCCCCGCCTTGACCGCGAGCACCGGGCACGGCGCGTCGAGCAGGACGCGCTGGGCGTTGCTACCCAGGATCAGCTTGCCGACCGGGGACCGCCGGCGCAGGCCGATGACGATGATGTCGGCGCTGACCTCGTTGGCGACGTTCACCAGGTCGTCGGCCGGGTCGAGCCCGCGGACCAGCTGGCGTACCTCGTGCTCGACACCGGCGTCGCGCAGGGTGCTGCGGACCTCCTCCAGCTGCGACTCCGACTCGATGGCGTCGGCGTCGTCGAACTCACGACCGCCACGGTGGGAGTTGACCACGACCAGACGCATGTCCCGGAGCTTGGCCTCCTCCGCGGCCCGGCGCAGCGCTGCGCGACCCTCGGGCTTCGGCACGTACCCCACGACGATGGTCCCCATGACGTCCTCCCTGCGAGCTGTGGCCCCTGCAACTGCGGGGGCCTGGTGTGACGTTATCCAGCCGGACGGGTCGGGCGCCACCTGTGGACGACGTCCGACACGACGTGTCGCGACCGGGCATGGTGGTGCCCATGACCGAGACGACCGCTTCCGCCGACCTACGGCTGCTGCTCCGGCGCGAGGTCGGCCACCTGCGCGAGCGTGAGACGAGGCGGGTGTTCGACCCCGCGGTGTACGTCGGGACGCTCGGCGGCGAGCGCCGCTCGTTCGTCGTACGACGCCGCGACCTGCCCGCGCTCGACGCGGGGCTGCGCGTCGACGTGCTCTCCGAGCTGCTCGAGCAGACCGATCCCGCCCACCGGCACGCCTGGCTGGTCCGCCCGGGCACCCCCGAGCCACACGACGACGACGTGGCCTGGCTGGCGGCCGCAGGATCGGCCTTCGCGATGCACGGGCGCAGCCTCGATGACTTCTACACGATCACCCGCTACGGCTGGCGCCGGGTCCGCACCGGCGAAAGCCGCACCTGGAAGCGACTCCGTCTCTGACCGGGAGCCGTTCAGTCCCAGGTGTGCACCGGCTCGTTGGAGTGCATGTGCTCGCGGTACTCGTTCAGGGTCGCCCGCAGCGCGTCGAGCCGGTCCTTGTCGCCGTCACCGGCCCGGCGGTGGAAGTGGTCGACGAACCACGAGGCACCGTTCTGGCCGGCCAGGCAGCGCTGCTCGATCACGCCGAGCAGCCGCTCGCTCTCCTCGGGCGCGACGTCCCAGGCGTCCAGGCCCGCCCGGGCCATCGGCAGCAGCCGGCGCAGCACCAGCTCGGTGGCCGGCACCTGGCCGAGCCCCGGCCAGTACAGGTGGGCGTCGATGCCCTGCCGGGCGGCGACGTGGAAGTTCTCCTCGGCCGCGCTGAACGACATCTGCGACCACAGCGGCCGCTCGTGCTCGGCGAGGGTGCGGACCAGCCCGAAGTAGAAGGCCGCGTTCGCCATCGTGTCGACGACCGTCGGGCCGGCGGGCAGCACGCGGTTCTCCACCCGCAGGTGCGGGGTCCCCTGCACCACGTCGTACACGGGGCGGTTCCAGCGGTAGATCGTGCCGTTGTGCAGGCGCAGCTCCGAGAGCGCCGGGGTGCGGCCCTCCTCGAGCTGCTCGATCGGGTCCTCGTCCTCGAGGATCGGCAGCAGCGCCGGGAAGTAGCGGACGTTCTCCTCGAACAGGTCGAAGATCGAGGTGATCCAGCGCTCCCCGAACCACACCCGCGGGCGCACTCCCTGCGCCTTGAGCTCCTCGCTGCGGGTGTCGGTGGCCTGCTCGAACAGCGCGATCCGGGTCTCGCGCCACAGCTCCCGGCCGAGCAGGAACGGCGAGTTGGCCCCGAGCGCCAGCTGGACACCGGCGACGGCCTGGGAGGCGTTCCAGTACGACGGGAAGTCCTCGGGGCTGACCTGGATGTGCAGCTGGGTGCTGGTGCAGGCCGCCTCGGGGACGATCGAGTCGGCGGTGGTGCGCAGCCGCTCGGGTCCGCCGATGTCGATGACGATGTCCTCGCCGCGGGCGGCCAGGATCTGGTCGCTGAGCAGCTGGTAGCGCGGGTTGGCACTGAGGGAGGACGGGCTCATGTGGCCCGCCGACAGGGTCGGCAGGATGCCGATCATCACCATGTGCGCGCCGACCTGCGCGGCCTTCTCCCCCGCGGCGTTCAGACTCGCCCGGACGCCGTCCTCGAACTCGCGGAAGCCACGGTCCTTCAGCTGCTTGGGCGGCACGTTGATCTCGAGGTTGAACTGGCCGAGCTCGGTCTGGAAGTCCGGGTCGGCGATCGCCTCGAGCGCCTCGCGGTTCTTCAGGGCGGGGTCGCCGGCGTCGTCGACGAGGTTGAGCTCGATCTCGAGCCCGGTCATCGGGTAGTCCGCGTCGAAGGCGGACTCGCGCAGCATGCGGGCGAAGACGTCCAGGCAGCGCCGGACCTTCTCGCGGTACCGGGTGCGGTCCTCACGCGAGAACTCCTGCTGCTTCACCTGTTCACCCATGGCGGAAGCCTAGGGTGAAGCGCCAAGGTAGGGATAGACGCTCACACCGGCCCTGGACGCCGGCCTCTCATCCGGCGAAGAGGGTGAGCGTCTCCGCCCGGAACGGCGCCCACGCCGTGGGCGGCACCGCGCCGGCGAGGGCCTGGGCGACCAGGCCGGCGAGCCCGTAGCCGGGGTCGGACTGCTGGCAGCGGTCCACCGCGCACCATGCGAGCGCACCGTCCCCGGCGAGCCAGGCCGCGAAGGCCAGCAGGGCGGCGGCCGGGGCGAGCGCCTCGAGCGGGCTGCGCCGCACCACGTCACGCCACAGGTCGACGTGCGCCGAGGCGCTCTCCCGCCGCATCTCCGACCAGGCGACGTCGCGGACCTCGATCGAGATCATCGCCACCAGCAGCCGACCGACGTCGTGGGTGTCGAGCCGCGCCCCGTCGGCGACGAACCGGCGCACCCGGTGCTGCACCCAGCGGCCCTCGTGGACCAGGTGCTCGCGGGCCCGCTCGGGCAGTGGGGTCTCGCCCGCCGGGCAGGCGACCTCCTGGAGCCGGGCGATCGCGGCCTCCATGGCCGCGCCGACCTGCTCGATCTCGTCGGGGTCGGTGCCGACGAGCGAGTCGCGCAGCGCCTCCCGGCTGGCGTGCACGACGCGGCCCTCCACCACCGCCTCCACGGTGATCGGATGCGTCGACAGGTCATAGGCCGTGCCGAGGTCGGGCCGGCCCTGCCCGTGGTCGTCGGCGAGCAGGAACCAGTGCCGGCCGTCGGCACGCACGGCGAGCGTCACCGCGACGTCGTGGACGGCCAGGCGCCGCGTGAACGTCTCCACCACGAGGCCGGCCATCGCGGCGTCGTCGGTGTAGAGGACCACCGCGACCCGGGTGACGCCGGCGTGGGCCGCGACCGGGACGAGCTCGTCCGCGACCGCATCGACGTCCTCGCGGCTCGCCGGGAAGTCCACCCGGGCGTGGAACGGCGTCACGGCCTCGCCGACCGTGACGAGGACGACGGAGTCCTCGGGGTGGAAGCCGAGCAGGCCGGGGACCGCGGCGAGCAGGTCGGCCGGGTGCTTGAGCCGGAGCGTTCGCGGGGCCGCGCGGGAGGGCGTGCCGGAGGACGGGGTGCGGGGCTGCGGGCTGGTGTCGGTCATGGCCCGACTCTCGACCGGACGGGTCCGGTCGGGAACCGTGCCGTGGACGGGTGTGGACGGCGAGGGTGTACGACGAGCTGGGGACGGGATCCGGCCTGCGGCGGACCGGTCGGCTCCGCGAGGCATGATGTCCCGGTGCGCTCCGACCCGACGATCCTGCACGTCGACCTGGACGCCTTCTTCGCCGCCGTCGAGCAGCGCGACAAGCCGTCCCTGCGCGGCAAGCCGGTCGTGGTGGGCGGGGTCGGCGGTCGCGGCGTGGTCGCCACCGCGTCGTACGAGGCCCGCGCGTTCGGCGTGCGTTCGGCGATGTCGACCGCCGAGGCCCGCTCCCGGTGCCCCAACGCCGCCTTCCTGACCGGCCGGTTCGACGCCTACCGGGCCAGCAGCGCCGCGGTGATGGCCCTGCTCCGGGAACTGTCCCCGCTGGTCGAACCGCTGTCCCTCGACGAGGCCTTCGTCGACCTCGCCGCCGCCGGACTCGACGACCTCAGCGTCGCCGGCGTGACCGCGGTGGCACAGCGGCTGAAGGACGACGTCCGCGAGGTCACCGGCGGGCTGTGCGGGTCGGTCGGGGTGGCCACCTCCAAGCTCGTCGCGAAGATCGCCAGCGACCTGGACAAGCCCGACGGTCTGGTGGTCGTCGCACCCGGCACCGAGCGCGACCTGCTGCGGCCGATGAAGGTCGGCGTCATCCCCGGCGTCGGGCCGGCGACCGTGGAGCGGCTGCGCCGGGTCGGGGTGCACACCGTCGAGGACCTCGAGCGGGTCTCGGCCGACGAGCTGGTCAGGCTCGTGGGGCAGGCGCACGGCACGTCGCTGTTCCACCTGGCCCGCGCCGAGGACGACCGCCCGGTGGTCGCCGAGCGGGAGGCGAAGTCGGTCAGCGCCGAGGACACCTACGACACCGACCTGGTCGACAAGCGGCTGCTCGACGGCCTCATCGACCGCCAGGCCGCCAAGGTCACCGAGCGGCTGCGCAAGGCGCGCTTGTCCGGTCGGACGATCACCGTGAAGATCCGGCTGCACGACTTCACCACGCACACCCGCTCGGCCACCCTGCCCGCGCCGACCGACAGCACCCGGGTCGTGGCACGCACCGCCCGCAGCCTGCTGGCCGAGGTCGACACCTCGGCGGGGGTACGGCTGCTCGGTGTCGGCGTCTCGGGGCTCGCGGACTGGATCCAGGAGGACCTGTTCGAGCAGGACGGCGCCGAGCCGGAGCCGGAGGTGGTCCCCGACCCGCAGATCGAGCGGCTGACCCGGGGCCGGCGGTGGGCCCCCGGGATGGACGTCGAGCACACCGAGCACGGCCGCGGCTGGGTGTGGGGCTCCGGCGTGGGCCGGGTGACGGTGCGGTTCGAGACCGCGGAGACCGCGCCGGGGCCGGTGCGCACGTTCCGTGCGGACGACCCGGCGCTGACCCCCTGGCGGCTCCCGGGGCCGGACCCCACGGAGGAGCTCACACCTCCCGGAAGCTGACCTGCTCCCCCGGCCGCAGCTGCGCGCACACGTCGAGGTCCGAGGCCTCGACCACCGCGACGACCGGGTAGCCGCCGGTGGTCGGGTGGTCGCGCAGGAACACCAGCGGGCGGCCCGACGGCGGCACCTGCACGGCGCCCAGCACGATCCCCTCGCTGGGCAGCTCCTGGTGACGGCTGCGGCGCAGCGACGGGCCGTCGAGCCGCAACGCGATCCGGTTCGAGTCGGGCAGCACCGTGTACGTCGAGCCGGTCAGCGCCTGCACGGCGTCGTCGGCGAACCAGTCCCGCCGCGGACCGGTCCGGATCCGCAGCACCGCCGGCGAGCGCGGACGCCGTACGGCCGCGGCGTGGGCGTCGACCGGGGCCGGCCGGCCGGCGGCGGGGCCCACGGGCAGCATGTCGCCGGCCGCCAGGGGCTTCGGCCCGACCAGCGCGAGCATGTCCGTCGACCGGGAGCCGAGCACGGGCGCCACCTGCAGGCCGCCCGCCACTGCGAGGTAGGACCGCACCCCGTGCCGCGCCGGGCCGACCCGGACAGTGTCGCCGGCCCGCACCGAGACCGGCTCGCCGAACGACACCGCCCGGCCCTCGACCCGGACCTCGCACGGCGCTCCGGTCACCGCGACGGTCAGCGCCGCGGAGGCCCGGACGGCGAGGCCGCCGAGCGTGGCCTCGAGGACGGCCGCACCCGGCGGGTTGCCGACCAGCCGGTTGGCCAGGTCGGCCGCCGCGCCGTCCAGTGCGCCGGCGAGCGGCACGCCGAGGTGCGCCCACCCGGCACGACCGCGGTCCTGCACGGTGGTGAGCGGTCCGGGATCGAGGACCTCGAGCTGTCGCACGCTCAGACCTCCACGAACCGGACCCGGGTGCCGGGCGGCAGGGTGGCCGGCGGGTCCCGATCGGCGTCCCACAGCGACAGGTCGGTGCGGCCGAGCAGCCGCCAGCCACCCGGCGAGGCGGACGGGTAGACGCCGGTGAACGTGCCGGCGAGCGCGACCGCCCCCGCCGGAACCCGGGGGCGCGGGTCGTGGTGGCGGGGCACGGCGAGGTGGTCGGCCAGGCCGGTGCAGTAGGCGAACCCGGGGGCGAAGCCGCAGAACGCGACCCGGAACTCGGTGCCGGTGTGGGTGCCGACCGCCTCGGCGACGCTCATGTCCCACCGCCTGGCGACGCCCTCCAGGTCGGGCCCGTCGTAGCGGGTGGGCACCTCCACGGGGGCCGGCTCCGCTGCCGCGGTCGCCGGCTGCGGCTCCCAGCGGCCGATCTCCCGCGCCCAGTACGCCGGGTCGCTCAACCCGGTGAGCAGCACGGTGCGGGCGGCGGGAACGATCTCGCGCGCCGGCACCTCCCGGGCACGCGCGTCGCGGTAGAGCGCCAGCGCCTGGGCCGGGTCGGCGACCTCGACGAGCAGCGCGTCGGCGCCGTAGGGATGGATCCGCACCAGGCCAGTGTGCCGCGCGGCCGGGTCGCGGCGCGCAGGAGGCCCGGTGCAGCCGCCGGGGGGTCAGCAGCCCCCCGGAGATGGTGTAGGGCCCCTGGAAGTATGAGTTTCAGGGGCCCTACGTGTGACCGGTCGCGTGACGGTCCCGGTCGGTCGGACGAGCCGCCGGATCCCACCAGCCTCGTCACCGGCTGCCGGGGCGGGTTTCCCCGCCCTGCGGATCCTCGTTCTTCGTCCGATCCCGCTCTCCCTTTCGGGAGTGCGTAAGAGATTTCTACGCCCGCCGCACCTGCCGCGCAAGGGACCTTGGCCCCTGTTTTCCTCGGGTTTCGTTCCGTCGGCGTGTCGTCCACAGAAAGCCCGGTCCAGTGCACAGGCCGACGGACTTTCTCCACAGAATCGGGCCGAACCTGTGGACATCTCACCAGGGCCGGAGCTCGTAGCCCGCGGCCTCGAGGGCGGCGCGCACCACCCGCGCCCGGTCCACCGCGTCCGGGTGGTCACCGTGCACGCACACCGAGTGCACCCGGGCGGCCAGGTCCACCGCGCGCGCGGCGATCTCGTCCGGGTCCTCGACGAGCGCCCCCGGCTCGCCGCGCGGACGGAGCCGGCCCTCCGGGGTGTAGCCGCGGTCGGGGAACCCCTCGTGCCGCACCTCGCGGCCCAGCTCTTCTGCCAGTGCCAGCAGGACCGCGCCGGGCAGGCCGAGCACCGGCAGCTGCTGCGACCCCTCGAGCACGGCCCGCGCCTGCTCGGCGTCGTGGACCACCCGGTTGTACAGCGCCCCGTGCGGCTTGACGTAGCTCACCGACGTGCCCACGGACACCGCGATCTCCGACAGCACGCCGACCTGCTCGGCCACCTGTTCGCGCAGCACGTGCACCGACACGTCGATCTCGCGGCGGCCGAACCCCTCGCGGTCGTCGTAGGACACCTGCGCCCCGACCGCGACCCCGCGGATCACGGCCTCGGCACAGACCAGGCGCATCGTCTCCGCGTCGCCGGCGTGGTACCCGCAGGCCACGTTGGCGCTGGTGACGACCGACAGCAGGCCGGGGTCGTCGGTGACGCCCTCGCCCAGGTCGGCGTTCAGGTCGATCCGCGGGCTCACGGCTTCATTGTCTCGGATAGCGTCCACCTCATGCAGCCGCACCCTTCCTACCCAGTCGCCCAGCGCGTCCCCGTCGAGCGCACCCACCACGGCGACACCTTCGTCGACGACTACGAGTGGATCCGCGACGCCGAGTCGGCCGAGACGCTGGCCTACCTGGAGGCCGAGAACTCCTACACCGAGGCCCGCACCGCCCACCTCGCCGACCTCCGCGAGCAGATCTTCTCCGAGATCAAGGCGCACACCCTGGAGACCGACCTGTCGGTGCCCTCCCGCCTCGGCGAGCACTGGTACTACAGCCGCTCGATCGAGGGCAAGCAGTACGGCGTCAGCTGCCGGTGCCCCGTCGCCGGCCCCGACGACTGGACGCCGCCGCGGCTCGACGCCGACACCGAGGTACCGGGCGAGGAGGTCCTGCTCGACCTCAACGAGCTCGCCGAGGGCCAGGAGTTCTTCTCGGTGGGCACGGCGTCGGTGAGCCCGGACGGCCATCTGCTCGCCTACTCGACCGACACCGTCGGCAACGAGCGGTTCCTGCTGCGGGTCAAGGACCTGCGCACCGGCGAGCTGCTGGCCGACGAGGTGCCCAACACGCTCGGGCCGGCGGTGTGGGACCTCAAGGCGACGGTGCTCTTCTACACCACCGTCGACGAGGCCTGGCGCCCCGACAAGGTGTGGCGCCACCAGCTGGGTCATCCGGTGGCCGACGACGTCGTCGTGCACCACGAGAGCGACCCCAAGTTCGGCACCTCCGTGGGACGCAGCCGCAGCGACCGCCTGCTGGTCATCGGGTCGGAGTCGAAGACCACCAGCGAGTACCGCGTGCTCGACGCCGACGACCCGCTGGGCGAGTTCCGGGTGGTGGCGTCTCGACGCCAGGGCGTGGAGTACGGCGTGGAGCACGCCGTGATCGCCGGCGAGGACCGGCTGCTCGTGCTGCACAACCAGGACGCCGAGAACTACCAGATCTCGGTGGCACCGTTCGACGCCACGTCGCCCGACCAGTGGCAGCCGTTCGTGCCGCACGACCCGGCCGTGCGCATCGAGGACGTCGACGCGTTCGCCGGGCATCTCGTGGTCAGCCAGCGCAGCAACGGACTCACCCAGGTCCGCATCATCGAGCTCGGCGCCGAGGGGCTCGGCGACGACTACCTGGTCGGCTTCGACGCGGCGGTCTACACCGTCGGCGTCGCCGGGAACCCCGAGTTCCACCAGCCGACGGTCCGGCTCGGCTACACCACGATGGCCACCCCGCCGGCGGTCTACGACTACGACGTCACGACGCGGGAGCTGACCCTGCTCAAGCAGACCCCGGTCCTCGGCGACTTCGACCCGGACCGCTACGAGCAGCACCGCACCTGGGCGACCGCCCAGGACGGCACGCAGGTGCCGATCTCGCTGGTCTGCCCGAAGGACGCGCCCCGCGACGCCACGATGCCGCTGCTGCTCTACGGCTACGGCTCCTACGAGCACTCGATCGACCCGTTCTTCACGATCTCGCGCCTCTCCCTGCTCGACCGGGGCATCGGCTTCGCCATCGCCCACGTGCGCGGCGGCGGCGAGATGGGCCGGCACTGGTACGACCAGGGCAAGCTGCTGCAGAAGGCCAACACGTTCACCGACTTCGTCGCCTGCGCCCGGCACCTGGCCGCCGAGGGCTGGAGCGCCGCGGACCGGATCGTCGCCGAGGGCGGCAGCGCCGGCGGCCTGCTCATGGGCGCGGTGGCCAACCTCGCGCCGGACGCCTTCTGCGGCATCCTCGCCGAGGTTCCGTTCGTGGACCCGCTGACCTCGATCCTCGACCCGTCGCTGCCGCTGACGGTCGTGGAGTGGGAGGAATGGGGCAACCCGCTCGAGGACCCCGAGGTCTACGCGTACATGAAGGCCTACTCCCCCTACGAGAACGTCAGCGCGCAGCGCTACCCGGCGATCCTGGCCGAGACGTCGCTGCACGACACCCGGGTGCTGTACGTCGAACCGGCCAAGTGGGTGGCCCGGCTGCGGACGCTGGCGCTCAACCCGGAGGACGTGCTGCTCAAGACCGAGATGTCCGCCGGTCACGGCGGGGTCAGCGGGCGCTACAACGCCTGGCGCGACCGGGCGTTCTCCTACGCCTGGGTCATCGACCGGCTGGGCGGTTCCTGAGGAGCGAACGCAGTGAGCGTCTCGAAGGGGCGTTCCTGAGCAATCCGGCGGCCGTGCTGCTGCGAACTGCCTTCTGGACCCTGAGAAGTCCCTGAGATCTCGCCGGAACCGCAACTTCCCGAGACTCCCGGACGTCGTACAGGGCATGAGGGCCGGAGCGGGAATCGCCCCGGATCGGGAATCTCGGCGGGACACCGACCGTTGGGATGACTAGCGGGGATACCGGTGGGTACCCCTCGGCTAAACGGAAGGGAGCGCACGTGCCAACGAGTCGCACGCACACACGCGAGATCGAGGGACGCGACAGCGTCGGAATGTACCTCGACGAGATCGCGCGTACTCCGCTGCTCGATGCGGTCACGGAGGTCGAGCTCAGCAAGACCATCGAGGCCGGACTGTTCGCGAAGGCCCTGCTCGAGGAGGGCCGGGTCGGCCGCAAGAAGGGCGGCGCCCCCAAGTACGCCAGCCAGGAAGAGCTGGAGTGGCTGGTCGCCGAGGGCGAGCGCGCGATCCAGCAGTTCATCGAGGCGAACCTGCGCCTGGTGGTCTCGATCGCCCGCAAGTACGGCCGCAGCCAGATGCCGATGCTGGACCTGGTCCAGGAGGGCAACACCGGGCTGATCCGTGCGGTCGAGAAGTTCGACTACCGCAAGGGCTTCAAGTTCTCCACCTACGCCACCTGGTGGGTCCGCCAGGCGATCACCCGTGGCATCGCCCAGCAGGCCCGGGTCGTGCGTCTGCCCGTGCACGTGGTCGAGGAGCTCAACCAGGTCGGCGCGGCGCGCCGGACCCTCGAGCGCCAGCTCGGCCGCGAGCCGGAGCCGGAGGAGATCGCCACCGAGCTCGGGATGGACGTCGACCGCGTCCTGGACCTGATGAGCTGGGGTCGCGACCACGTCAGCCTGGACACCCCGGTCGACGAGGACGGCGACACCTCGCTGGGCGACCTGATCGCCCAGGAGACCGCGCCGGGCCCCGACAGCACGTTCCTCGACGTGGAGTCCAAGGGCCGGCTCAGCACGCTGGTCGAGCTGCTCGACGAGCGGGCCGCGGACATCATCCGGTCGCGCTACGGCCTGGTCGACGGTCGCCAGCACAAGCTCGCCGACATCGGCGCGAAGCACGGCATCTCCGCCGAGCGGGTGCGCCAGCTCGAGCGGGAGGCGCTGCAGAAGCTGCGTACCCTCGCCGACCCGGACCTGGCTGCCTGAGCTTCTAGGCCGTCAACTCCTCGAAGACCTCCGCGACCCGGTCCCGGAGGTCTTCGAGCGTCCCGGCGTTGTCGATGAGGTACGTCGCCACCGCGCGGCGCTGTTCCCGCGAGGCCTGGGCCGCCACCCGGGCCCGCGCGTCCTCGAGCGTCCACCCCCGCAGCGCGGTCATCCGTTCGACCTGCGTCTGCACCGGTGCGTCCACGACGATCACCGCGTCGAACGCGGCGGCCTGGCCGGTCTCGGCGAGCAGCGGGATGTCGTGCACGACCAAGGCGCCCGCGGGGGCGGCCGCCTCCAGCTCGGCCCCCCGGGCGCGCACCAGCGGGTGGATGATCGCCTCCAGCCGCCGCCGGGCCCCGTCGTCGGCGAACACGATCGCGCCCACGGCCGGCCGGTCGAGCTCACCGTCCTCGGTCAGCACCTGCGGCCCGAACTCCGCCACGACCCGGGCCAGCCCCTCGGTCCCCGGAGCGACCACCTCGCGGGCGAGCTGGTCGGCGTCGATCACCACCGCGCCGAGCTCGGCGAGGATCGCCGACACCGTGCTCTTGCCCGAGGCGACACCGCCGGTCAGCCCCACCCGTCTGCTCACGCGTTGCTCGGTCACGGGTGGGAGTATCGCAGCATGGCCCTGACCCAGTACCTCGTCGCCTCTTCCCTGGACGGATTCATCGCCGACGAGCACGACAACCTCGACTGGCTGTTGTCCATGCCCGGCGGGGACGACGAGGCGAACCCCTACCCCGCGTTCATCGAGGCGGTCGGGGCGCTCGCGATGGGCGCCACGACGTACGAGTGGATCATGGCTCACCACCCCGGCCAGTGGTTCTACGGCGACCGCCCGACCTGGGTGTTCACGCACCGCGACCTGCCGCGGATCGAGGGCGCCGACCTGCGCTTCACCGACGCGGACGTGCGGGAGGTGCACGCGGCGATGCTCGATGCCGCCGGCGGTCGCCACGTCTGGCTGGTGGGCGGCGGCGAGCTGGTCGGCCAGTTCCTCGACCACGACCTGCTCGACGAGATGATCGTCTCGGTCACCCCCGTCCTGCTGGGCCGGGGCGCTCCCCTGCTCCCGCGCCGGCGCACCGAGCCGATGCGGCTGCTGTCGGCGATCCCCTCGCCGGCCCACACCTTCGTGCATCTGCACTACTCGCTGCGCTGACGTCGCGCCGGCGCTGGCAGGATGGCCGCCATGGCACACGTGGAGATCAGACCCGGAGACCGGATCGCCCTGCTGGTGCCTGGGTCGGTGCAGTACGTCGACCTCGTGATCGGCCTGCTCGCCGCCGGGATGTTCCCGGTACCGCTCGACCCCCGGCTCACCGAGTCCGAGCGCTCGGCGATTCTCTGCGACATCGACCCCAGGCTCGTCGTGGACAGCCCCGAGCTCCTCGCGTCCATGGTGGAGAACATCCCCGAGCAGTACCGGCGCGGCCTCCCGCGAGCCCGGCCGATGCACGTGACGAGCGGGACCACCGGTCGGCCCAAGGGAGTGTGGTCCGGCCCCCTCGACGAGGCGGCGGCGCAGGCGCTCGTCGACGAGGAGCGCGAGCTGTGGGGGTTCGCCGCCGATGACGTCAACCTGGTGCTGAGCCCGCTCTACCACTCCGCGCCGCTCCGGTTCGCGATGGGCACGCTGCTCGCCGGTGGCCGCATCGTCGTCCCGGGCGCCCGGTCCCTGGGGAGCGAACGCAGTGAGCGTCTCGTAGGGTTCGACCCGGCCGCCGTCACCGCCGCCATCGAGCGGGACCGGCCGACCACGATGTTCTGCGTGCCGACGCACCTGCAGCGGCTCTTCCGGCACTGGGACGAGGTCGGCGCGCCCGACCTGTCGTCGTTCCGCCTGGTCGCGCACGCCGGGGCGGCCTGCCCGCCGGACGTGAAGCGGCGCCTGGTCGAGCTGTTCCCCGACGGCTCGACCTGGGAGTTCTACGGCTCGACCGAGGGTCAGTTCACCGCCTGTCGCAGCGAGGAGTGGCTCGAACGGCCCGGGACCGTGGGCCGGGCCCGTCCCGGCCGGGCGCTGGCGGTCGACGACGACGGCACGATCTGGTGCGGCGTCCCGGACCACGCCCGGTTCAGCTACTGGGGCGATCCGGAGAAGACCGCCGCGGCCTGGCGCGACACGCCGAACGGACCGGCGTTCACCGTCGGCGACCTCGGGCGGCTGGACGAGGACGGGTACCTCTACCTCGACGGCAGGCGCGAGGACCTGGTGATCTCCGGCGGCGTGAACGTCTACCCGGTGGAGGTGGAGCACGTGCTGGCCGAGCACCCCGGCGTGCAGGAGGTCGCCGTGTTCGGGGTGCCCGACGAGGCGTGGGGCCAGCGGGTGTGCGCCGCCGTGGTCGGTGACGTCGATCCCGCCGAGCTCCGGGCGCTGGTGGCCGAGCGGCTCTCGCCGCCGAAGCGCCCGAAGGACTACTTCGTGCTCGACGGGCTCCCGCACACCGCGACCGGCAAGCTCCGGCGCCTGGAGCTGGCCGAGCAGGACTGGGACGTCACGCGGACGCGCTGAACGTACGGCGGTACTGCTGGGGGCTCACCGCCCGGACCCGGGTGAAGTGGTGCCGCAGCGTGGCCGCGTTGCCGAAGCCGACCTCGGCGGCGATCCGGTCGACCGGGTGCTCGGTGGTCTCGAGCAGCTGCTCGGCCCGGATGACCCGCTGGCTGGTGATCCAGGCGTGCGGGGTCGTGCCGGTCTCGGCGCGGAACCGGCGGGCGAACGTCCGCGGCGACATGTGCGCCTGCCGCGCCAGCGACTCGACGCTGTGCGGCTCGTCGAGGTGCTCGACCAGCCAGGTGAGCAGCGGCCCGAGCGTCTCGGCGTCGCAGTCGACGACGGGTGCGCTGATGAACTGCGCCTGGCCGCCCTCGCGCTGCGGGGCCACCACCATGCGGCGGGCCACCTTGGCGGCCGCGGCGGCGCCGTACTCCTTGCGCCACAGGTGCAGGCACGCGTCGATGCCGGCGGCGGTGCCGGCGCTGGTGATGATCGGGTCGGCGTCGACGTAGAGCACCTCGGGGACCACATGGGCTCGGGGGAACCGGGCGGCGAGCTCGGCGGTGTAGCGCCAGTGCGTCGTGCAGTCGCGGTCGTCGAGGAGCCCGGCCTCGCCGAGGACGAACGCCCCCGAGCACACCGACATCAACCTGGCACCGCGGTCATAGGCGGCGCGCAGCGCCTCGATCAGCTCGCCGGGGATCGACGCCCCGTCCTTGAACGCCGGCACCCCGACCAGGTCGGCCTCGGCGACCCGGCTCAGGTCGTGGTCGACCTCGATGCCGAAGCCGACCGAGCTGGCGTAGGTCCCGCGGCGCGGGCCGCACACCGCGAAGTCGAGCACGGGCAGGCCCTCGTCGGAGCGGTCCATCCCGAACGCCTCGCAGAGCACGCCCAGCTCGAAGGGGGCGATGCCGTCGGAGGCCAGCACGGCGACGTTGGTGAGCATGCCGTCCATGGTGCCACGGATCTGGCAGGAAATCGACGAGCAATGTCATTACTGCCACTCGTGGCAGTAATGACACGCGCGCATGATTACTGCCATGACCGTACTCGCCGCAATCCTGATCGTGGTGGCCCTCGCCGCACTGGCCAAGGGCGCCGCCTACCTCTACGACTTCGTCACCAACGATGGCTACGGCCACCTGACCGCCCACGCCGCTCCCCCGCGCAGCCACCAGCGCGACCCGTTCGACCCGCGGTTCGCCTGACCAGCGCCGGCCACCGGCAGCCCCGACCAGCAGAGAGGCCGAAGGGCCCGGCACCACCGTGAGGTGGGGCCGGGCCCTTCGTCGTGCTCGATCAGCGCTCCTGAGCGCTGCTCAGCGGGAGGTCAGTTGCCCCCGCCGGTCAGCTTCTCGCGGAGCGCCTGCAGCGCCTCGTCCGACGCGAGCGAGCCCGCGGTGTCGGTGCCGGCGCCCTCGGCCGGAGCCGGCTCGGAGGAGTACGAGGTGGCCTCGCCGGCCTCGACCTCGGCCTTGGCGGCCTCGGCCTGCTGCTTGACGTGGGCCTCCCAGCGGGCGTGCGCCTTGGCGTACTGCTCCTCCCAGATGGCGCGCTGCTCGTCGAAGCCCTCGAGCCACTCGCCGGTCTCCGGGTCGAAGCCCTCCGGGTAGATGTAGTTGCCCTGCTCGTCGTAGGACGCGGTCATGCCGTAGAGCGTCGGGTCGAACTCCTCGGCCTCGGTGGCCGTCGCTGTCTCGTTGGCCTGCTTGAGCGACAGCGAGATCCGGCGACGCTCGAGGTCGATGTCGATGATCTTGACCATGACGTCGTCGTTGACCTGGACGACCTGCTCGGGGATCTCGACGTGACGCTCGGCGAGCTCGGAGATGTGCACCAGGCCCTCGATGCCCTCCTCCACGCGGACGAAGGAACCGAACGGAACCAGCTTGGTGACCTTGCCCGGCACGATCTGCCCGATCTGGTGGGTCCGGGCGAAGTGCTGCCACGGGTCCTCCTGCGTCGCCTTCAGCGACAGGGAGACACGCTCGCGGTCCATGTCCACGTCGAGGACCTCGACGGTGACCTCGTCGCCGACGGCGACGACCTCGGACGGGTGGTCGATGTGCTTCCAGGACAGCTCGGAGACGTGGACGAGACCGTCGACGCCGCCGAGGTCCACGAACGCACCGAAGTTGACGATCGAGGAGACGACACCCTTGCGGATCTGACCCTTCTGCAGCTGGGTCAAGAAGCCCTGGCGGACCTCGGACTGGGTCTGCTCGAGCCACGCACGACGCGACAGGACCACGTTGTTGCGGTTCTTGTCGAGCTCGATGATCTTGGCCTCGAGCTCCTTGCCGACGTAGGGCTGGAGGTCGCGCACGCGACGCATCTCCACCAGCGACGCCGGGAGGAAGCCGCGCAGGCCGATGTCCAGGATGAGACCACCCTTGACGACCTCGATGACGGTGCCGGTGACGACGCCGTCCTCCTCCTTGACCTGCTCGATGGTGCCCCAGGCGCGCTCGTACTGGGCGCGCTTCTTGGACAGGATCAGACGGCCTTCCTTGTCCTCCTTCTGGAGGACCAGGGCCTCGACCCGGTCGCCGACCTCGACGACCTCGGAGGGGTCGACGTCGTGCTTGATCGAGAGCTCGCGCGAGGGGATGACGCCCTCGGTCTTGTAGCCGATGTCGAGCAGGACCTCGTCGCGGTCGACCTTCACGATGGTGCCCTCAACGATGTCGCCGTCGTTGAAGTACTTGATGGTCTCGTCGATGGCGGCGAGGAAGTCCTCTTCGGACCCGATGTCGTTGACCGCTACCTGCGGTGCGTCCGAGAGAGTGGGGGTGATCGTCATAAGGGAAATGGTTCCTTGGGATGGATGGAGTTGTGCGGGCGCGCGAAGCCCCTTTTCACTACCTTGATGTGTCGGTCCCGTCCCGCGGTGCACGCCGGACGAGGAGATAGCGAGCGTGAATCTGCTCCGTCTGAGACTCAGGCAGACCTCTGCGCACCGCTCAGGATACGCGGGGGACGGCGCGGGAGTCCAACGGGCCCTGGCGCGGGGGCGCGGGGGCTCGCCGGCGCGCCGTCCGCAGCTCGGTCCGCGCCACAACCGGTCACCGTGACCAGTTGTGGTGGGTCTTCCGGCGGCAAAGCCGCCATAACCGTTCAGGTGACCGCAGATGGCGGCCCGGGGCGGCTCAGAACGGCCAGGCGTGCAGGTCGCCGGTGCGGGCCACCGCCCGCAGCAGTGCGTCGGCCTGTTCGGTCACCGGGTTCTGCCCGCGGCGGCCGGCGAGGTCGACCAGGGCGACGAGGTCCGCGGCCCGGGCCCGCTCCAGCAGCAGCCGGTGGTCGGTGCCGTCGACACCCCAGGTGGCCTCGACGTAGCCGGACAGCACGGCCTCGACGAACACCGGGTCGCGGTCGAACCGCAGCAGGTTGCCCAGGTCGGTCACCGGCGACCCGGCGTGGGCGAACTCCCAGTCGAGCACGCCGGTCACCGCTCCCGTGGCGGGGTCGACCAGCAGGTTCTTCGGGTTGAAGTCGCTGTGCACCAGGCTCACCCGGTCGACCTCGTCGAGGACGTCCTGGCCCCGCTCGGCGACGGCGCGGAGGTCGTCGTACTCCTGCTCAGACCAGGTCGACGAGCGCGGTGCCGGTCCGGTGGCTCTCCACCCAGGCGGTCAGGTCGGCGGCCGCGGGGAACGGCTCCACCCGCAGCCGGCCGTCCACGAACAGTCCCGCCTGCGGCTGCGGCATCATCGCCAGCCGTCCGGCCAGGTTGCCCAGCGCGCGGGCGACGACGAGCCGGGTCGGCTCGGTCAGAACCGGCAAGCAGAGGTCGAGCCGATCCCCGGGCAGGAACGAGGTCACCAGCAACGCCGGCGTGCCGGCCGCCTCATCGTGCCGGCGCACCTCGAGCACCTCGGGCACCGGGAGCAGGCCGCGGACCAGGCGGAGCACGGCGGCGTCCACCTCGACGGCCCCCGGCCCCCTGGTCGCGGAGCGGTGCGCGTAGATCCGGACGACCGAGCGCTCCCCCGCGGACTCCGCCAGGAACGTCTCGCCGCTGTGCCCGCCTTCGAGGGGGACCAACCCGTAGCCGTCCATGCCGGCGATGCTCGCACGGGCCACCCCCGGACGCCCCGCTACCCTCTGGCCATGGACCTGCCCGTCCCCGTGATGCAGTGGATGACCCTGCCGGCCCGGCTCACCGTCGCGGCGGCCGAGACCACCCTGGCGCTGG
>CAWDDL010000014.1:0-71672 GCA_963801125.1 uncultured Actinomycetota bacterium
CGGCGTGCGTTCACCCGGCTCGCGGGTCGCCGGCGGGCGTGGATCATCTCGGCCGAGCACCGGCTCCTGATCGAAGCCATCGCCGAGCGCGACACGGTCGCGGCGTGCACCGTCCTGGCCCAGCACATCCGGCGCACACGCGTCGAGCTCGCCGACCATGCCGAGCTCTTCCCCGACGCACCCCGCTGAACGCCCCGCTTCTCCCGCGCGGGAGGGGTAGGGCACCGGCGGTCAGGCCGCGCAGCTCGGGCTCGAGATCGACAACCGGCCACCGCGACGCCCTCGACGTTGCGCACCGGGCGGCAGACCACTGAGCACGTTGCTGCCCTATCGAACGCTGGCCGGTGCGGTCGTGCTGTCCGCGGTGTTCAAGGACCCCCGAACCGTCACACTGGCGTGGGCCGTCGGCGCAGGGCCCTGGCGCCCCTTCGCCGAGCTCGTCCTCGACGAGAGGCCGGCCGACGAGTCGGATGCGCCGCTGTCGTTCGATCGGTCAGGAACGAGCTGCCCGGTGTGGAGGTCTACCCCTGGGTCCGGCGGCTGCGCGAGCCCGCCTACCTGACCGCGCGTCGGTTCCGCCGGTCCTGAGGCGCGCTGAGCACTCCACGGGCCTGCCGCACAACCCCGGCACGGACAGCCGCAAGCCACCGGATCAGGCCGGGCACAGCTCGGCAACGTCGAAGGGCCACTGACCGGCGAACGCCGAGGTCAGAGGCCCTTTCGGTGGGTGGCAGGTGCAGGATTCGAACCTGCGTAGGTATACACCGACGGATTTACAGTCCGCTCCCATTGGCCGCTCGGGCAACCTGCCATGCTGCCCCAGTTGGTGCTTGGCGCAGCGACACGAAAGAATACAACAGCCCCACCCAGTGACTAAATCGGCCTGCCCCCAGGCCCAGGAGGACCCGCCACCATGGCCGACTCGTCGTTCGACATCGTCAGCAAGCTCGACCAGCAGGAGATCGACAACGCGATCAACCAGGCCCAGCGCGAGATCAGCCAGCGCTTCGACTTCAAGAACACCGGCGCCACGATCACCCGCTCCGGCGAGGACGCCGTGGAGATCTCCGCCAACGCCGACGACCGCGCGACCGCGGTGCTCGACGTGTTCAAGGACAAGCTGATCAAGCGCGACCAGTCCCTGAAGATCCTCGACGCCGGCGAGCCGCGTCAGTCCGGCAAGGAGTCGAAGATCTCCGTCGCGCTCAAGGAGGGCATCTCCCAGGAGAACGCGAAGAAGATCGGCAAGCTCATCCGCGACGAGGCGCCCAAGGGCGTCAAGGTCCAGGTGCAAGGCGACGAGCTGCGGGTGTCCAGCAAGAAGCGCGACGACCTGCAGGCGGTCATCGCCCTGGTCAAGGGCCAGGACTACGACTTCGCCGTGCAGTTCACCAACTACCGCTGATCTGGGCTGTTTGCGCTGGTCAGCGCGCTGTCACTGCTCGTCAGTCCGCACGGAGTCCGCAGGGAGTACGCCGACCTGCCGCATCAACTCGGTCGCGGCCGCTCGGGTGCGGTCATCCGCGGTGGGCCACAGGTGGCTGTAGGTGTTGAGGGTGATTGAGGCACTGGCGTGGCCAAGTGCACGCTGGACGGTGACCACGTCGCAGCCCGCGGCGATGAGGCCGCTGGCGTAGAAGTGGCGGAGGTCGTGGAGCGTGAACTCCTCGAGCCCGACCCTGGCTCGGATCAGGCGCCACTGGTGGCCGGCGCTGTTGCGGCTGAGCAGCGCGTCGCCTGACTGGAAGAGCCAGCCCTCCTCGCCGTAGGTGCCCACCGATGTGAGGTGGTCGGTGAGCGTGTCGGTGAGGCTGGTCGGGATCGGTACGTCGCGTTCCGAGCCCGCCTTCGGCGGGACGATCTGTTGCTTGCCGCGCACCTGGCCCTGGACCTGGCGGCGCACGGCGAGGACGTGGCTGGTCGTCTCGATGTCGCTGGCCTGGATGGCTGCTGCCTCGCCGAGCCGCAGGCCAGCGAAGGCCAGAGCGCGACGAAGGCCTTGAACTCGCGAGGCGCGGCACTGAGCGCCTTGGCGACCTGCTCGGGCGTCGGGATGGTCATCGCGACGTGGCGGCGGCGCTGCCTGGGGATCTTCACCCGTTCGGCGGGGTTCGCCACGATGAGCCGGTCTCTCACCGCAGCGCGGAGCGCCATGTGGACGTAGTTGAACCTCGTCCGGATCGTCGAGGCGGCGAGCCCGTGCCGGCGGCTCTCGGCTGGCATCGTCATGGCCTTGATCCAGTGCTCGAGGTGCGCCCGCCTCAGCGTTCTCACGGGGACGTCGCCGAAGGTCACCGACCTCCTGACAGGTCGGCCGTGTCCCGGGTCGAGTGCTGTGCTCCGCCAGCGCGCTGCGGCCGCACATCAGTCCCTGCAGGAGTACCTGCGCACCCTGCCACTCATGAATCCAGTCGCCCCACGCTCGGAGGAGGTGCTGGTTCGAGTCTACGGGAGAGCGGTAGGCCGGTTTCTATAAAAGCATCAGTGAGCGCGCTCCTGACAGAGCTGCTCATAATATATGCTAGCGTCATTGCCGTCGCGCTCGCTGATGACGGTAGGGATGGCGACAAGGCGCGGGCGAGGCTCCGTGGTGAACAGGTGGCAGCTCCTGAACTGGTCGACCTCGAGGTTGTCTCCGTACTTCGCGGGCAGACTCGCCGGAGGACATCTCGACATCTGGCGGCCGAGCTCGCGCTGGCCGAGCCTGATAGATCTGCCGGTCCAGCGAGCACCCGCACCGGCCGTCTCCTGCACACGGTGCTGGGAGCTGAGGGCCAACCTCATAATCTATAGGCAGCATGTCCCAGCTCGCCCAGGCTAGCTCGCCGCTCCGACGCGGCGATCGGACAGGCACGCCGCGAGCTGGTTGCCGCGGTGCGCGCAGCACACGCTGCCGGCAGGACTCAGGCCGAGATCGCCCACGAGATCGGCCGCAGTCAACCGGAGGTCTCGCGGCTGCTTCGCTTCCACGGCACCGGCCCACGGGCCTTGGCGCTGCGCAAGCACCGCGCCGAGGTCATCGGCCTGGTCAAGGAGGCCGGCGGTTCCAACGTGCGCGTCTTCGGTTCAGTTGCAACTGGCCAAGATCACGACGGATCCGACATCGACCTACTCATCGACCTCCCGCCGACGATGGGGTTCCTCAAGGTCGCCCGACTCGAGCGACTTGTGTCGGAGGTCGTCGGCATACCTGTCGACATCGTGCCGACGGACGACCTTCGGCCGGACTTCAAGGATCGAGTTCTCGGGGAGGCTGTGGCGCTATGAGCAGGACGATCGATGAGTTGCTCACTGAGGCGCTCGTCCACTTCGACGCGGCCACCGAGTACGCCCAGATGACCGACCGGGACCCGCGGATGATCGTGGATGCCATGTCGATGAGACTCTTCGCCGGCTTGGAAACGTTGACGCGGCTTCCGGATGACGTCGCGGACCGACTGTTCCCAGGCGTTTGGCCAGATATGCGGGGCCTTCGACACCGGATCGCCCACGGCTATGGCGCCATCAGTCTGACGCGGGTCCGCGAGACCGTCACCGGGGACCTGCCAGGAGCCATCGCGACGATTCGCCTGGAGCTGGAGCAGTCCGCACCCAGTCCGCAAGGAATCGAGGAGCAGCCGTGACCGACCACCAGGCGGCGTACACCCAGACCGCCGATTCACGCTCAACCAGTCCTCACCGCGACTCACTGAACACCCCGACCCCGTCCACCAACTACCGCTGACCGCACCCGCGGCGGCAAGGAGCACCGGCATGGATCTGTGGCAAGAGGCCTACGACGAGATGGAAGCAATCGACCCCATGCAGCTCACCCTCGAGCAGCGGCTGCGCCGTACCGAGGTGAAGGCGCTGCTGCTGATCGCCCAGGAGCTGAAGGCGCTTCGCGCGGGCCGCTTCGCGGAGTAGCAGAGCGGGCCCGGTCGGCGCCGCTGGTCAGAGGCCGAGGTCGCGGCCGATGAGCTCCTTCATGATCTCGTTGGTGCCGGCCCAGATCTTCGTGACGCGGGCATCGCGCCAGGCACGCGCCACGCGGTACTCGTTCATGTAGCCGTAGCCGCCGTAGATCTGCACGCAGTGGTCGATGACCTCGTTCTGCACCTGGGCGGACCACCACTTGGCCTTCGCGGCGTCGATCGGGGTGAGCTTCTTCTCCGTGTGCGCCATCACCGCCTGGTCGACGTAGGCCTGCGTGACCTCGACCCGGGTCACCAGGTCCGCGAGCAGGAACTTGGTGTTCTGGAAGGCGCCGATCGGCTGGCCGAACGCCTTGCGCTCCTTGGCGTAGTCGATGGTCTCGGCGAGGATCTGGGCCGCGTGGCTGATGTTGGTGATCGCGGAGCCGAGCCGCTCCTGCGGCAGCCAGGTCATCATGTGGATGAAGCCCTCGTCGAGCTCGCCGATCACGTTGGCCGACGGCACCCGGACGTCCTCGAAGAACAGCTCCGCGGTGTCGGACTCGGGCTGACCGACCTTGTCGAGCTTGCGGCCGCGGGAGTAGCCGGGCATGTCGGCCTCGACGGCGAACAGGGTGATGCCGCGCGCCTTCTTCTCCGGGCTGGTGCGCGCGGCGACGATCACCAGGTCGGCGGAGTAGCCGTTGGTGATGAACGTCTTGGAGCCGTTGAGCACCCAGCCGTCGCCGTCCCTGACCGCCGTCGTCTTCAGGTTCGCCAGGTCCGAGCCACCCGACGGCTCGGTCATCCCGATCGCGGTCAGGAGCTCGCCGGTGCAGAACCGGGGCAGCCAGCGCTCCTTCTGCTCGTCGGTGGTGAGGTGGACCAGGTACGGCGCGACGATGTCGGCGTGGATCCCCACGCACGACGGCAGCGCCATGTTGACCTTGGCCAGCTCCTCGGTGAGGACGGCGTTGAAACGGTAGTCGCCGGCCTCGGCACCGCCGTACTGCTCGGGGATCTCCAGGCCGAGGAAGCCCTGCTTGCCGGCCTCGAGCCAGAGCTGGCGCGGCATCGACTTCTCCTCGATGTGCTGCTCGAGGTGCGGCTTGACCTGGCGGTCCAGGAACTCCGCCACGGAGGAGCGGAACGCCTCGTGGTCCTCGTCGTAGATGCTGCGGCGCACGGTTCACCTCACGTTACTGGTCGGTCACTTGAGGACATCCTCGCAGCCGACGGCCCGGCTGCCTACCGATCCGGGACGAAGGTCACATCCGTCGCCTCAGGCGTGCGGCCCGCCCCCGCGGGGTAGGAGACAGCCACGCCGGGGGCGAGTGAGGACCTGGGCAAGGGAGAGGGCACGCGTGGACTGGGAGCAGCAGCTGAACGTGTCGGTGAAGGCCGCACTGGCCGCGGCGCTGGCCTGGTTGGCGGTGCAGCCGATGTGGGGCGTCGCCGACCGCTACCCCTACTACGCCCCGCTCGGCGCGGTCATCGCCGTGACATCGACCGTCGCGGGGTCGGTCCGCGAGTCGCTGCAGGGCCTGGCCGCAATCCTCACCGGGGCGACCCTGGCTTTGATCGTGATGCAGGGCGAGCTGCCCGTGGTGGCCGACATCGCCCTGGTGGTGGCGACCGGAACGGCGATCTCGGGCTGGCGGCACTACGGAAGCAAGGCCAGCTGGATCCCCGTCACCGGGCTCTTCGTGCTGATCATCGGCCGCGGCGACGCGATCGACTACGTGATCGCCTACCTAGGCCTGACCAGCCTCGGCGCCGTCATCGGGATCACGCTCAACGTGGCCTTCCCGCCGCTGGCCCTGAAGCCGATGAGCAACTCGGTGACCCGGCTGCGCGGCATCCTGGCCGACCAGCTCGACGAGCTGGCGGACGGCCTGACCCGAGAGACGCCCCTCACCGCCGAGCAGTGGGAGCAGCGCAGGCACGAGATCCGGCCCACGCTGGAGGAGATGCAGCGGATCGTGGCGCACACGACCGATGGGCGGCGAGCCAACTGGCGGGCTCGCCGGTGGAGCGACCACGCCGAGCAGCGTTACCAGCAGGCACGGGCACTGCAACAGGTCGCCTTCCTGATCGAGGACATGACCGCCCTGGTGGTGGACCAGGAGCGCGCCGATCGCGAGGCCGTGGCGCTCGGCCCCGAGGTGAGGCCTCATGCCGCGCGGGCGCTGGTCTGCCTCGCCGAGGCGCTCCGCTCCGTGGAGGCCGAGACGGCCGACCCCGACCGCCTGCGCGCAGCGGACCGGGCGATTGTCGGGCTGGCGGAGGCGATCCGAGAAGCCCGCCAGCGCTCGAGGACGGAGATGTTTGCGGCAGGGACGCTGGTCAGCGGTGCCCGCCGGACGCTTGCGTCGCTGACGCCCGAGGAGCTCCGTGGCCGGATCCCGTCCGACTGGTGATCCCACCCGCACGCCTCGTACCGCAGCAGCCGGTCCGGTGGTGTGCTGAGGCCGGCTGCCGGGAGAGGGTACGACGGCCGGGGCGCGAATCGACGACTACCTGGCCCGGGCTCGCAGCGGGCTGGACCGGGTGCGTCCCGGAGTCACCAGCGGACCCGCGCCCACACCGTCTTGCCCTCGAGCTCCTCGCGGACGCCCCACTCGTCGCACACCGCGTCGACCAGCCGGAGCCCACGACCGCTGGTGGCGTCGACGGGGGCGTCGTCGAGCGACGGGAGACGGTGTCCACTGTCGAAGACCTCGACGAACAGCGACCCGTCGGCGGCCTCGAGCGTGACGCGGACCGCCCCCTCCCCCTGGCTGATCGCGTTGGTCACCAGCTCGGAGATCACCAGGCGGGCCACGTCCCGCGCCGGCTCCGGAACCTCCGATCCGGCCAGCCAGCCCTCGGCCCAGGACCGCGCCAGGGGAACCGACCGTGGCTGCGCGGGCAGCGACCGCTGGACCCGGCTGGTCGCGGTGACCGCGACCTCCGGGATCCGTGCGGCGAGGACCACGACGTCGTCGCCGCGACTACCCGCAGGCAGCAGCTCCAGGGCGGTGTCCAGGACGCGAGCCGGGCCGACCCCGGACGGCAGGGTCTCCAGCAGTGCGCCGAGCAGGTCGATGCCCTCGTCGATGTCCCAGGTCCGGGTCTCGACCAGGCCGTCGGTGTAGAGCAACAGCACGCTGCCCGGAGGCAGGACGGTGCTGCGCTCCTCCCAGTGGGCACCGACCCCGAGGGGAGGTCCGGTCTCGACGTCGACCTGGTGAGCGACGCGCCGCCCGCCTTCCCCGGCCAGCACCAGCGGCGGCAGGTGCCCGGCGCACGCGACGGTGGCCAGCTGCCCCTGGGAGTCCAGGTGGATCACCAAGACGGTGGCCAGCAGGTCGCTGTCGAGCCGCTCGAGGTAGTCGGCGGTGCGGGCCAGCACCCCGGCCGGCGGGTGGCCCTCCGAGGCGGTGGCCCGGGCGACGGTGCGCAGCTGGCCCATCATCGCGGCGGCCTGGACATCGTGGCCCTGCACGTCACCGACGACGAGCACCACGCCGTCCTGCACCTCGATCGCGTCGAACCAGTCCCCGCCCACGTGCACGCCCGGGTCACCGGTGCGGTAGCGGGCAGCCAGCTCCACCGGACCTATCTGTCGGGGGATCTTCGGCAGCAGGCTGCGCTGGAAAGTGAGGCCGAGGGCGCGTTCCTCGGCCAGCTCCTTCTCGCGCTGCTCGTCGAGCCGGCTGCGCTCGAGCGCGGTGCCGACGGTCCGGACCAGGACGTCGATGAGGTCCAGGTCGCTCTGCTCGGGGGACGTGGGCACGGGGTAGTACAGGGCGAACGTGCCGAGGACCCGCCCTCCCACGCCGACGATCGGGGTGGACCAGCACGCCTGCAGGCCCGCCGCCAGCGCGAGCTCGCGGAAGTCGTTCCACAGCGGGTCGGTGTTGATGTCGGTGACGATCACCTGCCGCCGACGGAACGCCGCGGTCCCGCAGGAGCCGACCGCCGGCCCGATCTCGACCCCGTGGATGGCGGCGTTGTAGTCGCCCGGGAGGCTCGGCGCCGCGCCGTGCAGCAGGTGCTTGCCCGACTCGTCGACGAGCAGCACCGAGGCCAGCAGACCGCCCCTCGACACCCGTTCGACGACCCGGAGCAGCGCCTCGAGCGGCTCGGTGAGAGGCTGTCCGGCAGCGACGCCCGCGAGCAGGTCGAGCTGCGCCGCGAGCAGCTGGACGTCCCGTCCGTCGGCGCGGCGCGGGCGCAGCGAGGGCATAGTCATGGCCGACCGACTCTACGCCGAGGTCGCCCGGACTGACCACTTGGCGGCCGCCGGCACCCCCCGGTTCGGCCGCGGCCGCCCCGCGTGAGACCCCCCCTGAACCACGGACGAACCCGGGTCAGCCCAGGGCCAGCACCGGGTCGAGCAGCCATCCGGGCAGCACCGAGAAGACCAGGCCCGCCGTGAGGGTCATCCCGATCGCGATCGCCACCCCGTTCGGCACGTCGTACGTCGACGCCCCCTCGACCTCGGCGGGCCGGAACAGCTCGCGCAGCCAGAGCGCGTAGTAGACGAGCCCGATCGCCACGTTCACCGCCATCACGACCGCCAGCCAGGTCACCGGCCCGGCGACGGCGTCGAGCACGACCACCTTGGCGAGCAGCCCGACGATCCCCGGCGGAAGCCCCGCGAGCGCCACCAGCGCGAACGCCAGCGCCCAGCCCGCGCCGGGTTCCTCGCGGATCAGCCCCCGGTAGTCACTCAGGCGCTGCGCCGGGTGCCGGGTGCCCACCACCGTGGCGACCGCGAACGCACCGAGGTTGATCACGGCGTAGACGGCGAGGTAGGCCGCCGACGCGGAGAGCGCCCCCGGAGCAGCAGCCGCGGCCCCGAACGGCACGAGCACGTAGCCGGCCTGCGCCACCGACGACCAGGCGAGCAGGCGTACGGCGTGCTGCTGCCGGAGCGCCAGCACGTTGCCCACCGTCATCGTCAGGGCGGCCAGCACCGCCATCAGCGGCGCCCACACGTCCGCGATCCCGGACAGCCCGTAGGACAGCACGAGCAGCAGCCCGACGAACCCGGCCGCCTTCGAGACCACCGAGAGGTACGCCGCCACCGCGACCGGAGCGCCGACGTAGGTGTCCGGCACCCACATGTGGAACGGCACGGCGGCCACCTTGAAGGCCAGCCCGACGATGGTCAGCAGCGCTGCGGCGACGAGCACCTGCCGGGGTGCTTCTCCCGCGGCGACGGCGGAGGCGATCTGGGCGAGGTGCACCGAACCGGTGGCGCCGTAGAGCAAGGAGACGCCCATCAGCATGACCGCGGTGGAGACCACCGAGACCAGGAAGAACTTCACCGCTGCCTCGGCGGCGCGGGTGTCGCCGCGCCGCAGCCCGGCCAGCGCGAAGGCCGGCAACGACACCACCTCGAGCGCGACGACCAGCGTGACCAGGTCGCGTGACGCCGCGATGGTCAGTGCGCCGGTGGCCGAGCAGAGCAGCAGGAAGTTCCACTCGCCCTGCGGCGTGCGACCGTCGCGGACCGCGGCCGTGCCCAGCAGGGCCACCACCGCCGTGCCGAACAGCGTGATCGCCCAGAACACCAGCGTGATCGGTTCGACGGTGAACGAGCAGGGCGCCGGACCCTGGAGCGGCTTCACCACGCAGAACGTGTTGCGCACCTCGTCGTGCAGGCTCGCGGCGAACCCCGCCGCGACGAGCACCGCGAGCACGGTGAGGGTGCCGGGCACCAGCGCCATCCGCAGTGAACGGGGCGGGCCGGCGAACGCGTCCACCAGCAGCACGACCACCGCACCCACCGCCAGGGTCAGCGGCGCCGCCACGGCAAGCCAGTCGACACTCTGCAGCGCGTCCACCTAGAGCCCTCCCAGGAACGTGCGCGCCGCGTCAGCGACGGGGGTCAGCAGCAGCCCGGGCACCACCCCGAGCACCAGGGTCAGCACGACCAGCGGCGACCAGACCAGCCACTCCGTGGTGGTGGCGTCGCGGACCGGACCGGCGAGTGCCTGCGGCTCGACGGCCTCCGCCTGGAGCATCGAGCGCAGCAGGGCGAGGAAGTACGCCGAGGTCAAGATCACCCCGAACGCCGCGATCACCGCCAGCACCGCGAACGTCGCGCGCGGCAGGTCCGCGGCCGGGAACACCGCCGAGCGGATCGCCAGCATCTCGCCCCAGAAGCCGGCCAGCCCGGGCAGCCCGAGCGAGGCCAGCGCCGCGAATGCGAACACCCCGGCCGTCCTCGGGGCGCCGCCGTAGAGCCGGCCGAGCCGGGTCAGGTCGCCGGTGCCGTAGCGGTCCTTGATCGCCCCGGCCAGGAAGAACAGCAGCCCGGTGATCAGGCCGTGGGCGACGCTGGCGTAGACGGCCGCCTGCACACCGCCGACGGTGAACGTGGTGACCGCGAGCACCACGAAGCCCATGTGACCCACGCTCGAGTAGGCGATCAGCCGCTTCAAGTCGTTCTGCGCCAGGCACGCGAGCGCGGCGTACACGATCCCGACCACGGCGAGCGCCGCGACGAACGGCACCAGCGTCTCCCATCGCGGGTCGACGACCGGCATCCAGAACCGCACGAACCCGTAGGTGCCCAGCTTCAGCAGCACCGCCGCCAGCACCACGGACCCGACGGTCGGCGCCTTGGAGTGCGCGTCGGGCAGCCAGATGTGCAGCGGCCACAGTGGTGTCTTCACCGCAAGGCCGAGCGCGACGAGGACTGCGCCGGCGACCGCCGTCGAGCCCGACGGGGAGTACGACGCCGCGACCTGCACGATGTCGAAGGTGCCGGCCACCGAGCGCACCAGCACGAACCCGACCAGCATCAGCGCTGAGCCGAGCACGGTGAAGACCAGGAACCGGGTCGCCGCCTTCCGCCGGCCCTCCGGGTCGTGGGCGTCGCCCCACTGCTGGATCACGAACCACATCGGGATCAGCGCGACCTCGAAGAACGCGAAGAACAGCACCATGTCCAGGGCCAGGAAGCAGCCGAGCACGCCGGTCTCGATGAGCAGCAGCAGCGCCGCCAGGTGCGCACGGCTCCCGCCCTCGGGGGCGTGCCGCAGCAGCGACAGCAGGCAGCAGGCGACCACCAGCGTGGTCATCAGTACCAGGGGCGCGGAGATGCCGTCGAGGCCGAGGTGCCAGTGCACGCCGAGCTCCGCGAACCAGACCCGGTCGACCCCGTCTGCCAGGCCGGTGGCGGAGACCGCGGCCCAGACCGACCAGCCCGCGACAACGAGGCCGCCGAGCGCGGCGCCCCCGACGGCGAGCGCGTCGGCCCGCCGGTAAGACGCCGCCCAGGTGAGCAGCACGAACAACGCGGGGACCGCGACGAGCCCGTCGAGCAGCACCTCCTCGATCCTCATGCCATCACCCCCGCGGCGACGGCCAGCGCCGCTGCACCGACCACGACCACCATCAGGTAGGTCTGCACGTTGCCGGTCTGCGCCAGCCGCAGCAGCCTGCCGATGCCGCGGACCGCGGCTCCGGAGCCGAGCACGTAGGACTCGACGACGTCCCGGTCACCCGCGCGGACGACGAGCGACATCCGACGCACGGGCCGGACCAGGCCGGCGTCGTACAACCGGTCCACGGGCGGGTGCGGGAGCACGACACGCGGCCACATCGCCCGCCCGTGCCGCCGCCACAGCACCAGGACCACCACGGCGACGACCGCGACGAGCAGCGTCATCCCGGCGGACTCGGCGAGGTGGAACAGCTCGTCGTCGTGCTCGGACCCGAGAAGCGCGGCCGGGTAGGCGACCATCAGCCCGCCGAAGGCCGTCGGGATCGCGAGCAGGAACAGCGGCACCCGCATCGACGCCGGCGACTCGTGCACCACCGGGGCGACCGGCCGGTCGAGCTCCGGCTCCTGCGGACCCGCGTCGCCCGGGTGGTCGAGGTTCTCGGCGGCGAGGTCGGCGCCGGCGTACAGGGGCTCTCCGAAGAACACCAGCAGCCACGCGCGCAGCGAGTACGCCACGGTGAGCAGCGCGGTGAGCACCATCGACGCGAGCAGCAGCCAGGCCACCCACGGCCACACCAGCCGGCCGTCCACGGCGTCGGCGGCGCCGGCGATCACGGCGTCCTTGGTGAAGAAGCCGACGAGCGGCACGACCCCCGCGAGCGCCGCGAACCCGACCGTCATGGTCACGAACGTGTCGGGCAGCTTCTCCCGCAACCCGCCCATCCGGTCCATCGACGTGGCGCCGCCGACGGCGTGCACCACCGACCCGGCCGCGAGGAACAGCAGCGCCTTGAACGCACCGTGCGCCAGCAGGTGCAGCACGCCGGCCGACCAGGCGCCGACGGCGAGCGCGCCGAACATGTACGCGAGCTGGCTCACCGTCGACCAGGCCAGCACCCGCTTGAGGTCGTCGGTGGTCAGCGCGGAGAGCGCCGCGAGGAACATCGTCACCGCGGCGACCAGCGCGAGCAGGGTCAGCGCCGCCGGCGACGACAGGAACAGCGGGTAGAGGCGGGCCACCAGGAACACACCGGCCGCCACCATGGTCGCCGCGTGGATCAACGCGGAGATCGGGGTCGGGCCGGGCATCGCGTCGGGAAGCCAGGTGTGGAAGGGGAACTGCGCCGACTTGCCCATCACCGCGACCGCCACGAGGACCGCCGGGAGCCACAGCTTGTCGCGGCCCAGCGACTGGTCGGTGATCGCCTGCATCAGCGTGCTGATCCGGTAGGAACCGAACCGGTCGCCGAGCAGGAAGATCGCGAACAGCAGCCCGAGGTCGGCGGTGCGCGTCATCAGGAACGCCTTGACCGCACCTGCGCGGGCCACGCCGAGCTCCCAGTGGTGCGAGATCAAGAAGTAGGAGCAGGCGCCCATCAGCTCCCAGCCGACGAGCAGCATCCACAGGTCGTCAGCGACGACGACGGTGCTCATCGCGCCGGTGAAGACCGAGACGAGCGCGGCGTACGACGGGTACCGGGGGTCACCGTGCAGGTAGCCCAACGAGTACACCTGCACCAGGAACGCCACCGTCGCGGCGAGGACCAGCAGCACCGCCGAGAGCGGGTCGACACGGACGGCCAGCTCGATCGGCGGCCCGGCCGCCGAGGTGCTCGCATAGACGTGTCGGAGCGGCGCAGCGTCACCGAGGTGCGCGAACGCCACCACCAGCGACATCGCCAGGCCGAGCGCGGATCCCCCCACGGCGATGCCGCGCCCCGCGATGTCGGGGTGGTGCCCGGTGAGCAGGATCGTGCCGGCGGACGCGAACGGCACCACCAGCAGGACCAGCACGAGCCAGCTCACGACGCCCCCCGGTGGTCGAGCTCGTCGAGATCCCGGTCGGCCAGCTCACGCAGCTGCGCGACCTCGATGTGCCCGTGGGTGCGGAAAACCAGCAGCACGATCGCGAGCGCGAGGCCGATCTCGGCCGCGCCGATCACGATCGTGAACAGCGCCAGGGTCTGCCCGGCGTGGAGCACGTCTCGCAACGACGCGTCGAACGCCACCAGGTTGATGTTGACCGCGTTGAGCATCAGCTCCACGCCCATCAGCACCAGCACGGCGTTGCGCCGGGCGAGCACGCCGTAGACCCCGATCGCGAACAGCAGGCTAGCCAGCACGAGCGGCCACCACAGCGGCATCAGGCGCCCCCGTCCCCGCGGTCGAGCGCCTCCGGTCGTTCGCCCTCGTCGAGGCCCGAACGCAGCCGGGACAGCACGATCGCCCCGACGAGTGCTGCGAGCAGCAGCACGCTGAGCACCTCGAACGGCAGCACCCACTGGGAGAAGATCGTGTCGCCGGTGACCTCGGCCGTGCCGACCGCGAGCTGGTCGCGCTCGAGCCGGACGTCGCGGAAGCCCGCGACGACCGTGACGCAGAGCAGCACCGCGACGAGCCCGGCGGCCACCGCTGCGGGAACCGCGCGGGCGACGGTCAGGTCCGGCTGCGGCCCCGTCGGCGCCTTGGTGAGCATCAGCGCGAAGAGCAGCAGCACGACGACCGCGCCCACGTAGATGAGCACCTGCACCCAGGCCACGAACTCGGCGGCGAGCACGAGGTAGACCCCGGCGACCGAGCCGAGCGTGACGACGAGCCACAGCGCCGCGTGGACCAGGTTGCGGGTGGTGACCACGAGCAGCGCCGAGCCCACAGCCAGCACGCTGAGCACCAGGAAGATCGCCTGCACCGAGCTAGGCATCGGCGCCGTCCCCGGGACCGGGAGCGGGCTCCGTCTGCGACGGCCGGGCGGCCGACCGGGGCGGGGCTTGCTGCGCCCCGGCCCGCTCGACGGCCTTCTCGGCCATCGAGATCTCCTTGGCCGGCTCGGCCCGCTCGTCGAGGGCGGCCGGCGCGGGGACGGTCCACATCCACTCGCGCAGCCGGTCCTTCTCGTGGGTCAGCTCGCGGATGTCGAGCTCGGCGTACTCGAACTCCGGGCTCCAGTGCAGGGCGTCGAACGGACACACCTCGACGCAGATCGAGCAGTACATGCAGATCGAGAAGTCGATAGCGAACCGGTCCAGGACGTTGCGGGTCTTGTCCTTGCCGCCCTCGGTGGTGGCGGGGATGACGTCCTTGTGCGAGTCGATGTAGATGCACCAGGCCGGGCACTCCCGCGCGCACAGCATGCAGGAGGTGCAGTTCTCCTCGATCAGCGCGATCACGCCGCGCGAGCGGGGCGGCAGCTTCGGCTGCGAGTCCGGGTAGTGCGCGGTGACCGAGCGCCGGGTGAGCTGGCGCATCGTCACTGCCAGTCCCTTGGCCAGGCCGGATCCGGGGAGCCTCATTGCAGGACCACCACTCCGACCGCGGTGATCACGAGCTGCAGCAGGGCGAGCGGGACCAGGCCCTGCCAGGCGAACCGCTGCAGCTGGTCCTCGCGCAGCCGCGGGTAGGCGACCCGGAGCCAGACCACGACGAACGCCACGGCCAGCATCTTCACCAGCGTCCAGATCCAGCCGATCTGGTCCTCCCAGGGTCCGTGCCAGCCGCCGAGGAACAGCACCGCCGTCAGCGCGGCCAGCACCACGATGCCGGCGTACTCGGCAAGGATGAACAGCGCGAACCGCAGCCCGCCGTACTCCGTGTACGGCCCGAACACGATCTCCGAGTCGGCCACCGGCATGTCGAACGGCGGCCGCTGGACCTCGGCGAGACCGCTGGTGAAGAACACGAACCCAGCGATCCCCTGCCACAGCAGCCACCACGGGTTCCACGCCTCGACGATCCCGGTCAGCGACAGGGTCCCGGCGGCCATCGCGACCGACGCCGCGGCGAGGACGAACGGCAGCTCGTAGGCCATCAGCTGGGCCGCCACCCGGATGCCGCCGAGCAGGCTGAACTTGTTGGCGCTCGACCAGCCCCCCATCAGGCTGCCGATCACGCCGACACCCATCACCGCGATCACGAAGAACAGCCCGATGCCGAGGTCCTCCCCGACGATCCCGGGCCCGAGTGGGATCACCAGCATCGCGACGAGGTAGGGCAGCAGCGCGACGGCCGGCGCGATCTTGAACACCATCCGGTCCGCCGCAGCCGGGACCACGTCCTCCTTCTGCACGAACTTCACGCCGTCGGCGACGAGCTGCGCCCAGCCATGGAAAGCGCCGGCGTACATCGGTCCGACGCGGCCCTGCATGTGCGCCATCGCCTTGTGCTCGATCTGCCCCACGAGCAGCGGCACGACGAGGAACGCGGCCAGCACGACGGCCAGCCGCAGCGCGAGCTCGAGGCCGTCACTCATCGCGCTGCTCCGGCCCGGCGGCTGGTTCCTGCTCGGCGACCTGCTCGGCGACCGGGCGCGGCCCCCACTCCTCGGGAGTGGGCACGCCGGGCGGGCGGGTGCGTCTGCGTCCGGGCGCGGCCGCCGACGGCTCGTGGTCGGACTCGCCGGGCTCCTTCGCGCCGGGCCACGACTTCGCCACCCGGCTCGCCAGCACGAACTCCTTGCGCAGCGGGTGTCCCTCGAACTGCTCGGGCAGCAGCAGCTTGTCGAGGACGAGCACTTCGCCGCCGGCGGTGAAGTCCACGCCGAACATCTCGTGGGTCTCGCGCTCGTGCCACCGGGCGCCGGCGTACACCTCGACGGCAGTGGCCAGCACCGGCGCGTCTCGCGGCACCAGCGTTCGCACGATCAGGTGGTCGACGCCACGGGGTCGGTACGCGGCGACGTGGCAGACCACCCGGAAGCCCTGGTCCTCCTCGTCCACCGCGGTGAGGAAGTCGAAGTAGGAACAGTCGAGCCCGTCGCGGGCGAGCGCGAGCGCCGCCGTCCAGCTTTCCGCGGGCACGTCGACCGAGATCGGCCCGAAGCCGTCCTCGACCGTGGCGGCGTCCTCGAAGTCGTCGGCGAACGCGGCCCGCACCCGGCCCGGCCAGTGGGTGTCGCTCACAGCACCAGCCCGCCGATCGGGTCGACCTCGGGCTGCTGGCCCTCCGCCGGCGGAAGCATGATCCCGCGTCGCACCGAGGCCGCGTCGGTGGCCCGGTAGCGCTCCTTGAGCGACTCGCCGTCGATCTTCTCCTGCAGCTTGAGGATCCCCTGCAGCAGCGCCTCGGGTCGCGGCGGGCAGCCCGGCACGTAGACGTCGACCGGGATGATCTGGTCCACGCCCTTGGTGACGCAGTAGGAGTCCCAGTAGGGGCCTCCGGAGTTGGCGCAGGAGCCGAACGAGATCACGTACTTCGGGTCCGGCATCTGCTCGTAGAGGCGCTTGATCGCAGGCGCCATCTTGTCGGTGACCGTGCCGGAGACCACCATGAGGTCGGCCTGGCGAGGTCCCGGTGCGAACGGGATCACGCCGAGCCGGATGAAGTCGTGGCGGGCCATCGAGGTGGCGATGAACTCGATCGCGCAGCAGGCCAGGCCGAAGTTGAACACCCACAGGGAATACTTGCGGCCCCAGTTGAGCAGGTAGCGCGCCGGCTTCGGCGCCAGCTTCTGCAGCGGCCCGATCGACGGCATCCCCAGATCCGGGGGTTGAGGAGGCCGAGCCTGCGAGGCCGTCTCGAAACCTACGTCCACACCAGCACCCCCTTGCGCCAGGCGTAGACGAGCCCGACCGCGATGAAGCCGACGAAGACGCCCATCTCCGCGACGCTCACCCAGCCGAGGCCCGCGAACACCGTCGCCCACGGGAACAGGAACACCGCGTCGACGGCGAAGATCACGTAGAGGTAGGCGTAGACGTAGTAGCGCACGTGTGTCTGCGCCCACCCCTCGCCGACAGGATCGACCCCGCACTCGTAGGTGAGCAGCTTCTGGGCCGTGGGCGACGACGGCCGCAGCAGCCAGTTGCCGCCGAACATCGCCCCGACGAGCAGCACGCCGACGACGACAATCGTCACCAGCGGGGCGTACGCCCCGTAGTAGTCAGCGCCCACGATGTCGACCACGCCCCCACTCTAGGGAACCTGCGCCGTCACCGCAGGCGCCCTCGCCGGACCGGTCCGGCTACTTCCCCCGGGCGTGCACCAGGAGCCAGGCCAGCAGGTAGCTTCGGGTGTCGCCGTCGTCGATCGACGAGTCGGGCAGGCCGCGCCCGATCTTCAAGGCCCGCTGGGGATCGGCGGTCGCGAGGTACATCGCGAGATAGTCCCCGAACGGTACGTCGAAACCGTCCGGCGTCGCGTCGGCGACGTTCGCCCGCACCCGGCTCGGAGTGGCCGCGACCGCGTCGAACACGGGCGGGGCCGGGATCACCTGGATGCCCAGGATCGCCGAGGGGTCCGCGCTGAACCAGGTGGCCCAGTCACGCTTGCCGCCCCAGTTGAGCGAGAAGAAGGGGTGGCCGAAGGCGTCCGGCCGCTGCTGCGGCTCGAGCCAGTAGGCCCGGGCCGACGCCGCCTCCAGGCTGAGCTGCCAGGTGGCCTGGCGCGCGAGGTCCCGCCGGCCGTCGAGGCGGGCCCAGAGCGCCAGTCCGTTCCACGCGTTCACCGCCTCGGAGCTGGACTCCTGGTTGTTCCCGTCCGCGAACGGGGAGACTCCCGAGGCCCACGAGTGGCCGGCGTAGGGGTCGAAGGTGCGCAGCGCGGGCAGGTCGCGGTTGCCCGCGGGTGCGGCGATGTCCTCGCTGAGGGCTGAAAGGACGGGCTGCCACCGGTCCACGAGGTCCGGGTGTCCCTCGCCGAGCAGGGCGGCCGCAGCCAGGAAGTACCCGTAGTGGAAGTGGTGGTCGTTGAACTCGTCCGCTCCGAACGATGCCTCGCGTCCCACGACGCCGCGGAACCCGGTGTCGTAGTAGAAGCAGCGCGTCTGGGACGCCGGACATTTGCCGGAGCTCGTCAGCCACTCGTCCAGCTGCTTCGTCGCGTAGTCGCGGAGATCTGCGGCGGCCTTGTCGGCGCCGCTCGCCTCGGCGAGCCGCGTGAGCTGCGCGATCCGGTACAGCGCCTTGCCGCCGAAGTAGGTGTCGGTGGGCAGAGCCGGGCCGGCGAGCTCGACCGACGCGTCCTTGCGCACCTGGTCGCGCAGCTCGGCGCGGTCGGCGTCGGACAGGCCGGACAGCTTCAGCGTGCCGTCGGGTCGCACCCGCGGCACCGAGGAGGTGACCGAGCGGCCGGAGTACAGCTTCTGCGGGCCGTAGACCGAGGTCATCGCGCCGACGGCGTTGCTGGGGTGCCGCACCTGCTGGTGCGGCATCGAGGCCAGCACGGTGGGGCGGTGGCCCCGGGTGCGGTAGGTGAGCCGGGTGAGCGCCGTGTCACCGCTGAGCTTGCGACGGACGGTGACTCCGCGGATCGGGACGGCGCCCTTGGCGAGGACCCGGGCGGTGCGATGGTCCGGCCCGGCGAACAGCAGCAGGCTCTCACCGGCCCGGAGCCTCAGCGAGGCGTTCGAGGAGGAGACGCTGCGGCGTGACCCGTCGCGGTGCGTGACGGCCACGCCGTACGTCGTGCCGTCGACGTCCTGTGCGAGCCAGCGCCCGTGGCCCCGGGGCCGGAGGTCGGCCGGCAACGTGACGGTCTGGTCGCGGACCGCGGTGTAGCCGGCGTACGGCCAGCCCTCGGCGATCGTGAGCTTCCCGCGACGCTGGCCGGAGGAGGTGAACGCCGACGTCACCGAGACCGGGTCGGCCCGCAGCGCCTCGAAGCCGTCGGTCGGCAGGCCGACGCGCAGCTCCGGGGCGAAGGGACCGCTCACCGTGGCGTCGCTCGCGGAGACCTTGGGCAGCCCCACGGCGAGTCCGTCCGGGGCGGCCTGCATCGCGAGCGGGAGAGCGAAGACGGGCTGCGGGGTGTCTCCGAAGAACATGCCGGAGTACCAGCGGTTCGTGGGAGGGGGCAGCCCGTCGACGGCGCGCACCTTCGGGGGCGCGCCCCGGTGGTGGGGCAGCGAGACAGCCGCCGGGTCCCACCCGTCCGGCGCCTGCCCACCGACGCGGGACCAGCCGCCCGCGGCCGGCTGCGGGTCGTCGTGCGGCTGCTGGGCGGGCATGAGGAGGCCCACCGCGGCGATGACCGTCGCGGTGGCGACCACGACGACCGCGAGGCCGGTCAGTTGTGCTCGGCGGGTACCCATCAGGCATCACCGCTCGGGGTGAACAGCCCGCGCACGGCGGCCCTGACCGATTGCACCAGACCGTCCTTGCGCAGGCGGACCTGGACGTCCACCGGAGTGCCGGTCGCGAACAGGCCCCGGTTGTTCAGCTGCGGCGCTTCGGCGCGCAGCCGGGTCTCGGCCTGCTCCCCGCTGGTGCGCACGCTCACCTGGGTGATCCGCGCGTCGAGCTTTCGCTGGTTCGGCAAGGTGATGGTGGCGTGGTCGACGCGTCGCATCAGCGCGTACTCCTTCGGGGTGAGCCGGAAGTCGGCCTGCACGAAGCCGCTCCCCTGCACCTGGACGCGGGCCAGGGTCGTGTTCGCGGTCACGAACGCTCCTTGGAGGGGGCGGGCCGCGACCACCTTCCCGGCTGAGGTGGCGCGGAGGATCAGCTTGTTGTCGTCCCGAATGTCGAACGGGGACTTCTTCGGGTCGACGGCATCGTTCGCGATGTCGCGGGCCAGCTGGTTGCTCTTCACCACGAACATCTCGTCCCCGGCGTCCACCTCGTCGCCGACATCGACGAAGTGACCCACGACGACGCCGCTGTACGCGGTGCCGACCTTGTACTCCTGGGACTTCACGGTGGCGCTGACGTCCTGGACCGTGCTGATCCGGGTGTTCATGTAGAGGGTGAGCGCTGCCACTGCCCCGGCGACCGCAAGGACGCCGAGGAGGTACTTGATTCGGGTCAGGAAGTTCATCGTGCGCCTCCTACGAGGTGGGTCGAGGGGTCGGCGGTCGGCGCCGGCGCCGGCGCCGGAAGCCGGGTGGTGCGGCGTTTGCCGCCGCGAGCCTGCAGGCGTTCGTGGCGCCGCTCCAGGCGTCGCCTGCGGCGATCGGCACGGGCCTCGCGGTAGGCGACCGACAAGAAGGTTCCGAGCACCACGGTGTTCAGCACGTTCCAGACCAGCGCCAGGCTCAGTTCTCCGGTGACCACGGTCTTCCAGGTTCCGACGACCGTCGTCAACGCAAGGAACAGGAACACCAGGGTCTGGGCGAGGGTGAAGTTGAACGGTGACGTCGCCTTGCCGGTTCGTCCGGTGACGTGCCACTGCCGGTCACGACGGGTCAAGGCGTTCCAGAACGCGTGCAGGTAGATCGGGAACGACGAGGACGCCAGCATCAACGTCTCCCACCGGAACGACCCCATGGTGTAGAGGGCCACCACGATCTGCATGAAGTAGAAGCCGGCGTAGTAGAGGAACCAGGTGGTCATGGGCACGCCGAGGGCAACCGGCGTCAGGTCGAAGTAGATCTGCAGCGGCGGGACCAGCAGCAGCAGTGCCGGCGCGATCCCACTGAGGTAGAACGTCGCGGTCATGAAGTACTGGATCCGCTGGTCCGGCGTCAGCTTCCGCTTGCGGCTGAGCGGGTTGTGCTGGAGCAAGATCTCGAACGCACCGGTCGCCCAGCGCAGCTGCTGCTTGCTGTAGGCCTCGACGGTCTCGGGGGTATCGCCGATCGCGAGCACCTGAGGGGTGTAGATCGACTGCCAGCCTCGCTCGTGCAGCAGGATGGACGTCCAGATGTCCTCGGACTTCGACTCCTCGTAGATCCCGCCGATGTCGGCCACCGCATTGCGCCGGAACACGACGTTCGTGCCGACACAGAACGCGGCGTTGAACCGGTTCTTGCCCGGCTGGATGAGCGCGTAGAAGACCGACTGCAGGTAGCCGGCACCTCGCGAGAGGACCGTGTGCAGGTTGCCGTAGGTCTGCGGGCTCTGCACGAACGCGACCTTGTCGGTCGCGAAGTACGGAAGGGTCTCGTGCAGGAACTCGGGCTTGGGTGCGAAGTCCGCGTCGAGGATGACGAAGAACTCCCCGTCGGTGAGCGACAGCGCGTGGTTGATGTTGCCGGCCTTCGCGCCGGTGTTCACGTCGCGGCGGATGTACTCCGCACCCAGCTCCTCGGCGATCGCGCGGACCTCGTCGGACTTGCCGTCGTCGAGAACGATGGTCCGGTGGCGCCCACGGATGGCCAGTGCGGACGCGACGGTCCGACGGATGACGGAGAGGTCCTCGCCGTACGTGGTGATGAACACGTCGACGGTCGCCTCCTCGCCGTGCAGGGTCAGCGGCCACTGTCGCGGGTCGTCAGCCGTCTCGTCGCCGATGACCCAGGAACGGTCGAACAGGTTGCGCCGCGCCGCGTGGTAGGCAAAGTCGCGGGCGTCGTACCCGCTGGAGAGGATCGTCCAGAGGGCGAGCAGCGCCTGGGCGATCAGCCAGGTCTCGGCGGTGATGACCAGCACGAACGGCAGCAGGTCGCCGTGGCTCGAGGGGCGCAGCAAGAAGCTGGCGTAGGCCAGGACGCCGAGCGTGGCCAACAGCACCAGCATCATCAGGGACGGCGAGCTGGCGCGTGCGGATGCAGCGCCGTGGGCGGCGCCGGCGGGCTCTGTCGCCCGCGAGGAATGGGCAGGTCGATCGAAGGGCGTCGTGGCGATAGCTGGGACTCCAAGAGGGATGAGCACGGCTGGACACCAACCGGGGCGTCGGCGCGAAGACCGTGGGACGGGGCGGATCGAACCGCGATGGGGCGATGTCGCCCGGGTCCCGTCGTCGTCGTCGGGAGCGCCCGGATCGCACGAGGCGGCCCGGTGGGCGAAACAAGGTGGGATGTGCGCAGACGTGCGCTGATCGTGCGTGTCCCCCGCTCGTTCCAGGATAACGACCTGACGGAGCCGACCCAAGCCCGGGCGTGTCGGCTCGCGCACCCGGGCCGGACTGACGCAACCTTGAGGAGGGTCGCGGCGTCATACGGATGAGGTTGCACCGCCCGGTGCGCACGACGAGATGACGTGAACGGGGACACACGATGAGGAACTCTGCCCGCCGCCTGGCCGTCGCCTTGGCGATGTTCACCGTGCTGGTCACCGGCGGAGGCACGGCGTACGGCGTGCTCGGCCTCGCCGGCAGCGAACAAGCGGGGCCGACGCGGTCCGGCGAGCCACTCGAGCCGGTGCAGGTCGCACCAGTGCAGCCCGTCGCAGTGCAGCCGACTGCGCGGCACGACCTCGAAGATCGCGAGGTCGCCCCGGTGGCCACGATCGACCCCGTGCCCGAGCCCGAGCCGGTGCTCGAGCCGGGCGACCGCGGCCGGCAGGTGCGCGAGCTGCAGGCACGGCTGGCCCAGCTCGCCTGGTTCGCTCCGATGACCACCGGCGACTACGACGCCGCGACCCGGACGGCCGTGCGCGGGTTCCAGGACAAGCGCGGCTTCGAGGCGACCGGGGTCGTCGACCCACGCACCTGGAAGCGGTTGGTCGCGATGAGCAACGAGCCGACCGGGGCCGAGCTGTTCAACAAGCCCGGCCCGACGCTGATCGGCCCTGGCGACGACGGTCCCGAGGTGCGCGAGCTGGAGGCACGACTCCGCCAGATCGCCTGGTTCTTCGGCGACGTCGACGACACCTTCGATGACCAGACCGACGAGGCCGTTCGCGGCTTCCAGGCCAAGCGCGGGATCCCGGTCACCGGGGAGGTCGACCAGCGCACCCTGGACCTGCTGGAGGCGATGACCTCCGAGCCGACCGCCGACGCGCTGCACAACCGCGCGCCCGACCCCGCAGACGGCTCCGCGCTCGACCCGCGATGCACCACCGGGCGCGCGCTGTGCATCGACAAGTCCACGAGCAGCCTGCGCTGGGTCGTGGACGGCCGGGTGCTGAGCAGCCTCGACGTCCGCTTCGGCGCGCAGTACACGCCGACCCGCGAGGGCCTGTTCCACGTGTACTGGAAGGACGCGGACCACGTGTCGAACCTCTTCGGCTCGTCCATGCCCCTGTCGATGTTCTTCAGCCGCGGTCAGGCGGTGCACTACTCCTCGGACTTCGCCGCCCGTGGCTACGCCGGCGCATCACACGGCTGCGTGAACGTCCGTGACTACGACGCGCTGGCCTCGCTGTTCGACCAGGTGTCCGTCGGCGACAAGGTCGTCGTCTACTGGTCCTGAGCCCACCGACGCGTGCGCGTCGTCACCGACCGGACGTGGATCGTCTCGCTCCCGTCCGTCGGATCGACGCTGCATACCGCCGCGTCTACAGCACGGGTGTCGAGACGAGTACCCCGAGCGTTGATGCTCGCTGGGTGAGTCGTGGCCCCGAGCCGTAGATGCGCACCCCTGCACCTCCTCGTGACCATGCCGAGGGCACCCCCTTGACAAGATTTATTGTCAAGGGGATGGTGGCGACATGCAGGACGTCGAGATCATCGAGAGCGCGGAGGCAGCCGCCGCCGCGCTGGATCCGGTCCGGGCCCGGCTGCTCGGCGAGCTGGCCGTCCCGGCCTCCGCCGCCGGGCTCGCCGCCCGAGTCGGCATCGCGCGCCAGAGGGTCAACTACCACCTCAAGGCGCTCGAGGCGCACGGGCTGGTGGAGCTGTCCGGCGAGCGCCGGCACGGGGGCATCACCGAGCGGGTGCTGCAGGCGTCGGCGGCGTCGTACGTCGTGTCGCCGGCGGCCGTCAGCGCGTCCGCCGCCGATCCGGAAGCCAACGCCGACCACCTGTCGGCAAGCTACCTCGTCGCGCTGGCCGGTCGGCTGGTGCGCGAGATCGGCGCCCTGGCGCGCCGGGCAGGCGCGTCCGGCAAGCGCCTGCCGACGCTGACCATCGACACGCAGATCGGCTTCCGGTCGGCCGCCGACCGGGCTGCCTTCGCCGACGACCTGACCGCCGCGGTGCTCGACCTGGCCGCTCGCTACCACCACGACGACGGGCGCCCGCACCGGCTCCTCGTCGCCGCCCACCCCCTTCCTGAGGAGAACCTATGAGCACCACCCCGAACGTCCCGTACCGCCTGGAGTTCAGCGTCCAGGTCCCGGGCACCCCGGAGCAGGTCTGGCAAGCCATCGCCACCGCCAAGGGCATGAGCGCCTGGTTCGCGCCGACCGAGATGGAGGAGCGCGAAGGCGGCTCCTTGCACTTCACCATGGGCCCGGAGATGGGCTCGGACGGCCAGGTCACCGCATGGGAGCCGCCGCGCCGCCTCGTCTACGAGGAAGACTGGGCCGCCCTCATGGGCAAGGACCCCGATGCGCTCAGCCCGCTGACGTCGGAGTTCCTCGTCGAGGCACAGTCCGGCGGAACCTGCATCGTGCGCGTCACCAGCAGCGGCTTCGGAACCGGCGCCGCCTGGGAGTCGGAGTTCTGGGACACCATGGCCCCCGGATGGATGCCGTTCTTCGACAACCTGCGCCTCTACCTGTCGCACTTCCCCGGCCAGGAGGCCACACACCTGGAGGCCACCGCCTCCCACCCCGGCGACGCGGAGGCGCTCTGGTCAACCCTGCACGACGCGCTCGGGCTGGGCGACGAGGGCGCCACGGTCGAGGTGCGCGGCGCCACCGGCACGGTCGAACGCGTCGGTGAGCGGCAGACGCTGGTCCGGCTCACCGCGCCGGTGCCCGGAATGCTCAGCGTCTTCGCGTGGGACGAGGGCGGCGGCAAGGCGACGGCGGGCGTGCGGGCGTACCTGTTCTCCGCAGAAGCGGCGGACTACGTGCGGCGCGAAGAGCCGGCCTGGCAGGCCTGGCTGCAGGGAATCTCCGTCCCGGCCTGATCTTCTTCCGTTACCGAGGGCGGCCCTGTCGATGCAGGTGCGTCTATCCGCCCCGAACGATCGGCACCAGGCAGTCGGCGGGCGGCGGCGTGTTGTGACCGATCACGCCTCTTGGGGGTCCGTACCGGCTGAGCGGCTCTGGCTTCGAAAGGTGCCCGGTGTCAGTTGGGTCTGGCGCCGGAAGTACGAGGAGAAGTTCGACGCGTCGTCGAAGCCGAGCTGCTGGGCGATCTCCGAAACCGAGTCGTCGGCGTGGCTGAGCTGCCGTTTCGCCTCCAGTACGACGCGCTCGTCGATGAGCTCCTTGGCTGACATGCCGGTGTGCTGTCGCGCGAGGCGGTTGAGGGTGCGGGTGGAGTAGCCCAGACGGTCGGCGTACTGGCTGACCTTGTGCCAGCTCCGGAACTGCTCCTCGATGTGGTCGCGGAACCAGGTGTAGGCCTCGTGGGTCGGCCCGGGAGCGGGCGCGGCGCCGGCCGGTTCGACGAGGGCGAGCTGGACGAGGAGCACGGCGAGGCAATGGGCAAGCGCGACCTGACGTAGACCTGTGCGCTCTGTGGCTTGTGGGTCGGTGGAGGTGAGGACCAACAAGGCGAGGGCCTGCGAGACGGGTGTGCCCGCCAGGTCGGCCGCGGGCCAGTGGCTTCGTGGGCGATCCAGGTGCGACCTGATGAGATCCCTGGTGCGCTCGTCCACGGTGTGGGCGCCGAACATCGCGACCGAGCCCTCGACGTCGGCGATCGCTCCCCAGTGGTGGACCTGGCCTGCGTGCACCCACAAGACGTCGCCGGCTCCCAAGGTGTAGTCGGTGAAGTCGACGGTGTGCCGGGCGGAGCCGCTCTCGATGTGCACGAGCAGGTCGAAGTCCAGGCGTTGGGGGGTGAGGAACTCATGGGGCCCGCCGCGGTCACGGATCCCTCGCAGCGTGTTCATCTCGATGTCGCCCACGCTCGCATCGGGCGGGCGGAAACGCACGCGGCGGACAGCAGAATGTCCCATTCTCACCATCAGCGTTCCCGTCGTCACCGTGAATGTCGTTCGGCTTGGTCCTACGGTTACCAGCATGTCAAACCTTACGTACACCGTTATCGATGCGGCGGATTCGTCGCTGAACAAGACCAGCGTGCTGGTCACCGGAGAGACCGAGGCGCTGGTGGTCGACGCGGCATTCACGCGCGCGGACGGTCACCGGATAGTCGCCGAGGTGCTCGACTCGGGCAAGCGACTCACGGCCGTGGTCGTCAGCGCGGGGGACCCGGACTTCTACTTCGGAGCCGAGGTCATCGCCGACGCCTTCCCAGAAGCCGTCTTCCTGGCTCCGCAGGGCGTCATCGAGCACATCAAGCACAGCTACGAGGGCAAGCTCCGGGCGTGGGCGCACCTCGGTCCGAACCTGCCGACCCGCCTGGTCGCCCTGACCCCGCTGACCGCGACCTCGCTTACCGTCGATGGCACCACGATCGAGGTACGACGCGGCAGCGACCTGCTCGGCGACCGGTCGTGGCACCTGTTCGAGCCGGCATCGCGCTCACTGTTCGGCGGCGTGCTGCTGTTCGAGGGACTCCACGTGTGGACCGCCGACAGCGCCACCCCGGAGCTGAGGGCCGAGTGGATCCGCGTACTGGACGAACTGGAGGCGCTCGACCCGGCGTACGTCGTCGCGGGCCACCGGACCGCCGGCGCCCCGACGGACCTGACCGCCATCAGCCACACCCGCGATTACCTCGAGCTCTTCGAGAAGACCGTCGCCGCATCGGCAGACGCAGCCGATGCCGAGGCATCACTCCTGGCGGCCTACCCGGACGCCGGACTGAAGATCGCCGCAAGCCTCGGCACCAAGGTCGCCACGGACGAGATGACATGGGGCTGATCCCAGAACCAGGCCCGGCCGACGTCGTACGACGCCAGTACCTCGCCTCGGCGGCCGGCGACCTGGATGCCCTGCGCGCAACGCTCGCCCCGGATGTCGAGTGGACCGAGATGGCGGGATTCCCGCTCGCCGGCACCTACCGCACACCCGAAGGCGTGACCGCCAACGTCATGGAGAAGCTGGCCGCCGTGTGGGACGACTGGACCGCGCATGACGACATCTACGTCGTCGACGGCGAGAACATCGTCGTGCTCGCCCGCTACACAGCCCGGAACCGGACCACCAGCAAGGCCCTGGCTGTGCGGGTGGCCCATCACTTCATCGTGCGAAGCGGACTCATCGTCCGGTTCGAACAATTCGTCGACACCGCACTCGTCCGCGACGCGGCCAGCTGACGCGAAGCGATCCCAGCCAGTCCCATCAGCCGGAGAGCTTGAGTGGCACCCCTCCGATAGCAGCGGACGTGCGTCACACTGCCGCCAGTCGCGCGCTGGGCGTCTACCGGATCTGGCCGACAACCGGGCCCGCCGTTCTGCCCGCCCCCCGAGAAAACCCGTTGCGAGTGGTCCGGCCAGGATGTCGGGTTGGCGTTCACCGAACACGAGACGGAGATGACGCGGATGTCGCTACCCACCCCCACCCTGCACTCCGCTCGCCTCCTGCTGCGTCCTTTCAACGAGGCGGATGCGGACGCCCTCTTCGCGCTGCACAGCAATGCCTACGTGCTGCGCTATTGGGACTCGCCGCCGTGGAGCGAACCAGGGCGCGCCGAGCGGTTCATTGCGGCATGCCGGCAGATGGCAGAGGAAGGCACCGGGACGCGGCTGGCCGTGGACCGTATTTCGGACGGGGCGTTCATCGGCTGGTGCAGTCTTACCCGGTGGAACCCGGAGTTCCGCAGCGCGTCGATGGGCTACTGCTTCGATGACGCAGCATGGGGCCACGGCTATGCGACGGAGGCCGCGCGTGCCTTGCTGGAGTGGGGATTCGACTCACTGGACCTGAATCGAGTCCAGGCCGAAACCGATACGCGCAACGCGGCATCTGCCCGCGTCCTGGAGAAACTGGGATTCGTGTGTGAAGGGACATTGCGAGAAGACTGCGTCGTAAACGGCGACGTGTCGGACTCGCGGGTCTACGGGCTGCTCAGGCGTGAGTGGACGCCGCCATCCCGGCCGGTTCCCGGCCTCTGATTACTCGTCGCCCGCGTGCTTCGATCCGTTGACCGGATGTGGCCGGCACAGTCGCTGTATCCCGCCACGATCTGCTCGGTTGCGTCTATCCGCCGCGTACGGGGACCGCGCAGGGACGTTCACCCCAGGCTGGGTTGGGCTCGCCAACGCTCCTCGCGCCAGAGACCGGAAGGTCGTCACGGCTGGGGATCGGCGATGGTGCCGTTCTTGACGGGCGGCCGGCGAAGATCGACTGCGATGCAGGTCAGGCTCCCGTCCCGATTGTGGCCGGACAGCGCCAGGTACTCCCCGGGAGCTCCGCAGTCGAAGAGGACGCCGACGACGCCTGCGTTGCTCCGGACCTCGCTGAAGCCCTGCGCGCGAGCATCGTCGATCGCCTGGTCGGTGACCGCGTGCATGAAGCCGGCGCGGCTGGCGTCGTAAAAGCAGCCAAGGCCAGAGTCCGTGCGCAGCGAGGCGTAGCGCGATCCGTCGTGCATGGTGAACGCGTGGAAGGCCCTCACCTTCTCGGGCAGCCCGGCCAGCAGCAGACGGGGCCGGCCCGCGGCGTCGACGAACCGCCACGTGCGTACGGTCCCTCCCGGCGCGAGCGCCGTTCCCCTCCGCCGCTTCGGATCGGTCGGGTCGCGGAAGGCGAGCTCGCCGAACGGGCTCTCGAACGCGGTCTGGTGGCGAAGCGGCCAGGAGGGTCCCTCGCGCGCGGCCACCAGGTCCGCCGTGAGGATCGCCGACGCGGGACGTGTTCGGTCATGCCGGCCGAGGTCGAAGACGGTGGTGCCGCCGCGCGGGTGCTCGATCACGGCCTGCCTCCGCCGCCGGTCGAAGCGGACGCGGCCTCCGCCGGTCAGCGGGATCGCCGTCGGGACCGAACTCCAGTCGACTCGTGCATGCCCACGAGCGAAGTAGCTGAACGCCTCGTCACTCGTCAACGCCGACACCGTGGCCGTCATCTCGTCGCTCATCCCGCCACGCTAATGGTTCGATAACGGCCGAGACGCAGCGTCGCCGGCCGTCGACTCTTTCCCGCCGACGACTGGCTCGTGACCCTGTGGACCGCGGGATGCTCGGCAACCGACCGCGGTCGCCCGGCCACTTACCGCGTCATACCGCTTGCTGGCCGGCCGGCACGCCGAGTCCCGACAGTGAGGGCGTGGCCCCGGGGCGCGCACACCGGGTCCGGCCGATCATCACCGCGCGATCCGCCGCTCATACCAACTGCCCGGTTTCCCGCCGAGCTCAGCGGGGTTGGCTCGACCGAGCAGAACAAAACCGGCCTTGACCAGGACACGCTGCGAGGCGATGTTGGCGTCAGACGTGGCTGCACGGATCGTGTGCAGTCCGAGCGCGCTCGCGGCGCATCTGCACCACCGGTCGACAGTCGCCGTCGCAACGCCCCGCCCCGCGACGCGCTGGGCCACCCGGTAGCCGAGTACGGCAGAGCTGTCGTTGATGCCTCTTAGGTTGAATCGGCCGAGGATTGATCCGGCGTCGTCGACGAGCACGTAGCACGCGCACTCGCCCGCCTCCTGCTCCACCAACAACTCGGCCTGCCGCTCAGCGAAGTGATCGAAGTACTCTTCGCCGCGGTCCGAAATGGAGCTGGCGAAGTACGACCTGTTCTCCAGCTCAAAGACGAGTACGGCCGAATTGTGATCGACGCTCAGACGCTGGAGGTGTGACACCCTCCGACTCTAGGTAAGGCGGCGGGGGCCATCACGACAGCGGCGCGTCACACCGCAGCGACTTCGCACCTGGGCTCGTCTCGGTCCTGACGTCCTTCCAGGGCGCTGGACTCGCGTTCTACCCGGGCAGATGTTCGACCTGGCCGGCATCGACGTTGAGGAGATCGCCACCGCGCTCGCGGATCAGACCGACTACGAACACCGTTGGCTGCTCGACCCGCGAACGGGCCAGGTGGCGTTCTGGACCAGCGACACAGGCATCGACGGTGAGAACCCCGTCGAGATCGACGATCTGGACCTCATTCCCATCGACCCGATCCCGTCGTACGTCTGGTACCAGGACATGGCCGACTTCGCTGAGGGCATCAGCGACGACGCGGCCGGCCGACGCCTGGCCAGGGCGCTTCAGGGACGGGGAGCGTTCCGACGGTTCAAGAACGAGCTCTACGAGCACCACCCCGAGCTCATCTCTGCCTGGCACGCCCTGCGTGATGTCCGAGCCAAGCGCCGCGCCGTCGAATGGCTCCTAGACCAGGTCCTCATCGACGACGACGCCGCCGAGAACTTCGCGGCCGACCACCCAGACCCCGATCTTCCCTGCTACCGACATTCGTAACGACGGACGCCCTCAGCTTGCCGGACGCGCCAATCGCTCGTCAGGAATGACAGCAACGCCGAGGATCTCGATGAGCGCTTCTGGCTGCCACAGCCCCGCGGTGCCGATGCCCGCCATCGCGGGATAGACCGGCCCGGCGAGCTCGCGCCACACGGCACCGATCTCGCGGCCGTGAGCCTGGTAGTCGGGGATGTCAGTGAGGTAGATCGTGATCGAGACCAGATCCTCCGGGACCCCGCCTGCCTCGCGCAGCGTCGTCAGCACGTTTCCGAAGGCCTGGCGGAACTGCTCGACGATGCCGCCCTCGACGATGCGCATGTCGGCGTCGAGCGCCGTCTGCCCTCCCAGGTACAGCGTGTTCCCGCTCAAAGTGCCGTGGGAGTAGCCGCTCGGCGCCGGCAGCGACGCGGGATTGACGGGAATCGGCGCGAGGTGGGAAGCCATGCCGGGACCCTAGGACATCTATTGACAATCGCGCAACGTTCGTGAGGAGAATGAAATATGCCGTCCGGTGCGCACGCCCTTCCTCTCGCCTCCCCAGGCAAGGTCATCTGCTGCGGCCTCAACTACGCCGACCACATCCTCGAGATGGGCCGCGAGCTCCCGACTCACCCGACTCTCTTCGCGAAGTACGCCGACACGCTCGTCCCCGACGGCGCCGACATCGTGCTTCCTCGCAGCGTCCAGGTCGACTGGGAGGCCGAGCTGGCCGTTGTGGTCGGGATCGAGATCCGCGGCGCAACCCGCGCTGAGGCCGAACGGGCCATCGGTGGCTACACCGTCGCCAACGACATCTCCGTGCGCGACTGGCAGAACCGGACGCTCCAGTGGTTCCAGGGCAAGGCCTGGGACGCCACCACGCCCATCGGCCCCGTCATCGTCCCGCCGGACGCCCTCGACCCAGTGGAGGGCGTCGAGGTGATCTGCCGCGTCAACGGCGAGGAGCGTCAGCGCGGCAACACCCGCACGCTCGTCTTCGACTGCCCCGACCTCTTGGCATACATCTCGACCTTTACGGTGCTGCGCCCCGGCGACGTCGTCCTCACCGGCACACCCGGAGGAGTCGGCATGGGCATGACCCCGCCGACCTGCCTGGCCGACGGCGATGTCGTCGAGACCGAGATACACGGCATCGGGACCCTCACCAACACCGTCCGCCTCACCGCCTGACACCAGGCACGACCAGCGTCCGCCCAGATCCAGCACAGAACAGGACTCCCATGGATCCCAACCTCGACAACTACGTTCTCGAAGGCGACGCCTCCACGTACGCCAACGAGTCGGGGCTCGTCGTCCCGTTCGTCACCCGCGCCGGGCAGGAGCCCGACCTCACCGGGCAGAGCGAGGGCGCCACCCGCGTCAGCGGCGTCAGCATCCAGCACACGCCGGCGACGAAGCTGTGGTTCGGCCAGGTGCGCAACCTGGCCGGCTACCGCTCGGCCCCTCACCACCACGGCGAGGCCGAGACCGGTGGCTTCGTGCTCTCCGGCCGGGCGCGGATCTACTTCGGCGAGCGCTTCGAGGACTACATCGACATGTCTGAGGGCGACTGGGTCTTCGTCCCGCCCTTCATGCCCCACGTGGAGTGCAACCTCGATCGCAACAACCCGCTCACCTGGATGACCACCCGGACGCCGGAGAACATCGTCGTCAACTTGCCGCAGGTCGACGACGCCGACCTGCCCGACTGGGCGGACCGCCCGTGACCGCCACGGCGCCGACCTCGCGGACCTTCACCGACGCCGTAGCGCTGTGCGAGTGCGAGGCAGAGGTCTTCGACCGCGCGTTCACGGCCACCACCCAGCCTTGCCCGTGGCCCAAGGCCTACGGCGGCGACATGGTCGCCCAGGCGCTCGTCGCCGCCTCGCTCACCGTGACCGACGGCAAGTCCATGCACTCGATGCACTCCTACTTCATGCGGCCTGTCGACATCGGCGCCGAGGTCCGCTACGAGGTCGAAGTACTGCGCGACGGCCGCGGCTACAGCACCCGCCAGGTCCGAGGCTTCCAGAACGGCAAACCGGTCTACGTCTGCCTGGCGAGCTTCGCCGCCGGCGAGCCGAGCGGCAGCTTCCAGGCAACCGCACCCGCCGAAGTGCCGGGCCCGGACGAGCTGCCGACCTCGGCCGCCTACCTCGAGGGCCGCACCGGCGGCACGATGACCGAGACGTCGAAGGCCTACTGGTCGAGCGGGCGCAGCTTCGACATGCGCCACGTCCCCGGCCCGGTCTACCTCACCGTCGAGGGCGAGCAGTCGCCCCATCAGGCGATATGGGTGAAGCCGTACGACGCCCTGCGTCCGGTCGAGGGGCTCACCGAGGCCCAGCGCGACACGGCCGCCCTCGCCTACGTCTGCGACTACACGATCCTCGAGCCCGCCCTGCGGGTCCTCGGACTCGCCTGGGCCGACGAGGGACTCGTGACCGCCAGCCTCGACCACGCCATGTGGTTCCACCGGCCGGTGTCGATGGGTGACTGGCTGCTCTACGCGCAGGAGGCGATGGCGGTCGCGGACGGCCGCGGCTCCGCCGTCGGCCGCTTCTTCGATACCGGCGGCACGCTCGTCGCGACCGTCGTCCAGGAGGGCATGCTGCGCGCCGGGAGTGGCCGATGAGCGCGCCATTCCTGAGCCCGTCGGGCTACGCCGACACCTTCGCGCGCGACCACTTGCCGCCGGCCGATCAGTGGCCGACGTTGGAGTTCACCACCGACTGGCTGCACTACCCCGACCGCCTCAACGCCGGCGTTGAGCTCCTCGGTGCGGTCATCGCCAAGCACGGACCCGATCGCCCGGCCCTGCGCACGCCCGACGGCGAGGTCTGGACCTACGGCCAGTTGCAGACCCGCACCAACCAGATCGCCCACGTGCTGGTGGACGACCTCGGTCTGGTCAGCGGGAACCGGGTGCTGCTCCGCTCTCCCAACAACCCGTGGACCGTCGCCGCCTGGCTAGGCGTCCTCAAAGCCGGCGGCATCGTCGTCACCACCATGGCGGCGCTCCGCGCGACCGAGCTGGCTCCGATCGTGCAGAAGACTCGGCCAGCCTTGGCGCTGGTCGACCACCGCTTCGTCGACGACGTACACACGGTGCGCGACAGCGTTGCACCCGACCTGGTCGTCGTCGCCTACGGAGGCGACGCCGAAGACGACCTCACCCATCGCCTCGAGGGCCACCCCGGCGACTTCGACGCCGTCGACACGGCCGCCGACGACGTCGCTCTCTTCGGACCGACCTCCGGCACCACCGGCGTCCCGAAGATCACGACGCACTTCCACCGCGACGTGCTCTCGATCGACAACACCTTCGGCCGCGCCGTGCTCAGGCTCGAGCCCGACGACCTCGTCGCCTGCACCGCCCCGCTCGCCTTCACCTTCGGGCTCGGGATGCTCGTGGTCTTCACACTCCGGGCGGGCGCGTGCGCTCTTCTCACCGAGTCGGCCACGCCGGCCCAGCTCGCCGATCTGGTCGCCGAGCACGGCGTCACCGCGCTCGCCACCGCACCGACGGCGTACAAGCAGATACTCGCCTCGGGCCGCATCGAGAAGCTCTGCGGCCTTCGCGTCGCGGTTTCGGCTGGCGAGCACATGGCACAGGCGACGTGGGAGCGGATCGAGCAGGAGATCGGCCTGAAGGTGATCGACGGCATCGGCGCCACCGAGATGCTCCACATCTTCGTCTCGGCCGCCGGTGACGACATCCGCCCCGGCGCCACCGGAAAGCCGGTCGCCGGCTACCGTGCCGCGATTCTCGACGCCGATGGCAACGAGCTCGGCGACGGACAGGAGGGCCGGCTCGGCGTCATCGGGCCGGTCGGGTGCCGCTACCTCGACGACGAGCGCCAGCGCGGCTACGTGGTCAACGGGTGGAACGTCACCGGTGACACCTTCGTCCGCGACGCCGACGGCTACTACTTCTACCGCTCGCGCACCGACAACATGATCGTCTCCTCGGGCTACAACATCAGTGGCCCGGAGGTCGAGGAGGCGCTCGCCAACCACCCCGACGTCGTCGAGGTGGGTGTCGTCGCGGCGCCCGACGAGGAGCGCGGGGCGATCGTCTGCGCGTTCGTCGTGCTGCGCGAGGACGTCGAGGGAGACGCCGGCAAGGTCAAGGAGCTTCAGGACCACGTCAAGGGTCGGCTGGCCCCGTACAAGTACCCCCGCGCCGTGCGCTTCATCAACGCGATGCCGCGCAACACCAGCGGGAAGCTGCAGCACTTCAAGCTGCGCCAGATGACCGAGTCCGAAGGACCGGAGGGATCGGGATGAGGATCGCAATCGCCGGTGGCGGGCCCGGAGGTCTCTACTTCGCGACCCTGATGAAGACGCTCGACCCCTCGCACGACATCACCGTGTGGGAGCGCAACGCGCCTGACGACACCTTCGGCTTCGGCGTCGTGTTCTCCGACGAGACGCTCGGCAGCATCGAGGGCGCCGATCGGGTCGTGCACGAGCAGATGGAGAAGCGCTTCGCCAGGTGGACCGACATCGACGTCGCCGTGACCGACAGGGAGGGCGACACGCGGTCCTTCACTGTTGGCGGCCAGGGCTTTGCGGCGATGTCGCGCAAGGAGCTGCTCCAGATTCTCCAGGAGCGCGTCGCCGAACTCGGGGTGACCGTTCACTACCGCACCGAGACGCCCGACCCCGACGAGCTGCGGTCGTCGTACGACCTGGTACTCGCTTCCGATGGGCTCAACTCCCAGATCCGCACCAAGTACGCCGACCGGTTCCGGCCCTCGCTCGACCGTCGGCACAACAAGTACATCTGGTTCGGCACCGACCTGGTCTTCGAGGCGTTCCAGTTCTTCGTCAAGCAGACGCAGTGGGGCACCATGCAGATCCACGGGTACCCGTTCTCCGAGTCGGGTTCGACCTTCATCGTCGAGATGCACGAGGACGTGTGGCGTCGCGCAGGATTCGACCGCACCGAGTCCGAGAGCTTGCCGCCCGGCACCTCTGACGAGTACGCCGTCGAGCGGATCGCAGAGATCTTCGCTGACGAACTGCAGGGCCACGAGATCCTCACCAACAACTCCAAGTGGCTCAACTTCCACACCGTGCGCAACGAGAGCTGGCACGACGGCAACGTGGTGCTGCTCGGCGACGCCGCGCACACCGCGCACTTCTCCATCGGCTCCGGCACGAAGCTCGCCATGGAGGACTCCCTCGCCCTGGCCGCCTGCCTTCACGAGCACCCGAGGTTGGAGGCGGCGCTGGAGGCCTACCAGACCGAGCGCAAGCCGGTCGTGGAGTCGACCCAGCGCGCTGCCCAGGCGTCGCTCGAGTGGTTCGAGAACATCGGAATGTACGCCGATCAGGACCCCGCGCAGTTCGTGTTCAATCTGCTCACCCGGTCCCGACGGATCACCTTCGAGAGTCTCCGGGAGCGCGACGCCGAGTTCGCGGCGCGGATGGAGGCGGAGTTCGCGCGCAGCCAGGACGGCGAGGACGGAGCACCGGCGATGTTCCAGCCGGTGCGCATCGGTGATCTCGAGCTGAAGAACCGCGTCATCCTCTCGCCGATGGACATGTACTGCGCCACCGACGGGATTCCCGACGAGTTCCACCTGGTGCACCTCGGGTCGAAGGCCCTCGGCGGCGCGGGCCTGGTGATGACGGAGATGACGTGCGTGTCCCCCGAGGGCCGGATCAGCCCCGGCTGCCCCGGGATCTGGAACGACGCGCAGCGCGACGCGTGGAGCCGGGTCGCCGACTTCGTCCACAACCGGACGACCGCGCGCATCGGGATGCAGCTCGGCCACTCCGGCCGCAAGGGCTCGACGAAACTCATGTGGGAGGGCATGGACGAGCCCCTGGATGAGGGCAACTGGGAGGTCCTCGCGCCGTCGCCGCTCCCCTACGGTGCCGGCTGCCACGTGCCGCGCGAGGCCACCCGCGCCGACCTCGATGCCGTCGTCGCCGACTTCGTCGCCTCGGCGGAGCGTGCCGTGGAGGCCGGCTTCGACCTCATCGAGCTGCACGCTGCGCACGGCTACCTGCTGAGCTCGTTCCTCTCGCCGGTCTCGAACCAGCGCACCGACGACTACGGCGGCTCGCTGGAGAACCGGATGCGCTTCCCGCTCGAAGTCTTCGACGCCGTCCGAGCGGCTGTGCCCGGCCACGTGCCGGTCACCGTCCGCATCTCGGCGACCGACTGGATGCCGGACGGCAACACCGACGAGGACGCGGTCGAGATCGCGCACGCCTTCAGCGAGCACGGTGCCGCCGCGATCGACGTCTCCTCGGGCCAGGTCAGCAAGGACGAGAAGCCGGCCTTCGGGCGGTCCTACCAGACCCCGTTCGCCGACAAGATCCGCCACCGAGTCGCAGCCCCCGCCGGCGTGAAGGTGATAGCGGTCGGCGCGATCTCGAGCTACGACGATGTCAACTCGATCCTGCTCGCCGGGCGCGCCGACCTGTGCGCGCTGGGCCGCCCTCACCTCTACGACCCGAACTGGACGCTGCACGCCGCCGCCGAGCAGGAGTACGCCGGCCCGGGCGCGGACTGGCCGGACATGTGGGCCGCCGGCCGCCGGCGGCCGCCCACCTCGCGAACCGACAAGATCCCGCCGCGGCTCCAGCTGCTCCGCGAGGGCGTGAACAACCAGGTGCACCTCCGTTGGACCCCGGAGGGCACGGTGCGGACGTGACCGCCGAAAGAACGCGCGCAGTGAGTGACAGTAGCCCCGCAACCCACCCGAACCGCCAGTCCCGCTCCACAGTGGTCACCTTCTTGGGGGCGGTGGTGCGACCGCTCGGGTCGTGGATGCCGATCGCCGGCACCGTTGACCTGCTCACCCAGGCCGGGCTGGACGCGCCGTCCGTCCGCACCGCCGTGCACCGGCTCAAGGGCAACGGCTGGCTGGCGTCCGAGGTGCGTGATGGCGCCCGCGGCTACGCCCTCACCACCGCCGCGCTCGACACACTCGCCGCCGGGGATGAGGTGATCTGGCACGCACGTACTCCGGCCGACCTCGCGGACGGTTGGTGCATCGTCCACTTCGGCGTGCCGGAGACCATGCGGGCCAAACGTCAGCAACTTCGCGCCCACCTGTCATCGCTCGGCTTCGGCAACGTCGGGACTGCGCTGTGGATCGCGCCCGCGCGGATGCGCGCTGCCGCCGAACGCGCGGTCGCCGAACTCGGCCTCGAGGCCCACACCGCCGTCTTCGTCGGCGCCTACCACGGCACGCAGGACCTCACCAGACTCCTCTACGGCAGCTGGGACCTGGCGGCGATCGACGAGGCATATCGCGAGTTCGTCGCGACTTACGAACCGGTCGTCGCTGCTGCCGAGCGCAGGCAGCCCGATCAAGCATCCGCCTTCGTCACCTACCTCGACGCACTGGACCAGTGGCGCAAGCTGCCCTACAAGGACCCCGGACTTCCCGCCGAAGTTCTGGCATCGGACTGGCATGGCCCTCAGGCAACTGCAGTATTCGAGAGGCTCGTCTCGGCGTTGGAGCGGCCCGCACTAGTCCACGCCCGCACCCACTGGCCGGCTCTCGGGACCCCGCCCGAATGAGGGTCACCGTTCGTCCCCTCGTCTCGTTCCGAGGAAGGCTCGAGGAATGAGTTCGCCCACGCCGTGAGCGGCATTCCGGACGCGCGCTGATCGCACAACTTCGCGGCGTGCGTCATGCCGCCAGCCGGGCCGCCGGGCTTTCACCCACATGCTTGTATGCCGGTGATCGCGCATCGGGTTCGAGTGACGACAGCGAGAACCCAGTGGCTTCTCGGCCCGCCGGAAGCGAGGATGTCCGGGTGTCCCGACTTCACGCCGATGAGCTCCCCATCGACGTTGCGCTTGTCCGACAGCTCGTTGATCGAGCCTTCCCTGAGTATGTCTGCGACGACCTCAGGCACATGAACGATTCTGGCTCCTCGAACGCGCTCTTCAGGCTCGGGAACGACAAACTGGTGCGGCTGCCGCGACAACCGGGCGGCGGTGCGAGCATCGACAAGGAGGCGTCCTGGTTGCCCTACGTGGCCTCCCGCGTGACTGTCGACGTGCCGGAGGTTGTCGGTGTCGGCGAGCCGGACTTGGACTACCCCGAACGCTGGGCGATCACCACGTGGCTCCATGGCACCCGCCCGTCACCCCCGCGCACCGTCCCACGGCACAACCAGGAGGGGCTTGCCGAAGACCTCGTTCAGTTCCTGACCGAACTGCGAGGCATGGAAGTCCCCGAGCTGGCCAAAGACGACAAGGCACTCTGCTGGTATCGGGGCCTGCCGCTTTCGGAGCTCGACGCTGACTTCCGCGAAACGGCTGTCGAGTGCCGAGGCCTCGAAATCGGCCTCGACATCGACGAAGCGCTCCGTGTTTGGGATCGGGCCGTGGACGCATCACGCGCCGTCGAGCCGGCTGACAGCTGGTATCACGGGGATCTCTTGGTCGAGAACCTGCTGCTGAATGACGCCGGCGGCTTGGCGGCGGTGATCGACTTCGGCGGCTTGGCTCTTGGCAACCCGACGGTCGACCTGGTGGTCGCCTGGGAGGCCTTGGACGAAGAGGCGCGGCGAGTTTTCCGACGAGCACTGGGTGTCGACGATGTCACTTGGACAGCCTCGCGAGGCTGGGCCCTGCTCATTGCCATGATCACGGTCCCGTACTACGGCGCGTCCATGCCTGTGCGCTGCGCCGACCGACTGGCGATGGCGGAAGCAGCGATCAGGGGCACCTGACCCTCTTTCATGTCCCGAGTCGCGCGGTCACGTGGGTGCGTCTTGCCGCCGCCAGTCGCGCTCGTCTACGGCCTAGCGTCAGGCAAGGTGCCTCGACGTGCGCGCGGCCATCCGCCGCTGAGGCCTGCTCGCCAGATCGCCAGATCGCCAGATCGCCAGATCGCCGGGAGCATGCAAATGTCGAACACCATCCTGCCGCCGCTCCAGCGAGGGAGACTTCGGCCCAGTTGGCGGCCGTCTCCTGCCTGGCCCCGTACTCCGGCCACACCCACCAGCTGTACGCCCACCAGCTTCGCCGCTGGTTCGCCTGGTGCGAGACGAATCGGCTCGATCCACAGCCCGAACTCACTGCGCCACGCCGCGATCACCAACGCCCACGACGCCGGCGTCCCGCTACGCGACGCTCAGATCCTCGCCCGGCACGCCGACCCCCGCACCACCGAGCACAACGACCGCCCCCGCGGCAACCTCGACCGCCACGGCGTCCACTTCCTCACCGACCTGTATGCCACGGACAAACCCCGCAAGCGGTCTTCGCCTTCTATCGCGACCACCTCGGTGACGGGTGGATTGAGAACCGCAACGCTGGTGTGCGGTGGACCGAATGGGCAGCTGCGGACGCCTGGGGGTCCGCCGACTACCTCTTCCAGGTCGGCATCGAGAATGCCGACTACCGTCACCGGGATGCGGCCGCCATCCCGCGGGCGGCGAGGAAGCGGACTCTTTTCGCGCTGTCGCTGCAGGTCCGGAACTAACGGGCAGCACCGAGAAAGCCAGACCGACCCACGTCTTTTCGCGGCGAGCTGACCGGCCCCGGCGTTCACCTACCGACTACCGTGCGCTGAAGTTCAGGCGCGGTGGCTCCGCATCGCATCCATCTGAGCCGCGCGCAGGAGTCCGTGGGCGGGAGGAGGCAACTCCTGGAGCCCGTCGCTATCCGCACGCCAAGTTCTTCGTTCAGTTCCCGCGTGAGCGCGCCCAGTTCTGACTCGCCAGCCTCAATGAGTCCACCGGGCAAATCCCACACCTCGGGGCACGCGCGTTTGTTCGGATTCCGATGCACGAGTAGCACTCGACCTTCACGAACCAGCGCGCCGACAACGACCCTATGCATTCGCGGATCAAAGCATGGACCTCCGACAAGCGAACGTCCCCACATCCCCCCGGACGGGGGCCGTCAAGCCCAACGGGGTGCGGTCGTCCTTGGCTCCTGCGGCGGAGTTGTCGGATTGGGCATCGGCCTACGGACACACGTGCCGACTGCCTGGGCCGCGGCCATCGAGGTGGGACCTCCGGCAGCGATTCTCGGAGCCGCGCTCGGCTCATGAACCCTGCGAAGAATCCTGACACGACAGTTTGTCCAGGTCGCGCTTGCAGAACCCATGGTGGGCCCATTCCTCGTTGAGCACCGTGCCGAGGCATTGCCGCACTGTCCGCCCCTTGGCGTACGGGGGCCACCTGTCGTCGTCGGGCACCGGCGCGGATCGCGCGAGCCGATCAGGCGTGACCTCGGCCAGCCATGTCTCGATCTCCGAAGCCTGCCGGACTCGTACGGCGAGCACCTCGTCGAGACTCGGTTGGGCGGACGGGTCGAGCCCGATCTCCTCCTGGTCCATGACGAACGTTGGACCCAGTCCCATGGCCGTGAACGGCTCCGTGAGCCCGAGCACGCAGCGTCGGAACCAAGAGTCGTGCACGAAGACCAGGTGACGCAGGGTGTCGACCATCGACCACTCGCCGTCGACGCCGTGATGTTCGCTGTTTTCGGGCATGGACCGAACCCGAACGGTGGTCGTCGCCCAGTCGTCCCGCAGTTGCCGCCAGGCCTCTCGCAGGTCGCCCGGCACATCGGAGCGGATCAGCAGCCGTACCGGGTGACGGCGGTCGAGCTCCGCCTCGACGTATGACATCACCTCGACCCCGTTGACCACGAGATTGGTGACCAGTCCGTCGATCTCGGCGTCCTGCATGACCACCCCGACCATCCGTGCTCCACTCAGGTCGCATTCGCGGAACTGTGCACCGGTGAGGTCTTCGTCGTCGAAGCGTCGCATGAAGGCAGGCTAGGCCGCACCGCAGACACCGCGACCTGATCTGGCGCCGACCGAGCGATCTTCGTGGTGAGACTTTGCGCCGCATGATCGCCTTCGCCCTTCCCGGACACCGGCGGCGACCCCGCCTACGCGCCGTGAGCCGGTTCAGGTGCGACGCGCCTGCCAGGTGACGCACAGCCACCAGAGATCGACGGCCTGGAAGGGGTCGCGGGGGTCGAGGCCGGTCGCGCTGGTGAGGGCGGCGACGCGGTTGCGCACCGTGTTGGCGTGGACGTACTCGCGCTCCGCGGCACGCTCGGCGTCGCAGCGGCACTCGAGCCAGGCGCGCACGGTGGCCACGGTGTGGTCGGCGACCCGACCGAGGCCGTCGATCGCCGGCGCGTGGCGCTCGACGAGCAGGGCGGCCAGGTCGCCCCGGTCCTGCTGGGCGGCGAGGGTGGCGACCGCGGCCACGTCGACGCAGCCGGTGCGCCCGTGCGTCTGCGCGGCCCGCGCTGCCGCGGCGGCCTGTCGACGCAAGGTCACGATGTCCTCCGGCGTGCCCGGCCCGGCGACGCCGACGGGTCCGGCGGCCGTGGCGAGCCCGACCGGCACGCGGGGTACGACGGCGACGACCTCGGCACCGGTGTCGGCGACGACCCCAGCGCCGGTGCGACGGACGGCGCGCGTGACGCCGGCCCGGTCGGGGTGGGGTGAGACCAGCACCTGCAGGCCGGTGGCGGGCAGCCCCGCCGCGGCGGCCGCGAGCGAGGCCGCGGACCCGCCCTGGAGCAGTCGTCGGACGGCGTCGGCGTGGGCGTCGGCCGCACGTCCGGTCAGCTCGGCGGATCCGTGGGCCTGGAGCAACCTCGCCCGCACCTGCTGCGCCCAGTCGTCGTAGAGCTCGCGGGCGTCGAGGACCAGCGCCGGGTCGACTCCCGTCTCGGCGGCCGCGATCTTGGCCCGCGCCCAGATCCGACGCTCGGCGACATGGATGGCGGAGAGCACGGCGTGGATCGGGACCCCCTGACGAGCCCGGGTGACGGCGAGGTCCTCCACGAAGGAGAGCTCGGCCTCCGTCGGCCCGCGCCGGGAGGCGATCGATCGGGTGGCGGCCGCCAGCAGGGCGCGGGTGTGCCGGGCGACGTCGGAGGCCTCGAGGCCGGAGACCTCCCGGATCGACGCCCGCACCTCCTCGACCACGTCGTCCAGCAGGTCGGGAGCGGCGACGACCCGCTCGATGAGGTTGGCGATCTGATCCCACTCGGACACCGGCCCAGTCTGGATTGTGGCGGGCCACAACGGAAGGGGGCATTCTGGGCCGATCCACAGGACATGGACGGTGCCCGACTCCTACGTTGGTGGGAACAGCCACAACAGGAGGATCCATGGCCAAGGGCCTGACCGGCGGGCAGCTGATCGCGAAGATGCTCGCAGCTGAAGGTGTCGACCACCTGTTCGGCATCATCGACGGCACCTACTTCGGTCTCTACCGGGCGCTGGCCGACGAGGGCATCACCCTGCACTCGCCACGGCACGAGTCGGCCGCTGCGCACATGGCCGGCGCCTACGCGCGGGTCAGCGGGCGTCTCGGCGTGTGCATGGCCTCCAACGGGCCGGGCGTCGCCAACGTGCTGCCCGGGGTCGCGGTCGAGCAGGGCGAGGGCAACCGCATCCTGCTGATCACCAGCGGACGGCGTGTCGGCATCACCCACCCCGACCGCGGTGGCACCTACCAGAACTTCGACCAGACCGCGGTCACCGCGCCGATGACGAAGTGGTCGTGCCACGTGCCGAGCGCCGACCGCATCCCCGAGATCGTGCGACGAGCGCTGCGGGTGAGCTTCAGCGGCCGGCCGGGGGTGGTGCACGTCGACGTCCCCGAGAACATCATCAACCAGCCGACCGGCCTCGAGGCCGACGCCGTGCGGGCGCCGGAGTCCTACCGGCGTACGACGCCCCTGCAGCCCGACCCGGTGCTCGTCGAGCGAGCCGCGCAGCTGCTCGTCGACGCCGAGTGCCCGATGATCCACGTCGGCTCCGGGGTCTACCACGCCGGCGCGGAGGAGCAGCTGGCCCGCCTGGCAGGTCTGCTCGCCGCACCGGTGACGACCAGCTGGGCGGCCCGCGGCGCGCTGTCGGAGACCCGGCCGGAGGCCATCCCGATGACCGCGCTGGCCGTCAACGACGAGGTGCGCAACGCCGCCGACGTCGCGTTGGTCGTCGGGAGCAGGCTGGGCGAGACCGACTGGTGGGGCAAGGCGCCCAACTGGGCGCCGCCGGCGGGCCAGAAGACGATCCAGGTCGACGTCGACGACGAGCGGCTCGGCGTCAACAAGCCGGTCAGCGTGGCGATCCTGGCCGACGCCCACGAGGCACTCCGGGCCCTGGCCGACGCCGTGGAGCGGCTGGCGGTCCCCGGGCTGGCCGCGCGCCGCAGCCGGCTCGAGGGGTACCGCGGCAAGGTGGCCGCCGAGCGGGCCAAGCGCGCCAAGGCGCTCGAACCGGGGGCTCCGGTGCATCCCGGTCATGTGCCGACGGTGGCGCAGCAGGTGATGCCCGAGGACACCGTCTGGGTCTTCGACGGCGGCAACACGGTCGTGTGGTCCAACTTCTACCACTCCGCCGACGTGCCCCGGACGATCCTGTCGACGTACAAGTTCGGCATGCTCGGGGCGGGCATGGGTCAGGCCCTCGGGGCGGCCGTCGCCGCGCCCGACCAGCGGGTCTGCGTGCTCATCGGGGACGGCGCCTTCGGCATGCACCCCACCGAGGTCGAGAGCGCGGTGCGCCTGGGCCTGCCCGTCGTCTTCGTGGTCCTGGTCGACGGTGCGTGGGGGATGGTGAAGATGAGCCAGCAGATCCAGGCCCACCCGGTCGCGACGGTGGCGCGCAAGAAGCTGGCCAACGCCAACCTGCCACCCGACCAGATCGTGTACGCCGACTTCGCGCCCTGCCGCTACGACCTGATGGGCGAGGCGATGGGAGCCCACGCCGAGCTGGTCACCGACTCGGCCGAGCTTCAGGGTGCCCTGGAGCGGGCGCGCGACTGCGGCCGGGCCGCCGTCGTGCAGGTACACGTCGACCAGGTCGAGCACCTGTGGGCGCCGGGTCTGCAGTCGTTCAAGAAGATGCACCAGGAGCCGAAGGGCTGAGCTGCGATGACCGTCCTCCTCACCGGTGGCACCGGCTACCTCGGGTCCCTCGTCGTCCGGCGCCTGGCCGACCGGGGGATCACCGCCGTGTCGGTCGACGTGCGCGAGGCGACTGACCCCGTTCCCGGGGTCACCTACGTGACCGGGGACCTGCGCGACCTCGACCTGGTCGACGTGGTGCGCGAGCACGAGGCCGACTCGGTCGTGCACCTGGCCGCGATCGTCGAACCCCCGAAGGGGATGAGCGAGGCCGAGCTCGAGGACATCGAGGTCGGTGGCACCCAGCGCGTCGTCGACGCCTGCGTGACCGCGGGGGTCGGGCACCTGACGGTGACCAGCTCGGGTGCGGCGTACGGCTACCACTCCCGCAACGACGGCCGGCTGCTCACCGAGGACCAGCCGGTCACCGGCAGCGACGCCTTCGCCTACTCCCGGCACAAGGCCGCGGTCGAGGCGTTGCTCGCCCGGGCCCGGCGGCTGCACCCGGCGCTGGGGCAGCTGGTGCTGAGGCCGGGGACGATCCTGGGCGCGGACACCGACAACCAGATCACCGCGCTCTTCACCGGGCGGGTGGTGATGACGCTGGCCGGGACCGACGGGCCGTTCACGTTCATCTGGGACCAGGACGTCGCCGAAATCGTCGTCTCCGGGGTGCTGGCCCGGCGCACCGGCGTCTACAACCTCGCCGGCGACGGGGTGCTGACGCTGCGCGACATCGCCGCGGTGGAGGGCTCCCGGCTGGTGGTGGTGCCGGCGGCCGTCGTGCGGGCCGCGCTGGCGGTGATGAAGAGGCTCGGGATCGGCCGCTACGGTCCGGAGCAGGTCGAGTTCCTCCTGCACCGGCCGGTCCTCGACAACACCCGGCTGCGGCGCGACTTCCCCGGACTACCGACCCGGACGACGCGGGAGACCTACGAGATCTTCCGGCAGGGCCGGCTCGGCAGGGGGCAGGCGTGACGACCGGGTCGACGCGCCGGGTGGCGGTGGTCACCGGGGCCAGCGGCCAGATCGGCCGCCACGTGGTCGACCTGCTGGTCGGGCGCGGGTACGACGTACGCGGTCTCGACCTGACGCCCGGGCCACACACGCAGGTCTGCGACCTCGCCGACGAGCGGGCCGTCCGGGCGAGCCTCGCAGACCTGCCGCGGCTCGACCTGCTGGTGCTCTGTGCCGGGTTGTCGGCGATCGGCACCATCGACGACCACGACGTGGCGACACATCGGCGGGTCATGGACGGCACCCACTTCTCCGCCCTGACCCCGTTGCTGGCCACGCTGCCTGCGCTGCGTCGCGCTCGGGGCCGGGTGCTGCTGGTGGGATCGGTGGCCGGCTTCGCGCCGGTGCTCGGGCGGCCGGCGTACGTCGCGGCGAAGCACGCGGTCACCGGGCTGTTCACCGCCCTGCGTCCCGAGCTCGCCGCTCAGGGGGTGGGGGTCACGATCGTCCACCCGACCTTCGTCACCGGCGGCATGGGGGTGGCCGACCCGGCGGGACGTGGGGGCCGCACGACCACCGGGGAGGAGATCACGCCCGAGCAGGCGGCGCGGGCCATCGTCGAGGCAGCCCACGCACGTCGAGACGTGGTGCTCGTGGGCCGCACGGCGCGACTGGCCTGGACGGCGAGTCGTCACGCCCCGAGGATCTACACCAGGCTGATGACCCGTCGGCTGCGCGCCCGGACAGGAGAGAGCCCATGAGCGCCCTGATGCTTCCGCTGGTGGCCGGCAACGTCGACGACATCAAGATCGCCTTCGACGAGAGCTCCCGGATGCTGCTGCGCGTCATCATCGCCGGCATCCTGTTCGGGATCGCCCTCGACACCACCCTCGACGACTTCAGGCGAGCCGCCCGGCGGCCGAAGGCGATCGCCGTCGGTGTGGGGGCGCAGTTCCTGATCCTGCCTGCGATCACGTTCCTGCTCACGTTGCTGCTCGGGGTGCGCGGGTCGGTCGCGCTCGGCATGATCCTGGTCGCGTGCTGCCCGCCCGGCAACGTCTCCAACATCGTCACCCACCAGTCGCGTGGCGACGTGGCCCTGTCGGTGTCGATGACGGCGGTGAGCAACCTGCTCGCGATCGTGCTGATGCCGCTCAACTTCGCGTTCTGGGGCAACCTGCACCCCACCGGTGGCCCGATGATGCGCTCCATCAATCTCGACGTGCTCGACATGCTGGTCGAGGTGCTGGTCGTCATCGGGCTGCCCTTCGTGCTCGGCATCGCGGCCGCCCACTTCTGGCCCCGGGTCGCGTCCCGCTCGGGCAAGATCGTCGGCCCGCTGGCCTTCGCTGCCCTGGGCGTGCTGATCCTGCTGGCGCTGGTGAAGAACCTCGACCTCTTCATCTCCTGGATCGGCGTGGTCGCGATCGCGGTCTTCCTCCACGACGCGCTGGCCCTCGGCCTCGGCTACGCCATCGCCCGTGCGTTCCGGTTGCCGACCGATTCCACCAAGGCGATGACCTTCGAGGTCGGTGTGCGCAACGCGGGCCTGGGCCTGCTGCTGGTCTTCAGCTTCTTCGACGGCCTCGGCGGGATGGCGCTGGTCGCGGCCTGGTGGGGCATCTGGGACATCATCGCCGCCCTGGCCGTCGCCCGGGTCTGGCGCGCCCGCACCCGTACGCCGGTGGCCGCCTGAGCTCTCAGCGACCCGAACGGGCCCTGCATGACACCTGGGTGCGTCCTATCGCCGCGACTTCGCACCTGGGCTCGTGCCGGTCCTGACGTCCTTCCAGGGCGCTGGACTCGCGTTCTACCCTGGGCAGATGTTCGACCTGGCCGGCATCGACGTTGAGGAGATCGCCACCGCGCTCGCGGATCAGACCGACTACGAACACCGTTGGCTGCTCGACCCGCGAACGGGCCAGGTGGCGTTCTGGACCAGCGACACAGGCATCGACGGTGAGAACCCCGTCGAGATCGACGATCTGGACCTCATTCCCATCGACCCGATCCCGTCGTACGTCTGGTACCAGGACATGGCCGACTTCGCTGAGGGCATCAGTGACGACGCGGCCGGCCGACGCCTGGCCAGGGCGCTTCAGGGACGGGGAGCGTTCCGACGGTTCAAGAACGAGCTCTACGAGCACCACCCCGAGCTCATCTCTGCCTGGCACGCTCTGCGTGATGTTCGAGCCCAGCGCCGCGCCGTCGAATGGCTCCTCGCCCATGGCCTCATCGACGACGCCGCCGCTCAACAGTTCGCGGCCGACAACCCAGACCCCGCTCTGCCCTGACGTCGGCCACCGGCGTTCCCGGACATGCCTGATGAGCGGACGGTCATAACCCGCGATTTCGCGCCGCTGCGCGAATCCGTTTGCTGAGTCGTCAGCCCGCCTGCTTGGTTGGCCACATGAACTTCGACGGCATGTGGGCTGAGCCCGGCAACGATCCGCGAGAGGCACTGGAGCCCGGAAGGGGTGAGAAGGCCGTGCTTGCGGAGTACCTCGACCGCTACCGGATGACCTTCGAGCTCAAGTGCGAGGGACTCACCGCCGAGCAGCTCGCGACTCGCTCGGTCCCGCCGTCCACGATGTCGCTGCTGGGCCTGATCCGACACCTCGCTCGGGTCGAGCACTCGTGGACGCGCCGAGTCTTTGAAGGACAGATCGAGTTGCCGCGTCTCTACCGCACCCAGGAGGACCCGGACCTGGACTTCAACCAAGCCCTGGCCGACGACGAAGTCGTCGCCGAAGCATGGGACACCTGGCGCGGTGGGGTCGCGCACGCCCGCTCTGTCTATGCCGACCTGGACCTTGACGCGCCGGTCGACGTCCACGGCCAGGAGGTAGAGGCGCGCGACATCGTCGTCCACCTTGTTGAGGAGTATGCCCGCCACGTGGGCCACGCCGATCTGCTGCGTGAATGCATCGACGGGCGCACGGGCCAATAGGCCGAGGTTGGACCGATCCCCGAGCGCAAGCCACTGCGGTTTCGGTTTCCCGCGTATGGCACCTCCAACGAGCTGCAGAGCCGCGTTCCGCGCTGTGGCCGCGACGATCGCGGCCAGGTCAGCATCCGCCCGGTCGCGGTATGGACGTTGTGGGCGGGGGAATTCGAGATCGACGCGCCGTGCATGTGAGTTCGTGCGTGGCGCCTGGAGATGCACCATGGTTCTGCATATGAAGCAGGACGGACGGTTGCTCTCTGGACGGCGGGTCGCCGCACTCGTCAGGTCGGAAGTCGCGCGGATGGCGCGCGGCCTGGAGCAGGCGCGAACGGCACCCGTGCCAGGACCGTTTGTCCCTCCCGGCTGAGAGAGGGCCGCTCGTGACATCGACCCACCCGACGTGGCGAACCGTCCCCTTGGACGGGGACTACGGCCTGCCCGGGCGACGACCACGCGGTGAGGTGGACTGGACTCGGCACGTGCACACCGCTGACGTTGCCAGGTCCAGCCTGCACTACCTGGACTACGGCGATCCTGGGCCGGACAGGCTGGTGTTCGTTCTCGTGCATGGCCTCGGAGGGCGTTGGCAGCACTGGACGGAAAACATCCCCGAGCTGGCCGAACACGGTCGTGTCATCGCCATCGACCTGCCTGGTTTCGGCCGTTCCGGGCCGCTGCCAGGTGGGTACTCGATTGACGCATTCGCGGACGCGGTCGCCGATCTGGTCAAGCAGCTGGACCTGCCCAAGGTCGTCTTCGTCGGACATTCCCTCGGCGGGCTGCTGGCCGTCCGCTTCGCCAACCGTCATCCGGATCTGGTTGACGCGGTCATCCTCGCCGCGGGCACGGTGCAGGCTTTCGCCGCCGTGCTCGGCATGCAGCACGCCGGCTGCAACTTGCTCAGACGGCCCGCGACAGTCGTGGCGACCTACTTCGAGGTACTCACCGCAGGGCTGCCCGTTCCGGCGTTGCTCCGCAACCAGCTCATCAAACGCCCGCGGCTACGCCGTCTCTTCCTATGGCCGTACCTGCATCGTCCGGGGGCGCTCCCGTCCACGAGCGTTGCGCTGCTCGTAGACGGAGTCGGCGCCCGCGGCGTCCTGCCCACCGCCCGAGCAGTCGGCAGGCTGCGCCCTGCCCAGTGGCTCACCCGGGCCAGCTGCCCGGTGCTCGCGATCGGCGCCGACCACGACGCGATCTCCCCGTTGACCGAACTCGCCGAGTTCGTCGAGTCCGTGCCCGGCGCACGAGCCGTCGTCCTCGAAGGCACCGGACACATGGTCATGCTCGAACGGGCCAGCGCTTTCACAGCCGAGGTCGTCAACTTCGCCAAGCAGCCGACGCGGAGACCGTGACACTCGGGGATCAGAACGTCCCGCTCCCCAGGCCCGCTCACGTGCGTGATTCGTGCCTTCCCCGCTGACCACTCTTGGCCTCGCGGCGCGCGGTGCCGCCGTCGATCACTGGACGGGGTCAATGCGCCTGATGTCGGTCCAGCCGGTCCAGCCGCGCTCCTCCAGGAGCTCGAGCAGGCGCGGCGCGCAGGGGAAGGACTCGAGGAACGCCGCGTCGAGCAGCGCCACCAGGTCGTCGCTGACGGGGTGTTCGTCCTCCACCCCTTCGCTCTCGGCGGCTGCAGCCTCGATGAAGGTGACCACCCGGTCCGCGACGGCGGGCATCCGTGGGTCGTCGGGGCCGCAGTCGACGAGGTCTCCGAGATCGAGGTACAGGTGCCGTAGCGGCTCGTGCTCGATCTGCGCGTGCTTGATCGCCATGAACGCACGCATCGCCTCCGGCATCTGGGCCGCGACCAGGACCCAGCTGTCGCGCTCGACCTCGATCAGCCGCTCATGGAAGCCGAGCTCGCGCATCCGGTCGAGGTAGGCGACCACCTCCGGCGGCAGCGCCAGACTGTCTCCGGCGGCGAGCCGGGCGATCTGCTGGCGATGCCTTTGACGCTCGCGGATCTCGGCACGCAGGCGCCGGTCGATGTCCTCAACTGCCACCGCGAACTCTTCGTCACCTGCTACCAGGAGCTCGCGAACCCGCGACAGCGGCACCCCGGCTTCGGCCAGGGTGCGAATCCTGACCAGCTCGACGACCGCCGCGGCTCCGTAGCGCCGATAGCCGGAGTGGTCGCGCACGGGCTCGGGCAGCAACCCCTTGGCGTGGTAATGCCGAACCGCACGCACCGTGACACCGGCGTACGACGCGAGCTGGCTGATGGTGAGCATGACCCTATTCTGCGAGGTTGGCCGTCAGGTCGCCGATCAGGCGATCTTGCTGCGATAGGTGCGCATCGCCAGGACGTAGGCGACGACCAGCAGGCCGACGCACCAGGCGATGGCGATCGGTCCGTCGCTCCCGACCGGCTGCCCGGCAAACAGGTCGCGGATCGTGTTCACGATCGAGGTCACCGGCTGGTGCTCGGCGAACCAGCGCACCAGGGCCGGCATCCCGTCGGTGGGCACGAAGGCCGAGCTGATGAACGGCAGGAAGATCAGCGGGTAGGAGAACCCGCTCACGCCGTCGACCGACTTCGCGGTCAGCCCCGGGATCACCGCGAGCCAGGTCAGGGCCAGGGTGAACAGCAGGAGGATCCCGAGCACCGCAAGCCAGGCGAGCACACCCGCCCCGGTGCGGAATCCCATCAGCAGGGCGACGAGCACGACGAGCCCCAGCGAGATCAGGTTCGCCACGACCGAGGTCAGCACATGGCCCCACAGCACCGCCGAGCGGGCGATCGGCATGGACTGGAACCTCTCGAAGATGCCGCCGGACACGTCGGTGAACAGCCGGAACGCGGTGTAGGCGATGCCGGAGGCGATGGTGATGAGCAGGATGCCCGGCAGCAGGTAGTCGACATAACTGCCGGCGCCGGCGTGTCCACCGATCTGGATCGCGCTGCCGAAGACGTAGACGAACAGCAGCAGCATGGCGATCGGCGTGATGGCCGTGGTGATGATGGTGTCGGGGCTGCGCAGGATGTGGCGCAGGGACCGCCTGGTCAGGACGGTGGTGGCGCTGAAGACGTGGGTGGTCATCGCTGGGCTCCCTGCTCGGTCACGCTGCGGGCGGTGGTGCCGGTGGCGCCGTCGTGGCCGACGATCGCGAGGAAGATGTCTTCGAGGGACGGCTGCTTCTCGACGTACTCGACGGTGACTGGAGGGAACAGCTGCTTGAGCTCGGCGAGAGTGCCCTCGGCGATGATCCGGCCCTCGTGGAGGATCGCGATCCGGTCCGCGAGCTGCTCGGCCTCTTCGAGGTACTGCGTGGTGAGCAGAACCGTGGTGCCCCGGCCGGCGAGCTCATTCACGGTGTTCCAGACCTCGATGCGTGACTGGGGGTCCAGCCCGGTAGTCGGCTCGTCGAGGAACAGCACAGCCGGCTCTCCGATCAGGCTCATCGCGATGTCGAGTCTGCGCCGCATGCCGCCGGAGTAGGTCGCCACTCTCCGCCGGCCCGCCTCGGTGAGTTCGAACCTTGCGAGCAGGCCGTCTGCGATGCCGGCCGGGTCCGTGAGGCGCCGCAGCTGTGCGATCAGCTCGAGGTTCTCCCGTCCGGTCAGGACCTCGTCCACGGCCGCAAACTGGCCGGTCAGGCTGATCGACTCCCGGACCTGCGCGGCCTGGGTCGAGACGTCGTGGCCATTCACGGTTGCGGTCCCCCCGTCGGCCTTGAGCAGCGTGGACAGGATCCGCACCGCGGTGGTCTTGCCTGCGCCGTTGGAGCCCAGCAACGCGCAGATCGTGCCCGACGGGACGCGCAGGTCCATGCCCCGGAGCACAGGGTTGTCGCCGTAGGACTTGGTGAGCCCGGCGATCTCGATGGCTGTTGTCGAAGTCATGGCAGGAGCCTGCAACCCTGACCCTGGGTCAAGGTCAAGCCCCGATCTCGGGCGCTCAGCGGACGGAACCCCCGCAGGGCATCTCGCCGCGCTTCTCGCCGCGCTTCTGGCCGCGCGGCTGGCGAGCCTCAGACTGCCACGATTCGGAACTCGTTGCCGTCCGGGTCGGCGAACTCGACGCCCCCATGGACGTCTGCGAGACGGGTGGCCCCGAGCGACGTCAGCCTCGCGATCTCGCTCTCGAGGTCGGCGGCGGCCAGGTCGAGCCGTTGCCGGTTCCGCCCCTGCTTGGCAGCCACGGGCGGCCCGCCCCACGCCAGTTTGGTGCCCCCGGCAGGCGACTGGATCGCGGTCTCCTGGTCCTGGTTCCACACCAGCGGCCAATCGAGCACCTCGTGCCAGAAGACCCCGACCGCTCGAGAACCCTCGCAGGCAACCTCGCCCAGTGGACCGCAACCGGCGAGGAAGCCGCTGTCGGCCTCGATGACGCAGAGTTCGTTGTCACCCGGATCGCTCAGCACGACGTGCCCCTCTTCGGGCAGCTGGCCGACATCGAGGTGGCGTCCGCCGATGCTCAGTGCCCTCTCGACCGTGGCCCGCTGCCCTTCCCCACTGGCGCTGGTGAGGTGCAGATGCAGTCGGTTGCGCCCGACCTTCTGGGTGGACGCCGCGACGAAGCGCAGTCCAACCTGCCTCTCGTCCCCCGGGAGCAGCACGTCGTCGTCCTCGTCGACGACCTCTCGTCCGAGCAGCTCAGCCCAGAACCGGGCCACTGCCATCGGCTCCCGGGCGTCGAACGCAACTGCGACGAGTCGTGCGGGCACCTTCTGCACGCTAGACGCGACTCGGGCGCGCGGGCACCTGGTTTTCAGGCGTGGTCGACTGCTCCCGTCGGATCCCGGGGTACGCCGCGCGCAGCTCGAGCGCCTCCGCGGCGTCGCACTCGAGGTCGACGGACGTCGTCGACATCGATGACCGCGCGGTTGCTGCCCGGCACGTGGAAGCCCTCGTCGTGGACGGCCCTCCTCCAGCCCGTGCCCCTCCTGGACTGGCTCCACCCAGCTCCGGCGAACACGACGCGCGTGCAGTGGTCGGGCCGGAGGAGCCCTTCGCCGCCAAGGGGTGCACATCGACGCCCAGCAGCTGAGTCGGCTGCCGCATGACGTCGAGCTCCGCCGGCGCCGGCGGGCGCCTATCACCGGCGCCTGACCCTGCCGCACCGCGTATCGGGAACGCCGACCGACCGGGACTCGGTGGAACGCCGGCACGCGACGGCGGAACGCCTCTACGCTCACGCACATGTCTGACGTAGCGGACGCGGCCGTCGAGCTGCTCTCCGAGCTCGTGTCGATCGACTCGGTCAATCCGGGGCTGGTGCCCGGTGCAGCCGGTGAGACGCGGATCGTGGAGCACCTCGCGACACGGTTGCAAAGGTCGGGGTTCGTCACGACCGTGGTACCAGGCGGCGCCCACGGCGGCCGGCCGAGCCTCGTCGCGTCACCCCCGGGCCGCGCCGAGTGGCCCACGGTGGTCTTGAACGGTCACCTCGACACGGTCGGAGTGGGCAGCATGGCGGATCCCTTCACGCCCCGGGTCGACGGGGACCGGCTCTTCGGGCGGGGCGCCGCCGACATGAAGGGCGGCGTCGCGGCGCTGGTGGCGGCTGCCGAGGCACTGGTCGCGCAGGCCGCCCCGGTCCATCCGGTGCTCGCGCTGGTAGCGGACGAGGAGGATGCGAGTCTCGGGAGCGAGGCGGTCATCGAAGCGCTGCCGCGCCTGGGCGTGTCCGCGGACGTGTGTCTGGTCGCGGAGCCAACAGACGTGGCCCCGTGCCGGTCCCTTCGCGGGTTCGCGCTCGTGCGGGTCGCGTTCCCGGGCCGTGCCGCGCACAGCTCGCGGGGCGACCTGGGTGTGAACGCCGTGACCCACCTCGGGCGCCTGCTCGCGGCGGTCGACCAACGGGCCGACGCGGTGCGGGCGGCCGGTGGTGACCTCATGGTGACCAGGGTGCGCGGCGGCGAGTCCCCGTTCGTGGTACCGGATCACGCCGAGTGCCTGGTCGAGCTGCGGACGACCCCGGGCCAGAACGGTCCTCGGGCTCTGGAGGACGTCCGGGCGCTGCTCGACCCGGCCTGGGCCGCCGAGGTCGAGCTCCTCGCCCACCGCGACGGTTGGCAGCTCGACGCGGCCGGTCCCGCAGCCGACCTCGCGGCCCGGCTCGGCACAGCCCTGGGGACCGGCCCGACGTTCGACGCGCCGTACTGGATGGAGGCGGCACTCTGGCAGCAGGTCTGCCCCACACTGGTCTGCGGGCCGTCCGGCGGCGGCCTGCACGCGATCGACGAGTGGGTGGACCTGGGCCAGGTCCGCGCCTTCGCGACGGCGCTGGTCGGCGTGCTCGGCGAGGGAGGCATCCGTGGCTACTGACCCTCGCGGACTCCGAGGAGACGCGCCGCTGCTCGACGCCTGGCTGCGGTTCCAGGAGAGCCCGCCGACGCCGTTCACGATCCCGGGCCACAAGCAGCGCACGGACCTCGTCGGTGACGTGGTCGCCGGAGACGTTCCCCTGTACGCCGGGCTCGACACGATGAAGCTCAGCAGCGGCGTCCTCACCGAGGCCGAGTCCCGCGCGGCCCGGCTCTGGGGAGCCGACTTCTGCCGGTTCTCCACCGGCGGCGCCACCCACGCCAACCAAGCCGTCGCCCTGGCGGTGGGCGGCGACGGCGACCGGGTCGTGGTCAGCCGCACCCTGCACCGCTCGCTCCTGCTCGGCCTCGTGCTCGCTGGCCTCACCCCGGTGTGGGTGGGGCCCGAGGTCGACCCGGCGACCGGGCTGCCCCTCGGGGTCGCTCCGGAGACGGTCCGCAAGGCGCTCGCGGCCAACCCGGATGTCCGGGCGGTGTTCGTCGGCGACCCGTCGTACGTCGGGACCGTCGGCGACGTCGCCGGCCTCGCAGAGGCGGCGCACGGGTACGGCGTCCCGCTGGTGGTCGACGCTGCCTGGGCGGCGCACTTCGGGTTCCACCCGGACCTGCCGCCCCACCCCCTGCAGCTCGGCGCTGACGTCATGGTCACCAGCGCCCACAAGACCCTCCCTGCCTGGAGCCAGGCCGCGCTCGTCCTCGCCCGTGGCGAGAGGGTCGACCCCGCCCGCCTCGACGCCGGCGTCGAGGCCACCGCGACGACCAGCCCGGCCGGTGCCGTGCTCGCGAGCACCGACGCTGCCCGCGCCCTGCTCGAGCGCGACGGTCCCGCCCTGATCGGCGACGCCATCGCCGCCACCCGAGCGGGACGCGACCGGCTCGGCGACGTCGCGGGCCTCGTGGTGCTCGACGGGCCGAGCGTCGACCCGCTCAAGCTGACCCTGGTGCTGTCCGGCACCGGGGCCGACGGCAACGCAGTCGAGAGCGACCTCCTCGCCGCAGGTCTGCCCGTCGAGTCCGCCGACCGCGACGTGCTCGTCGGTGTGGTGTCGCTCGCCGACACCGCCGCGAGCATCGAGCGCCTCGTATCCGTCGTCGCGGCCTCCATCGAGCGTCACCGGGGCGCACCCCGCGCGGTCGTCGGGCCGGCGGCCTACCGGGTCGAGCCGGTCATCGCCGTACCACCACGGGAGGCGTTCTTCGCCCCGGCCCGGACCGTGCCGATCGCCGAGGCCGTGGGCCGGACCAGCGCCGAGCTCGTCGCGCCGTACCCGCCCGGGATCCCCGTCCTCGCCCCCGGCGAGACCATCACCGCCGACACCCTGGCTGCGCTGGAACAGGCCCGAACCGCCGGCGTGCGCATCGCCTACGCGGCAGACCCGGCACTCCTCACGATCCGAGTCACCGACCAGCCGAAGGCCAGGCGCTGACGTCCCGCCCTGTGCCGGGGAGAGCACGAGCCCCGCACGCTCCGGTCACTCACGCTCTGGACCGCCGGGGCGTGACTCCGTAGCGTGAGGTCAGGCGGCGCGACGCCGCTTCAACGTGAGGGCGGGGAGATGCTCATGGCTGGTGCAGAAGACATCCAGAAGGCGGTGGGGGTCGGATCGGTCGCGTTCGGCGCGGTCGCGGCCCTGGCTCCGCGGCTGTTCCTCGGCATGTACGGCGTGCCCCAGGATGCGAACGTGCGGACGATGACGCGGCTCTGGGGCACCCGTACGGCCGTTCTCGGAGCCTTGGTGTTCACCCTGGAGGGCAGTGAGAACAAGCGGAGGATGATGACCCTGACCGCCGCGATGAACGCCCTGGACGCGGCCATGGTCGCGGCCGCTGGTGGCGTCCCTGCGCGAGCGCGCGTTCTCGGGTCGCTGACCTCGGCCGGGTTCGCGGGCGCCCTGGGGTACGCGTTGAACCAGTAGCCCCAGTCGGTTCACCCGGGCAGGTAGGCCCAGACCGTACCGTCGACCTCGATGGTCACCGGGCCGACGTCTGGCCAGTCGTGGTGCGCGACCTGGGTGAAGGTGCACTCGATGGTGTCGAGCCGGTTGACCGAGTTGCCGTGCACCGCCGCCGGCGGCGAGGTGACCTCGTCGAGCACGTTGCCGCCCGCGCCGGTGACGAGGGTGCGCCACTGGAACGCGGTCGGCACGAGCACCGTCGTGGTGCCGACGATGTGCACGGCGGGCCGGTCGGGCGTCGTGGCGAGCAGGGTGATGCTGTAGTCGTGTCCGTCGGAGCAGCCAAGGGACAGCGTGAAGGTGTTGTCGTTGTCGGGCGCTGCCACGGCAGGACCAGCCCCGGCGAGCGCGGCGAGCACGGCTGTGATGGCGAGAACGGTCCGGCGGAGGGTCATGACGTTCACGGCTAGCTCCTCATCCGAGCAGGGCGCCGACGGTGCCGCCGAACACGGTTGCGACGATCACCAGCACGGCGACCACGATCCCGACGATGCCGAAACCGCGAGCAGCCTCGGTCTGAGGATGACTTCCGCGCGCCAGGCCGCCGAGCCACGCGGCCGAGGCACCGAGCGTGGCCGGCGCACCGGACCAGAACACCGGCAGGCTCACGATCGTGAGGGCCCCCAGCACGATCGCGCCGACCTTGGCGCGGTCCGGGGTGCGGGAGAGCGGTACGGCGATCGCCAGGGCGAGGACCAGCCCGATGCCGCCGACCACCGCAGTGCTGTCGATGCTCGAGACCGGTCCGTCCGGAGCGTACGGGTCGTGGTCGGTGAAGAGGATCTCGCCTGCGTGGATGGCGATGCTGAGCAGCGTCGTCAGCGCGAACGCGCCTCCGACGAGCATGGCCGGGGACAGCCGACGCTCGGGGGCTGTGGCCGTTTGCGTTGTCATGGTGACCTCCCGTGTTGCGGGCCCGGCTGGTCCGGGACGCCACATCCACCGTGTGGCAGCCGGTGTCCCGGCTGCCAGGACCTCGCTGTCCCGCGCCGTCCCGGGTCTTCCCGAGGGGGTCCCCGAACGCGTCCGCTTGGCACATCATGTCTGTGTGAGCACCGCTGTTGCCAGTGCGCGGGGGACGTCCACGGGTGTGGTCGTCGCGGCCGTCACGGTCGCGTTCGGCGCCCTGCCTCTCGTGGTCGGGTTCAGTGAGACCCCCGTGCCGACGGGGGCGCTGTACGGCGCCGGATGGCCGGCGTTCGGGATCGCGGCCGCCCTGGTCCTCGACAGTGGGTCAGAACCGCGCGTGGGCCGCGTTCTTGCGGCCCTCGCGCTGGTCCCGACCGCGATGGCGGTGATCGCGCTGCCGGGGGCGCGGGATCTCGTGTGGAACCGCGTCGAACAGGTGTGGCGCTCCGCAGACGTCGCCACCGTGCTCCTGACGCTGGTGGCGCTCACCTGGGCGATGGGCTACGCGCCCGGGCGGGTGCCTCGCCGGCGGTTGTTCTGGTTGCTGGTCTGGTCCGCGGTCGTCTTCGGCGCCGTCGTGGTCGCGGATGCCGCGCTCGGCTCGCGTGCCGAGGCCGTCGTCGTCACCTTGAGCATGTGGGCGCTCGCCGGCATCGTGGCGCGGCTGACGATCGCGAGCGAAGCCAGGCCCGTCGACGAACCGCTCCTGGACGTCGTCGCGGCTGCGCTGCCGCTGGCGTTCGGTGCAGCCGGTGGCGTGTCGGTTCGGTGGGCGGGCACCCGCGCCGGTATCCCCGCGCCGGACATCGCTGCGGCGTTCGCTGCCGTGACGTCCACCGCCCTGGCCTGGCCGGCGGCGGCCTGGTGGCGGCGATCCCGACTCACCCGCCGCTACGGCACCGGAACCCTGACGCCGGCCGGAGTCGCCTCCATCACCGCCGACCTGCACCACCTCACGGACCCGCGCGAGCTCCTCGACAAGGCCGCCGACATGGTCCGCGTCTCCAGCGGGCACCGCGAGGTCAGGCTCGTGCTCGGCGAGGACAGCCCCGACCTCCCGGACGGTTGGGTCGGGCACCCCTTGCTCGTGGGCGGTGACCGGGTCGGCACCTTGCTGCTCGACCCCGACGACCCCGAAGGACCCGAGCCGCGTCAGGCCCGCATGGTGGCGCAGCTGCTGCCGACCGTCGCGCTCGTGTGTCGGGCGGTCGGACTCGCCGTCGAGGCCGAAGAAGCTCGCCGCGCCGTCGCTCGCGAACGGGACTCAGAACGGGTCCGGATCCTCGGTGACCTGCACGACGGCCTCGGCCCGGTCCTGGCCGGCATGAGCATGCGGGTCCAGGCCGAACTACGTTCCAACCCGACCCCGTTGCTCGAGGCTCTGGCCCCGGACCTGGCCGAGGCACGCGGCGATCTCCGCCGGATTGTCGCCGGGCTCAAACCGTCGGCCCTTCGCGACTCGGACTTGGCCGGTGCACTCGAGCGGCTGGTGAAGACCTTCGACGGGGACGGCCGAAGGGTCTCGTTGGAGAGCGCCGTCGAGCACCCCCTGTCCGGGGAGGTGGCCGTCGCGGTCTACCGATGCGTGGCAGAGGGCCTCACCAACGCCCTGCGACACGGCCGGGCGGTTCGGGTCACGGTCCGGGTGGCCACGTCGGCGGCCGGCCGGCTCACCGTCGACGTCCGGGACGACGGGCTCGGCGGACCGATCGCCCCCGGCATCGGGCTCACCTCGCTGCGACAGCGCGCGGAGCAGCTGGGTGGATCGCTCGTCATCGGGCCGTGCGAGAGAGGTGGGGTCCTGCTCCACGTGGAGCTGCCGACGGGAGGTGAGGGATGACGAAGGTGATGCTCGTCGACGACCACCCGATCGTGTTGTCCGGGCTCTCGGCTCTGGTCGAGTCCGAGCACGGGCTCGAGCTGGTCGCCACGGCACGTAGCGCCGCCGAGGCTCGCGCGGTCACCGCCCAGCCGGACGTGGCCGTGGTCGACCTCGACCTGCCGGACGGCGACGGCATCGAGCTGGGCGCGTCCCTCAAGCGCACGTGGCCGGGTCTGCGGGTGGTCGTACTCACCATGCATGCCGACGACCATGCGGTGATCCGCAGCCTCGGCGCCGGCCTGGACGGCTACCTGCTCAAGGACTCCGATCCCGAGGACGTGCTGACGGCCATCCACACCGCGGCCCGCGGTGCCCTCGTGCTGGGCCGAGGGGCGTCCGAGGCGGTCGTCGCGGCCGCCGCCTCAGCTCCCCGGACCGACGCCCTCGGTTCTCTCGATTCGCGGGACCTCGAGATCCTCGACCTGCTCGTGCGGGGCCTGCCCCCGTCGCAGGTCGCCGCACGGCTCTTCCTCGCCCCCAAGACGGTCCGCAACCGGATGTCGGACATGCTTCCCAAGCTCGGGGTGTCCTCTCGCGACGAGGCAGTCGCCCTCGGCCGGGCGGGAGGTCTCGGCCGGCCCTCAGGTCCGATCCGGTAGGTGTTCGTCGAGCCAGGCTGATCTGCGTGCGGCCGACGCGCGGGACAGCCATGCCTCCTGCACGACCTCGGCGAGCTCGTCGTACGTGATCTCGCCGAGGCGCCCGGCCCGCACCAGCACCGACAGGTGGCCGTCGAAGTGGGGAGTGGTGAAGAACGGCGAGGAGTCGTCGTGCACCAGCGCGAGCTTGTCGCCCTCGCTCGGCACCCAGAAGACGATGACGTCGTCGTAGCGCTCGCCGGTCTCGGGATCGAACGCGTCGGGGCGCGGGTTCCGGAAGAAGACGAACGACTTGCCGCCCACCTGGTAGACCGGTCTCTCCTCCGTGCCGGGATAGACGGTGACGTGGGGCATGCCCAGGGCGAGGTGGTGCACGTCTTCGACCCCGGCCGGGCGGGCAGTCCTTCTCGCCACCGTCTCAGGGTAGGCACAGAGCTCGGCTGCGATGCGGTTCATGGCGAGTAGTGGACTACGCGTGAATGCGGCCTGCTCCGGTCGTAGCATGGCCGGGTAAGGGGATCCTCAGTCTGAGGGGTCGACCCTGACCCCGCAGGAAGAAGGCGCAGCGTGACCAAGCAGGTCAAGCAGCTCGACCGCGTGATCATCCGGTTCGCCGGTGACTCCGGTGACGGGATGCAGCTCACCGGCGACCGCTTCACCCAGGAGACAGCGACGTTCGGCAACGACTTGTCGACGCTGCCGAACTTCCCGGCCGAGATCCGGGCCCCGCAGGGCACGCTGCCGGGGGTGTCGTCGTTCCAGGTCCACTTCGCCGACCACGACATCCTGACCCCCGGCGACGCCCCGGACGTGCTGGTGGCGATGAACCCCGCCGCTTTGAAGGCCAACCTGGGCGACCTGAAGAAGGGCGCCACGATCATCGTGGACAGCCACGACTTCACCAACCGCAACCTGAGCAAGGCCGGCTACGCCGAGAACCCGCTGGAGAACGAGTCGCTGGCCGAGTACGACGTGCAGGCGGTCGACCTGACCGACCTGACCGTCGAGGCGGTCAAGGAGTTCGGGCTGTCGCGCAAGGACGCCGGCCGGGCCAAGAACATGTTCGCGCTCGGCCTGCTGTCGTGGATGTACGGGCGGCCGACCGAGCCGACCCTGGGCTTCCTCGAGCGGCGCTTCGCCAAGGCACCGGACATCCGCGACGCCAACGTGACGGCGTTCAAGGCGGGCTGGAACTTCGGTGAGACCACCGAGGCGTTCGCGGTGCAGTACGAGATCAAGCCGGCCCCGATGGCGTCGGGCACCTACCGCAACATCACCGGCAACCTGGCGCTGGCCTACGGCCTGATCGCCGGGTCCACCCAGTCCGAGCTGCCGCTGTTCCTCGGCTCGTACCCGATCACCCCGGCCTCGGACATCCTGCACGAGCTGAGCAAGCACAAGCGCTTCGGCGTGACGACGTTCCAGGCCGAGGACGAGATCGCCGGGATCGGTGCGGCGCTCGGCGCCGCGTTCGGCGGCGCCCTGGGCGTCACCACCACGTCCGGACCCGGAATCGCGCTCAAGTCCGAGACGATCGGCCTCGCGGTGATGGTGGAGCTGCCGCTGCTGGTGGTCGACGTGCAGCGCGGCGGGCCGTCGACCGGTCTGCCCACCAAGACCGAGCAGGCCGACCTGCTGCAGGCGATGTTCGGGCGCAACGGCGAGGCACCGGTGCCGATCGTGGCGCCGCAGTCGCCCGCGGACTGCTTCGACGCCGCCGTCGAGGCGACCCGGATCGCCGTCACCTACCGCACCCCGGTGATGCTGCTCTCCGACGGCTACCTCGCCAACGGCTCCGAGCCGTGGCAGATCCCCGACGTGGCCGACCTGCCCCGGATCGAGGCCGACTTCGCCACCGGGCCCAACCACCAGGTCACCGACGCCGAAGGTACGGTCACCGGCGAGGAGTTCTGGCCCTACCTGCGCGACGAGGAGACCCTCGCGCGGCCGTGGGCGGTCCCGGGCACCCAGGGACTCGAGCACCGCATCGGCGGGCTGGAGAAGGGCGACGGGCACGGCAACATCTCCTACGACCCCACCAACCACGACTTCATGGTGCGGATCCGCCAGGCGAAGATCGACCGGATCGCCGACTCGCTCCCGCCACTCGCGGTCGACGATCCGGGCGCCGAGGACGGTGCCGGAGCCCGCGTGCTGGTGCTCGGCTGGGGTTCGACGTACGGCCCGATCGGCGCCGCGGTCCGCCAGGTCCGCAAGGCCGGACTGCGGGTCGCCCAGGCCCACCTGCGGCACCTGAACCCGTTCCCCAAGGACCTCGGCGACGTGCTGAAGCGCTACGACGCCGTGATGGTCCCCGAGATGAACCTCGGACAGCTCTCCCTGCTGCTCCGCGCCCGCTATCTCGTCGACGTCGTCGGCTACAACTACGTGCGCGGCCTGCCGCTGCGCGCCTCGGAGCTCGCCGACGCCATCACCGACCTGGTCGAGCACCACCCCGGGGACGAGACCCCCGTGGAACCGGTCGGCAACGGCCACACCGATGCCCAGAAGGAGGCCGTCCGATGACCACCACCGGGCTGCCGTTCCCCGGCCTGCACGGCGTACCGACCGCCGACGAGCCGCAGAACCGCAAGGAGTTCACCTCAGACCAGGAGGTCCGCTGGTGCCCCGGCTGCGGTGACTACGCGGTCCTCTCCGCCGTCCAGGGCTTCCTGCCCGACCTCGGCCTCAAGCGCGAGAACATCGTCTTCGTCTCCGGCATCGGCTGCTCGTCGCGGTTCCCCTACTACCTCGACACCTACGGGATGCACTCGATCCACGGCCGCGCGCCGGCCATCGCCACCGGCCTGGCCACCTCGCGCTCGGACCTGTCGGTGTGGGTGGTCACCGGTGACGGCGACGCACTCTCGATCGGCGGCAACCACCTCATCCACGCGCTGCGCCGCAACGTGAACATGACGATCCTGCTGTTCAACAACCGGATCTACGGCCTGACGAAGGGCCAGTACTCCCCCACCTCCGAGCCCGGCAAGGTCACCAAGTCCACCCCGATGGGGTCCCTGGACAACCCGTTCAACCCGGTCTCGCTCGCGCTCGGCGCCGAAGGCACCTTCGTTGCCCGCACCATCGACTCCGACCGCAAGCACCTCACCTCGGTGCTGTCCGCCGCCGCCGCGCACCGCGGCACCGCGCTGGTCGAGATCTACCAGAACTGCCCGATCTTCAACGACGGCGCCTTCGACGCGATCAACAAGAAGGCCGCCGGCGACTCGGAGACCGGTGGCGTGATCCCGCTCGAGCACGGACAGCCGGTGCGCTTCGGTCCGGCCGGCGAGGACGGCCTCGGCACCCGCGGCGTTGCCCATGACCCCGCCACCGGGGGGGTGCGGGTCGTCGACGTCGCCGACGTCGACCCGTCCGGGCTGATCGTGCACGACGCGCATGCCGACAACCCCACGACCGCGTTCGCGCTGTCCCGGCTGACCGACGCCGGCGTGCTCACCCAGGCCCCGATCGGGATCTTCCGCCAGGTCGCCCACCCCACGTACGACGACCAGGCTCGCGACCAGGTCGCCACCGCCCGGCAGGGCACCGAGGACAACCGCGCCGCTCTCGCCGCCCTGCTCGCCAGCGGTGACACGTGGTCGGTCGGCTGACCAGGTACTTGTAGACTCCCAAAGTGCCGGAGAGTTCACGCGGTTTCTTCCTGGGCGCTGCGGCCTACGCGATGTGGGGACTGTTCCCCCTGTACTGGCCGCTGCTCGAGCCTGCCGGGGCGGTCGAGATCCTCGCCCATCGAGTGGCCTGGTCGATGGTCACCATGCTGGCGCTCATCGTCGCCGTACGTCGTGGCGCCGGCCTGCGCACGCTGCTGGCCGACCCCCGCACCCGCACCATCCTGACCCTGGGCGCGGTCGTGATCGCGGTGAACTGGGGCACCTACATCTGGGGCGTCAACAACGACCACGTGGTGGAGACCTCCCTGGGCTACTTCATCAACCCGCTGGTGACCGTGCTGATGGGTGTGGTGGTCCTCGGGGAGCGGCTGCGCCGGCTGCAGTGGGTCGCGCTCGGCATCGCTGCCGCAGCCGTCGTCGGGCTGACGATCGAGTACGGCCGGCCACCCTGGGTGGCGCTGGTACTCGCGTTCTCGTTCGGCAGCTACGGGCTGGCGAAGAAGAAGGCCAACGCGGGCGCGGTGGAGAGCCTCACGTTCGAGACGATCGTGCTGGCTCCGATCGCGATCGGCTACATCGCGTTCCTCGTCGCCACGGGGCGCTCGGAGTTCGGGCCGAACGGAACCGGACACATGCTGCTGCTCGCGGCCACCGGCATCATCACCGCTGTGCCACTGATCTGCTTCGGCGCCGCCGCCACCCGGGTGTCGATGACCACGATCGGACTGCTGCAGTACCTCGCCCCGACCATCCAGTTCGCGCTCGGCGTCTTCCTCTTCCACGAACCGATGCCGACGTTCCGGTGGGTCGGCTTCGGTCTGGTCTGGCTGGCGCTGGTGATCTTCACCGTCGAGTCGGTCAACCACCGGCGCCGCCAGCTGCGGCTGGTCGCCGAGGCCACCGCCCTCTGAGCCACGGAGCTTCGCGGCAACCGACCGTTCGGGACCGCGCTCCGGCGGGCCCTGACCGGTTACGCCGTGCGCGTGGCGACGACCTCTGCGAAAGCGTCGAGCGCGTCGCGGACCGGGCTGCCTTCCGGCAGCACCGTGAGCAGCCGGCGCGCCTCCGCGGCCCGGTCGAGCACGTAGGCGCGTGCCTCGTCCATCGCGGGGTGCTTACGCAGCAGGTCGAGCGCCTCGGCGTGCAGCGTCTCGTCGCTCAGGTCCGCGTCGAGCAGCTCGAGCAACCGGGCGTCCGCCGGGTCCGTCGACCGCTTGGCCAGCAGCACCGGCAGCGTCGGGACGCCTTCACGCAGGTCCGTCCCGGGAGTCTTGCCGGACTCCTCGGACTCGCTGGCGATGTCGAGGATGTCGTCGGAGAGCTGGAACGCCGAACCGATCCTCTCGCCGTACGCCGTCAGCGCCTCCTCGACCTCGAGCGGAGCACCGGCGAAGCGGGCGCCGTAGCGGGCCGAGGTCGCGATCAGCGAACCGGTCTTGCCGGCCACCACGCGCAGGTAGTGCTCGAGCGGGTCGTCGCCTTCGCCGGGCCCGAGCGTCTCGAGGATCTGGCCCTCGACGAGCCGGGTGAAGGTCTCCGCCTGGATCTTCACGGCGTCGGCCCCGAGCCGGGCGGTCAGCTCCGAGGACTTGGAGAACAGGAAGTCGCCGGTGAGGATCGCGACCAGGTTGTCCCACCGCGCGTTCGCCGACTCGGCGCCGCGCCGCAGGACGGCCTCGTCCATCACGTCGTCGTGGTAGAGCGAGGCGAGGTGGGTCAGCTCGACCACGCAGGCCGAGGTGACCACCCCATCGGCCTCTGAGTCACCGGTCTCGGCCGCGAGCAGCACCAGCAGCGGCCGGAATCGCTTGCCCCCGGCCTGCATGAGGTGGCGCGCCGCCACGGTGACGAAGGTGGCCTCGCTCTGGATCGCGTCCTCGAGCTCGGCCTCGACCAAGGCCATCCGGGCGCGCAGCCGCTCCTCGAGCGCCGTGTCGAGGATCGGCAGCGCCAGGGAGGCGGGCTCGTCGCTCACCGGACGAACTGCCCCGCGGTGGCGGCGAGGTCGAGCACCGGGCCCGGGACGATGCCCAGGGCGGCTGTCGCCGCGAAGCCGACCGCGATCACGATCGTGGTCAGGATGCTCGGCATCACGACGGTGGGCCCTTCGCCGATCGGGTCGGAGAAGTACATCAGCACGATGACCCGGATGTAGAAGAACGCCGCCACGGCGCTGGCCAGCACGGCGATGACCACCAGCGGCCAGGCGCCCCCGGCGACCGCGGAGGTGAACAGCGCCCACTTGCCGGTGAACCCGCTGGTGAGCGGGATGCCGGCCATGCCCAGCAGGAAGAAGGCGAAGACGCCCGCGACGAACGGGGACTCCTTGCCCAGGCCGGCCCAGCGCGACAGGTGCGTCGCCTCGCCGCTGCCGTCCCGGACGATGGTCACCACCGCGAACGCTCCGATGGTCATGAAGCCGTAGGTGACCAGGTAGAACAGCACCGCCTGCAGCGAGGTGATCTCGACGCTGTCGGACCGAGTGACCTGGTGCACGCCGACGAATCCGACCAGCAGGAAGCCGGCGTGCGCGATCGAGGAGTAGGCCAGCATCCGCTTGATGTCGGACTGGGTCAGCGCCAGGACGCTGCCCACCGCCATGGTCAGGATCGCGATGACCCAGATCATCGGCGTCCAGTCCCACCGTGCGCCACCGAAGGCGACGTAGAACAGCCTCAGCAGCGCGCCGAACGCGGCGATCTTGGTGCACGCCGCCATGAAGGCGGTGACCGCTGTCGGGGCGCCCTGGTAGACGTCGGGGGTCCACGCGTGGAACGGCGCCGCGCCGACCTTGAACAGCAGACCGACCGCGAGCAGGCCGATCCCGCCGAGCAGCAGCGCGTCGGAGCCGATCCGGCCCGAGATCGCCTCGCTGATGTCCGCGAAGCGCATCGAGCCGGCATAGCCGTAGACGAGCGCGATGCCGTAGAGGAAGAAGCCGGAGGAGAAGGCGCCGAGCATGAAGTACTTCAGTGCGGCCTCCTGCGACAGCAGGCGGCGGCGCCGGGCCAGCCCGCAGAGCAGGTAGAGCGGCAGCGACAGGATCTCCAGCGCGACGAACATCGTGATCAGGTCGTTCGACGCCGGGAACAGCATCATCCCGGCGACCGCGAACATCATCAGCGGGAAGACCTCGGTGTGCTCCAGCCCGCGGGTGGAGGCCTCGCGCTCCGCCTCGGTGCCCGGCAGCGCGGCGGCCTGACCCGCGAAGGCGGTGATGCCGCCCTCGAGGTGGCGCTCGGCGAACAGGAGCACGCTGATCAGCGACATGATCAGCAGCGTTGCCCAGATGAAGATCGTCGGACCGTCGACCGCGATGGCACCCTCGGCGGCGATCGAGCCGTATCCGGCCGAGTCCCCGCGGGGCTTCAGCCCGCCGGCGACGATGATCGTGGCGACGAAGGCGCCGACCAGGCCGGCGACGGCGAGCAGCGACTGGATCATGTAGCGCAGGTGGCGGGGCGCGAACGCCTCGACCAGCACGCCCACGATCGCGACGCCGAACATGATGAGCAGCGGCGACAGCATGGAGTACTCGATGCTGGGCTTCGAGAACTCCAGGGCCGAGTCGGCGAGCTGGGCGATCACTTCTGGGACTCCTTGTCAGCGTCCGAGGCGAGGTCCACGGGGACGTCAGGCTTGGGGTCGGTGACCCCGGCCTGCTCCAGCGTGCTGCCGACCGCCGGGTTGATGATCGCGGTGAGCGGCTTCGGGAAGAAGCCGAGCACCACGATCAGCAGCAACAACGGTGCGAGCGCACCGACCTCGCGCAGGTTCAGGTCCTTCATCCCGGCGATCTCGGGGCGGGTCGGGCCGGTCATCGTGCGTTGGTACATCAGCAGGATGTAGAGCGCCGCCAAGACGATGCCGAGCACGGCGAAGGCGGCGTACCACCAGTTGTAGGTGAACGTGCCGACGAGCACCAGGAACTCGGAGATGAACGGGGACAGCCCCGGCAGCGAGAGCGACGACAGGCCGGCGACCAGGAAGACCCCCGCGAGCACCGGAGCGACCTTCTCGACGCCGCCGAACTCGCCGATCAGGTGCGAGCCGCGGCGCTTGATCAGGAAGCCGGTGACCAGGAACAGCGCCGCGGTCGAGAGCCCGTGGTTGAACATGTAGAGCGTGGAACCGGTCTGGCCGTAGCTGTTCATCACGAAGATGCCCATCACGATGAAGCCGAAGTGCGAGACCGAGGTGTAGGCGATCAGGCGTGGGATCGACCGTTGGCCGATGGCGAGCAGCGCGCCGTACAGCACGCTCATGACCGCCAGCACGAGGACCACCGGGGTGGCCCACTTCGACGCCTCGGGGAACAGACCCAGGCAGAACCGGATCATCCCGAACGTGCCGATCTTGTCCAGGATGCTGACCAGCAGCACGGACGTGCCCGGGGTCGCCTCGGCCGCCGCGGTCGGCAGCCAGGTGTGCACCGGGAACATCGGCGCCTTGATGGCGAACGCGACGAAGAAGCCGAGGAACAGCCATCGGCCGAGGTTCGTGTCGAGGTTCGCAGTGATCGGCGCCAGGTCGGTGAGCAGGTACGTCGGACCCTTCGGCGAGTCGGAGGAGACGACGTACAGCCCGACCACCGACGCCAGCATGAGCAGCCCGCCGAGCAGCGAGAACAGCAGGAACTTCATCGCCGCGTAGGAGCGGCGTGCGCCGCCGAACCCGCCGATCAGGAAGTAGATCGGGATCAGCGTCGCCTCGAACAAGACGTAGAACAAGAACACGTCCATCGCGGCGAACACGCCGAGCGCGAGACCCTCGAGCGCGAGCATCCAGGCGAAGAAGGAGCCGACGCCCCAGCGGCCGCCGTCCGCGTCGTTCCAGGAGGCCAGGATGACCACGGGGGTGAGGATCGCGGTCAGCAACACCAGGGTCAGACCGATGCCGTCGACGCCCAGGGCGTAGTGCGCGCCGAACGCGCGGATCCACTCGTGGTTCTCCACGAACTGGTAGCGGTCGCCGCCGACGTCGAAGCCGAGCCCGACGACGGCCACCAGCACGAGCGTGAGCAGGGAGAATCCGAGCGCCACCTTCTTGTGCAGGTCACCTCCGTCCGCCCGCGCGGGGAGCACGGCCACGACCACTGCGCCGATGATCGGCACCAGCAGGGACGCGGTCAACCAGGGAAAGTCAGTCACTTGGTAACCAGCCTTACGCGGTTCAGGTGGTCGGGGAGGGTCGCGGGGAGCGCCGGGCGCGCGGTCGGGTCGGGGCTCATCCGAGGTTCACCGCCAGCATCGCGGCCAGCACGAGGACGGCGCCGAACAGCAGCGAGAGCGCGTACGAGCGGACGTAGCCGGTCTGGATGCGGCGGAACCGCTGCGACATCCCGGAGAACGCGAGGCCGGTCCCGTTCACCGCGCCGTCGACGCCACGGTCGTCGAACGTGGTGAGGCCACCGACGAACCGGTCGCCCGGCCGCATGAACAGCTCCTCGTTGATCGCGTCGCCGTACAGGTCGGCGCGGGCGGCCCTGGTGAACACCGAGACCTGCGCCGGGGCCGTGCGGGGCACCGGGTTGCGGCCCACGGTGAGCCAGGCCAGACCGATCCCGGCCGCCACGACGAGTACCACGATCAGCGACATCACCAGCGGGGCGACGGCCAGCTCGTGCTCGGGCGTCTCGCCCACCACCGGGGAGAGCCAGTCGGTGATCCAGCCGCCGAACAGCAGCAGTCCGCCCAGCGCGGAGAGAGCCGCGAGGACCATCAGCGGCACCGTCATCACCTTGGGCGACTCGTGTGGGTGCACGCCCTTCTCCCAGCGCTTCTCGCCGAAGAACGTCATCAGCATCAGCCGGGTCATGTAGAAGCCGGTCACCCCGGCGCCGACGAGGGCGGCCAGGCCGGCGACCAGGTTCACCCCGAAGGCCGCCTCGATGATCTTGTCCTTGGACCAGAAGCCGGAGAAGCCCGGGAAGCCGATGATCGCCAGGTAGCCCATCGCGAACGTCAGGAACGTGACCGGGACGGCCTTGCGCAGGGCGCCGTAGTGCCGCATGTCGACGTCGTCGTCCATCGCGTGCATGACCGAGCCGGCGCCGAGGAACATGTTGGCCTTGAAGAAGCCGTGCGTGAGCAGGTGGAAGATCGCGAACGCGTAGCCCGCCACGCCGAGCCCGGCCGCCAGCATCATGTAGCCGATCTGGCTCATCGTGGAACCGGCGAGCGCCTTCTTGATGTCGTCCTTGGCGCACCCGATGACCGCACCCCACAGCACGGTGACCGCACCGACCACGACCACCGCCGTCTGGGCGACGTCGGTGTACTCGAAGATGAAGTTGGAGCGGACCACGAGGTAGACGCCCGCGGTCACCATCGTCGCGGCGTGGATCAGCGCGGAGACCGGCGTCGGGCCCTCCATCGCGTCCAGCAGCCAGGACTGCAGCGGCACCTGGGCCGACTTGCCGCAGGCCGCGAGCAGGAACAGCAGCCCCAGCGCCGTCATCGTGCCCTGGCCTGCCTGGTCCGAGGCGGAGGAGACGGCCGCGAACGCGGTGGTGCCGAACGTCGCGAAGACCAGCATCGTGCCGAGCGCCATACCGATGTCACCGACGCGGTTCACCACGAACGCCTTCTTGGCGGCGACTGCGGCGGACGGCTTGTGCTGCCAGAACCCGATCAGCAGGTACGACGCCAGCCCGACGCCCTCCCAGCCGAGGAAGACCCCGAGGTAGTTGTCGGCGAGCACCAGCACCAGCATCGAGGCGACGAACAGGTTCAGGTAGCCGAAGAACCGGGCGCGACGCTCGTCGTGCTCCATGTAGCCGACCGAGTACAGGTGGATCAGCGAGCCGACGCCCGTGATCAGCAGCAGGAAGAGCGCGGAGAGCGGGTCGTAGAGCAGCGCGGCCTCGACCTTGAACGACCCGGCGTCGACCCAGGTGTACAGGTGCTGGCCGATCGTGCGGTCGCCGGCGTCGCGGCCCAGCAGCGAGAAGAACGCCACCAGGCTGAGCACGAACGACCCCGCGACGGTCCCGACCCCGAGCCAGTGCGCCCAGGCCTTCGTGCGGGTGTTCCCGGCAAGCAGGATCACCGCCGCACCGAGCGCGGGCAGCGCGATGATCAGCCACAGCAGCGAGAAGACGCCGTCCGCGGACTGCGGGTGGAGGACCGGCACGCTGTGCGCCAGGTCGCCTTCGGTGAGCAACATCGACACGGACGACTCCCTAGTACTTCAGCAGGCTCGCGTCGTCGACCGAGGCCGAGCGACGAGTCCGGAAGATGGTCATGATGATCGCGAGGCCGACCACGACCTCCGCCGCGGCGACGACCATGACGAAGAAGGCCGCGACCTGCCCCTCGAGGTTGCCGTGCACACGGGCGAAGGTGACGAGCGCCAGGTTGCTGGCGTTGAGCATCAGCTCGACGCACATGAACACCACGATCGCGTTGCGGCGGGTCAGGACCCCGACGCAGCCGATGGTGAACAGCAGCGCGGACAGGGCGAGGAACGGGGTGGGGCTCATGCCAGGTCCTTCCCGTCGTGCTCGGTCTCGGTGGTCTCTCGGGCCGCGTCCTCGCGCATCGAGCGCTGCAGCTCCTCGATGTCGTCGGCCAGGGCCGGCGCCGAGCGGATCGTGCCACGGGCGGTGAGCACGCGCGAAACGGAGCTCGGCGCGGGGCTGCCGTCGGGCAGCAGCGCCGGGGTGTCGACGGCGTTGTGCCGCGCGTAGACGCCCGGCGAGGGCAGCGGGCCGAGGTGCTTGCCGTGCTCGGCGTAGTCCTTCATCCGCTGCAGGGCCAGGTCGGCCTGCGTCGGCTTCGGGCTGAGCCGCTCGCGGTGGGCGAGGACCATCGCGCCCATCGCGGCGGTGATCAGCAGGGCGCTGGTGGCCTCGAAGGCGAACACGAAGTCGGAGAACAGCAGCTGCGCCAGCCCCGGCACGTTGCCGGCCTCGTTGGCGGTGTCGAGCCCGGTGACCAGGCCGAGGGAGACCTGCGAGATGCCCACGACGAGCAGCAGCCCGAACAGGATGCCCACGACAGCGGCCATCAGCCGCTGGCCCTTGATCGTCTCCACGACCGAGTCCGAGGCGTCGACGCCGACGAGCATCAGCACGAACAGGAACAGCATCAAGATCGCGCCGGTGTAGACGATGATCTGCACCGCGAACAGGAACGGCGCGTCCTGGACGGCGTACAGCACCGCGAGGCCGATCATCACGACCGCGAGGAGCAGCGCGGCGTGCACCGCCTTGCGGGTGAAGAGGATGCCGAGCGCCGCCGCCACCATCACCGGGGCGAGGATCCAGAAAGCAACCACCGCTCAGCCCTCGCTTCCGTGGGACTCGCGCGGGGCTCCGGCCGTCTGCGGGGAGAACGCGCCGCGG
>CAWDDL010000015.1:0-315269 GCA_963801125.1 uncultured Actinomycetota bacterium
ACCGCAGCCCGCGGAACGGCACCAGCGTCAACGGCCGGCGCCGAGCCGCCTCGGCGGTATGGGAGTCAGAGGTGCCGGCCACCGGAGCATCCTACGAGATCAGGTTGATGACGAAGCCCACCAGGAGAGCCACGTGCTGAAGAGCTCCGACGCCGCCCTCTGGGACGCCTACGACGTGTCCATGCTCGACCTCGATGGCGTGGTCTACGTGGGCCACGACGCGGTGCCGGGCGCACCGGAGCACCTCACCCGCGCCACCGATGCCGGGATGCGGCTGGCCTACGTGACCAACAACGCCGCGCGGCCTCCGTCCGCGGTCGGTGCGCACCTGCGCGAGCTCGGGATCCCGGCGGAGGACGACGACGTGGTGACCAGCGCCCAGGCGGCCGCCCGGCTGCTCGTCGAGCGGTGCCCGCCCGGTTCGCCGGTATTCGTCATCGGGGGAGCCGGCTTGTTCGAGGCGCTCGCCGAGCAAGGCCTGCGCCCGGTGCAGTCCCTGGACGAGCAGCCGGTCGCGGTCGTCTCGGGCTTCTCGCGCGAGCTGCAGTGGGGCACCGTCGTCGACGGCGCCCTGCTGGTCCGGGACGGGCTGCCGTGGGTGGCGTCGAACACCGATCTGACGGTGCCCACCCAGCGCGGTCCGGGACCGGGCAACGGCGTCCTGGTCGACATCGTGGCGAGGTTCTCCGGGTGCACGCCGGTGGTCGCCGGCAAGCCCCGGCCCACGTTGTTCGAGGAGACTCTGGAGCGGGTCGGCGGGTCCCGCCCCTTGGTGGTCGGCGACCGCCTGGACACCGACATCGAGGGCGCGGTGAACTCCGGCTACGACAGCTTGCTCGTGATGACGGGAGTCACCGGGCTGGACGAGCTCGTGGCGGCCCCGGAGAAGCTGCGGCCGACCTACGTCGCGGCCGACTTGGCCGGGCTCGGTCGCGCGCAGCCGGCACCGGTCCGCGAGGAGGACGGCGGCTGGCGGTGCGGCGGATGGCGCGCCCGCGTCGATGACGGACGCCTCGACGTCACCGGCGACGGTGAGACCGACGACTGGTGGCGCGTCGTCGCGAGCGCGGGCTGGGACTGGCTCGACACGGCCGGGGAACCCGTCGACGTCAGCGGGGTACGGGCGCCGAGTAGCGTGGGGCCCGGAGCGGGCGCCGCAGCGCCCGGGAACGGGACGGAGGCCGAGCGGTGACGGACGACGTGAGCAGCTTCGAGCAGGACGGGCCGCCCATGGACGGCCCCATGGACGGCCCCATGGACGGCCCCATGGACGGCCCCGTGGCCGACGCGGCGCCCGTCCAGCACACCGGCAACCCGGTGGTGGACAGCGTCCTCGACTCGCTGCGTGAGCTGGACGACCTCCCCGTCGCCGAGCACGTCACCGTCTTCGAGGCGGCGCACGACCGGCTGCGCGGTGCGCTCTCCGACGCCGGGGACCCACCGGCCGACGCCTGATCTCCCGACCCAGGACACGCCCGTGCCCCCTCGACGCCTGCGCCTCGACGCCGAGCTGGTCCGCCGCGGCCTGGCCCGGTCCCGCGAGCACGCCAGCGAGCTCATCGCCGCCAAGCGGGTCACCGTGTCCGGAGCCGTGGCGACGAAGCCGGCGACGGGCGTCACCACCGACGTCGCCCTCGTGGTCATCGCCGACCCCGAGCGGCCCGACTACGTCTCGCGCGGAGGGCACAAGCTCGCCGGGGCGCTCGCCGCCTTCCGCCCGCTGGGGCTGCGGGTGGACGGTCGCCGCTGTCTGGACGCGGGAGCGTCGACCGGCGGCTTCACCGACGTGCTGCTGCGGGCCGGTGCCGCTCAGGTCGTGGCCGTCGACGTCGGCTACGGGCAGCTCGCGTGGTCGCTGCGCAGCGACGAGCGCGTGGTGGTGCACGACCGCACCAACATCCGGGAGATCACCACCGAGACGGTAGGCGGACCCGTCGACCTGGTGGTCGGTGACCTGTCGTTCATCTCTCTCGAGCTCGTGCTCGACGCGCTGCTGGGGGTGGTCCGCGAGGACGGCGACCTCGCCCTCATGGTCAAGCCCCAGTTCGAGGTCGGCAAGGACAAGGTGGGCAAGGGTGGCGTGGTCCGCGACCTGGACCTGCGCGCCTCCGCGGTCGCTGCGGTCGTCTCGGCCGCCGGACGGCGGGGCTGGGGCGCCCGAGCCGTCACCACGAGCCCGTTGCCCGGACCGTCGGGCAACGTGGAGTACTTCGTGTGGCTTCGGCACGGGCCGGGGACGGTCGCCGACGACGAGATCGTCGCGGAGGTACGGCGTACCGCCGGCCTGGGGGCGCCGGGTGAGAAGGTGGACCCGTGACAGCGACCGAGCAGCGGCGGGTCTTCGTGATCGCCCACACGGGTCGGCCGGAGGCGCGCGAGGTGGCCGGCCGGTTCTGCCGCGCGCTGGCGGGTCACGACCTCGTCGTACGGCTGCTCGAGGACGAGGCCGCCGACCTGGACCTCGACCTGCCCACCCTCGAGACCGTCCCGCACGGCCCTCAGGCCTCGGCCGGCTGCGAGCTCACGGTCGTGTTCGGGGGCGACGGCACGATCCTGCGGGCCGCCGAGCTGACCCGCGACTGCGGCACCCCGCTGCTCGGCGTCAACCTCGGTCACGTCGGGTTCCTCGCCGAGGCCGAGCACGACGACCTCGAGTTCACCATCGAGGCGATCGTGCACCGCCGGTACTCCTCCGAGGAGCGGCTCACCATCGACGTGTCGGTCTACCGCGACAAGGAGCTCGTCGGCTCGACCTGGGCGCTCAACGAGGCCAGCGTGGAGAAGGCCGCGCGCGAGCGGATGATCGAGGTCGTCGTCGAGGTCGACGGACGGCCGCTGTCGAGGTGGGGCTGCGACGGGGTGGTCGTCTCGACCCCGACGGGTTCCACGGCCTACAGCTTCAGCGCCGGCGGCCCCATCGTGTGGCCCGGGGTGGAGGCGATCGTGATGGTGCCCATCAGCGCCCACGCCCTGTTCGCGCGGCCCATGGTGGTGGGGCCGACGTCCGTGCTGGCGGTCGAGGTGATCGCCCGGACCGACGGCTCGGGCGTGCTCTGGTGCGACGGGCGACGCACCGTGGAGCTTCCGCCCGGCGCGCGCATCGAGGTCAGCCGCGGGCGGCACCCGGTCCGGCTCGCGCGCCTGCACCAGGCCCCGTTCACGGACCGTCTGGTCGCCAAGTTCGAGCTGCCCGTGTCCGGCTGGCGGGGTGCCGCCGAACGCCGGCGGCGCAACGGAGGCGGCGGTGCTTGAGGAGATCAGGATCGCCTCGCTCGGCGTCATCGACGAGTCGGTGCTCGAGCTCGGCCCGGGATTCACCGCGATCACCGGTGAGACCGGGGCGGGCAAGACGATGGTGGTGACCGCGCTGGGGCTGCTGCTCGGCGGGCGGGCCGACTCCGGCGCGGTGCGCACCGGCGCGAAGGCGGCCCGGGTGGAGGGGCTGCTGCGCGTGCCCGACGGCGCCTCGTGGGCCGGCACGCTGATCGCCCGGGTGGACGAGGTGGGCGGGACCCTCGACGAGGGGTCGCTGGTCGTGGCGCGGCAGATCTCGGCCGAGGGTCGCTCCCGCGCCTTCGCGGGCGGGGCGTCCGTGCCGGTCGGAGCACTCTCAGAGCTCATCGACCCGCTGGTCGCCGTCCACGGCCAGTCCGACCAGCACCGGCTGCTCCAGGCCTCCGCCCAGCGCGAGGCGCTCGACCGGTTCGCCGGCGCGCGGGCCGCGAAGCTTCGGGCCGACTACGTTCGGTGCTACGACGACCTGCGCTCCACCGAGGCCGAGCTGGCCGAGGTCGCCGCCACCGCTCGCGAGCGCGCCCGGGAGGCCGACCTGCTCCGGTTCGGCCTCGGTGAGATCGAGGAGGTCGACCCGAAACCGGGGGAGGACACCGAGCTCGCGGCCGAGGAGGCCCGGTTGGGCTTCTCCGACACGTTGCGGACCGCGGCGGAGCAGGCGCGTGAGCTGCTCTCCGCGGAGGACGGTGGCGCCGACGCGCTCGGGGCCGTGTCCGCCGCACGCAAGCTGCTGGACGGGGTGCGCGAGCACGACCCGGAGGCGGCTGCGCTCGCCGACCGGTTGGCAGAGGTCAGCTACCTGCTCTCCGACGTCGCGGCCGACGTCTCCTCCTACGCCTCGGGGCTCGACACCGATCCGCTGCGGCTGGCGGCCGTCTCCGAGCGCCGGGCCGCGCTGACCGCGCTGACGCGCAAGTACGGCGAGACCATCGACGAGGTGCTGGCCTGGTCCGAACAGGGAGCGCGCCGGCTGCTCGAGCTCGACGGCACCGACGAACGCATCGGCGAGCTGCGCGCGCAGGTCGCCGACATCCGGTCCCGGTTGGCCGAGCACGGCGCCGCGCTCTCGGGGGTACGCACCAAGGCCGCCGCCAGGCTCGGCCGGGTGGTCTCCGACGAGCTCACCGCGCTGGCGATGCCGCACGCGCAGGTCACCGTGGCGGTGACCCAGCACGACGACCCCGACGGGCTGTCGCTCGGGGGGCGCACCGTGCGGTTCGGCCCCTCCGGGCTCGACGACGTGGAGCTGCTCCTGGCCGCCAACACCGGCTCGGACGCGCGCCCGCTCGCCAAGGGCGCCTCCGGGGGTGAGCTGTCCCGGGTCATGCTGGCCGTCGAGGTGGCGCTGGCCGCCACCAACCCCGTCCCGACGTTCGTGTTCGACGAGGTGGACGCGGGGGTCGGCGGCAAGGCGGCGGTCGAGGTGGGGCGCCGGCTGGCCCTGCTCGCCCGGCACGCGCAGGTTCTCGTGGTCACCCACCTGCCGCAGGTCGCGGCCTTCGCCGACCAGCACGTGGTGGTGGTCAAGAGCAGCGACGGCACGGTGACCACATCCGGGCTGACCACGCTCGACGACGCCGGTCGGGTCAAGGAGCTGTCACGGATGCTCGCCGGCCTCGAGGACTCCGACACCGCGCTGGCGCACGCGGAGGAGCTGCTGGCGACCGCCCAGGAGTCGCGGGCGGACTAGTGGGAACCAACGAGCACGGTCAGCGGATCGGTCTGCCCGTCCCCGACTGGGTCGCCCGTCGGCGACCCGAGCCGGGCCCGTTCGAGGGGCGCTACTGCGCGGTGGTGCCGCTGCGGCCCGAGCACGCCGACGACCTGTTCGAGCCGTGCTCGGGACCGGGCACCGAGTCGCTGTGGACCTACCTTGCCGGGTTGGGCGGCCCGTTCCCCGATGCCGCCGCGCTGGCGGCAGGCCTGCGCGGGGTCGTGGCTGATCCCGCCACCGTGAGCGTGGCGGTCACCGACCCGCACGGGACGGCGCTCGGCTGGGCGAGCTACATGCGCATCGACGAGGCCAACGGCAGCGTCGAGGTCGGCGGCATCCTGTTCGGCACGGTCCTGCAGCGCACCCGCGCGGCCACCGAGGCGATGTATCTGATGGCCCGGCACGCGTTCGAGGACCTCGGCTACCGGCGCTACGAGTGGAAGTGCGACACGCTCAACGCCCCGTCCGTGGCGGCCGCCCGCCGGCTCGGGTTCGCCTTCGAGGGCACGTTTCGCAACGCCGTCGTCTACAAGGGCCGTAGCCGCGACACCGCGTGGTTCTCGATCACGGACGCGGAGTGGCCGGCCCTGGCGACGGCGTACGAGCGCTGGCTGTCACCGGAGAACTTCGACGCGGCGGGGGCGCAGCGGTCGTCGCTGTCGCGGCTGACCGCAGCGGTGCGGGTCGGGCTCGGGCATGCGCCAGATGATGGGACCGCTGTTCCACATCTTGGGACGCCTGGCACACTTGCTTGACGAGGGCGCGCGCGACCGACGACCGTGGTCCCATGCGTTTTGGGATTCTCGTACGCACGCGACGCGGCAGCTGACCGGCCCACTGGCCGACGGCCGACGCGTCACCCCTCGACTGCCCTCCGGGCCGAGGGGTTTTTTGTTGGGCACACCACCCCGTACGGGGACGAACCGAGGAAGGCGACCATGTCGACCATGAGCGGCGGAGCCGAGCAGGCCGAGGACGGTGCCACGTCCGTGACGGGGGCGCAGAGCCTCGTCAAGGCGCTCGAGTGTGCGGGGGCGGAGAACGTCTTCGGCATTCCCGGTGGGGCGATCCTGCCGGCCTACGATCCGCTCTTCGACTCGACCCGGCTCCGCCACATCCTGGTCCGGCACGAGCAGGGCGCCGGCCACGCCGCCCAGGGGTACGCCGCGGCGACCGGCAAGGTCGGGGTCTGCATGGCCACCTCCGGCCCCGGCGCGACCAACCTGGTCACCCCGCTCGCGGACGCCTACATGGACAGCGTGCCGATCGTCGCGGTGACCGGCCAGGTCTCCAGCAGCGCGATCGGGACCGATGCGTTCCAGGAAGCGGACATCCGCGGCATCACGATGCCCATCACCAAGCACAACTTCCTGGTCACCGACCCGGCCGAGATCCCCCGCACCATCGCGGAGGCGTTCTACCTCGCCTCGACCGGGCGGCCCGGTCCGGTGCTCGTCGACGTCTCCAAGGACGCGCTCCAGGCGCAGACCACGTTCGCCTGGCCGACCGAGCTGAACCTGCCCGGCTACCGGCCGGTCACCCGTCCGCACGCCAAGCAGGTGCGCGAGGCCGCCCGCCTGATCCTCGAGGCGCGCCGGCCGGTGCTGTACGTCGGCGGCGGCACGATCCGCGCCAACGCCGCGGCCGAGCTGCGCGTGCTCGCCGAGCTCACCGGGATCCCGGTGGTGACCACGCTGATGGCTCGCGGGGCCTTCCCCGACAGCCACCCCCAGCACCTGGGAATGCCCGGCATGCACGGCACCGTCGCCGCGGTCGCCGGGTTGCAGCGCAGCGACCTGATCATCAGCCTCGGAGCTCGCTTCGACGACCGGGTGACCGGCAACCTGGACTCGTTCGCGCCGAACGCCAAGGTCATCCACGCCGACATCGACCCGGCCGAGATCGGCAAGAACCGGTTCACCGACGTGCCGATCGTCGGGGACGCTCGCGAGGTGATCGCCGACCTGGTCGTGGCGCTGAAGGCCGCGGCCGACCAGGGGGAGCAGGGCGACTACGAGTCGTGGGTGCAGTTCCTCTCCGGAGTCAAGGCAAAGTACCCGCTCGGCTACGACCAGCCCGCCGACGGCTCGCTCGCCCCGCAGTACGTCCTCGAACGGCTCGGCAAGATCGCCGGGCCGGAGGCCATCTACGTCGCCGGGGTCGGCCAGCACCAGATGTGGGCCACACACTTCATCGGGTACGAGCACCCGCGCACCTGGATCAACTCCGGCGGGCTCGGCACGATGGGCTTCTCGGTGCCCGCGGCGATGGGTGCCAAGGTCGGCATGCCGCAATCGACGGTGTGGGCGGTCGACGGCGACGGGTGCTTCCAGATGACCAACCAGGAGCTCGCCACCTGCGCGATCGAGGGTATCCCGATCAAGGTCGCGATCATCAACAACGAGTCGCTCGGCATGGTGCGCCAGTGGCAGACGCTCTTCTACAACGAGCGCTACTCCAACACGAATCTCCAAGGCAGTTCGCGAGGGCACTCGGGGGCGGAGCCCCCCGGCGTGAGGATCCCGGACTTCGTCAAGCTGGCGGAGGCCTACGGGTGCGTCGGACTGGCCTGCGACTCGCCCGCCGACGTCGACGCCACGATCACCAAGGCCATGGAGATCGACGACGTGCCGGTGGTCGTCGACTTCCGTGTGCACCGCGACGCCATGGTGTGGCCCATGGTGGCTGCCGGGACGAGCAACGACGACATCAAGTTCGCCCGCGACATGGCGCCGGAGTTCGACGAGGATGATCTCTGATGAGTAGGCACACCCTGTCCGTGCTGGTGGAGAACAAGCCCGGCGTGCTGGCCCGGATCGCGGGCCTGTTCAGTCGTCGCGGGTTCAACATCGACTCCCTGGCGGTCGGGCCCACCGAGCACCCGGAGATCTCCCGGATGACCATCGTGGTCAACGTCGAGGAGTCCCCGCTCGAGCAGGTCACCAAGCAGCTGAACAAGCTCGTCGAGGTGATCAAGATCGTCGAGCTGGACACCGCTGCCTCGGTAAGCCGCGAGCTGCTGCTGGTGAAGGTCAAGGCCGACGCCTCCACCCGGGGCCAGGTCCTCGAGGTGGTCCAGCTGTTCAAGGCCAAGGTCGTCGACGTCGCGACCGACGCGGTGACCATCCAGGTGACCGGCAACCAGGACAAGCTCGAGGACTTCCTGCGCATCGTGGAACCGTTCGGGGTGCGCGAGCTCGTCCAGTCCGGCATGGTCGCGATCGGCCGTGGCGGGCGCTCCATCACCGAGCGGACGCTCAAGCCGGTTCCGGTCGCGGCTCCCCCCGCCGCCGTCTGAGGCACGCCGTACCCCTGCACCCCCCCAGATCCCCCTAGTAACTGGTGTGAAACCGAGAAGGAGAGCCCACCGTGGCTGAGATGTTCTACGACGATGACGCCGACCTGTCCGTGATCCAGGGCCGCAACGTAGCGGTGCTGGGCTACGGGTCGCAGGGGCACGCGCACGCGCTGTCCCTGCGCGACTCGGGCGTCGACGTCCGGGTGGGCCTTCCCGAGGGCTCCAAGAGCCGGGCCAAGGCCGAGGCCGAGGGCCTGCGCGTGCTCACCCCGAGCCAAGCCTGCGAGGAGGCCGACCTGATCATGATCCTCGCGCCGGACCACGTGCAGCGCAAGCTCTACGCCGAGGCCGTCGAGCCGAACCTGGTCGAGGGCGACGCGCTCTTCTTCGGTCACGGCTTCAACATCCGGTTCGGCTACATCACTCCGCCCGAGGGCGTCGACGTGGCCATGGTCGCGCCGAAGGGACCCGGTCACCTGGTGCGCCGCGAGTACACCGAGGGCCGTGGTGTCCCGGTCCTGGTCGCGGTCGAGAAGGATGCGACCGGGAAGGCCTGGGACCTCGCGCTGTCCTACGCGAAGGCGATCGGCGGCCTGCGCGCCGGCGGCATCAAGACGACCTTCACCGAGGAGACCGAGACCGACCTGTTCGGCGAGCAGGCCGTCCTGTGCGGCGGCATGTCCGAGCTGGTGATGAAGGGCTTCGAGGTGCTCACCGAGGCCGGCTACCAGCCCGAGGTCGCCTACTTCGAGTGCCTGCACGAGCTGAAGCTGATCGTCGACCTGATGTACGAGGGTGGCATCGCCAAGCAGCGCTGGTCGGTCTCCGACACCGCTGAGTACGGCGACTACGTCTCCGGCCCGCGGGTGATCGACGACTCGGTCAAGCAGCGCATGCAGGAGGTCCTCGCCGACATCCAGAACGGCGCGTTCGCCAAGCGGTTCATCGATGACCAGGACGCCGGGGCGCCCGAGTTCAAGGCGTTGCGCGCCAAGGGCGAGCAGCACCCGATCGAGAAGACCGGCCGCGAGCTGCGCAAGCTGATGAGCTGGGTGAAGTCGACCGACAGCGACTACGTCGAGGGCACGGCGACGCGCTGAGGCCGAAGGCCTCTCGACCGCCCGGGGCCCCGGAACACACCGGGTGCCTCGGGCGCGGAGCCCGATCGCACCTCGGCGCAGCGCTCGGCGGCTACCAGTGGGCCGAACCGGGCCATCCGGCGATGACCCGGATTCCTTGTTGACTTCGCCACCGCTGCGGAGTCTGCTCGGAGGTGGCCCGGAGCCGCACGGCTCGCTTGTGCCGAGGGAGTCGCCGCCATGCATCGCCAGATCGCCGGTACGCTGACCGGTCACCAAGTGGGTCGTCCTCGGGCTCCTGCTGCGGGCGCTCGTGGCCCCGTTGCTTACGTTCGCGGTCCTGGGCACGTTGCCCCTGGTCTTCCTGGCCGAGATGGGAACCGCTGTCGCCCTGGGCGTCATGCTCGACACGCCGCCCGAGCGGGTGCCCGCCGTCTGACGGACGGGCTCCGGCGGCCGAACGCCGTCGGGTAGAGTTCGAGGTGGGCACAGCGTCGTGCACGGCCGCCTCCGCAGGGTTCACCACACCGCGGAGCAGCAGGCCACGTCGAGCCGACCGCCACCGACTTCCGAGGGACCCCACGTGACCCAGCCCCGCACCCGCCCCGTCGTCCTCATCGCCGAGGAGCTCAGCCCGGCCACCGTCGAGGCGCTCGGACCTGACTTCGAGATCCGCAGCTGCAACGGTGCGGACCGTTCGGAGCTGTTGCCGGCGATCGCCGACGCGGACGCGATCCTCGTCCGGAGCGCCACCAAGATCGACGCCGAGGCCCTCGCCGCGGCGAAGCGGCTCAAGGTGGTGGCTCGCGCGGGGGTCGGCCTCGACAACGTGGACGTGCGCGCGGCCACGCAGAGCGGCGTGATGGTCGTCAACGCACCGACCTCCAACATCGTGTCCGCCGCCGAGCTCGCCGTGGCCCTGATGCTTGCGGCTGCTCGCAACATCGCGCCCGCCACCGCGGCACTGAAGAACGGCGAGTGGAAGCGCAGCAAGTACACCGGTATCGAGCTCTACGAGAAGACCGTCGGCATCGTCGGACTGGGCCGGATCGGCGTGCTGGTCGCCCAGCGGCTCAGCGCCTTCGGCATGAAGGTGATCGCGTACGACCCCTACGTGCAGGCCGGCCGGGCCGCGCAGATGGGTGTCCGGATGGTCACCCTCGACGAGCTGCTCGAGGAGTCCGACTTCATGTCGGTGCACCTGCCCAAGACGCCGGAGACGCTCGGACTCATCGGGGAGGAGGAGCTGGCCAAGGTGAAGCCACGCCTGGTGCTGGTCAACGCCGCCCGCGGCGGGATCGTCGACGAGCACGCACTGCACGTGGCCGTCAAGGAGGGCCGGATCGCCGCTGCGGGCCTCGACGTGTTCGCATCCGAGCCCTGCACCGACAGCCCGCTGTTCGAGTTCGAGAACGTCGTGGCCACGCCGCACCTCGGTGCGTCCACCGAAGAGGCGCAGGAGAAGGCCGGTATCGCGGTGGCGAAGTCGGTCCGCCTGGCGCTCGCCGGCGAGCTCGTTCCCGATGCGGTCAACGTGCAGGGCGGCGTGATCGCCGAGGACGTCCGGCCCGGACTGCCGCTCACCGAGAAGCTCGGCCGGATCTTCACCGCACTGGCCGGCGAGGTAGCGCAGCAGCTCGACGTCGAGGTGCGCGGCGAGATCACCCAGTACGACGTCAAGGTGCTCGAGCTGGCCGCGCTGAAGGGGGTGTTCGCCGACGTCACGGAGGAGACGGTCTCCTACGTCAACGCCCCCCTGCTCGCGGCCGAGCGCGGCCTCGCCGTCCGCCTGGTCACCGACCCCGACAGCCCCGACCACCGCAACCTGATCACGCTACGCGGCACGCTGGCCGACGGCTCGCAGGTGTCGGTCTCGGGGACGCTGATCGGCATCGCGCAGAAGGAACGGCTCGTGGAGGTCGACGGCTACGACGTCGACATCGAGCCGACCGAGCACCTGGCGTTCTTCCGCTACGCGGATCGTCCCGGCATGGTCGGCACCGTCGGCGGGATCCTGGGCAAGGCCGAGGTGAACATCGGGGGGATGCAGGTCGCGCGCGACACCAAGGGCGGACACGCGCTCGTCGCGCTGTCGGTCGACTCGGCCATCCCGGTCGACGTGCTCGAGGAGATCCGGGTCGCCATGCACGCCGTCTCGGTGCGAGCGGTCGACCTGACCGAGTAGCAGGGTTCTCCGCGGCGTCGGGCCGGCGACACGGCACCGTGGCGTCGCGTTCATCCGGCCCTCCAAGGGTGAGTGCTGTCCGCATCACCTTTGCGAGGAGAACCATGAACAAGCTCGTCATCTCCGGGGCCGCCACGTGCGCGGCTCTCGCCGCCGTCACCGCCGCCGGAGCGGCAGGCGCCGCGACCGGCCCGATGGCCTTCGAGCCCATCGCCGGGTCGGCCTACGGCCAGGCCAGCACCGACTGGGATACGCCGTACGTCGTGCCGCACGGCTTCAGCCAGCACAAGGTCGCCGACGAGACCGATCTCGACCTGTACGCCGGCAAGGACGACCTCAGCGACATGAACACCGTGAACGAGACCGGACCGCAGGCCGGGCGCTTCCTCTACCGCACCCACGAGGTCGGTGAGAACGCCGGCGTCGCTGTCGTCGACCTCGAGACGGGCGAGGCCGGCGTGCTGGTGCAGAACCCTGACTGGAGCCGGATCGACGGGATCACCTGGACGCCCTGGGGCACTCTGCTCGTCGGCGAGGAACGCGACGGCGGCCAGGTCCACGAGATCTTCCTGGACAAGCACGACCGCACGAAGGTGGACCGCGTCGAGGACCGACCGCAGCTCGGCGTCCAGGCCCACGAGGGCATCGGAGTGGGCGTGGACGGCGCGGTCTACGTGATCGACGAGCTCAACGGCGGCGCCATCTACCGGTTCGTGCCGAACAAGCGCGGTGACCTCTCCGAGGGCCGGCTCTACGCCCTCGAGCTCGACGGGCTCTCCGACGCGGAGCAGAAGTGGTCGGCAGCCACGTTCGAGGACAAGGTCGGTTCGTTCACGTGGGTGCCGCTCGACATGAGCAAGGCCGCCGTCGACGGCCGCGCCGCCGCGGACGACGTGAACGCGACCGAGTTCGGCCGGCCCGAGGACGTGCAGGTGATCGGCCGGACCGTCTACGTCGCCAACACCAGCGAGGACCGCGTGGTGGCCCTCGACCTGGCCAGGAAGAACCTGTCCACGTTCGTCCAGGCCGGGAAGAACGTCCCAGAGGAGGACCAGGGCGCGAGGGAGACCGGCTTCCACAGCCCGGACAACCTCGCCAAGGGGCCCGACGGCAACCTGTGGATCGTCGAGGACAACGACTTCAGCGACATCTGGGCCACCACGCCCGACCGCGACGGCGACGGGCTCGCTGACTCCGTCGAGCTGTTCGCCTCGCTGAAGGACCAGCACGCCGAGACCTCCGGCATCTACTTCGGGAAGGACCCCCGGTCGGTGTTCGTCAACATCCAGCACCCCGACAAGACGCAGGCCGACGGCACCTGGATGATCAGCCGCCGCTGACCCGTCGGGCACGCGCGCGCCCCGCCTCCACCGCCATCCAGCGAGGCGGGGCGCGCTGCGTCACACGTCAGCGGGCTCCTGCTCGCGCCGTTCGCTGCGGCGGGAGGCGACCAGGCTCGTCGCGGTGGTGAGTGCCAGCACGGCGACGATCACGCCGAGCGACAGCAGGGTCGGGATCTCGGGCACCGACTCCCAGCGCAGGTGGGCCCAGTGCAGGCTCAGCTTGGCGCCGATGAAGAACAGGATCGCCGCCAGCCCGTAGCCGAGGTGCACCAGCTTGGACAGGGCGCCCTCGAGCACGAAGTACAGCGCCCGCAGGCCCAGCAGCGCGAACGCGTTCGTCGCGAACACCAGGTAGGGATCGCCGGTGATGCCGTAGACCGCTGGGACCGAGTCGACCGCGAACACGATGTCGGTGGCGAGGACCGCGACGACGACGAGCGCGAAGGGGGTCGCGGCGCGGCGGCCCTCGACGCGGGCGAGCATGCGGGTGCCGCGGTAGTCGTCGGTGACCGGCAGGAAGCGTCGTACGAACGCGACGCTGCGGATCCGGTCGACCTCGACGTGGTGCGAGGCGCCGGTGCGGGTGTCGCGCAGGATCTTGACGGCGGTCAGCACGAGGACGAGACCGAAGACCAGGAACGCGGCGTCGAACCGTGACAGGGCAGCAGCGCCGAGGGCGATGAAGATGCCGCGCAGCACCAGCGCGCCGACGATGCCGTAGAGCAGCACGCGCTGCTGGAGCGCCTTGGGCACCGCGAAGGCGCCGAGCAGCAGCATGAAGACGAAGAGGTTGTCGACGCTCAGCGACTTCTCGACCAGGTAGCCGGTGAGGTACTCCACGCCGCGGTCCGAGCCGTACCGCTGCCAGATGTAGCCGCCGAAGGCGAGCGGCAGGGCGATGTAGAACGCCGACCAGCCGATAGCCTCGCGCATCGAGACCTCGTGCGGGCGCCGGGTGAGCAGGAAGTCGAGCGCGAGCAGCGCGACGACGGCGAGGATCGAGACCGCCCACAGGGCAGGCGTGCCGATCGAGTCGAGAGCGGCGGGGGAGGGGGAAGCGGCGTAGGCGAGCACGGGTCTCCTCAGACTTCTGCGTCCGAGGTCTCCTTCACCGGCGGGCCGGCTCCCGACCGAGGCGCCGTGGGACGCCGTACTGACCGGTCGGGATCGTGGGAAGTACTCCCCTCGTGTTGAAGTGTACCGGGCCGCGGCGGACCGTCGGGTCAGCGCTTGGTGGCGATCAGCACCGAGGCGTCCTGAGCGACCATCACCTCGACGGTGGTGAACCGCTCGTCGGTCAGCCACTGCTCGCGGATCGCGTCGACGCGGCCCTCGTAGACCGGCGGCCACGACGAGCACGGCGTGAAGTCGTCGAGCACCACCACCCCGCCGGGCTCGACCAGGTCGATGATCGTGTCGGCGCCGGCGTTCTTGGGCTCCCGCGCGTCGAGGAAGAGCAGCGAGAACGGCCCGCGGTCGCGCATCGTCGACCAGTCGGCGGCGAGCACCTCCACCTGATGGTCGGTGGCGAAGATCTCCGCGGCCGCCTCGGCGAGCGTGGGGTCGAGCTCGGCGGTGAGGATCCGTGCGTCGTCGCGGACGCCGCTGCGCAGCCAGGCCGTCCCCACGCCGCAGCCGGTGCCGAACTCGGCCAGCGTGCCGGCCCGGGTGGCGGCCAGCGTGGCGAGCAGCCGGCCGGTCTCGTTGCGGCAGAACGAGACGTTGCCGTGCCGACGCGAGACGTCGAAGGCACGCGAGACGATCTCGGGCAGCTCGGGAGGGGCGCTCATGTGCGGAGTCTCTCAAACGGGACCAGCAGGTCCAAGAACCGAGACTCCGTCTCACATGCCGGAAAGGTTGCGCAATTCAGGTGCATGCACGAGGGCGCATGGTTACCGTGGACCCATCATGCGGAGCTTCTTCGTACTTATCAGCCGCCGTGGCGGGGCCTCTTAAGTAAGGCCACCTCGCCGCGGAGTTCGGCATGTCTGGCCCTACGAAGAATCTCCGCCGCGAGCATCTGAAGCACAGCCACCGCAGAGCTCCTTTTCGAGATCACCCTCCGGCACCGCGCAACCCGCGGCCGAGGATCGAGTCTCCATCGCTGGCAGCGGAGCACATCTCACCGAAGCGCGGGAACCCCCGCGACCCGCACGCCCAGCCGTCAAGACATTCCATCGATCCTTTCCAGGAGCATCGCCATGTACGACATGTACCCCGACTGGGGACCCAGCCGGCACAACCCCGACTACGCCACCGACGAGGCCGTCCAGTACGGACTCGACCTGCGAGACAACGGCGGTCAGCGGCCCGACGACAACTAGAGTCGCGCCTCATGCAGACGTTCCAGCTCGCCGTCATCCCCGGTGACGGCATCGGTCCCGAGGTCACCGCCGAAGCACTGAAGGTGCTCGAGCAGGTGTCCTCGGGGGCCGACGTCAAGTTCGAGTCCACCCGCTACGACCTCGGGGCCGAGCGCTACCTCGCGACCGGCGAGGTGCTGCCCGACTCCGTGCTCGCCGAGATCAAGCAGCACGACGCGATCCTGCTCGGCGCTGTCGGCGGGAAGCCGGGTGACCCGAACCTGCCGCCGGGGATCCTCGAGCGGGGACTGCTGCTCAAGCTGCGCTTCGAGCTCGACCACTACGTCAACCTCCGGCCGTCGCGGATCTTCCCGGGGGCGACCTCGCCGCTGCGGCACGAGGTGACGCGGGCGGGCGACGTCGACTTCGTGGTCGTCCGGGAGGGCACGGAGGGGCCGTACGTCGGGAACGGCGGCGCACTGCGCGTCGGTACGCCCCACGAGATCGCCACGGAGGTCAGCGTCAACACCGCCTTCGGGGTCGAGCGGGTCGTTCGCGACGCGTTCGCCCGGGCCGCCAAGCGTCCACGCAAGAAGCTCACGCTGGTGCACAAGACCAACGTGCTCGTGCACGCCGGCGCGGTGTGGAGCCGGCTCGTCGCGCAGGTCGCCGCCGAGTTCCCCGACGTGGAGGTGGACTACCTGCACGTCGACGCGGCCACCATCTTCCTCGCCACCGACCCGGCGCGGTTCGACGTGATCGTCACCGACAACCTGTTCGGCGACATCATCACCGACCTTGCCGCGGCGATCACGGGCGGGATCGGCCTCGCCGCGAGCGGCAACGTGAACCCGGACCGGACCGCACCGAGCATGTTCGAGCCGGTGCACGGCTCCGCCCCCGACATCGCGGGCCAGCAGAAGGCCGACCCGACCGCGGCGATCCTGTCCGGCGCGTTGCTGCTCGAGCACCTCGGCCTCGACGACGCGGCCCGCCGGGTCGAGGAGGCCGTGGTGGCGGACCTGGCGGCGCGCGACGGCGCGGTACGCCGTACGTCCGAGGTCGGCGACGCGATCGCGGCCCGCCTCGCCCCCTGATTACCAGGGGATGCCGCGAAACTGTTACTTCCCCCAGGAAGCATTCCGGGGGAGTAACAGATCGCCTGCATACCCTGGTAATCAGCCCGGAAGGATTCGGTACCGTGCTGCCCATGGAGACTTCCCTCGACTTCGCCGTCACGCCCGCAACCGATCCGGTGAGCGAGGACCGGCTGACGGAGATCTTGTCGAACCCGGGCTTCGGACTGCACTTCACCGACCACATGCTCACCGTCGAGTGGACCCCCGAGCAGGGTTGGCACGACGCACGCGTCACGCCCTACGCGCCGCTGACCCTCGACCCGGCGACGGCCGTCCTGCACTACGCGCAGGAGATCTTCGAGGGGATGAAGGCCTACCGGCACGCGGACGGCTCGGTGTGGACGTTCCGGCCCGAGATGAACGCCCAGCGCATGGTCCGCTCCTCGAAGCGGCTGGCGCTCCCCGCCCTGCCGGTGGCCGACTTCGTCGCGTCCGTCGACGCGCTGGTTCGCGCCGACGAGCGCTGGGTGCCGGACCCGGCAGGGGAGAAGAGCCTCTACGTCCGCCCGTTCATGTTCGCCTCGGAGAAGTTCCTGGGGGTGCGGCCCTCGAAGCACGTCACCTACATGGTGATCGCCTCCCCGGCCGGCGCCTACTTCGCCAAGGGCCTCAAGCCGGTCTCCATCTGGCTGAGCGAGGAGTACGCGCGAGCCGGGGTCGGCGGGATGGGCGCCGCGAAGACCGGTGGCAACTACGCGAGCTCGCTGGTCGCGCAGCAGGAGGCGATCGACAACGGCTGCGACCAGGTCGCCTTCCTCGACACCGTCGACCGCACGTGGGTCGAGGAGCTCGGCGGAATGAACCTGTACTTCGTCCACGACGACGGCAGCATCGTCACCCCCGAGCTCTCCGGCTCCATCCTCGAAGGCATCACCCGCGACTCGATCATCGAGCTCAGCGGCAAGCTCGGCCACGACGTCGTCGAGCGCAGGTTCTCCGTGGACGAGTGGCGCGAGGGCGTCGAGTCCGGCCGGATCACCGAAGTGTTCGCCTGCGGTACGGCGGCCGTGGTCACCCCGGTCGGCACGCTCAAGTGGCGCGGTGGCTCGGTCGGCACCGGCGACGACGAGGCCGCGATCGGACCGGTGACCAAGCAGGTCCGCCAGGCGCTCGTCGACATCCAGTACGGCCGCGCCGAGGACACGTTCGGCTGGATGCACCGCGTCTGCTGAGCCGACAGCGCCCTCCTCGGCTACCGTGGTGCGGTGACGGCCACGCACCAGCAGCGCCACGACCCGGCCGACCTGACGGTCGGCGGCTATCGCCTGCTCACCAAGATCGGTGAGGGCGGCATGGGCGTGGTGCACCTGGCCCAGGCGTCCGACGGCGCGCGGGTCGCGCTCAAGGTGCTGCGCCCGCACATCATCGGCGACGACGAGGCCCGCGAGCGGCTCTCGCGGGAGGTCGCCTCGCTGCGCCGGGTGACCAGCCCACGGGTCGCCGAGATCATCGACGCGGACCCCTGGGGCGAGACGCCCTACGTCGCGACCCGCTACGTCCCCGGACTGTCCCTGCACCAGCACATCCGCGAGCGCGGACCCGTCACGGGAGCCGACCTGCGCTGGTTCGCGGCCGGACTGGCCGAGGCCGTGATCGCGGTCCACCAGGTCGGCGTGCTGCACCGCGACATCAAACCGTCCAACGTGCTGCTCGAGGGCCGCTCTCCGGTGCTCATCGACTTCGGCCTGGCCCGTCTCGCCGAGGACCCACGGCTCACCCACACCGGTTGGCTGCTCGGCACCCCTGGCTACCTCGCCCCCGAGATCCTCTACGGCGAGGACGCCACCACCGCCTCCGACGTGCACGCCTGGGCCGCCACCCTGGTCTTCGCAGCGACCGGGCGACCACCGTTCGGGACCGGACCGGCGATGGCGATCATGGACCGCGTCCGGCGCGGCGAGCACGACCTCACCGGGGTTCCGGCCGACCTGCTGCCGCTGGTGCGCCAGGGCCTGGCCGCCGACCCCGAGGACCGGCCCAGCACCGGTGCGGTCCTGGCCGAGCTGCGTCCCGACCCCCGTCCCGAGCGGGACGAGCTCACCCTGCCCTGGATGCTGGCCGGCCCGCCGGACCCAGACCCGACCGGGCGGGTCGAGCCGCCGACGCGTCCGCTCACCGTGCCGTCCCCCGTCGACCGGCCCGCCTACGAGCCGGCTCGCGTCCCCTACACGGCGCCGCGCCCGCCGGCCCGTCCACAGGTCCTGCGACCGCGTTTGCTCCCCGAGGGCCTGATGCGGACCGGCCCCGTCGCCCGCCTGCAGCGCAAGCTCGTCCTCGGCGGCACGTTCGCGGTCGTGGCGGCGGGGTTCGGCGTCGCGCCGTACCTCACCTTCCTCGCCGTCGCCGTCGCCGCGCTGGCGGTGCGCACGCTCTCCTGGACCTTCGAGTCGGCCCGGCAGCGGCAGCATCTGCGTGGGCGCCGCCGCTGGTACGACGCGCCGCTCACCCTCGCGTCGGCGCCGTGGTACCTCGTGGTGGCGACCGGCGGCACGCTGATGCTGATGGCGTGGGCGGGGTTCATCACGTTCGTGGTGGGTCTGGCCGTCGCGCTCCTCGCTCCGTCGGTGTCCCTGGCGCTCCTGGTGCTCGGCGGGGTGCTCGCGCTGACGGTGTGGTGGGGCCCGGGCGCCAAGCGGCTGCGGCTGCCGGTGCGCCGGGCGGTCGCCTCGGCCTCCCACGACCCGTGGGTGGGCTGGACCGTCGTCGCCGCGGTGGGGATCTTCCTCGCCGCCGTGGTCTACGCCTACCTCACTGGTGAGCCGACCTGGTCGCCCGCCGCCGGCCCGCCGTGGGGCGAGGGCACCGTGCTCGGCGACCTGCTCAGCTGGTTGTGAGCCGGTGAGCAGCACCGACTGGGTGGGCTGGCACCGGCAGTACGACGACCCCGCCTCGGACCTGTCGCGCCGGCGGCGCTCGGTCCAGACCGCGATCCGCGACTGGATCGCCCGGGCACCCGAGGGACCGCTGCGGATCGTCAGCGCCTGTGCCGGCGACGGTCGTGACTTGCTCGAGGTGCTCGCGGAGCAGCCGGACCCCGACCGATTCTCGGCCCGCCTGCTCGAGCTCGACGAGGGCCTCGCCGGCCGGGCCGAGCAGCTGGCCAGGCGGCACGGCCTGGCCGGCGTCGACGTGGTGCGGGCCGACGCCGGGGCCACCGAGAGCTACGCCGGGGCGGTCCCGGCCCACCTGGTGATGTTGTGCGGGGTCTTCGGCAACCTCACCGACGAAGACGCGCGGTGGACGATCGAGGCGGCGCGACAGCTGTGCGCCGCGGGGGCGGAGGTGGTGTGGACCCGTGGGCGCTTCCGCGACCGGGATGCCGTAGAGCCCACCGTCGCGCTGCGGGAGTGGTTCGCCGAGGCCGGGTTCGAGCTGGTCTCGCTCGACCTGCCGCGCGACGCCGTCTACCGCGTCGGCGTGCACCGCCTGGTGGCGCCGCCGGAGCCTCTCGTGCTGGGCCGCCAGCTCTTCACGTTCACCCGCTGAGCACGACCACCCGCACCGGCCGGTCGGCGGTGTTGGTGAAGCCACCCCGGTTCCAGGGAGGATCCAGCGCTTGCGACCGCCCGGTCGCGTCGTGGGCGCGCACCCGCAGCAGGTGCTCGCCCGGCGCCGCGTCCCAGTCCGCGGCGAACTCCCGCCACGCCCAGCGGTGCTCGTGCGGCCCCAGCTCGGCGTCGACCCAGGTGGCCCCGCCGTCGGTGCTCAGCTCGACCCGGTCGACCGCGGCCCAGCCCGACCAGGCGCGTCCGCGCAACCGCACCGGGCCCGGCCTCAGCACTCGGTCGCGGCTCATGAAGTCGGGGTCACCCGGGGGCACGAGCAGGGCGCGGGGCTCGATCCGGGTCACCGGGACGCCGGGCTCGTCGGCCTCCTGGCGCAACCGGTAGGCCTGGTTCTGGAAGCCGTCGAAGGTGTGGTCGATCACGGTGATTGCGCGCAGCCACTTCACGTGCGCCATGCCGTACCAGCCGGGCACCACCAACCGTGCCGGAAAGCCGTGCTGCAGCGGGAGCGGCGAGCCGTTCATCGCGAGCGCGACCAGCACGTCGTCCCGGGTGGCCTCCGCGAGGCTCAGCCCCCGGGCGTAGTCCTGCTCGACGCCGCGCTCGAAGCCGTGGTCGTGCCCGGTGAAGACCACGTCGACCGCGCGGTCGGTCGGCGCCGCGTCGCCCAGCAGGTCTCGCAGCGGCACCCCGGTCCACTCCGCCGTCCCCACCGCGCCGTCGAGCCAGGGCTGGCTGACCGGGCGCGGCGACACCCCGACCCGGCCGTTGCCCGCGCACTCGAGGGTGACCCGCACGGTGTGGCTCGGCATCGACCGGAGGTCGGCCAGGCTCAGCGACAGCGGGTGCTCGACCTCCCCGTCCACGGCCAGCGTCCAGGTGGGCTCCTCGACCGCCGGGATGTCGTAGTGGGTGAGCACGTAGTGCAGCCCGGGCGGGGTGAGCTCCTCGCGGAGCAGCTCCGCCGGCATCGCGTGGTTGCGGCTGGCCAGCCGCAGCTCGTCGATCCCGATGCCCTCGCCCGCCTCGGCGATACGGCTCGGGGCACTGACCTGGTCCAGCGGGATGGACATGTCGGCCTGTCTACTCCTGGTGCGCGGGCCGGGCAACCGCCCGTTCGGGGGAGCCCGCCGTGGATCCAGATCCTGGGACCGGGTTCCGTGCCTCGGACATCGGTGGCAGACTCGAGGCGTGCAGCAGCAGATCATTATCAGCTAGCGCGTGCGGACCGCCTCCGCACGCGCCGACCTCTCGTCCCCACGGGAGGTCTTTTTGTTGCTCCTGCACGACCGGCACCGAACCCGAGGATCGAGATGACGACCGACCAGGCCTTCCACGTCTACGACACCACCCTGCGTGACGGGGCGCAGCAGGAGGGGCTCAACCTCTCCGTCGCGGACAAGCTCACCATCGCCCGGCAGCTCGACGGGCTGGGCGTCGGGTACATCGAGGGCGGGTGGCCGGGCGCCAACCCGAAGGACACCGAGTTCTTCCGGCGCGCACGCACCGAGCTCGACCTCGAACATGCCGAGCTCGCGGCGTTCGGCGCGACCCGGCGAGCGGGAACGCGGGCCGCGGACGACCCGCTGGTCGCGGCGCTGCGCGACTCGGGCGCGGGCGTGGTCACGCTGGTGGCCAAGTCGCACGACCGGCACGTCGAGCTGGCGCTGCGCACCACGCTGGCGGAGAACCTCGCCATGGTCCGCGACACGGTGAGCCATCTGCGCGCCGAGGGGCAGCGGGTCTTCCTCGACGCCGAGCACTTCTTCGACGGCTACCGCGACAACCGCGACTACGCGCTCGAGGTGCTGCGCGCGGCGTACGAGGCGGGGGCGGAGGTCGCCGCGTTGTGCGACACCAACGGGGGGATGCTGCCGCCGTGGGTCGCCGACGTGGTCCACGACGTCCTCGAGACCACCGGGGTCCGGGTCGGCATCCACTGCCACAACGACACCGGCTGCGCGGTCGCCAACACGCTCGCCGCGGTCGACGCCGGGGCGACCCACGTGCAGGGCACGCTCAACGGGTACGGCGAGCGCACCGGCAACGCGGACCTCGTGACGGTCGTGGCCAACCTGGAGCTGAAGCTGGACCGCCAGGTGCTGCCCGACGGCCTGCTGCGCGAGGCCACCCGGATCGCGCATGCCGTCGCCGACGTGACGAACTTCCCGCCCGCCTCGCGCCAGCCGTACGTCGGGACGAGTGCCTTCGCGCACAAGGCCGGCCTGCACGCGAGCGCGATCAAGGTCGACCCGAACCTCTACCAGCATCTCGACCCGGTGGCGGTCGGCAACGACATGCGGTTGCTCGTCTCGGACATGGCAGGGCGGGCGTCGATCGAGCTGAAGGGCCGCGAGCTGGGCTTCGACCTCAGTGACGACAAGGAGCTGGTGTCGCGGATCACGCAGCGGGTCAAGGACCTGGAGTCGCGCGGCTACACCTTCGAGGCGGCTGACGCATCCTTCGAGCTGCTGCTGGTCGAGGAGGTCGAGGGGGTCCGCCCGTCCTACTTCGCCGTCGAGTCCTGGCGGGTGATCACCGACTCCACGCCGGGCGACGAGGCGGTGTCGGAGGCCACGATCAAGCTGCACGCGGGCGGCGCGAGGATCCTGACGACTGGTGAGGGCAACGGTCCGGTCAACGCCCTCGACCACGCGCTGCGCGAGGCGATCGGGCAGGCCTACCCGGAGGTCGCCAAGTTCGAGCTGATCGACTACAAGGTGCGGATCCTCGACCAGGGACACGGGACCGACGCGGTGACCCGGGTGCTGATCGAGACCACGGACGGGGAGTCCTCCTGGGTGACCGTCGGGGTGGGACACAACGTGATCGAGGCGTCCTGGGGTGCGCTGGTGGACGGGGTCACCTTCGGTCTGCGCCGGCAGGGCCAGGAACCGCGCTGAGTGGGGGGTGCGCCCGTAACGAACCCTGCACCGTTGCGTTGACCCTGGAAAGGGACACAACGGAAGGAAACCCATGAGAAGCCACTCGGGGCGTCTCACGGCGTCCGTCGCAGCACTGGCCGTGGTCGCTCTCACCATGACGAGCCCGGTCAGCGCCTCGGCCGACGAGGGTCCGCTGCAGGACACCGTCGGCTCGGTGACCGACAAGGTCACCGCCACCGTCGATGACACCGCCGCCCGGGCCGCGGACGGCGCCGGCACGACGTCGACCCAGCCCACCACGAGCAGCAAGACGACCAAGACCTCCACGAAGCGGGGCGCGCCCACTCCGTCATCCGACGACGACTCCGCCGGCCACGAGACCGAGGACCCAGCCGCGCCGGACCACGGCAGCGCCACGATCGTCGAGGGCGGCGCCGCCGGCCAGGACGTCGCCACGGTGGGTGACTCGTCGTCGACCGTCGAGGACGACGACAGCACGCGCTCCGACGCCACCCTGCTCGCCCTCGGCGGCGAGGAGGTCCTCGGCGCGCACGCCGACTCCGGCAAGGAGCAGGGGGCCCACTTCGGCGACCCGCTCGCCCCGCTGTGCGAGGGCAGCGAGGGCCAGGTGTGCCTGCGCGTGCTGTACGCCGACGCCTGGGCCACCGACCAGGACGGCACGTCCCGGTCCCGCAGCCAGAGCGGCGTCGCGGACGTGTGTCTCGGCGGCAACGATTCAGACCCCACGGCGGCCTGCTCGGGCCCCGTGGCCACCGGCGTCGCCGGCAGCCAGGGCCAGGCCGAGCGCGACCAGCGCAGCGGCCGCACCACCGCCTCCTCGAGCTCCGACGTGGCCCACGTCTGCGTCCAGCAGGAACCGGCCACCGGCTGCGCCCTCGGCGCGGACGCCGTGCACTCGGAGGGCGGCTCGGACTCGGGCGGCACCGACGCATCCGCGGACCGCGACTCCTACCTGCTGGCCCTCGACGCCGGGGGCGAGGAGCAGGGCCGGGTGGGCGACCCGCAGGCGATCTCCCTGCCGCCTGAGTGCCCGCAGGGCTCCTCGGTGCTGTGCGTGTTCCTCAACCAGGGGGAGAGCTACGTGGCGAAGCGGATGGCCGGGCACGCCCAGGAGGCGCTGCACCTCTCGGTGCTCCCGGGCAACCTCGACCTCGTCGTGGAGCTGTCCCGCTCCGAGTCGCTGGTGCACAACGACGGTGGCGAGCAGCCGGCCGGCAGCGGCGGGGACGACACGCCGGTGAACGGTGTCGGGTCCGGCGGTCCCGGCCACCCAGGCACGGTCGCCGGCCTCGAGGGGCTGCTGCCCAACACCGGCGGGGTGTGGAGCGGCCTGCTCGCCCTGGGCCTGCTGGGGATCGGCTCGGGCGCACTGCTGGTCGCCCGTGCGCAGCGGCGCATGGCAGCCTTGGGCTGAGTCCACACACCTGGGGAGGGCAGCATGGCGCAGCGGTCCGACAGGACCACGGTGCTCGTCGCCGTGGGGGTCTGCGCCCTGGTGCTGGGCGCCGTGCTGTCCTACGTCACCTGGCGCGACACGCTGGGAGGTGACCCGGCACCCGCTGCTGCGGCACCTGCGGTGTCGACCGACCGTGTGGTCTCCCGGCGAGGCGGGTTCAGCATCGCCGCGCCCGCCGAGATGACCGTGCAGAAGAAGGGCCGGACGGTGCGGCTCACTGCCGAGGACCGGGCCCTCGTGGTGACGATCGGGCCGGGGGAGCCCGGCAAGCTGCCCCGGGCCAACCGCCGGCTGTTGGCCGACCTGGCGGCGAAGTACCGCGGGTTCGAGCGGCTCGCCTCCGAGCGCCTGGAGGTCGGTGGCCGGCCGGCGTTGAGCGCGTCAGGGACCCTGACCAACCGCGCGGGCGTGCCGATCCGGTTCGTGGCGGTCACCGTGCGCGCGCGGCCCGGGAACTACGCCATCGTCGCGTTCGCGGCGCGGGACGCCGACCCCGCCGCGGTGCTGCCCCGGGTCAACGCCGTCGCGGACGGGTTCGAGATGCTGGCGAGATGAGCGAGCTGCACGACCTGACCGCGCTGGAGCAGGGCGCCGCGGTGGCCCGGCGGGAGGTCTCGCCCGTCGAGCTGGTGGATCACTACCTGGGGCGGATCGCCCGGCTGTCGGACGACGTGGGGGCGTTCGTGACCGTCGCCGCGGACCAGGCCCGGCGGCACGCGCTTGCGGCGCAGGAACGGGCGGGCGACGGACACGGGCCGTTGTTCGGCGTGCCCACGGCCGTCAAGGACCTCAACCTGACCGCCGGCGTGCGCACCACGTTCGGCTCCGCGGTCTTCGCCGACTTCGTCCCGGACGTCTCCGACGAGGTCGTGCTGCGGCTCGAGGCGGCCGGGACGATCAGCCTCGGCAAGACCAGCACGCCCGAGTTCGGCTCGCCCTGCTACACCGAGCCCGACGTCGCGCCCGCGTCGCGGACGCCGTGGGACCTGGACCGGATGGCCGGCGGCTCGAGTGGCGGGGCGGGCGCGGCCGTGGCGGCCGGTCTGGTCCCCGTCGCGCAGGGGTCCGACGGCGGCGGCTCGATCCGGATCCCCGCGAGCTGCTGCGGCCTCGTCGGGTTCAAGCCGAGTCGTGGACGGATCAGTGCGGCGCCTGTGTACGGCGACCCCGTCGGCCTGGGCACGGCCGGCCCGCTGGCCCGCACGGTGCGAGACGCCGCGGCGCTGCTGGACGTGATGGCGGGGCCGGCGGTCGGCGACCCCACCTGGGCCGAGCCGCTGCCCGCCGGCCAGAGCTACCTGGCCTGGTGCGACCGACCCCCCGGGCGGCTGCGCGTGGCCCGGTTCGCCCGACCGGTGATCGCCGAGGTCCCCGTCGACGCCGAGGTCCTCGCGGGCTACGAGTCGGCGAGCCGGCTGCTCGAGCAGCTCGGGCACGACGTCGTGGACGTCGACGTGCCGATGTCGTCTGACGCCGTCCCCGTCTTCGAGACCTGCTGGGCCGTCCTCGCCGCGCTGACCGTGCTGCCGCCCGGCGGCGAGGACGCGCTGCGGCCGCTGACTCGCTGGCTCACCCAACGAGGCCGGGCCGTGTCCGGGCCGGAGTTCGGTCTGGCAGTCGGTGAGCTGCGCCGGGTGGCGGCGGTGACACTGCGTGCGCTGGCGCCGTACGACGTCGTGCTCACCCCGACGTTGGCCCAGCCGCCGCTGCGCATCGGGGAGATCCGCGACGACGCGGACCCGGTCCGCGACTTCGAGAACCAGAAGGCGTTCACCCCCTACACCTCGGCGTGGAACGTGACCGGGATGCCCGCGGTCTCCCTGCCGCTGCACGTGTCCGCTGGCGGGCTGCCGGTCGGTGTGATGCTGGCCGGACGGCCCGGGGAGGACCACCGGTTGCTGGCGCTCGCCGCGCAGGTGGAGGAGGCGGCGTCGTGGCGCGACCGGACGCCGCCGTGCTGGTGACTGTCGCTCAGCTGCGGCGCTCCAGCCGGTCCACCTCGCGGCGGATGTCGTCCTCGTCGATCTCCTCGGCGAAGTAGACGTCCCAGGCGTTCATCACCACACCGATGCCCCAGCCGACCATGACGAAGACCGGCCAGAAGAACCCGCCGGCGCTGGTGGTCGCCCAGATCACGACGAGGAAGCTGTTCACCAGGAAGTAGACCAGGAGGTGGCCCTTGAAGTCGCGGCGCCCCGACGCTACGCGCGAGCCCGGGCGGCGTAAGGGCCGTCCGGCCCTAACGCACGGGCTCGACGATCCGGAGCGCCAGCGTGGGGCAGGCCCGCACGGCGTCGCGGGCCGCCCGGAGCAGGTGCCCGTCGAGCTCGGCGGTGATGACCGGGTAGCCCCACTCGTCGAGCGCGACTGCTTCGGGGAGCAGCTCGTGGCACAGGCCACGGGCCTTGCAGGCCGGCCAGTCGACGCGCAGGGTGCTCACCGCTCGACCCTCACGAGGTTCCCGCGGCCCGGCCCGGTGCCGCCGATCGGCGAGAACCCACACTCGCCGCGAGCGTGAGCCTCGTGCTCGTGCGGGAAGGCGGCGAGCATCGTCGCCACCAGCCGAGCGGTCCCGTCCGGGTGGGCGCAGGCTCCGCGCCTGGTGACCAGCCCGACCAGCTGCTCGGCCCGGGCCGTGGACGGGGCACCGGCGTCGAGCTCGTGGACCGTGCGCGCCAGGGCAGGGAGCCCGTTGAGGCAGGGCCCGCACCTTCCCGCGGACTGGCCGGCGAGGTAGTCGGCGATGGCGGCGGTGCGGCTCAGCGGGCAGGCGCCGGTCATCAGGGGCAGCACCACCCCCGCCCCCAGGGCGAGACCGTGCCCGGCGAGCTCGTCGCGGTCGACGGTGAGCCCCACCAGGCCCCGCGCCGGGACCCAGGTCCCGTGGAAGCCGCCGAGCAGGACCGGACGGTCGATGTCGCGGCCGAGCACCTCCGACCAGGGGGTGCCCTGGGGCACCTCGACCACGCGCGGGGAGACCGTGTCGCCGTGCAGGGTGAGCAGGGTCGTCCCCGCGGCACCGTCGGAGCCGCGGTCGGCGTACTCCCGCGGACCGAGTGTGAGCAGCGCGCCCACCTGGGCGAACGTCTCCGCGTTGGACAGCAAGGTGGGCCGGTTCCGGTACCCGCGCACCGCCTCCGGCTGCCAGGACGTCACCGGCAGGTTCTCCCGGCCGGACAGCAGCTCGATCACCGCGCGGGCCTGCCCGGCCACGAAGCGAGGGTCGGCGCGGTGGAACCGCCAACGGATGCGGTCCTCGCGACGACGCTCGGCGACGGCACGACGTACCGCGTCCTCGACGGCGGGCTCCTCGCCCGGTACGACGAGGTGGACGGTCCGCACGCCGAGGGCGCGAGCGGTCCCCGCTGCTCCGTCGAGGATCAGGTGCGGAGACACCAGCGCCAGCGCGGCGTCCTTGAAGCTTGCCGGTTCCCCCTCGCTGAGGTTGACCACCACGACGGGCCGGCCGGAGGACTCCGCCACCGCGCCGAGCTTGCGCGCGAACGGGAAGCCGGCGCCTCCGCGTCCGCGCAGGCCGATCGCCTCGGTGAGCCGGCGGAGCTCGGGGAGGGTGGCCGGCATCGGGCGGCCGTGCACGGTGCGGTGGCCGGACAGGGCCGGCGCGGCGCTCAGCGCCCGGAGCAGGGTCGGCCCGGACTGGACCTGCAGGGTCTGCAGGCCCTGGTGGCCCAGCCCGGTGATCGTGGTGGAGGTCATCGCGCGCCCTCCCCGACGAGGCGGGCGACGACCTGTCCGGTGACGCGGACGGCCAGGGCGAGAGCCACCGCGCCGGCGGAGCCGAGGTAGACCCAGGTCGCGAACGTGCTGCCGGTGTCGGTGCCGATCCCGATCCCGTGCGCCACCGCGAAGCCCCAGGCGCCGTACGTCGTGAGGTGCAGGGTGCGCCACGCCCGGTGCGGCAACCGGTGGCGTAGCAGGCTCGTCACGACCACGATCAGCAGCAGGTCGAGGGTGAGCGTGCCGAGGCCCAGCCAGAGCGGCTGGTAGGTCGCCCCGACCGGCACGAGTGCCTGCCACCAGCGGATGTCGACGAACGTGTCGGCCACGGCCGATCCGACGTGGACCACGAGCAGCACGACGGTGACCAGGGCGAGGTCGCGGTGCACGGTCTGGGTGAGGAAACGGGGGACCCTGCCGCCGGCGCGGCCGCGGCTCGCCAGGATGCCGGCGACGAGGGTCAGGGTGAGGAGCACCAGCAGCACGAGGCCGGTGCCGCGGTTGAGGAACCACAGGAACGGGCCGTCCATCACATCCGCCTCTCGGTCTGGGTGGGGATCGTCGGGGTTGGTGCCGGCCAGTCGCCGACCACGGCGACGGAGCCGTCGGCGTCGACCAGGCGTGCCGTGACGTGGTGCTCGGCGAGCCAGCCGACCGCCTTCTCGCCCAGCACGAGGGCGGCGGTGGTGGCCACGTTGGCGGCCACGCTGGTCGGGCCGGTCGCGGTCACGGTCCGCCATCTGCCGCTGACCGGACGTCCGGTGCGCGGGTCGAGCAGGTGGTGCTGCTCGACGTTCCCGGTGCGCCAACGCCGGGCGCGCGTGCTGGAGGTGGCGAGGCCACCGCTGGAGAGGGTGACCGTCTCCCCGACGGCGTCGTGGGGGGTCTCGGTCACCCGGACCGGCCAGGGGTCTCCCGGTGCCCCGTCGATCCGCACGTCGCCGCCCAGGCTGACCAGCACCCGGCCCCCGAGCGTGTCGACCACGGCGGCGGCCACCAGGTCGGCGGCCCAGGCCTTCGCGGTGGCGCCGAGGTCGAGGGCGCAGTCGGCGGGGATCCGCAGCGCTCCGGCCGGATCGACGCGGACCTCTCGCCACGCCGAAGGCCGGTGCGTCACCTCCGACGGGACCTGGAACGTGGCCGGGTCGCGCTCGCGAACCGCGCTCATCGTGACGTCGTAGCCCAGCGCGACCAGGGGGCGGCCCAGGCACGGGTCGACCAGGCCCTCGGTCATGTCGGCGGCCTGGAGAGCCACGGTGGTGGCGGAGACGAGGAGCGGGTCGACGGCCACCCAGTCGCCGGCGTGGGCGTTGACCCTCGTGAGGTCGGAGTCGTCCCGGAACCGGCTGCAGGCACGGTCGACGTGGTCGAGCACCTCGGCGGCGATCGCCCCGGCGCCGACCAGGTCCTCCGGGTCCTGGGTCGCCAGGTGCACGTAGGTGCCCAGCGCTTCCCAGTTCAGCGCCCGCGCCGGGGTGCGGGAGGCGGTGGTCACGAGCCGCTGCTCGGAGCCGGAGGGGGCGGCGGGGGCGGGGGTGCCGGTGCCGGTGCCGGCCGGGTGGCGGTGCTGCCGCCCGACGACTGTGTGCGGACCGGAGCCGCTGCCGGAGCCGGCACGCTGACCGTGCCGCCCGGGCCGACGGCGGCGACGCCGACCGAGCTGACCCGGTGGATCACTCGGGTGTGCACGACCGTTCGCTGGGGGCGGGTCTTGGTCACGACGATGACACGACGGACCGGGACGGCTTGCACGGAACGCCGGTACTCGGCCAGCGCCTGGGCCGCGGCCTGCGCCTGCTGGGTGGCCTTCGCGGCGTCGCGCTCGGCGGTCGCACGGGCGGCGGCGCCGGTGGCGGCGCCGGTGGCGGCGACGGTGCCGAACGTGACCGCTCCGGTGGTCACTGCGGCGAGCAGCTTGAACCGGTCACGGGACCGGGCGGTGTACGGCATGGGGACCTCCTGGTGCGGGAGTCAGGTGCCCAGCGTGGGGCCGGCCCCGGCAAGACGTCCTCATCGTCGTGTTAAGAACACGTCAGTCCCCGCCTTAGCGCATTCTTGACGTTGCCACGACGCGCCCATATCCACCGCCGGCGCAGACTCCCTGTCATGCGCTACTCGACCCCGCTCTTCGGGCTGGTCGGCGCGGCCGCCGGACTGGTGGTCGCCGCGACCGGCTACCAGCTGGCCGCCGCACCGGTCGCGCCCGCCCCGCCGGCCTCCGATGCGCTCGCCGCCGTCGGTCGTCCGCTTCCCGCGGCACCGGCCAAGATCCGCACCCGCTTCCTCCCGTGCACCGCTCCCGCCGAGCTGCACCAGGGCGTCTGCGTCACGCACCAGTGGCGCACCACCGTGGTGTACGACGAGCCCGCCGCCCCTGCGCCAGCCCCCCACACGCCCCCGCAGGGCGCGGCGGGCCCGGTCCGGGCCGCGGCAGCCGTCTCGCGGCCCGAGGCCGAGCAGGAGCACGAGGAAGAGGCCGAGCACGCCGGTGAGGACGACGGCCACGACGAGCACGAGTCCGAGGACCCCGGCGAGCACGACGAGCCCGGGGACGACTGAGTCGTGGCCGGGTCAGCCGGCCGAAGGGTCGGAGCGGCCGCGGGGAAGGTGCACCTGCACCTCGGTGCCCTGACCGGGAACGCTGCGCACGTGCACGTCGCCACCGAAGCCCGCGACCGCGCGCCGCATGATCTGCAGCCCGAGCCCGGTCGAGCCGATCCGCTCGCCGGCGTCGTGCGCGGCGCCGTGGCGCTCGTCGAACCCGGGCCCCTCGTCGCGGACGGTCAGCGTCGCACCCGCTCCGTCCACCGTGAGGAGGATCGCCAGCGGCACGCCGTCGGGGGTGTGGGCGAACACGTTGTCCACCACGATGTCGAGCACGTCGCGCAGGTCCGCCTCGTCGACGGCGACCGGGACGGTGCCGTCCTCGACCTCGAGGTCGAGGTCGCGGTCCTGGTCCTCGGCCAGCGCCGACCAGAAGGTGGCCCGCTCGCGCACCACCCGGGCCGCGTCGCACCACGACGCCATCGTGGTCCGGACCGGGCGGCGAGCGTCCTTCACGATGGCGTCGACGGTTCGTTGCAGGTGTGCGATGTGCTCTTGCAGCCGGGCGGTGACCGCCGGGTCGCGCACCGCCTCGACGTCCAGGCGCAGCGCGGTCACGGGGGTGCGCAGCCGGTGCGCCAGGTCCCCGACCGCGGCACGCTCCGTAGCCAGCAGCTCCACGACGCGTTCGGCCAGCCGGTTGAGCGCCACGCCGAGCTCGACGGTCTCGGGCGGTCCGGCGGGCTCCGCGCGCGCGTCGAGGTCGCCCTCGCGCAGCCGGTGCGCCACCGTCGCGAGGTCGGTGACCGGGGTGCTGATCCGTCCGGCGAGCCGGACGGCCACCAGCAGGGCGGCGACCAGCAGCGCCGCACCGAGCGAGATGATGCCCGCCCAGGCGCGCGCCACCCCGCGGTGGAGCTCCGCGGCGTCGACGGTCGTCCGGATCACCAGCGTTCCCGCCTCGGTGAGCACAGGAACGAGGATCCTCGCGCCGGTGTCGTCGACGGTGGTGAACGCCTCTCCCTGCTCGGCACGCACGACGGCCGGGTCGGCGGCCATCTGCGGGTCGGCTGCGCCCAGCACCCGTCCGTCGCTCATCAGCAGACTGGTGCTCGCCTCGGGCGACCGCTCGTCCACGCGGCTCACGAGCCGGGCCAGCTTCGGGTCGGAGTGCAGCCCGGACACCAGGATCGCCACGTTGCGCGCTTCCTGGTCGGCGTTGGCGAGCGCCCGGTCCTCGGCCAGGGTGCGCACCAGCAGGCACAGCGGGATCACGAACGCGAGGACGACCGCTGATGTCGTGGCCGCGGTCAGCCAGCCGATCTGGCGGCGCATCAGCCGGTTCCGGTCGACGACGGGTCGACCAGGCGCACGCCGACGCCGCGGACCGTGTGGAGGTAGCGCGGCTCGGCGGCGCTCTCGCCGAGCTTTCGCCGAAGCCACGACAGGTGCACGTCGACGGTGCGGTCGCCCCCGCCGTACGGCTGCTGCCACACCTCGGCCAGCAGCTCCCGTTTGGTCAGCACCTCCCCGGCGCGCGCCGCGAGCGCGACGAGCAGGTCGAATTCCTTGCGGGAGAGCTCCAGTTGACGGCCGGCCAGTGTCGCGGTCCGGGCGCGCGGGTCGACGACGAGGTCGCCCACCTGCAGCGGCGCCTCGGGGGACGCCTGGCCGCCCCGGCGGAGCACCGCCCGCATCCGGGCGTCGATCTGCTCCAGGCCGAAGGGCTTCACCACGTAGTCGTCCGCTCCGGCGTCCAGCGCCGCGACCACCATCGCGCCGTCGTCCTGGGCGGTGATCACGATGACGGGCACGTCGCTGACACCGCGCAGCATGCCCAGCACCTGAAAGCCGTCGATGTCGGGCAGGCCCAGGTCGAGCAGGACCAGGTCGGGCTGGTTCTTCACGACCGCCTCGAGCGCGGCGAGGCCGCCGCCGACGCTGGCCACCGCGTGACCGAGGTCCTCGAGCCCTCGGATCAGGGCGGTGCGGATGCCCGCGTCGTCCTCGACGACCAGGATGCTGGTCATAGCCGCACGCTACGACACCTGGGCTGCGAATCCCGGCTATCCGGTGAGAAGGTGGGGCGGTGAAACGCCGCACGGTGCTGACGGGGCTGCTGGTCTGGACGCTCGTGGTCGCGGCCGTCTCCGCGGTCACCTGGGCGGTCATCGACGCCGCCGGGCAGGATCTGCTCGCAGGAGGCAACCTGGTCACCGACGCGGCTCCGGCCGTCACGGCGACGACCGCCGCGGCGGGGCCGACGACAGGCGAGTCGCCGCGCGACGGCCGGTCCCGTCGTCCACGGCCCCGTCCGACGGCGGAGTCCACGCCGCCCCCGTCGGTGACGGCGGTCCCGAGCAGTCAGGCCCCGCACCGGCCGCCCGCCTCGGCCGAGACCCGTTCGACGGCGCCACGTACCTCCGCGCCGACGGGCCGGAACCGGACCTGGGAGGGACCGCCGGGGGTGGTCTCGGTGCGCTGCGACGGGGCCCAGATCTCCTTGCTGTCGGCGAGCCCGAGCAACGGCTACCGGATCGAGGTCGACAAGGGCTCGCAGGAGATCGAGGTTCACTTCGAGGGCTCCGCACGGGAGTACCAGGTGAAGGCGCGGTGCAGCTCGGGGACCCCCGCGTTCCGGGTCGAGTCCAGCGGTGACGAGGGGGGAGACGACTGATGGGGGAGCTGACGCCGTACCTCGCGGTGAGTGACGCTCGCCGGGCGATCATCTGGTACGTCGAGCACCTGGGCGCGGAAGTGACCCATGAGCCGATCGTGATGGCCGACGGCCGGGTCGGACACGTGGAGCTCGCTGTCGACGGGGGTCGCTGGATGATGGCCGACGAGCATCCGGAGATCCAGGTCCAGGCGCCTGCGCCGGACCGCGGGGTAGCGGTCACCCTGCACCTGGTCATCGGTGACGTCGACGCGCTCGTGGCACGGGTCGTGGCCGGCGGCGCGCAGCTCGACCGCGGTCCTGAGGACTCGCCGGTGGGGCGGGTGGCGGTGGTGCGGGACCCGTTCGGCCACCGCTGGTTCCTCAACCAGCCGATCGGCTGAGCAACGCGGCCACCTCGGCGACGAACCCGTCGGCGGCGTCGCCGGCGGTGTCGACCGTGACGAGCGCGCCGAGCCCGACCGGGCCGTCGAACTCCGCGAGCAGCTCCGCCGACAGCACCGCGGCCGGGTGGACGTCGAGGCGGCGCGCACCTGCCTCCGACCGCTGCGCGTAACGCCGTGCCGCGAGCTCCGGGGGACATCTGCAGTGCACCTCCACGAGCCGGCGGTCCAGGTCCAGCAGCCGGCCGCGCTCATAGCCGCTGTGCGGCCGGAAGTTCGCCTCGAGCAGCATCGGGGCCGGCTGAGCCGCCAGTGTCCACAGCAGCTCCATCGCCGCGCCGCCGAGCGTCCGCGACCACGCCAGCGGGTCCGTGTCGTCCGGCGCGGCCAGCGAGTCGAAGAGGCGCTCCTTGATGACGTCCTTGGAGACCAGTGCCAGCCCGAGCCCGTGGGCCAGCCGGGCCGCGACCGTGCTCTTGCCGGAGCCCGGTGCCCCGGAGACGTAGACGACCGGGGGCAGCGCGATGCCGGTCATGCGTCGAGCAGCCGCTCGCACTCGGAGATCAGCCGCGCCCGCAACGGCGCACCGCGCTCGGCGAACGCGCGCTGAGCCGCTGCGTACTCCTGCTTGCCCTCCGGCGTCTCGACCCGAACGGGGGAGTAGCCGAGGTCGCTGAGGTCGTACGGCGAGGCCCGCATGTCGAGCACGCGGATGTCTCTGGCCAGCTCGAAGGCGTCGGCCACGAGCTCGGAAGGCACCATCGGCGTCAGCCGGAAGCTGTGCTTGTAGAGGTCCATCCCTGCGTGCAGGCATCCGGGCTGCTCGAACTCGGCCCGGTCGTCACGTCCGGGCTGCAAGGCGTTGCGGGGCCGCGCGTCCTCGGTGAAGAACCGGAAAGCGTCGAAGTGCGAGCAGGCGATCCGGTGCGACTCCACCACCCGGTCCGTGCCGGTGCCGCCGAGCCGCAGCGGCCAGGCGGCGTGCCGGACGTCGTCCTGCGGGAGCCGGTAGACCATTGCCCACTCGTGCATCCCGAAACAGCCGAGCTGCGCCGGCCGGGACGCGGTTGCGGTGAGCAGTCGGTGCAGCCCCTCGAGCAGGCGACGCTGCGCGTGCACGTGCTCGCGGGTCACTCCCGCCGTGGTCGAGACGGCGTACCCCTTCAGCCCGCGGTAGGCCTGCGCCTCCGGACCACCCAGCGCCACGCCGTACCCGGGGTGCCACCGCAGCAACGCCGCCGGACGCTGGGAGTAATAGGTGAACAAGAAGTCCTCGACCGGGTGCGCGACGCCCTCGCGGCGGCGTTCGAGGTGCGGTCCCAGCCAGGCGTCGACGCGCCGTTCGTGGGCGTCGCGGCGAGACGCCCACACGGCTTCTTCGAGCACCACGGGAGGTGCGGCGGCCTGGGCTTCCACAGCTCCGAGGGTAGTTGCGGGGGGAGAGCGACCGCGCCGGTAGGCTCGACCGCGTGCGTATCGCGAGGTTCACCACCGGAGAAGACCCCCAGTACGGCGTGGTCCACGGCGACGTCGACGATCTGGGCATTCCTGCCGAGGATGCCGTCGTCGTCGCCCTGGCCGGCGACCCGTTGTACGTCGGCATGCAGCTGACCGACAAGGAGATCCCCTTGTCGGAGGTGCGGCTGCTGGCGCCGGTGCTGCCGCGCAGCAAGGTGGTCGGCATCGGCAAGAACTACGCCGCCCACGCGGCCGAGATGGGCGGCGAGGTGCCCGCCGAGCCGTTGATGTTCCTCAAGCCGAACACCTCGGTCGTCGGCCCGGGCGACCCGGTCTTCTACCCGCGGCAGTCCGGCAACGTGCACTACGAGGGCGAGCTCGCCGTCGTGATCGGGCGGATCTGTCGCGACGTCTCCCCGGAGCGGGTGCCAGATGTCGTCTACGGCTACACCGTCGGCAACGACGTGACCGCGCGTGACCTGCAGCGCAGCGACGTCCAGTTCACCCGGGCCAAGGGCTTCGACTCGTTCTGCCCCCTCGGGCCGTGGATCGAGACCGAGCTCGACACCAGTGACCTGAAGCTGACCACGCACCTCAACGGCGACCTGGTCCAGGACGGCACCACCAAGGACATGATCTTCGACGTGCCGGCGCTGGTCTCCTACGTCTCCTCGGTCATGACGCTGCTGCCCGGCGACGTGATCCTCACCGGCACCCCGGAGGGCGTCGGCCCCATGAACGTCGGCGACGAGGTCGAGGTGACCATCGCCGGCATCGGTTCCCTGACCAACAAGGTGGTATCCCGTGACCAGTAGCGTGCGCGTGCGCTTCTGCCCGTCCCCAACCGGCTCTCCGCACGTGGGCCTGGCCCGCACGGCGCTGTTCAACTGGGCGTTCGCCCGGCACCACGGCGGCACGTTCGTCTTCCGCATCGAGGACACCGACGCGGCGCGGGACTCCCAGGAGTCCTACGACACGCTGCTCGAGGTGATGCGCTGGCTCGGCTTCGACTGGGACGAGGGCCCCGAGGTGGGAGGACCCTGTGGTCCCTACCGGCAGTCCGAGCGGTTCGACACCTACTCCGACGTGGCGCGCAAGCTGCTCGACGCCGGTCGCGCCTACCACTGCTACTGCTCGACCGAGGAGCTCGACGAGCGCAACGAGAGGGCGCGTTCCGAGGGACGGGCTCCCGGGTACGACGGCCACTGCCGGCAGCTGACCGCGGAGCAGGTCGCGGCATTCGAGGCCGAGGGTCGCCGGCCGGTCGTGCGGTTCCGGATGCCGGACCAGCCGATCACGTTCGACGACCTCGTGCGCGGTGACATCACCTTCCAGCCCGAGAACGTGCCCGACTACGTGCTCGTGCGTGGCAACGGCCACCCGCTCTACACACTGGTGAACCCGGTCGACGACGCGCTGATGGAGATCACGCACGTGCTGCGGGGCGAGGACCTGCTCTCGTCGACCCCGCGCCAGATCGCGCTGTACGACGCGCTCGCCGAGATCGGGGTCGGCAACGGCCGGACGCCACGGTTCGGTCACCTGCCCTACGTGATGGGCCAGGGCAACAAGAAGCTGTCCAAGCGCGATCCCGAGTCCAACCTGCTCGGCTACCGCGACCGGGGCTTCCTGCCCGAGGGCCTGCTCAACTACCTGGCGCTGCTGGGCTGGGCGATCGCGGAGGACCGCGACATCTTCTCCATGGACGAGATGGTGGCCGCCTTCGAGATCGACCGGGTCAACCCGAACCCGGCTCGGTTCGACCTGAAGAAGGCCGAGGCGATCAACGCCACGCACCTGCGTGCCCTTCCTGTCGAGGAGCTCGCCAACCGGCTCGTGCCCGTGCTGCGGGCCGCCGGCGTCCTCGACGAGCACGTGACCGACGAGCAGCGCACGCTGCTGGCCGCGGCCACGCCCCTGGTGCAGGAGCGGATGACCACGCTGTCGGAGTCGGTCGAGATGCTCGGCTTCCTGTTCACGGACGAGCGCTCCTTCGAGCGTGACCCCGCCGACGTCGAGAAGCTGCTCAACGAGGACGGCAAAGCCGTCGTCAAGGCGGCGCAGGACGCGCTCGCCTCGCTCGAGAGCTGGGAGACCGGCGCGATCGACGAGGCGCTGCGCTCGGCGCTCGTCGAGCAGCTCGGCCTGAAGCCACGCAACGCGTTCGGCCCGGTCCGGGTGGCGATCACCGGCCGGCGGGTGTCGCCGCCGCTGTTCGAGAGCCTGGAGCTGCTCGGGCGGGAGCGCTCGATGGCCCGGCTGAGCAGCGCGCAGGAGGGCTGAGGCCGATGAGCGACGAGACGCCGGCGTCGCGGCCCCCGGACCCTTCGTGGCCGCCTCCGCCGCCGGCGTACCCGGGTACGGCGTACGGGCAGGCGGCCTACCAGCCGCCGGTCTACCAGGCTGCGCCGACGCTCCCGTCGTTCCCGCACGCGGCTCCGATGCCCTACCACCAGATGCTGCGCACCTGGACCTACGCGGCCTGGAAGCCCGTGCTCGGGATCGTGGTCGGCCTGGTCGGGATGCTGCTGGTGATGCCGCTGGTGCTGCTGCCGGTGCTTGCTCTCGGCGTGTGGGTCGAGGGCGGACCGTTCCTCGAGACGTTCGAGAAGGCCGCGACCTTGCAGACGGTCGACCCGGCCGCGCTGCTCTACCTCAACCTGGTGCTGGGCTCGATGATCTTGGTCACCTGGTTCTCGATCCGGGTGATCCACCGGATGCGGCCACGGTGGCTGGCATCGGTGCGACCACGGCTGCGCTGGCGCTTCCTGTTCGTGTGCCTCGGGCTGGCGGTGGTCGCGCTGGTCGCCCAGGTCGCCGTCGGGGCGCTGCTGCCCGGCCAGAACGAGACCGACGTGGGCCCGCTCAACGACTTCACCTCGACCACCGCGGCGATCGCGGCGATCGTGCTGCTCACCACGCCGTTCCAGGCAGCGGGGGAGGAGTACCTGTTCCGCGGCTACCTGTTGATGGCCGTGGGCTCGCTGTTCGCCAACCGCTTGGTCGGCAAGTGGTTCGCGATCGTGGTGACGGCGACGCTGTTCGCCCTCGCGCACGGTGGTCAGAACTTCCCGCTGTTCTTCGACCGGTTCATGTTCGGGCTGATCGCCGGCTGGCTCGTGATCCGTACCGGCGGGCTCGAGGCCGGGATCGCGCTGCACATCTTGAACAACTTCCTCGCCTACGGGATGGCGCTTGCGTTCGGGGACCTGACTGCGACCCTGACCGTGTCGGAGGTGAGCTGGTGGAACATCCCGCTGACGCTCACCCAGTCCGGCCTCTACGCGCTTCTCGTGGCCTGGGTGGCGCACCGGATGAACGTCGAGACGACGACGTCGCCGCCACGGGACTCCGTGGCTCAGCAGCCCGCTGCCGCGACGGTGTGAGTGCGCTCACCCGCGTGCCGGGCAGCGCCTCCCGCTTTTGGCGGGGACCGGCTGGCCGTGTATTCTCGTCCGGGCTTCGCAAGAAGTCGCATCCCATGGGGTATGGGGTAATTGGCAGCCCGACTGGTTCTGGTCCAGTTAGTCTAGGTTCGAGTCCTAGTACCCCAGCGATTCGGCCGAATCTCCTGCTCCTGCTAGAGTTTCGACCGCTTCAGGCCCCCGTTGTGTAGTGGCCTAGCACGCCGCCCTCTCAAGGCGGTAGCGCGGGTTCGAATCCCGTCGGGGGTACCGATGTGAGACGGCCTCCGGCCCGTGGTGACACGGACCGGAGGCCGTTTCGCATTCCCTGACAGCCGTGTCCGATTTCCGCTAGCACACGGGGGCGCGGCCGGGCAGGATCGACGCATGGACGTGATCGACCCCGAGGTCTGCTACCGGGCGGTGAAGAGCCGCGACCCCCGCTTCGACGGGGTGTTCTACACCGGAGTCACCAGCACGGGGATCTACTGCCGGCCGTCGTGCCCAGCGCTCACCCCCAGGCGGCGCAACGTCACCTTCCACCGGACCGCAGCAGCGGCGCAGGCCGCCGGCTTTCGTGCATGCAAGCGGTGCCTGCCGGACGCGACGCCGGGCTCCCCGCAGTGGGACGTCGCTGCCGACGTCGCCGGCAGGACGATGCGCCTGATCGCCGACGGCGTCGTCGAGCGCGACGGCGTGGCCGGGCTGGCGCGCCGGGTCGGCTACACCACCCGGCACCTCGACCGGGTGCTCGTCGCGGAGCTCGGGGCCGGCCCGCTCGCGCTCGCCCGTGCACGCCGCGCCCAGACCGCGCGCGTGCTCATCGAGACCACCACGATGCCGTTCGCCGACGTGGCCTTCGCCGCCGGCTTCGCGAGCGTCCGCCAGTTCAACGACACCGTACGGGAGGTCTACGCGGCCTCTCCGACGCAGCTGCGGGGCGGGGTCTCCCGGGCCTTCGCGGCCGGTCACCTCGAGCTTCGACTGGCGGTGCGGGCGCCGTTCGACGGTGCCGACCTGCTGTCGTTCCTCGCGGCGAGGACGGCCGCGGGCGTCGAGGCCGCCGGCCCCGGCTGGTACGCCCGCACGCTGGCGCTGCCGCACGGGCCCGGGCGGGTCCGGCTCGAGCTCCCCGACGACGCCGACGCGAGGCACGTGCGCTGCCGCCTGGAGGTCGGGGACCTGCGCGACGTCCCGGCCGCCGTCGAGCGGTGCCGCCGCCTGGTCGACGCGGACTGTGACCCGGTGGCCGTCGCGGACGCGCTCGGCGAGGACCCGCTCCTGGCCCCGCTGCTCGGGGCCCGCCCCGGCCTGCGCGTGCCGGGTCACGTCGACGGCCACGAGGTGGCTGTCCGCGCGGTGCTCGGCCAGCAGGTCTCGGTCGCCGGCGCCGCCACGGTCGCCGCGCGCCTGGCCGAGCAGTACGGCGAACCAGTCCCGGCGACGGAGGGTCATCCCGGTCTGGACCGGCTGTTCCCGTCGGTCGAGGTGCTGGCGGGCGTGGACCCGAGCAGCTTGCCGATGCCCCGCGCTCGGGGGCAGGCGCTGGTCTGGCTGTGCGAGGCGCTCGCGTCGGGCGAGATCGCCCTGGACCGCAGCGCCGACCGCGCGGACGTCCGGGACCGGCTGTTGGCGCTTCGGGGGATCGGTCCCTGGACCGCGGACTACATCGGGCTGCGCGCACTGGGCCACCCCGACGTGTTCCTGCCGACCGACGTCGGGGTCAAGAACGCGCTGGCGCGGCTCGGGCAGGACCCGGCCGGTGCGGCCGCGCTCGCCGAGCGGTGGCGGCCCTGGCGCTCCTACGCCCTGATGCACCTGTGGACCTCGACGAGCGACCTAGGCTCGTCTCCGAAGGGGAAGTGAGAACCCATGTGGACCCAGATCGACTCACCGCTCGGCCCGGTCAGGATCGTCGCGCACCGGGAGGCCGTCACCGCGGTCGAGTTCGTCGGACCGATGACCGAGGTGCCGGCCTCGCCGCGGGCGTCGACGGCCGTGGCGGCGGCCCGCTCGGCCGGACGCCCGGTGGGCGACCGTGCGGACGACGACCCGCTGCTTGCCGAGGCAGCCCGCCAGCTGACGGCGTACTTCGCGCGCGACCTCGAGGAGTTCGACCTGCCGCTGCGTCCCGACGGCACGCCGTTCCAGCTGCGGGTGTGGGAGCAGCTCGGCCGGATCCCCTACGGCGAGACCACGTCGTACGGCGAGATCGCACACCGGCTGGGGATGCGTCCCGGCGCCTCACGGGCGGTCGGCGCCGCCAACGGCCGTAACCCGATCGGCATCGTCATCCCGTGCCACCGGGTGGTCGGCGCGGGAGGGCTGCTCAGCGGCTACGCGGGTGGTGTCGAGCGCAAGCAGGCGCTGCTCGACCTCGAACAGGACGCACTCTTCTGACTCGGGTCACTCGGCGGCGCGACGAAGCGACTCCGACAGTCGCTCGGCGGCCGCGAGCACGGCGGGTGCGTGCATCCGCCCGGGCTGACGCGACAGCCGCTCCAAGGGACCCGACACCGACACCGCGGCGATGATCTTGCCCGAGGGCGAGCGCACCGGCGCGGACACCGAGGCGACGCCCTGCTCGCGCTCGCCGACCGACTGCGCCCAGCCGCGACGGCGGATGCCGGACAGTGCCGTGGCCGAGAACGCCGCGTTCTGCAGGCCGCGGTGCATCCGCTCCGGGTCCTCCCACGCGAGGAGGACCTGGGCGGCCGACCCGGCGCGCATGGTCAGCTGTGAGCCGACCGGGATGGTGTCGCGCAGGCCGGAGGGTCGCTCGGCGGCGGCCACGCACACGCGGTACTCGCCCTGGCGACGCCAGAGCTGGGCCGACTCTCCGGTGATGTCACGCAGCCGGGCGAGCACCGGGCCGGCCGCCGCGAGCAGCCGGTCCTCACCGGCGGCCGCGGACAGCTCTGCCAGGCGCGGGCCGAGCACGAACCGGCCCTGCATGTCGCGGGCTACCAGGCGATGGTGCTCGAGGGCGACGGCGAGCCGGTGTGCCGTGGGGCGGGCGAGCCCGGTGCCGGCCACGAGCCCGGCCAGGGTGGCCGGACCGGACTCCAGTGCCGAGAGCACCAGGGCGGCTTTGTCGAGAACGCCGACTCCGCTAGAGTTGTCCATACTCTGATAATGCCGTCTCGCATGCTGGAAAGCAAGCCGGGATCAGGCGCAGAATGACGGTCAGGGAGCGGGTTCGCGGAACGCCGGCCCGACGGAGCAGTCGAACGAGAACGAGGAGAGCGTCATGGGCAAGACCCTTGCGGAGAAGGTGTGGGACGAGCACGTCGTCCGGAGCGCGCAGGGAGAGCCGGACCTCCTCTTCATCGACCTCCACCTGATTCACGAGGTCACCTCGCCCCAGGCGTTCGAGGGACTGCGGCTGGCCGGCCGGAAGGTACGCCGTCCCGACCTGACCCTCGCCACCGAGGACCACAACGTCCCGACTCTCGACCTCGACAAGCCGATCGCCGACCCGGTGTCGCGTACCCAGGTCGAGACGCTGCGCCGCAACGCGGCGGAGTTCGGCGTGCGGCTGCACCCGCTCGGTGACGTCGAGCAGGGCATCGTGCACGTCGTCGGTCCGCAGCTCGGCCTGACCCAGCCCGGCATGACGATCGTGTGCGGCGACTCGCACACGTCGACGCACGGTGCCTTCGGGGCGATCGCGTTCGGGATCGGCACCAGCGAGGTCGAGCACGTGCTCGCCACGCAGACCCTGATGCAGGCCAAGCCGAAGACCATGGCCGTCACGGTCAACGGCTCGCTGCCCGACGGGGTCACCGCCAAGGACCTGGTGCTCACGCTGATCGCGCACACCGGGACCGGCGGCGGCCAGGGCTACATCGTGGAGTACCGCGGCCCGGCCATCGAGGAGCTCTCGATGGAGGCCCGGATGACGATCTGCAACATGTCCATCGAATGGGGTGCGAAGGCCGGGATGATCGCGCCCGACCAGACCACGTTCGACTACATCGAGGGCCGCCCCGAGGCACCCGAGGGCGACGACTGGGACACGGCCGTGGCGCACTGGAAGACGCTGGTCACCGACGAGGATGCGACCTTCGACAAGGAGCTCGTGCTCGACGCCTCCCAGATGACGCCGTTCGTCACCTGGGGCACCAACCCGGGCCAGGGCGTTCCGCTGGGCGCCAGCGTGCCGTCGCCGCAGGACTTCGCCGACGCGGGTGACCGGGTCGCGGCCGAGAAGGCGCTGGAGTACATGGGTCTCACCGCCGGCACGCCGATGCGCGACGTCGAGGTCGACACCGTCTTCGTGGGCTCGTGCACGAACGGCCGCATCGAGGACCTGCGTGCGGCGGCCGAGGTGATCAAGGGCCGCACCGTCGCCAAGGACACCCGGCTGCTCGTCGTACCGGGATCGGTCCGGGTCCGGCTGCAGGCCGAGGACGAGGGCCTGGACGTGGTCTTCAAGGAGGCCGGCGGGGAGTGGCGCGGCGCCGGGTGCTCGATGTGCCTGGGCATGAACCCGGACCAGCTGACCCCGGGGGAGCGAAGCGCGTCGACTTCGAACCGGAACTTCGAGGGCCGTCAGGGCAAGGGCGGGCGCACGCACCTGGTGTCGCCCCTCGTCGCCGCGGCGACGGCCGTCACGGGCCACCTCGCCTCGCCGACCGACCTGCCGCCGCTGTCCTGACCCTGCGACCCGAACCGGAGAACACCATGGAGAAGTTCACCAGTCACACCGGCACCGCACTGCCGCTGCGGCGCAGCAACGTCGACACCGACCAGATCATCCCGGCGGTCTACCTCAAACGGGTCACCCGCACCGGCTTCGAGGACGGGCTCTTCGGAGCTTGGCGCAACGACCCCGACTTCGTGCTGAACAAGCCCGAACGACAGGGGGTCTCGGTCCTCGTGGCAGGACCCGACTTCGGCACCGGCTCCTCTCGCGAGCATGCCGTGTGGGCCTTGACGGACTACGGGTTCAAGGCGGTGCTGTCGAGCCGCTTCGCGGACATCTTCCGGGGCAACTCCGGCAAGGCCGGTCTGCTTGCCGCTCAGGTGTCGCAGGACGTCGTCGAGCGGCTCTGGGAGCTGACAGAGGCGGATCCGACCATCGAGGTGACCGTCGACCTGGAGGCCTGCGAGGTCCGTGCGGGCGACCTGGTGGCGCCGTTCGACATCGACCCCTATACGCGTTGGCGCCTGCTGGAAGGACTCGACGACATCGGGATCACGCTTTCGCACGCGGACGACATCACCGCGTTCGAGGCGTCTCGACCGGCCTGGAAGCCCGCCACGCTCTGACTTCGGGCGCTTTGAGCGGAGTTTTTCCCAAATACACAAGGGAAAGACGCGTGTGGTGATTGTTACACGCCCCCGGATTCCCTAGCGTGCCAAGCAGAAGTCGAGCACCGGCTCGACCCCCAGGTTCACGGAAGGGAAGCTAGTGAACAAGAGTCAGCTGATCGACACGCTCTCCGCTCGCTTCGAAGGCAACCGCAAGCAAGCCGCGCATGCCCTCGAGTCGGTGATCGACACCATCACCCGCGAGGTGGCGAAGGGCGAGAAGGTCGCCATCACCGGGTTCGGCTCCTTCGAGAAACGCGTTCGCGACGCCCGATGGGTGCGCAACCCGCGGACCGGAGAGCGCATCAAGGCGAAGAAGACCGCGATCCCCAAGTTCAGCGCCGGCGCCGACCTGAAGGCCGTCGTCTCCGGAGCCAAGAAGCTCCCGAAGCTCACGCTGGACAAGGCGACCGGTGCGGCGAAGTCCGCATCGTCGGCCAAGAAGGCGGCACCGGCCAAGAAGTCGGCTCCGGCGACGAAGACCGCGGCGAAGAAGGCGCCTGCCAAGAAGACGGCGGCCAAGAAGACCGCGGCCAAGAAGTCGGCACCGGCCAAGAAGACCACGGCGAAGAAGGCGCCTGCCAAGAAGACCGCAGCGAAGAAGGCGCCTGCCAAGAAGACCGCGGCCAAGAAGACCACGGCGAAGAAGGCGCCTGCCAAGAAGACCACGGCGAAGAAGACCGCCAAGAAGTCCTGAGGCGACGCACGACGTACGACGGTGGGCCGGCCCCGGACGGGGCCGGCCCACCGTCGTGTTCGGACCGGCGTTGGCCGCTCTACCCTGAGGCGGTGGGGATCCTGGTCGTCGACGCGGCGAACGTGGTCGGTAGCCGGCCGGACGGCTGGTGGCGCGACCGCGAGGGTGCGGCGCGCAGGCTGCACCTCGCCCTGGTCGAGGCCGGCCTGGACTACGACGAGGTCGTGCTGGTGCTCGAGGGAAGGGCACGGTTCGACCCCGAGCGCGAGTCGTCCCGGGTCCGGATCGTCAACGCTCCCGGCTCCGGTGACGACGCCGTGGTGGCGCAGGTCGTCGCGGCGGTCGACGCCGCGGAGCCGGCCGTCGCTTCGACCGGGTCTGAGCCGGTCGTCGTGGTCACCTCCGACCGCGGTCTGCGATCGCGCGTCTCGACCGCGGGAGGGGTGTGCGTCGGGCCATCCTGGCTGCTCGAGCAGGTGAGCTACCCGCGAGCATGACCCGCCTGCGGTCCGCCGAGCCGCTCTGCCTCAGGCGGCGTCGAGCTCGACGATGGCGTCGGTGTAGTGGACGGCGACGACGAGGGGTCGGGTCCGGGTGCCCGGTCGCCTCCTGCGTGGTCGGTTCCCTCGCGGGGGTGGGCTGGTCTTGCGGGTGCCGGTGTGGTCGACGAGGTAGTAGGCGCCGTAGGGGTCGCGCCAGATGTAGATCCCGTCGAAGGGCTGCCTGACCTGCCAGCGTCCGTGGGTCTTGACCCGGTGGTGGAACCGGCCGAGCGGGCTGTAGTTGTCCATCCGGGACTGGCCCGGTGGTGGCTGCTGCTGTCCGGGTCGGGGCGCGTGCTGGTAGGCCCGGGTGTGGTCGAGGTCCACGGGGTCCAGGTTCGCGGCGAACGGGAAGCAGTCGGCCGGCGTCCGAAGGCGCACGGCCTGGCGATGTCGGTGCGGGATCTCGTAGGCGTCGACGGGTTCCTGGCCGGCGAGGTCGAGGACCGGAGTGATCGTGAGGTCGTGGTAGGGCGCGAGCTGTTCGCGAAGGTAGTGGCGGGTGATCGGGCCCTCGCCCTCCCAGCGGACCACGCCGTCATGACCCTGGTCGAGGGTCTCCTTGGCGATGTGCAGGAACAGGTGCACCCGTGGCAGCAGCCGTGGCCAGTCCAGGCGCCACCGGCTGTCGGGGTCGCAGGCGCGGGCCAGCCAGCCCGGCAGCTCCGCGGGCCGGAACGGTCGCGGCACCGGATCCGTGCCTGCGCCGGCGCCGGGCTCGGCGGAGTCATCCGTGTCGTGGTCGAAGGGAAGGGCGTCGTCTGCGTGGCCGTCGTCGGGTTCGGCCGGCCCGCGGGTGCGGGCGGGGTGGGCGGCGAAGGCGGCGAGCAGCTCGACGGCCTGCATCGGGTTGGCCATGACCGCCAGCGCCTTGACCCGCCGGTGGTCCTCGTCGTCGCGGTCGCCGAGCGCCTGGAGCGCCTCGGCCAGGAACGCCACCGTGGCATCGACCCGGATCACCAACGAGGCCGGGCCGCGCAGGTAGAAGCCCTTGATCCCGTGCTCGGAACCACGTGTCGTGCGGGCGAAGACCTCCTCGCGGCGGGCGCGTTCGCGGGCTGCGGCCGCCTCGGGGTCCGCGGCCACCAGCAGCGCCTCGAGCTTGGCGCAGAACCGCGACCACGGCACCCGGCCGTCGACCAGCTCGGCCATCTCCGCATCGATCATCGCCGCCGCCTGCACCGGGAGCTCCCGGCACCGACGCGCGACGTAGCGCACCCATGGCACCCGTGCCTCGTAGGCCTGCACCCGGCTCCAGCAGCCCGGCAGCCGGTGCCGGGCGTCCAACGCGTCGGCGATCATCGCCTTCCCGCCGACGGTGCCCATCCGCAGCCGGGCCCCGAACGCCGACGCCGCGAACTCCGCCACCCGCGGCGTCCCGGCCCCGCCGAGCTGCACCGACCGCTCCGTGCCGGGCAGCACCCGTCCCGACCCGGCCCGCGGCAGACCGTCCGCACCACACTGGTCCGCATAGTGCGCCGCGAGCAGGAAGATCTCGCAGCTGCCCTCCAACGCCTCCAGCCACAGGCCTTCGACAGCATCGAGCGTCGCCTCCGCGCCCGTGCCCTCGAACGACTCCACCTGGCTGTCCATGACCCCTACCCGATCAGAGACCACCGACAGTCCTCGCCGAGCCGAACCCGCCGTCCGCGGCTACGCGGGCGACCCGAACCAGCGAGTGAGCGCGTCCTCGAGTCCGGCGATCGCCCCGGTTCCCACCCACGCGACGTACCCGTCGGGCCGGATCAGGACTGCGGTGGGCGCAGCGACGTTGCCGAGCACCGGCAGCATCCAGGTGCCGCGGAAGGTGGCATCGACCAGCGTGACCCGATCCGCCCACGGCGTGATGTCCAGCGCACCCGGTTCGCCGAGGTTGAGCAGGACCGGGCGGGCCTCGTGAAGCAGGGTGAACACCCGACGCGGCCCTTCCGCGGTGGTCAGGTCGAGATCGGGCATGCGACGACCGAGCAGCGGATGTCCCTTCCCGAGCTCGTAGTGGATGTCCAGGCCGGACATCATCGCGGCGTAGCGCTTGCGCGGCTCGTCCATGCCCAACAGGTCGGCGACGGTGTCGCGCAAGGCATCGAGGCGCGCGTCGCCGGCGCGGTTGAGAGCGACCTGCGCCATCGTGTTGCGCAGCACGCGCGCAGCGACCGGGTGGCGTTCGTCGTGATAGGTGTCCAGAAGGCTGTCCGGCGACTCGTCCTTGACCACCTGGGCCAGCTTCCACCCCAGGTTCAGCGCATCCTGCACGCCGGTGTTGAGTCCCTGCCCGCCCACCGGGGAGTGCACGTGTGCGGCGTCGCCTGCCAGCAGGACTCGTCCCTTCCGATAGGCCGCGGCCTGACGGGTCATGTCGGTGAACCGGGAGATCCAGATCGGACTGTGGATCCCGAAGTCGGTCCCGTAGACGCCGATGAGCGCCTCGCTCACATCGTCCAGGGTCGGTTCGTTCCTGGACCCGACGTGCTGCTCGGTGACCATGACTCTGACCGGCCCGTGGTCGGCGAAGATCACTTCGCCGTCGCGGACCTCGTACTCGACCCTGCCGAGGCTGTGCAGGCCGGCGGAGTCCTGGCGGGTGCCCAGCTCCGGCTCCTCGGCCATCTCGGCCTCGGCGATCAGGGCGCTGGTCGTCGGATCCCACCCGGCGAACTCGATGCTCGCCCATTTGCGGACGCGGCTTCGCCCTCCGTCGCACCCGACGAGGTAGTCCGCCCGCAGCGACCGGCCGTCGGACAGCTCGACGTCGACGCCGGTGGCGTCCTGCGCGAATCCGGTCGCCTCACGTTCGCGGTAGACGGTCACGGCCAGCTCGTCGACCCAGCCGGCCAGGATGCGCTCGATGTGGTTCTGCCACAGTCCGAGCCCGTAGGGGTGCCGGGTGGGGACGTCGCTGATGTCGAACGGGACCCGGGCGAACCCAGCGACCTGGGCCACCTGTCCCTCCGCGAGGAACCGATCGGCAATACCACGCTGATCGAGGACCTCGATGGTGCGGGAGTGCAGGCCTCCGGCGCGCGAGCCGGGGAGGTCCTGGCTGGCGCGCCGTTCGACGATGGCGGCGTCGACCCCCGCCAGCGCCAGCTCGGCGGCCAGCATCAGCCCTGTGGGCCCTCCTCCGATGATCAGTACGGCATGTTCGCTCACAGCTCCGCCCCTCCGACGTTCTCGTTCGAGTCGGCGATTCTGCGGTATGAGAGGGGCCTTGCGGCAAGCCCCCTTCAGCGGGTTACCTTGGAAATGCGGATCCGGCCCCAGACCCCCGTGCGGTCCGGTCGAAGCGCCCTGGGCCGCCCGCGGCGATGGCGTCGGCCCAGCGCTGAAGCGCACTGGTGTAGGCACTGCTGAAGGCGGTCACCGCCACGTCCAACGAAGAGCCGTCGGCACCCGGCGCCGGGAAGTGCCCGCACCCCGGCAGGTCGACGACCGCCAGCGGCGTACCGGACGCCCGGGTCGCGTGCAACCACGCGTCCTTGCTGGCAGCAGCTGGGACGCACTCCTCGTCGTCGCCGTAGACCAGCAAGGTGGGACAGCGCACCCGGGAGAACGCGGGCTCGGGGTCGTAGTCCATGTCGGGCCAGGTATCGGTCGACTCGGGCAGCGTGCGCGGCAAGTACGCCAGGTCGAACCATGGGCGGGACACCGCCGCTGCCAGCAGACGCCCAGCCCGCTCGCGGTCGCCGGCTCCGCGGAGCAGCTCCTCCATCGACATCCGCAGCTGCCGGAGCCGGTCACGCTCGGTCGTTCCGTACCCCGCGCGCCGGAGCAGCTCGTCTGTGTAGAACCGCATCTGCTCGGCCGGGCTCACTCCCGAGCAGCCGACCAGCACCAGCGAGGACACGGTCCGGTCGTCGGCGGCGGCCAAGGAGGCCGACCACGCACCCTGGCTGAACCCGAAGAGCCCTACCGGCGCGCCGATCCTGGCTTGTAGGAGCTGCGTTGCCGTCAGCGCGTCCGCGGCCTGGCCCTCCAGCGGTGTGGCGCCGTCCGGCCAGGGCCTGCGGTCGAAGGTGAGGACGGTGAAGCCCTGCCGGGTGAGCGTGGCCGCCAGGTGCGCGAAGATGGGCTGGCGCCGCTGCGGCAGCGACGCCCCGTGCAACGCCACGAAGCCACCACGGACACGCACGCCGGCGGACGGGGACCACACGGTCGCCGCCCGGCCGAGGGCCCTGGTCCCGAGCTCTTCGATCCGCACCGTGCGCCACCCTTGCCAGCGAGCCGTCGTTTCAGGCCAAGGTCAGGATCTGCAGGCTCTCGACCCGACGTTGCGCGTCCTCGCCGACGATCGTGACCCGTACCCGCTGTCCGGGGCGCAGCAGCCGCAACCCGGTGCCGTCCAAGGCCTCGGCTGCGAACGGCAGCTCGAGACCGTCATCGAGGAGTACGGCGCCGCCGTGGGACGTCTCGTCGTAGCGCGCGACCGTTGCCTGCATGCCGCGAGCCTAGAACAGCCCGGCCGCAATCCGCGACGAACGCGGCCCGATTCCCATCCGGAGCGCCGCTGCCAGGTCCGCGGGCGTGTCGACGTCGCGGCGTACCGACTGCAGGTCCACGTCGGTCTCCTTCGCCCCGAGCGCGAGGTGCTCGGCGCGGGAGCCGGGACCGAAGGCCGGCCGGAAGGTCTCCAGGTCGGGCGCGGTGAGCACCGTCGTGCCCACGCCGTCCGCATCCGCGACGAACCCCATCGCGTCGTCGGGGGCAGCGTCGAGGATCGCGGAGAGATCCGTGCTGCGCAGTGCCGGGAGGTCCGCGCACACCGCTGCGACCCGCAGCCCCGGACGCCGGCGGCGCAGCTCGGCGGCGGCCTGCACGAGCGTGGCGTTGAGGTCGTCGGCCACGCCGTCCGGGATGACGTGCGCGCCGATCTCCGCGAGGTCCCTGGCGAGCAGGTGGTCGTCGGTGACCACCAGGACGGCGTCGACCCGGTCGCAGGCGAGCACCGCCTCGACGGTGTCCGCGGCGAACGCGACCGCAAGGGCGCGCCGTACGTCGTCACCGAGCTCGCCCAGGCGCGACTTCGCCACCGCGGGGGTCTTGACCGGCACCACGACGCCGAAGGAAGAGGAGGAAGGCATCGATCCGATCCTGCCAGGTGGGCCGCGCCGTGCCGCAGCCACGTCTCACGCATGCGGCATGCTGTGCCAGTAGCCTCAGGGGCTACGGCCGCAGCGGACGAGGAGAGTGCAGCGTTGGCGTACCCCCGCAAGCTTCAAGAGCCCCGCGGATGGGCATTCGCCTTCTGCGTCGCGATCCTGGAGCCTGTGCTTCGCCTCTTCACCCGACGCCGGTGGATCGACGGCACCAAGATCCCCGCCAAGGACGGCTGCGTCGTCGCCGCGAACCACCTGTCGCACCTCGACCCCCTGACATTCGCGCACTTCGTCTACGGCAACGGACGGATCGTGCGTTTCCTGGCCAAGGTGGAGGTGCTCGACGTGCCCGTCGTCGGGAGGCTGATCCGCGCCACCGGGCAGATTCCCGTCTACCGGATGACCACGGACGCCTCGTTGGCGTTCGGCGCAGCGGTCAAGGCCGTCGAGGAGGGCAAGTGCGTGGTGGTCTATCCCGAGGGAACCCTCACTCGCGACCCTGGGCTGTGGCCGATGACGGGCAAGACCGGCGCCGCCCGGATCGCGCTTGCGTCGGGGGCGCCGGTCATCCCGGTGGCGCAATGGGGACCGCAGGACATCCTGTACCCGTACGCCGCCAGGCCGCGGCTGTTCCCTCGCAAGACGATCACCGTCAAGGCCGGTGACCCCGTCGACCTCGACGACCTGCGGGGGCAGCCGCTGACCCCGGACCTGTTGCAGCAGGCGACCTCCCGCATCATGGACGACATCACCCGGTTGCTCGGGGAGATTCGGGGCGAGACCCCGCCCGCCGTACGCTTCGACCCACGGGCGGCCGGCGTCAAGCAGATCGGCAACCCCAACCGGGACAAGAAGCGACGTCGTGGGTCGTCCCCGCGGACAGGAGACAGCCGATGAGCAAGGTGACGGTGTTCGGGGCCGGCTCCTGGGGGACCGCCTTCTCGCTGGTGCTCGCCGACGCCGGTCACGACGTGACCATGTGGGCGCGGCGAGAGGACGTCTGCGCGGCGATCAACGAGAAGCGCGAGAACGCCGACTACCTGCCGGGCGTCGAGCTCCCCGAGACCGTCTCGGCCACGCACGACCCCGAACGGGCGGTGGCCGGCGCCGACATCGTGGTCTTCGCCGTACCGTCGCAGACGTTCCGCCAGAACCTCGTCGAGTGGGCGCCGGTCCTGCCACAGGACGCGGTGATGGTCTCGCTGATGAAGGGTGTGGAGCTCGGCTCCCTGAAGCGGATGAGCGAGGTGGTCGCCGAGGTCACCAGCGCCGGACCGGAGCGGATCGGCGTGCTGAGCGGACCCAACCTCTCCAAGGAGATCGCCCGGCGCGAGCCGGCGGCGAGCGTCATCGCGTGCGCCGACGAGGACGTTGCGAGCCGGCTCCGTGAAGCGTTCCACTGCGCGTGGTTCCGCCCCTACTCCTCGACGGACGTGGTCGGCTGCGAGGTCGGCGGTGCCTACAAGAACGTCATCGCCCTGAGCGTCGGGATGGCGGTGGGCCTCGGCTTCGGCGACAACACGACCGCATCGGTGATCACCCGCGGCCTGGCCGAGACGGCGCGGCTGGCCACCAAGCTCGGTGCCGACCCGATGACACTGATGGGTCTCGCGGGCCTCGGCGACCTCGTGGCCACTTGTTCCTCGCCGCTGTCACGCAACCGGACGTTCGGCGAGAAGATCGGTCAGGGGGTGAGCATCGCCGACATCACCGCCTCGACCCGCCAGGTGGCCGAGGGAGTGAAGTCCGCCTCGTCGCTGCTCGACCTCGCCCGCAAGGTCGACGTCTACGCGCCGATCGTGGAGCACGTGCACGCTGTCGTCGAGGGAGAGATGGACGCCGGCGACATGCTCACCAGCCTGATCTCGCGCGACACCAAGCACGAGCGCGACTGAGCGGTCCCCCGCGGATCAGCGCGCCGGTGGCTCTCCGGTCAGGTCGTCCAGGGCCTGGGCCAGGTCGTCCCAGAGGTCGTCGACGTCCTCGATGCCGACCGACATCCGCACCAGTCCCTCGGGAATGGTGGCCGGCTCGGTGCGCCAGCGACGTCGCCGCTCGAAGGTCGACTCCACGCTGCCCAGGCTGGTGGCGTGGACCCACAGGCTGGTCTTGTGCGTGAGCAGGTCCGCGGCCATCGCCCCCTGGGCCAGCACGACCGAGATGATCGCCCCGAAGCCGGGATAGCGCACCTCGCCCACGGCCGGGTGGTTGCGGAGCCGGTGGACCAGCTCCTGGGCGTTGGTCTGGGCCCGTTCCAGGCGCACGTGCAGGGTGCGCAGGCCGCGAAGGGCGAGCCACGTCTCGAACGTCCCCGGCACGGCCCCGACCAGGTCGCGTCGCTTCTTCAGTACGTCGTACAGCTCGGCGTCGGCGGTGGCGAGGGCACCGAGCAGCACGTCGCTGTGCCCGGCGATGAACTTGGTCGCCGAGTGCACGACGAGGTCCGCACCCAGCGACAGCGGCTGCTGCAGCAGCGGAGTGGCGAAGGTGTTGTCGACGACGACGTAGGCACCTGCGGCGTGCGCGGCATCGATGATCGGCGGCAGGTCGGCCACCTCCAGCGCCGGGTTGGTGGGCGACTCAAGCCACACCAGCGCCGCGCCGTCGCACGCCGCGACGACCGCGTCGGTGTCCTCCACGTCCACCAGCTCGGCAGTGATCCGGCCCCGAGCCTCGAGGTCCGCCAGCTGCATGATGCTGCCGTTGTAGGCGTGCCGCGGAGCGACCACCTTGGCGCCCTGACCCACCAGGTCGAGGATCGTCGAGACCGCGGCCAGTCCGGACCCGAAGGCCAGACAGCGGCCTCCCTCGAGGTCGCCGAGCGCCTCCTCGAACGCACTCCACGTCGGGTTGCCGTAGCGGCCGTACTCGACCGCGCCTCCCGCGACGTAGGTCGAGGCCATCGTGATGGGCGCGTTGAGCGGGTTGTCGGGCTGGTGCGGCGGCCGTCCGGACGTCACCGCCCGGGTGGCCGGTCGCAGTGGTCGGGACGGCGGCGTGCTGGACATGACGCCACACTACGAGGTCGGCGCGGACACGCCGGGTAGGGTCTGGAGGCACCATGGACGAGCAGACCCCGGACGAGACCCGCAAGCCCCGCATCGCCGTCGTCTTCGGTGGTCGGTCCAACGAGCACGCCGTCTCCTGTGCCACCGCGGGCAGTGTGCTGCAGGCCCTCGACGCGGATCGGTACGACGTGGTGCCGGTGGGGATCACCCACGAGGGCCGGTGGGTGCTGGAGTCAGACGACCCGGGCCGCCTCGCCATCACCTCGGCCGACAAGCTGCCCGAGGTCGACGGCTCACGCGCCGCCGTGGCGATCGCCAACCACTCCCGCGGCAGCGAGCTCGTCGTCAACGAGCCCAGCTCGGTGCCCCGCACCCTCGGGGAGGTCGATGCGGTCTTCCCGCTGCTGCACGGGCCCTGGGGCGAGGACGGCACGATCCAGGGACTGCTCGAGATGGCCGGGGTGCGCTACGTCGGCGCCGGGGTGCTTGCGAGCGCGGTCGGCATGGACAAGCACTACATGAAGATCGTGTTCCAGGCCCAGGGCCTTCCCGTGCTGCCCTACACGGTGATCACGTCGCGGCTGTGGGAGACCGACCGGGCTGCCTGCCGGGAGAGTGTCGACTCCCTCGGCTACCCCGTCTTCGTCAAGCCGTGCCGCGGCGGCTCCAGCATCGGGATCAGCAAGGTCCACGACGCCGGCGAGCTCGGGGCGGCCGTCGAGGCGGCCCGCGAGCACGACCCGAAGGTCCTCGTCGAGGTGGCGGCGGAGGGTGGCCGCGAGATCGAGTGCGGGGTCATCCAGGGCTTCGGCACCAACCCGCCCGACGCGAGCGTCGTCGCGGAGATCCAGGTCGACGGCAGCCACGAGTTCTACGACTTCGCCGCGAAGTACCTCCCCGAGGAGCACACCGAGCTCACCGTGCCCGCCGACCTGCCGGCGCCGGTGGCCGCGAAGGTCCAGGAGCTTGCCGTGCGCGCGTTCGAGGCGCTGTCGTGCGAGGGGCTCGCGCGGGTGGACTTCTTCTTGATGCCCGACGAGCGGCTGGTGATCAACGAGATCAACACGATGCCGGGCTTCACGCCCTCGTCGATGTTCCCGCGGATGTGGGCCGCCACCGGCCTCGACTACCCGGCGCTGGTCGACCGGCTGGTGCAGCTGGCGCTGCACCGCGACACGGGCCTGCGCTGAGCTCAGCCGCAGCGCTCGACCTTGCGCGTGGTCTGCTTGAGCGGCCCCGCCAGGTCGACCATCGCGCCAGCGGGCGGGAAGCTCTCCACGGGCAGGCGCACCTCGACGCCGGGGGAGCGGCCGATCGTCGTCATCGTGATCGCCTCGGGCCGGCCGGTGATCTGGGAGTCGGGAACGAACCACGCCACGCCGTTGGTGATCTGGCAGCTGGAGACGGCGTTGAAGCCGGCCGGCCGGCCGGCGCCGCAGCGCAGCACCACCGGCGGGTCGCCCCAGGCGGCGGCATAGGCGTCGGCGGGCTCCACGTCTCGTCGCTGCAGCCCGGCCAGGGTGTCCGGCAGGGCGTCCAGGAGCTCGGCACACCCGCGGGACTGTCGGGCGTCGAGGTCTCCTGGCCCGGCGGCGTCGCCGACCTCCACGGCACCGCCGCCGCACCCGCTCGCGAGCAGCGTGAGCAGCGCCAGACGTGCGACAGCGCCCGCGTTCGAGCGAACGGGGCGCTGTCGGGGCATGACGGATCGTGCCGGTCCGCCGGAGCGGATCAGATGTGCACGACCGGGCAGGTCAGCGTGCGGGTGATGCCGGAGATGTTCTGCACACGGGCGACCACGAGCTTGCCGAGCTCGTCGACGTTGCGGGCCTCGGCGCGGACGATCACGTCGTACGGTCCGGTGACGTCCTCCGCGAGGGTGACTCCCTTGACCTCGGCGATCTCGGCAGCAACCTCGGCGGCCTTGCCGACGTCGGTCTGGATCAAGATGTAGGCCTGGACGACCATGGAAGCTCCTTGAGGTCGGAGGAGTGGGACACCGATCGCGGCCAACCTATCGCGCGGCGCGCCCCTGCCGGAACACAGGCACCACATCGGATTCAATAGCGCCATGACTTCCCCCCACGCAGCGTCCGGCGCGACCCTGGCCGACCTCGGCGAGTTCGGCGTGATCGCCGAGCTCGGCACCCGGTTTCCCCAACGGGAGCAGGTCCTGCTCGGACCGGGGGACGACGCGGCGATCGTCGCGGTCGCGGACGGCCGCGTGGTGGTCTCCACGGACCTGATGGTCGACACCCGGCACTTCCGCCGCGACTGGGCCTCGGCGCAGGACATCGGGCACCGCGCAGCGGCCCAGAACCTCTCCGACATCAACGCGATGGGAGGGGTCGCCAGCGCGCTCACGGTCGGGCTCGCCGCACCGGCGGACCTGTCGGTGGCCTGGGTGCTCGAGCTGGCGGAGGGGATCGCTGAGGAAGCATCGCTGGTCGGTGCGTCGGTCGTCGGCGGCGACCTGACCAGCTCCGACCAGATCGTCATCGCGGTGACCGTGCTGGGCAGCGTGGTCGGCGAGCCGGTCCTGCGCTCCGGTGCGCGCGCGGGCGACGTGGTGGCGATCGCAGGGCGGCAGGGCTGGGCCGCCGCGGGGCTGGCAGTGCTCACCCGGGGGTTCCGGTCGCCGCGCAAGCTCGTGGACGCCTACCGCCGCCCGGAGCCTCCGTACGCCGCGGGGGCTCAGGCCCTGCGGCTGGGCGCCACGGCGATGATCGACGTCTCCGACGGGCTGCTCGCCGACGTCGGCCACGTCGCCGAAGCCAGCGGCGTGGCGGTGGACATCCGTTCCGCGGCGTTCGAGCTCGCCGAGCCGCTCCGGGCCGTCGGCGCCGCGCTGGGTGCCGATCCGCTTCAGTTCATCCTCGGCGGCGGCGACGACCACGCTCTGGTGGCCACGTTCCCCGCCGGTACGCCGCTCCCGGAGCCGTGGACCCTGATCGGCGAGGTGTCCGAGGGGGAGGGCGTCACCGTCGACGGGGCCGCCTACGAGGGCCCCGCCGGGCACACCCACTTCTAGATGGCGTGCCTGCGACCGGCATGAAAAAAGCCGCCCCGAGGGGCGGCTTCTCCGGGTGGCCCGGGCTCAGCGGTCGAGGCTCAGCGGGAGACCTTGCCGGCCTTCAGGCAGCCGGTGCACACATTGAGGCGCTTCGGCGTGCCGTTGACGGTCGCACGGACGCGCTGGATGTTGGGGTCGAAGCGACGCTTCGTAATCTTGCGCGACCACGGCCGGTTGTGACCGAAGCCCGGGCGCTTGGCGCAGATGTCACAGACGGCAGCCACCGTGAACTCCTGGAATAGCTCGGGATGTGGAACTCGAAAAAAGGGGTTGCCGCAGGTGCAGGCAACCGCACAAGAGTATCCGATGCCCCGCTCTGGACGCGAATCGAGGCCCCGTCGGGACGCTCGACTACCCTGACACCCGCGGTCGGGGTGACCGCCACCACATCGTGACGCCGTCGGAGGAGGGAGCGCATGCAGGCCGAGGCTGCTGCCACGCTCGACCTGCCGACGGTGGTGAAGTTCTCCGAGCTCGCGCTGGCCGCGCTCGCCGCAGCCCGCGAGGAGATCGACGCGCTCAACGTCTACCCGGTGCCCGACGGTGACACCGGGACCAACCTGTTCTTGACCTTCGAGTCGGCGCGCAACGCGATGCTCGAGGTCACCCACCCGGCCGACGGGGAGCCGTCGGACGACCTGCGGGCCGCGCTCGCGGCGTTCGCGAGGGGCGCACTGCTCGGTGCGCGAGGCAACTCCGGGGTGATCTTCTCCCAGCTGGTCGGCGCGCTGTGCAAGCGGCTGGCCCAGGCCGGGCCCGCCGACCGGTCCGCGAGCGTGTTTGCCGAGGGCCTCGCCCAGGCCACCGATGCCAGTTACGCCGCGGTGGGGGAGCCCGTCGAGGGCACGATCCTCACCGTCGCCCGGGCCGCCTCGGACGCAGCGCTCGCGACGGCCGCGGACGAGCGGATGCGTCTCGGCCACGTGATCCGCGCGGCGGCCGCGTCCGCCCGGGAAGCTCTCGAGCGCACCCCCGACCAGCTCCAAGTCCTGCACGACGCCGGTGTCGTGGACGCCGGCGGGCGTGGGCTGTGCGTGGTGCTCGACGCTGCCGAGACCGCCGTGACCGGCAAGCGGCCGGTCAGCGCCCACGCCCCGCTGGGCACCCGGGCCATCCCCGTCCCGCTCCCGAGCGGCGACCTCACCGAGGACGGCCCCGCCTACGAGGTGATGTTCCTGCTCGAGGCGCTCGACGACGAGATCCCCGCGCTGCGTCGCCGGCTCGCACCGCTCGGCGACTCGCTGGTGGTGGTCGGCGGGGACGGGCTGTGGAACGTCCACGTGCACGTCGACGACGTCGGTGCCGCCGTCGAGGCCGGCATCGAGGCGGGGCGACCGCACCGGATCCGGGTCACCCACTTCGCCGAGCAGATCGTCCGGCGCTCCACCGGCACCGGGATGCCCTCGCCGCGCCGCGGCCGCAAGGTCGTGATCGTGTCCGCCGGCGGCGGCCTGAGCGACCTCTACCGCGAGGCCGGGGCGGTCGTCGTGCCGGGCGGTCCCGGCCGCCGCCCCTCCACCGGGCTGCTGCTCGAGGCGGTCACCGCGTGCGGCGCCGCCGAGGTGGTGCTGCTGCCCAACGACCGCGACGCGGTCGCGGCGGCCGAGGCGGCGGGGCAGACCGCCCGTCAGGAGCTCGACCTGCGTGTGGCGGTGATCCCCACCACCGCCCAGGTGCAGGGACTCGCCGCGCTGGCCGTGCACGAGCCCGGCCGGACCTTCGAGCAGGACATCCTCGAGATGACCGCCGCCGCCAGGCACGCCCGCTCCGGTGCCGTCACCGTGGCGGCGAAGCAGGCGATGACCACCGCCGGCCCCTGCGAGCCCGGCGACGTCCTCGGAGCGATCGAGGGCGACTTCGTCGTTGTCGGTGCCGACCTGTTCACTGTGGCCACCGACGTCCTCGAACGCCTCCTCGGTGGGGGCGGCGAGCTGGTCACCGTGGTCGCGGGCGAGGACGGCGGCGAGCTGGCCGACCGGTGCGCGTCGTACCTCGCCTCCTCGCACCCGACCGTCGACGTGGTGGTCTACGACGGTGGGCAGGAGCGGTACCCGCTGCTGGTCGGCGTCGAGTAGGGAGTGAGCATGCCGACGATCACGTGGGACTCGAAGCTGTCGGCCGTCGCCGGGTCGGCGGCGGCCAAGATCGAGAAGGCCTTCGGCTACCGCACCGTGGGCGAGCTGCTCACGCACTACCCGCGCCGGTACGTCGAGAAGGGCACGGTCAGCGACCTGGGTCACCTCGAGCTCGACGAGCACATCACGTTCGTGGCCCGCGTGGTGCGCTCGACCCAGAAGAGCTACCCCGACCGGCGCCGAGGCGGGATGGCCTACCGCCTCGAGGTCACGGTGGCCACCGAGCACGACCAGCTGATGCTCACCTTCTTCGACAAGAAGAAGCACCTCGCGGACTGGCGGGCCCGCACCGTCCGGGAAGGATCGACGGCGCTGTTCTCGGGCAAGGTCGGCCGCTTCCGTGACCGGTGGCAGCTGACCAACCCGCAGACGCAGGTGTTCAAGCAGGGCGACGAGTCGGCGGCGGACCTGGCGTTGGCGGAGTTCGAGGCGCAGCCCGACCTCATGACGATCTACCCCGCCACGTCGGCCGTCCAGTCCTGGCAGGTCGCCGAGGCGATCCACCTGGCGCTGCGGATGATCGACGAGGTGCCCGAGACCCTGCCCGAGCCGGTACGACGTTCCCGGGGGCTGGTCGACGCGCGGCAGGCCCTCGAGTGGATCCACCGCCCGGACACCTGGGCGGAGAAGCAGGCCGCGGAGCAGCGCCTGCGCTTCGAGGAGGCGTTCGTCACCCAGGCCGCGCTGGCCCAGCGCCGGGTCGGCCTGCGCGCGCTCGACGCCCAGCCGCGCACCGGTCGCGACGGCGGTCTGCTCGACCAGTTCGACCAGCGGCTGCCGTTCACGCTCACCGAAGGGCAGTTCCTGGTCTCCGAGGAGGTCCTGCGCGACCTCGCGGCGGGCCACCCGATGCACCGGCTGCTCCAGGGCGAGGTCGGTTCCGGCAAGACCGTGGTGGCGCTGCGGGCGATGCTCCGCGTCGTCGACTCGGGGGGCCAGGCCGCGCTGCTCGCGCCCACCGAGGTGCTGGCCCAGCAGCACCACCGCTCGATCTCGGCCATGCTCGGCGATCTTGCCGCCGGCGGGATGCTCGGTGGTGCCGCGGACGGCACCCAGGTCGCGCTGCTGACCGGTTCCCTGGGCGCGACCGCCCGGCGTGAGGCCCTGCTCGACGCGGCCTCCGGGGCCGCCGGCATCGTGATCGGCACCCACGCCCTGCTGGAGGAGAAGGTCCAGTTCGCCGACCTCGGACTCGTCGTGGTCGACGAGCAGCACCGCTTCGGCGTGGAGCAGCGCGCCGCGCTCGCCGACAAGGCCGGAGCCACCCCGCCCCACGTGCTCGTGATGACCGCGACGCCGATCCCGCGCACGGTGGCGATGACCGTGTTCGGCGACCTGGAAACCTCCACGCTCACCGAGCTCCCGGGTGGTCGGGCGCCGATCCAGACCACCGTCGTACCCCTCCAGGACCAGCCCGGCTGGATCGACCGGGTCTGGGCCCGGGTGCGCGAGGAGGTGGCCGCCGGGCGGCAGTGCTACATCGTCTGCCCGCGCATCGACTCCGGCACGGCGGAGTCCGACGGCGAGCCGGCCCTGGACGGGGAGACGCAGGCGCTGCCCGCGGCAGTCGAGGAGGTGGCGCCGCGGCTGGCCACGGGGCCACTGGACGGGATGCGGGTCGCGGCGATGCACGGCCGGCTCGCCCCGGACGAGAAGGACAAGACGATGCGCGCGTTCGCTGACGGCGAGGTCGACGTGCTGGTCTCCACCACGGTGATCGAGGTCGGGGTCGACGTCGGCAACGCCACCGCCATGGTGATCTTGGACGCGGACCGGTTCGGTGTCTCCCAGCTGCACCAGATGCGCGGCCGGGTCGGGCGCGGCGGACATCCGGGGCTGTGCCTGCTCGTCACGCAGGCCGAGCGGGGCTCGGCCGCGCGCGTGCGGCTCGACGCGGTCGCGGCCACCACGGACGGGTTCGAGCTCTCGCGGCTCGACCTCGAGCAGCGTCGTGAGGGGGATGTCCTCGGGGCCTCCCAGTCGGGCCGCCGGTCGGGGCTTCGGTTGCTGTCCGTGCTGCGGCACGAGGACGTCATCAGCGACGCACGTGCGGCGGCGGAGCAGGTGGTGGAAGATGACCCTGTACTGACTGAACATCCCGACCTGCTCCGCGCCCTCGAGCGGCTGCGCGAGTCCGAGCAGGCCGACTACCTGGAGAAGGCATGAACGAGTCGTGACGCGGATCATCGGGGGATCGGCCGGGGGCCGGAGGATCAAGGCGCCGACGGGGGACAGCACCCGTCCGACGTCCGACCGCGTCCGGGAGGCTCTGTTCTCCTCCATCGACGCCAGCGTGGGTTCGGTCACCGGGCTCCGGTTCCTCGACCTGTACGCCGGCTCCGGGGCGGTCGGCCTGGAGGCGATGTCCCGCGGCGCCGGCGTGGTGACCTGCGTCGAGCACGACCGGCGCACCGCGTCGCTGGTGCGCGACAACGCCCGCACCCTGGGGTTCACCGTCGAGGTGGTCGCCGCTCCGGTGTCGCGTGCGCTCGCCCAGCCGCCGCGCGCGCCGTACGACCTGGTGTTCCTCGACCCGCCCTACGCGATCGAGGCCGAGGAGGTGCACGCCGACCTGGTCGCCCTGCGGGACAACGGTTGGCTCACCGGCGGCGCGCTCGTCGTCGTGGAGCGCTCCAGCCGGGGCGCGGGGATCAGCTGGCCGGACGGCTACGCACGCGACCGCGAGCGGAAGTACGGGGAGACCATGCTTTGGTACGGTCACGCAGCGAGCGGCCCGGCGTGACCCCCCACCGGTGGCCGGCCCGATCAAGAGGAGCAGCAGTGCGCAGAGCCGCGTGCCCCGGGTCCTTCGACCCCGTGACCAACGGACACATCGACATCATCTCGCGGGCCTCGGCCCTCTTCGACGAAGTCGTGGTTGCGGTCGGCGTCAACAAGTCGAAGAACCGGCTGTTCAGCGCTGATGAGCGGATCGAGATGCTCGAGGAGGCCTGCGCAGACTTCGCGAACGTCAAGGTCGCCTCGTTCGACGGGCTGCTGACCGACTTCTGCAAGCAGCACCAGGTCGTCGCGATCGTGAAGGGTCTCCGGGCCGTGAGCGACTTCGACTACGAGCTGCAGATGGCACAGATGAACTCCAGCCTCGCCGACATCGAGACGGTCTTCGTCCCGACCAGTCCCGAGTACTCCTTCCTGGCCTCGAGCCTCGTCAAAGAGGTGGCCACCTTCGGCGGCGACGTGTCCTCACTCGTCCCGCCCCGGGTCCTCGAGCGGCTCACCGCCCGGTTGGCGGAGCGGCGCCGCGACGTTTGAGGTTGCCGATCACGGCTATCTTCGTAGCGAAGATCTTTGCGTCACCTCCTGGCGGGGCAGGAGAGGCAACCGAGAAAGGGACAACGTGGACGTGCACGCCAGGCTTGCTGCCCTGCGCCAAGCAGTCGAGGGGGCGCGCTCGATGCCGATGTCGGCCTCGGCGGTGATCAACCGTGCCGAGCTGCTCGGCCTCGTCGACGAGCTGGAACAGGCCATCGGAGCCGCCTTCACCGACGCGGACCGCGTGTTGCGCGACCGGGACGGGGTCGTGGAGGAAGGCCGGCGGGAGGCCGAGCAGATCCTTGCCGACGCCCGCAACGAGCGAGACCACCTGGTCTCCGACACCGAGGTGTTCCGGCTCGCGAAGCGCAAGGCCGACGAGGCGCTGGAGCACTCCCGCAGCGAGTCCGAGGCCCTGCGCAAGGAGACCGACGAGTACGTCGACTCGCGGCTGGCCAACTTCGAGATCACCCTCGAGCGCACCATGGAGGCGGTCAAGCGCGGTCGCGAGCGGCTCGCCGGCCGGTCCGCCCTCGACTCGCTGACCGACGACGAGGTCGACAAGATCGTGCTGCCCCAGCACCTCGAGCGCTGACGCCGTTTTGGCCGCGGGGCGATCCGTTCGGTACGCTTGAGGACGGTTCTTCATGTTCATCGTGGAGGACTGAGTTCTGTTGTGCCCGTTGACTTGAAGGACCTTCCTGTGCGTCTCGACCCGAGAGCGCCGCTCGTGCTCGACACCCGCGAGCTCGGCCGCCGCCCGGGGTCGCAGCGGCAGAAGTCCTTCTCGGCGCCGGCGCCGGCAGATCTCGGTATCGAGGTGCTCGGCGTTCCCGAAGGGTCGCCCATCGAGTTCGACATCCGGCTCGAGGCGGTCATGGAGGGCGTCCTGGTGACGGGCTCGGCCACGGCCGGACTCGTCGGGGAGTGCGTCCGGTGCCTGGAGGAGATCCGCGACGAGATCGAGGTCGACTTCCAGGAGCTCTTCGTCTACGAGGAGAAGGACGACGAGGGCGACGACGAGGACTCCGGTACCAGCCGGCTCGAGGGCGACCTGCTCGACCTCGAGCCACTGCTGCGGGACGCGGTGGTGTTGTCACTGCCGTTCCAGCCGCTGTGCCGAGACGACTGTCCGGGCCTGTGCATCGAATGTGGTGCCCGGCTCGCGGACGACCCGGACCACCAGCACGAGGAGCCGATCGACCCCCGGTGGGCGGCGCTCCAAGGGCTGACGCAAGACGACGACGTACCCAGCCGGACCCCCGGCGTACCAGAGGAGTGAGATAAGTGGCTGTTCCGAAGCGGAAGATGTCGCGCAGCAACACGCGTCACCGTCGCTCGCAGTGGAAGGCCGTCGCGCCCTCGCTGGTGACGTGCGCCAACCCGGCCTGCGGCGCCAAGCACCTGCCGCACCGGGCGTGTCCGGAGTGCGGCCAGTACGGCGCGCGTTCCGCCCGTCGCCAGGTTCTCTGAGGGACACCCGCGTGGGTGACTCGTCGTACGACGACCTGCGCGAGGCGCTCGGCAATCCAGATCTGGATGCCGAGCTCCTCGAGCGTTCCCTCACCCACCGTTCCTACGCCTACGAGAACGGTGGGCTGCCGACGAACGAGCGGCTGGAGTTCCTCGGGGACTCGGTCCTCGGCGTGGTCGTGACCGACACGTTGTTCCGTGCCCACCCGGGCCTGTCCGAGGGCCGGCTGGCCAAGCTGCGCGCCGCCGTCGTGAATGCCCGGGCGCTCGCCGAGGTGGCCCGCACCATCGGGCTCGGTGAGCACATCATGCTCGGCCGGGGCGAGGAGTCGACCGGGGGACGCAACAAGTCCTCGATCCTGTCCGACACCGTCGAGGCGGTCATCGGTGCGGTGTACCTCTCGGGAGGGTTCGAGGGCGCCAGCAAGGTCGTGCACCTGCTCTTCGACCCGCTGATGGAGTCCGCAGCGCGTCTGGGCGCCGGACTCGACTGGAAGACCAGCCTGCAGGAGCTCTCCGCCGAGCACGCGCTCGGCGTCCCGGAGTACGTCATCGAGGACGACGGACCCGACCACGAGAAGACCTTCACCGCCCAGGTCCAGGTCGGCGACGAGCTCTACGGCCACGGCACCGGCCGTTCGAAGAAGGAGGCCGAGCAGCAGGCCGCCGAGACCGCCTATCGGGCCATCGCCGACCTCCACGGCGACGCCCATCCCGCCGCCACCCCGGACTGACCGGCCGGACCGAGCGCACCGTGCCCGAGCTGCCCGAGGTCGAGGTCGTCCGCCGCGGCCTCGCAGCCCACGTCGTGGGCCGCACCGTCACGGGAGTAGACGTGCTCCACCCCCGCCCCGTGCGTCGGCACCTCGCCGGCCCGGGCGACTTCGCCGCGCGCCTGGTGAACCACCGGTTCGAGGGCGCGCGGCGCCGCGGCAAGTACCTCTGGCTGCCGCTCGACAGCGGTGACGCGCTGCTCGGGCACCTCGGGATGAGCGGCCAGATGCTCGTCCAGGCCGTCGACGTCCCCGATGAGCGGCACCTGCGTGTCCGGCTGCGGCTCGACGCCGACTACGAGCTGCGTTTCGTCGACCAGCGGATGTTCGGAGGACTGGCCCTGTCGACCGGGGGAGCCGAGCTCCCGCCCGAGATCGCGCACATCGCGCGCGACCCGATGGACGCGGAGTTCGACGAGGACCTGTTCGTCGCCCGGGTGCGCAAGAGGGGGAGCGGGATCAAGCGGATCCTGCTCGACCAGACGGTGATCTCGGGCGTCGGGAACATCTATGCCGACGAGGCGCTGTGGCTGGCCGGCCTGCACGGGGACCGGCCCGGCCTGCGGCTGACCCGTGCCCAGGTGGCGGCGGTGCTCGCCGGGGTGCGCCACGTGATGGCTTCGGCGCTCGACCAGGGCGGCACGTCCTTCGACGCGCTCTACGTCAACGTCAACGGCGAGAGCGGCTACTTCGACCGCTCGCTGGAGGTCTACGGCCAAGAGGGGCAGCCGTGCTCGCGGTGCGGGACGCCGGTCACCCGGATGGCGTTCATGAACCGCTCGTCCTACTTCTGTCCGATCTGCCAGCCGCGTCCCCGCCGGGCGCGCACGCGTCCGGGCCGGGGCCGGGATTGACCGGTGTCGGACCGTCGTGGGACCCTAAATGGTGTACACCTCGACACCTGTGGCCGGATCCGGCCGACTCGGGGTGTGCCCGCCCTCACCACCAATGGAGGAACATCCATGGCCAAGGCGCTCCTCGGCTACATGAGCACCAGCACCGACCCCCGGGTCGTCGCCCAGCTCACCGCGGAGACCCGGCGACTGCGACAGCGGGTGGCAGACCTCGAGGCGCATGTGTTGCGCCTCCAGGCCGAGAACGACCACCTCGCCGCCGCGGTGCACGACGAGCCGCTTCTCACCCTGGAGCACGCCTGAGCGTGCTCCGTCCGGGCTGCTCAGCCCGGCCCCCGCTGCCAGGCGTGACCTCGCAGCGGGTTTCTCGTTGGGTCCCGTGAGGCTCGTCACCTGCTGGCGGGCCGTCTCGTGGAGAGGACCCGCCCCGTGCCGCCTGTACGCCGCCCCCGCCTCCCGTCGCAGGTTGCCGCGCTGACCGCCGCCCTCGCCCTGCTCGTCGCCGGCGCCGCCCCGGCTGGTGCCCACGGCGACCGGCAACGCATCGAGAAGATGCAGCGCACCTACTCGGCGACCGCCTTGACCCCGCTGATCGCGTCCAGCAACGTCACCCACCTGCGTCAGGTCCCCGGCCAGCTGGGCATCTCCGGATGCTTCATGAAGACCAAACCGCTGTTCGTCACCTCCGGACTGGACTCGGTCAAGGTGTTCAACGTCGGCGACCCCGCCACGCCCGAGGAGCGGGGCACGCTGCACAGTGCGCAGTTCGAGAACGAGGCGATGAACTGCGGCGAGCGCCGGACGAAGCACGGCGTCCGCCGGTTCGCGCTGATCGGACTGGACTCCTACCAGGCGGCGCCCAACTCCGAAGACATCCAGCACGTCAACGTCGGGGGCAACGAACTGGTCATCGTCGACGTCACCGACGAGGCGCACCCACGGATCCGGTCCCGGGTGCCGGGCACCACCTCGACGCACACGGTCGCCTGCGTCGAAGAGATCGACTGCCGTTACGCCTACTCGGCCGGCGACGACAGCTCGGGGAGGTTCTCGATCTTCGACCTGCGCAGGCTCTCGTCTCCCAAGGAGCTCGACTCTGACCCCGGCAAGCCGGGCATCCAGGGCTTCCCGTCGCCGACCGCCGGTCACAAGTGGAACTTCGACAACGCGGGCTATGCCACGCACACCGGCTGGAACGGGACCGCGATCTTCGACGTGCACAAGCCCCGGCACCCCCGCCTGGTGACCACGACCGGCGCAGCGGGCCGCGGCGACGACGCGAAGTACGCCGGCTGGAACGACTTCATCCACCACAACGCCTACCGGCCGCGCGCCAAGGCGTTCACCAAGCACGCACCGCCCTCCGTCGAGAACGGCAACGTCTTGTTCGTCACCGAGGAGGACTACGAGCAGACCGACTGCTCCCTGGCCGGCTCGTTCCAGACGTGGAAGGTCAAGAGCCTCAGCGGCCGCAAGGACGACGCGATCGTGCCTCTCGACAAGGTGGAGCTCGCCGACCTCGGCACGTTTCCGGTGCCGCAGTACGCCTTCTGCTCCGCGCACTGGTTCGACTACCACCCCAAGGGCGTCGTGGCCGCGGGCTTCTACGGCGGCGGGCTGCAGCTCATCGACGTGCGCGACCCCAGACACCTGAAGTCCTACGGGCACGCGACCTGGGGCGCCTCCGAGGTGTGGGACGCCTACTGGGTCCCGAAGTACGACACCTTCGGGCGGATCACCCACCGGCGCACCGGCATCGTCTACACCGTCGACCTGGTCCGTGGGATGGACGTCTACCGGGTGCGCCTCCCCGGAGAGGCGGCGTTCACCGCGCCGGTCGAGCTCGGCGTCGGCGACGGCCTGCCGCTGGTGCTCGTCCTCGGTGCCCTGCTCGGGGCGGTCGTCGTGCGCCGCCGCGTCACCTCCGGCTAGGGCTTAGGGCTTCGCCAGCGGCTGAGCGGGGTCCGGGAGCTCGTGCTCGCTGCCCGGGAGCTCCGGCTCGCCGTCCGGGGCCACCGACTGCGCGGGCGCCGTCGTCGTGCAGCCGGCCGGGCCCTCCGGCTCCTCGGTGGGGTCGGTGGCCTCGGCGGTCTCGGCGGCCGAGTCACTCACCGCGGGTGCGTCGGTCGGGTCGACCGGGACGGTCACGTCGAGTGACGAAGGAACGTCCGGGGGGTCGACCGCTTCGGTGGCGTCCCTCAGCGAGGCCGGGTCGAGCAGGGCGATCACCTCGACGGGGCACGCGGGAGCCTCGACGTCGGAGGAAGCATCCGCCGAGGGCGCGTCCGGCGTCGGCACGGGCACGGTCGGCGACGGTGTCTCGGTCGGCGACGGTGTCTCGGCCGGCGACGGGGGCCCGGACGTGGGTGCGGGGACCGCGACCGGTGGCGTGGCGGACCCCAGGGCGAAGGGTCGGCCGGTCACGGACTTGCGGTGGGCGGGGGGAGCGGTGTGGACCCGAGCAGGTGCAGGCGATGCCGCTGGGACACCTCGGTGCGGCGCAACCGTGGCCTGGCCCGGGGGAGCCTCCACCGGCCTCAGCCGGGCTTCCGCGAGCCGCACGGGAACCAGCACCGGCTGGCTCGCTGAGGCATCCAGCCCGGCGGCCACGAACCTCGCCCTCAACGTCTCGACGAGCTGGACATAGGCGGTCGCGTCATGGAACCCGCGCAACGCCTGGCGTCGGTCCCCGCGCTTCGCGAGGTTCCTGCCCTGCGCGCAGAGGTGGCGGGCCACCGACGTGGTGGCCGAGGTGACGCCCTTCTGGTCCAGGTACGGCTCGGCAGGCAGCGGGATCGGCCCCGCCACCGCGACCGCAGCGAGCAGGCTGACGGACAGGTGACAGGTTGCGGGGGCGGCGCCCACGGCAGTGCGGGCCGCGGACAGCAGCGCGCCTGCCAGCTCTGGCGCCACGGCCCCGCCCGGGGCCTCCACGAGTCTCACGCGGAACGGCGGGGCCGGGGGGTGGGCTGCCTTCCGCGGACCCCGGTGGGCGGCGGGGTGAGCCCCGACCGCGACCGGGGAGGTGAGACTGGTCGTGCCGTCGTCGCCCTGGGAGAAGGCAACGGCTGCGGCTCCGGGCGGGGGGCCGGGGAGCGCACACAGGAGGACCAGGGCGCCGGCGATGCCTGCCCGTCTAGCTGTCAACGCTGTCGCCCCCTCTGGTCTGCTGCGCTGCGTGCGCGGGTCAACCCTCCACCAGCGATGAAGTCCGACCGCCTTTCCTGACGGATCCGTCACCCACTGGTCATCGGCCATTCAGGACCATCCCGAGGCACGCACATGTCCGCCAGATGACAGCGCCGTTACACCGTTGACAGGAAGGGGGTCTCTCGCCGCCGCGAGGTCCACCTTGTGTCTTCAGCAGGCATTCCTGGGCCTGCCGGAGGGGTGAGAGCACATGCGTGGACAGTCGATGTGGGTTCCCAAGGCCGGGTTCGCGTTCCGGGGACTCCGAGGACGTCGGCGGCTCGCTGCCGGAGGGGCCGTGCTGGCCACCACCGCAGCGACCCTGGTGGCGTTGCCGGTGGCGCCGGCGCAGGCGGCTCCGACCGGGGTGCTGGCACTACAGGTCGTGAGTGCGCGGGACGAGGCCCGGGCTTTCGGCGGCGACGGCGTCGCCAAGGGTGCCGGGGTCGCCGACTACGAGTTCCTCATCAACATCGACGACGTCGGCAGCACCGAGCAGCGGTCCCCGTCGGACGGTTGCTCCCCCTCTGACGCCGACTATCCGGACTCCTGCCACTGGCCGTCGGTCTACGAGGTGCCCCGCCCCGCGCCGATCTACACCCACGGGACCCAGGAGGACATCGCCGCCGGGCTGAGGCTGCCGGACAACCGGTACCTGATCACGGTGATGGCCGACGGGTACTCGATCGGGGGCGCACACTTCTGCGTCAACACCTCCGAGACGCCGGACCCGCGCTGCCCGACACCCCTCGACGGCCCCCTGAAGGTCGAGCTGCAGCCCAACCCGTTGCCGGACTCGACGGTTCGCGCCCAGGTGTTCAACGACAACGCGTCAACCAACCAGACCATCGACGCCAACGAGGACGGGCTCTCCGGATTCGTCGGGCATCTGACCGACACCCTCGGCGAGATCCAGACCGATGTCTACGGCAACCCGCTCTGCACCAGGTACCAGGGAGAAGACCTGGTCACTCACGAGATCCCGTTGGAGGAGCTCGACCAAGCGACGATGCTGCCCATCGTCGCGTCCGTGGGTGGGGAGTGCGTCAGCGACGCGAACGGTCTGCTGACGATTCCGCACATGGGACCCAACCGCTACGCCATGTCCGCCACGCCGCCAGACGGCGAGACCTGGATCCAGACCACGACGCTCGAGGGCAACCACGACTACGACGCCTGGGTGATGCCGGGCTCCACCGGCTTCGACACCGAGTTCGTCAAGGCCGGCGAGCAGGTGCCGCCGGTGATCTTCGGCTTTGTCGAGCCGACCGCGGAGGGCGCCGCGGGCGACCCGCTGGATGCCAATGCCCAGGGCAGCGTCTCCGGCCGGGTGATGGGCATCAAGGCCTACTACCCGCCCAAGGGGGGCTCGTTCACCTTCTGGCGCCAGATCACCGGCACCAAGGCGGGCAAGCCGATCGACCGGCCCTGGGTCTCGCTTGCCGACCTGGAGAGCGGCGATCGTGCCGTCTGGGTGGGCCAGGGTGAAGCGGACGGCTCGTTCACGATCGACGGTGTGCCGGACGGCAACTATCAGCTCAGCTGGTGGGACGAGCCGCAGGACTACTTCCTCAACGTGATCAACGTGACCGTCTCGGGTGGCCACGCGGTCGAGATGGGCAACCTGCCACTTTCCGGGTGGTGGACCGAGTTCGACGGCTACGTGTTCCGCGACTCCAACCGCAACGGCAAGAAGGACCCCGGCGAGCAGGGCGTGCCCAACTTCACCCTGACGCTGCGCAAGAAGGACAACTCGCTGATGGACCGCGGCACCACCACGGCGACCACGGACAGCAACGGCCACTACTGGTTCGAGGGCGCCTACCCGCTGAACGAGTGGACCGTGATGGAGGCCTACAGCGACTCGTTCTACACCACTGGGATCACCTACCAGACCGACAACCAGCCGGAACCGACCACGGTCAAGGGCGCGGGCGTCGACGTCGCCACCCTGAACGTCATCGGCCTGAGCGGAAGCCTTGACTGGGGGGTGCACGCCTACGACCCCACCGGCGGCAACGGGATCGATCCGCGCAACGGCGGCATCGTCGGCTCGATCAGCTACGACACCACTCGCAACGAGCTCGACCCGCGCTACGCCGCCGCGGAGGACTGGCAGCCCGGCATCCCTGACATCCCCGTGTCGCTCTACGCGACCGTGCCGTGCACCGACCCGTTGGCCCAGAACTGTGACGCCGACGAGCGCTACCAGCTCGCCGGGGACGGCTCGTACCTCAAGGGAGACCTGCTCAACACCTACCTCTCCGAGCACTTCGAGCGGCCCACCGGCTGCACCGCGCGTGACGTGGACGGCAACCCGCTGGTCCACGGGGTCGACGAGGACTCCCTGGTCAAGAACCAGGAGAGCGCCGGCGAGTGCATCTCGACGTTCATCCAGGGCGTGCAGTACGCCCCCTACGCCACCGACCCGGGCACGCCCGACGCCAACTTCGGGGCGACCGTGGACGGCAACTACGGCTTCGGCGACGGCTGCTTCGACGGCACGCTCGACGCGAGCGACCCCGCCAACCCCACCTGCACCGACGCTGACGGCAACGACGCCTGGGCCGCGCTCGGTGCCGCCGACTACCTGGTCAGCCTGGACATCCCCAACGACGCGAGCGGGGAGCCCATGTACCAGGTGACCCGCGAGGAGGACATCAACGTCGGTGACGGCGACCAGATCGTCCCGCAGGTGCCCCCGGCTGCCTGCGCCGGCGCGCTGCACACCGTCGACGTGCTGGGCATCGGCGCGGATGGGCCGGGCGCGGTGGACAACCCGACCTTCTTCGACATGGACGGGTCACCGTACGAGGGCATGGACAAGCCGCTGTGCGACACCAAGCTCGTCGAGCTCAACAACGGCAAGTCGGTGGTCCCGATGTTCAACCTGTTCACCGACGTGCCGCTGCCGTCGCGGCTGCGCGGCCTGGTCGTGGACGACATCAACTTCTCCAACGACCCGAAGTCCCTGATGTACGGCGAGAAGGCCGGCGTGCCGTTCGCCCCGGTCGGCATCTACGACTTCACCAACAGCCTGGTGACCACGGTCGAGTCCGACTTCAACGGCATGTACGACGTGCTGCTGCCCTCGACGAACCACATCAGCTGCCCGACGCCGTCGGGCATGTGCGCCGGGATGTACCGGTTCGTCGGCAACGACCCGGGGGTCCCCGGCCGGCTGAACCCGAACTGGAACCCGCGCTACCGCACCATCGCCACCGAGTTCGAGGCCATGCCGGGCGTGCAGATCCCGACCGACCTGGCGCCCACCCAGGTGGGGCTGACCGTGGAGTCGCCCCAGACCGGGCTGCCCAAGGACGTCAGCTGCCCCGTCGCTACCACCACGCCGCAGCTGTTCCGGGTCTCGAAGCCCTTCGTGACCGGTAGTGCGCGCTCCTTCACCATCCAGGGCACCGGGTTCGGTGCTGCACAGGGGAGCGGTGCGGTGACCCTCGACGGGACCGCACTGACCGTCGCCAACAACGGCTGGTCGAACACGTCGATCTCCGTGAGCGTGCCGGCGAACGTGCCGTACGGACCGCACCAGCTGTCCATCACCAACGCCGGCGGCGAACAGGCCATCAACGCCCTCACCATCCACGTGATCGGCGGCAGCGGCGCCAAGAGCTACAACCCGCGCCTGTACGAGGTCGGGCCGGATGTCAGCGTGCCCCGGTACGACCCGACAAAGGCCGCGAGCCGGTCCGCTCTCGGCGTCGACCACGCGATCCAAAACGCGCTGGACGACGCTCGCGCCCGGGGCGGGAGCAACCTGGTGGTGGTCTACCCGAACCAGGCCGACCTGACCGACCCGCGTAACAACCCGCGCGGCTCCTACTACGAGAACCTGATCATGGCCTCGCCGGTCAAGCTCCAGGGCGTCGGCCCGGGTGGGTTCCAGGGCTCCACATTCGTCGCCGGCACCATGCTCGACGCCAGCGCCTTCGGCGGTGACACCGACCTGGCCACCGACTGGTTCGACGCCGTGGGGTCGCTGACGTGGGACGGCAACCAGGACGTCAGCGACGGGGAGGCGATCTACGTCCTCGCGTCGAGCTCGAACAGCAACCAGAGTGGTCGCGCCCGCCAGTTCACGTCCGCCTTCAAGGCGGCCATCGACGGGTTCGAGATCCGCGGTGGGGACCAGCAGGGCTTCCCCGGCAACATCAACGACCTGACCGGCGCGCCCACCGGGCTCCCGCCGAACATCGTCACGCAGGGCGGCGCGATCTTCGCCAACGCCTACGCCAACAACCTCCAGATCACCAACAACGTGGTCCAGAACAACGGCGGCGGCTACGGCACGATCCGGATCGGAACCCCGGACCTGCAAGGCAATGCGATGAACCAGCACAACACCGACGTCCGCATCGCCCGCAACCGGGTGATCGCCAACGGTGGCACCAACCTCGCCGGAGCGATCGGCATCTTCGCCGGCTCCGACCGCTACGAGGTCGACCACAACGACATCTGCGGCAACTACACCGTCGAGTACGGCGGCGGGCTGTCCGTCTACGGGCTCAGCCCGAGCGGCAAGATCCACCACAACCGGATCTACTACAACCAGTCCAACGACGAGGGCGGCGGCATCATGATCGCCGGCGCGCTCCCGGCCAACCCCCAGGGCCTGTCGCCCGGCTCCGGCCCGGTCGACATCTACGCCAACGAGATCCAGGCCAACCTGGCCAACGACGACGGCGGCGGAATCCGGTTCCTGATGGCGGGCAACTTCCCGATGAGCGTCGTCAACAACGTCATCACCAACAACGTGTCCACCCACGAAGGCGGCGGGATCAGCCTCAACGACGCCCCGAACGTCCTCGTGGTGAACAACACGGTGATGAAGAACCTCACCACCGCCACCGCGGTGACCTCGAACGGCGCCCCGATGCCGGCGGGCCTGTCCACCTCGGCGAACAGCGCGTCCCTCCAGGCCACCCTGGGGAACGGGCCCGCCTTCAGCAAGCCGCTGATGTTCAACAACATCTTCTGGGACAACCGGGCCGGCAGCCGTGCGGGGACGTCCGTGACCGGTCTGGGCCTCGGCGGTACGGCTGACGTCGAGCACTGGGACGTCGGGGTCGCCGACGGCACGGGAACCCTGGCGCTGAGCAACTCGGTGGTGCAGCAGGACGTGACGGCGCACCCGTTCACGAGCTCGGCGAACAGCACGACCGCGCCGAGCGTGAAGCAGACCTACGACGTGTCGGTGAGCTTCGCCAGCTGGCGGCAGAACCCGTCCTTCGTGGATGCGACGCTCGTGCTGGCCGAGCTGCCCGCCGGGCAGCTGGGTGACTACCACCTGAGCGGCTGCCCGGCCTCCCCGGCGTGCAACCTCGGGGTTACCGCTTCGGGCGGCGTGACCGCTCCCAGGACCGACATCGACGACGAGTCGCGTCCGGCACTGGGCGGGTACGACGCCGGAGCCGACGAGTTCGGTGCTCAGGCACCGGCGCCCGGATCGGGTTCAGGTTCGGGTTCGGGTTCGGGTTCGGGTTCAGGTCCGGCATCGGGTGTAGGTCCGGGCCCGTCTCCTGACCCGCAGGTCCCCGGCGAGGGCACCACACCGCCGACCAACACGCCAGCGGTGAACGGTCTCGCCCAGCTGTTCTTGCTGCCGGCCAGCATCAAGGTGCCGGCGGGGGCGCGGGTGGACGCCGTCCACGTGGTCGACCAGACCCGTGCCTACGTCTCCTTCGCCAACAGCCGGGTCCGGCTCCCCGGGCTCGGGGTGGTCCAGGACGAGGACGTCGTCCTCAACGACGGCGGCACCTGGACGCTGGTCTTCGACGGGACGGCGCACGGACTGAGGCGCCCCGCACGCGACGTCGACGGGTTCACCGTGAAGGGCAGCAAGCTGTTCTTCTCCACGACGGGGAACCGCCGCGTGCCCGGCGTCCACGGCCGGCCCGACGACGCGGACGTCTACGCGTGGAACGGCCGCCGCTTCCGGCGCGCCTTCGACGCCAGCCGCTACGGGCTGCCGCGCAAGGCGGACGTCGACGGGCTCGTCTGGTCCAACCGGCACGCGTTCTACGCCACCTTCGCCGCGCGGACCCGGGTGCCCCGTCTCGGGAAGGTGCCCGCCGGAGAGGTCGTGCAGTTCCGAGACGGCCGGTGGTCGCTGCCCCCGTCCGACGACGCATCCTCGGCGCCGAGCAGCCACGGGGGAGCGACCGATGTCCAGTGACCACTCGTCCAACGACCGATTCCGAAGGGACCAGGTGACCCCGATGAGCCACCCCACCAACCGCCCCGGGTTCCCACCCGTGTCCCAGGTCGCCGCGCTCGACCTGCCCCAGATGGACCGTCGTCGGTTCTTCCGCCTCGCGGGCGGAGCCGTCGCCGCGGGCGGGTTCGCCTGGGCCGGACGGACCCTGCTTCCCGAGGCGGCGGTCGCGGCCGACGCGGGCACGCCGCCGCCGGACCTCTACCTTGCCGGCACGGACGGCTGGATCCATCTGCCGGAGACACCGGGGATCCCACCGTTCCACCCGGACCCGCTGGCACCCGACTTGCTGACGACGTACATCTTCGGGTTCCGCAACGTCACCGGAATGCCCGACCAGGCTCGGCTCAACCAGAAGAACAAGGCCCAGCACTCGGCGCCGCTGTTCTGGGTCGACCAGTACGACCCGGACGCCGCCAACGAGTTCACGGTCCAGCTGACCAACCTGGGCCTGGAGCTGCGGCCCGACCTGTTCGACGCACACACACTGCACTGGCACGGCTTCCGCAACGTGATCCCGTTCTACGACGGCGAGCCGACCGGGTCCATCGCCGTGCCCTCCGGCCGGGTGTTCAACTACGTCTACCGGCCGCGGGACCCTGGTACCTACATGTACCACTGCCACGTCGAGGACGTGGAGCACGTGCACATGGGCATGACCGGCCTGGTCTTCGTGCGGCCCTTGCAGGACGGCAACACCTCTCTGTACCGGAGCGGTCGTTACCTCTACAACGACGGGGACGGCTCCACGGGGTTCGACCGCGAGTTCGCGATGTTCCTCTCCGAGGTCTGGGCCGAGGCGCACTGGGCCGACGCGCACATCCAGCTTCCAGAGTGGAGCGACTATCGCGCCGACTTCGCGCTTCTCAACGGCCGGGTCTACCCCGACACGATCGCCCCGAACGGGTCCATCGACCCGTTCCACCCGGTGTTCACCCCCGAGGGGGACCTGGTCCCACCGGACGGACATCCCGAGCTGAAGTACCAGCCGACGTCGTCGCTGGTGAACTGCAACGCGGGCGAGCGGGTGGCCCTGAGGTTCTCCAACCTCGGCTTCCGCGAGTCGGCTATGACGATGGCGGGCATCCGGATGCGTGTGGTCGGACGCGACGCCACCCCGATGCGCGGGCGGGGGCCCTCGGGCGCACGCGACGGCGTCGACACGTCGTACGAGACCGAGACCCTCAACATCGGGCCGGGTGAGAGCTACGACGTGATCTTCGAGGCTCCGGCGCACAGCGGCACCGGCGACTACGACACCTACCTGCTCTACAACCGCAGCTACGCCCGCGCCAACAACCTCGCACCCGGCGGGTTCGGGGGCCAGGCGACCGAGGTCCGGGTCTATCCGGGGACCACCGCGCAGAACACGGTGGCAGCACAGAAGTACCCGAACGAGTGGGGGATCTGAGAGCCATGAGCACTACAGCCACAGTCATGATCGCGAAGGGCGTCGGCCGGCTGGGGGCGAGGCGTCGGCGCAGTCGCGCCGTCGCCGCCGCGGCACTCGCGGTGCTGTCGGTCTCGGCCGCCTCCCTCTCCGGGGCCGCTCCGGCCAGTGCCGACGCGCCGCAGCCCGTCGGCATCGTGTGCACCCAGGGGGCCGGGGGCGACGCGACCCACCCGATCTTCAACCTGACCACCAAGACCGGCTACATCAGCCTCCCCGACGGCAACACCGCGTTCATGTGGGGCTACGCCGACGGCTTCGACGGCTTCCAGCACCCGGGTCCGGTGCTGTGCGTGAACGAGGGCGACACCGTGACGGTGATCCTGCACAACACGTTCGACGAGGCGGTCTCGGTGATGTTCCCGGGTCAGTCGGACGTCCTCGCCGACGGGCTCCCCGCGGCTCCTGAGTACGCCGCCGGCGGGGCGCTGACGTCCCTGACCGACACCGCCGACCCCGGCGGAACCATCACCTACAGCTTCGTGGCCGGCGACCCCGGCACCTACCTCTACGAGTCGGGCACCGACCCGGAGAAGCAGGTGCGGATGGGCCTCTTCGGGGCGTTGATCGTCCGACCGGCGATGGACGACCCGACGACCGGGACCCGGTTCGCCTACGACCGGGCCGACACCCAGTTCACCCCGGAGGAGGAGTTCATGGTGCTGCTCTCGGAGATCGACCCCTACCAGCACCAGGCAGTCGAGCAGGGACGTCCCTTCAACATCAACAAGTACCACCCGCGGTACTGGCTGATCAACGGCCGCGGCTTCCCGGACAGCATCGCCGACAACAACGCGTCGTGGCTGCCCACGCAGCCCTACGGGGCACTCGCGCAGATCTACCCCTACCAGGACTCCGACTCGAGCGCTTCCGACTACCACCCGCTGCCGAGCATGGCCCGCTACCTCAACGTGGGCACCGAGGACTACCCGTTCCACCCGCACGGCAACAACGGGATGGTCGTCGGACGCGACGGTCGGCCCCTCGAGGACGCCGACGGCAACGACATGTCGTTCGAGAAGTTCGACATCAACATCGGCCCCGGCCAGACCTGGGACGTCATCTTCCGGTGGTACGACGCCGAGGGCTACGACCCGGTGACCAACCCGGTGACCAGCCCGGTGCCCAGCCTGGCCAATTCCGAGATCGGCGTCTTCTACAGCGGCAGCCCTTACCTGGGAACGAAGGAGACGCTGCCGCCGAACATCCAGACGGTCAACCAGTGCGGTGAGTTCTACATCATCTCGCACAACCACGCGCTGTTCCAGATCACCTCGTGGGGCGCCACGATGACCGGCCCGATCACGTACATGCGGATCGACCCGCCCGGATCGAACCACTGCAGGCAATGAGAGAGGCGGGCAGAACGATGACTGGAGCGAGCATGCTCAAGAAGGCGGCACTCACGTCCCTCTCGGGAGCCGGCCTGGCGGTGGCGGCGGTCCTGCTGACTCCGACGGGCGCGGCCTACGCGGACCAGACGATCGACCTCTATGCCGAGACCGGGTCCATGACGCTTCCGGGCAGTCCCGACCCCGTCCCGGTCTGGGGCTACAACCGGGACGGCGCGGCAGTCACCGCCCCGGGTGGCCCGACCCTCGAGGCCACCGCGGGCGAGAAGCTCACGATCACCCTGCACAACGACCTCGCGGAGCCGACCGCTCTCCTGGTCCAGGGCCAGGAGATGGTCCCCGACCGGGCGGGTGCCGACGCCGCCACGACCAAGTCGTACACGTTCACGGTGGACCACGCCGGGACCTACCTCTACGAGGCGGGCCTGCTGCCCAACGCGCAGCACCAGGTGGCGATGGGGTTGTACGGCGTCCTGGTGGTCCGTCCGGCGGCGGCCGGCCAGGCCTACGCCGACGCGTCGACGGCCTTCGACGTGGAGTCGGTCCAGCTGCTCAGCGAGCTCGACCCGTCTCTGAACGCGATGACGGACCCGGCCAGGTTCGACATGCGGAACTTCGCGCCGACGTACTTCCTGGTCAACGGGAAGGTCTACCCGGAGACCGACCCGATCACCGTGCACTACCCGGCCACGGTGCCGGACCCAGCGGAGCAGCACGTCCTGCTCCGCTACGTGAACGCGGGCATCTCCTACCACTCGATGGGTGTGCTCGGCGCGCACCAGCGGGTCATCGCCCTCGACGGCAGCCAGCTCGGCTCCCGCTCGCGTGAGGTTGTCGCCGAGACCTTCGGGCCCGGGCAGACCGCCGACACCCTGGTGACGGTGCCGGTCGCGGAACACGCGAGCACCCTGGCCGTCTACGACGCGAACCTGTCGCTGCGCAACAGCAAGGCGGCCGGGTTCGGCGGCATGCTCAGCACGCTGGAGGTCGCCGGTTCGGGAGCCGCGAGCGCGGACACCATCGGACCGGTCACCAGCAACATGGTCCTGTCCGACGTGGACCCCGTCACCGGGCGCACGCTGACCGGAACCGTTGACGACAGCGCCACCGGGGACTCGGGGGCCGACGGCGTCGAGTGCTTCCTCGACACCATCGGTAACCCGTGCACCGACACGGGCGAGGCCGACGGCGAGATCGTCACCGGCACCGTCACCGGGACCGACGCCGAGTTCCGCGGGCTCGGCATCCCCGCGGGCAACCACGTTCTCTACGTGCGCGGTCAGGACGGCGCCGGCAACTGGGGGCCGCTCACCTCGCTCCTGGTCAATGGCGGGGACGCCAGCGGCCCGGTCACGAAGGCGGCGACCCTGACACCGGCGGTCACCAACGGCACCAAGGACGTCGCCGTCTCGGCCACCGGTGACGACAGCACCACGGGCGGCTCGACCATCCAGGCCGCCGAGTACTCGATCGGGGGCGAGGCCGCAGCTGCCGGCAGCGGAACCGAGATGACCGTGAACACCCCCGATGTCGTGGCCAGCCTCGACGCCGTCATCCCGGCCACGGACGTGGCTGCGCTCGACGAGAAGGACAACTCGATCTGGATCCGCAGCCAGGACTCCGAGGGCGCTTGGGGCGACGCCTTCGAGGTGAAGCTCACCGTCGACAAGACCGGACCGGTCGCCGACGGGGTGGTCCTCGACCCGAGCCCGAACGACGGCACGCAGGCCGTCAACGCCAGCACGCCGGCGGTCCGGGTCCGGGTCGCGCAGCTCACCGACCCGATCCACCCCGACCCGGGTGGAGTGCGCAGCGCCGTGGTGAAGGCGGAGATGTTCGTCGACACGGTGGGTGCCGACGGGTCCGGCATCGTGCTCGAGCCCGACGACGGGGTGTTCGACACCGCGTCGGAGAGCGGGTATGCCGACATCCCCTTGGCCACCGTGCGACAGATGACCAATGGTCCGCACGTCGTCTACGTCCACGCCAAGGACGCAGCCGGCAACTGGGGCGACACGGCCACCGGTGAGCTGGTCGTTGCCATCCCCTCGGGCGCCGGTGCTCCGGCCGGCCCGGGGGCTCCGCCGGCTCCGGCTGGCCCGGGGGCTCCGCCGGCTCCGGCTGGCCCGGGGGCTCCGCCGGCTCCGGCCGGCCCGGGGGCTCCGCCGGCTCCGGCCGGACCGGGTGCAGGCATCACCCCCTTCGCGGGCATCCAGGCCCTGTTTGCCACGACCGGCTCGGCGACCTTGCCCCAGCTCGGCACCGGCACCGGCGCGACGCTCTACCAGCTCACCGGCGGCGCCGTCAGCGGGGCTCTCGACCCTGCCGGGTTCGGGATCCCCTCGACGGCGAAGGTCGATGGCGTCTCGGTGGGCGGTCCCGACACCGTGTACCTCTCGTTCAGCAACGCGAAGCTCCGGCTCGCCGGGGTGGGCGTCGTACGGGACGAGGACGTCGTGGTCCACGACCAGGACGGGTGGCGGATGTTCTTCGACGGCTCGGCGAACGGCCTCCGCGGACGGGCAGCAGACGTCGACGCCATCGACGTCCGGTCCGGGCGGTTGTTCTTCTCGACGGTCGGCAACGTCGATCTCCCGGGTGTCCGGGGAACGGCGGACAACGCCGACATCTACCGGTGGAACGGCGCACGCTTCGCACGCGTCTGGGACGCCAGCCGCCATGGCCTGGCCCGCAGCACGAACGTCGACGGAGTCGCGTGGAGCGGACGCCGGCACGTGATGCTCTCGTTCGGCAACGCCCGGACCGCGGTCCGCGGTCTCGGCGTCGTGCCGGACGAGGACATCGTGACCTATCACAAGGGTGGGGCATGGCAGGTGTACCTCGACGGCTCCGCGCTCGGGCTCGGGGGCAGCAACGCTGCGGATGTCAGCGACTTCGACGTCCCGTAGCACCGAACAACCGGCCCGCGCGCTTCCCCAGGGCGCGGGCCGGTTCCTGGGGAAGGAGTTGGGGAGATGACCACAGAGACCATGCAGGCGCAGGCACCTCCGGAGGGCCGGCCGCGCCGTCGCCGTCGCCGTCGCCCGCTGCTCGTGGTGGTGGTGGTGGCGCTGCTGGTCGGCGGCGCTCTGGCACGCGGCGTGTGGGCGGGACCGGACGACATCCGCAGCGGGACCCGGCTCGTCGATGACGACGGGATGGCCGCGGAGTACGGCATCAAGGTGAACCTGCTCGCCCTCGTCGCCGCCGGCGGCCTGGTCGAGCTCCGCTACCAGGTGGTCGATCCGGACAAGGCGGATCCGTTGCTGCACGACGACGACCTCAGGCCGGCCATCGTCGTCGAGGACTCGGGGGCGACCCTGGTGCTGACCTCGTCCAAGCACCACCACTCGACCGAGACCGATCTGGGTGGCACCTACTTCCTCCTGTTCGCCAACGCACACAACGCGATCCACAGGGGAGATCGCGTGACCCTGGTGCTGGGGGACGTGCGCCTGGAACACCTGGAGGCGCAGCGATGAGCACCGTGGTGGGGCGGCGAGGTCGGGCTCGCGGGATCGGGGGGGTGCTCGGCGTCCTGGTCGCCCTGCTCTTGACCGCAGCCCCGGCGTCGGCTCACTCCGAGCTGGACCGGTCGGACCCACCGAACGGTGGCTCCGTGCCTGTGGGACGCACCTCCATGCGGTTGTGGTTCACCGAGAACGTGAATGCCGAGGCCAGCACGTTCGAGCTGCGGTCTGAGGACGGAGCTCCGGTGGCCGTCCAGACATCGGTGGAGAAGGACTCGGGCGGCTACGTCGAGCTGAGCACCGGGCCCCTCGCCCGCGACGTGTACGTGCTCGACTGGAGGGTGCTGTCCGCGGACGACGGGCACCCTTCCCACGGCACCGTGCTGTTCGGGGTCGGCACCCGCCCGCTGGTGGTGCCCTCGGCGGGTGGGACGCTCCCGGACCTGCCTGAGCTGCTCGTGCGCTGGCTCGATCTGGCCGCCTTCCTGCTGGCGGTGGGCGCGCTCGCGGTCTCCGGCAGCGTCCTCGCCGGCAACGCGACCCTCTGGTCGGCCGCGCAGCGACGGACCCGGCGTCTCGGAGCCGCGGCGGGTGTCGTGATGATCGTGACCGGGGCGCTCACGCCGATGGTGCGGACCTACCATCCCGGAAGCTCGCCTGGCGACTGGTGGGCCGAGCTATGGGGGACGCTGTCAGGCACGACCTGGGGCTGGCTCTGGCTCGCCCGTGAGCTGGCCGTACTCGTGGCGGCCACGGCACTGTTCCGGTGGGCCCTGCGGCGCAGTCGTGTGGTGCGGGTCGCCGGTGTGGCGCTCGTCGCGGTCGCCTGCCTGGAGGCGCGCGCCGGCCACTCCTCGAGCCTTCCTGGTGGGACCTACCTGGCCACCGGAGCCTCTGCGGCGCACCTGCTGGCTGCCGGCGTATGGGCCGGGGGGCTGCTGGTGCTGCTCGCCTGCGTGCTGCCGGTGATGCGTCAGCGACCGGACGCGCGCGGTCCGGTCCTGGCGCAGGTGGCGCGCGGCTTCAGCCCGATGGCCGCCTTGGCGTCCGTGGTGCTGCTGGCGACCGGTCTCTACCAGTCCGGTCGACACATTCCGGACGTGCACGCCCTTACCTCGACCGTCTATGGCGTCGCGGTGAGCGGCAAGGCGCTGTTGATCGTGGGGGCGCTCGCGCTGGCCGGGGCGAACACGCTCGTCGTGAACCCCGCCGTGGTCGCGCGCGTCGCGAGGGTGCTGCGCCGGGCGCCAGGGTGGTCTCCGGTGCCGGTTCGCCGGTTCGGGCTGCTCGTGGCAGCCGAGGCGCTCGTGCTCGTGGCCGCCGTCGGTGTGGCTGCCCTCGCGACGGCGGTACCCAGCGCCCGAGAGGTCGCGACCGCGGAGCGGGACACCGCGCCACGTCAGGCCACGGTGGACGGGTTGTTCGTGACCATCGAGCAGGTCCCGGCCGGTCCCTCGAAGAGCAGGGTCGTCGTGCGGGCGCGCTCGACGGTCCTCCCGGCTCCGGCGCCGGTTCGTGGCGTCGACGTGCAGCTTGTCGGTCCCGGGGACAGCTCGACCAGGATCGACTTGGAGCGGGCCGAGCAGGGGCGGTACGAGGCCGTTACCGACGCTCCTGCGGCGGGACGGTGGACCGCCTGGGTCGCGGTGCGAAGGGATGGGCTGCCCGACGCGGTGGCGGAGGTGCAGTGGGACGTCGCGTCCGCCGCCGAGCGTCAGCAGCGCACCACCTTCCAGCTGGTCATGACAGGGCTGGCGGTCGCGCTGATCGCGCTGCTCGGAGCGATCGCGGGAGTGCTGACCCGGTTCCGGCGGCAGGCCACGCGCGAGGAAGATGCACCGCCGGTCCGCGACAGGGCGAGGGCCGCCCGATGAAGACCTCGGTCGGAGCGGCCGTCGCGACGACGTTGGTGACGCTCACGTCCGTCGGCGGAACGCCGGCTCAGGCGGTACCCGCCCGGGTGGCCATCGTCGGTGCGGCTGCGGCCGGCGGCTCTGGTGCGACTGCGCCCGGCGGGATGGCGACGGTGCTGGTCACGATGCGCGGAACGGCCGACATCCATGCGCCCGCCCACGGGTACGGGAACCGACGAGCCCGGCTGCAGGGGGTGAAGCACGCCTTGCGCTCCCACGCCCGCGAGGCGCGCCGCGACATCACCTCCCGGCTGGATGCCCTGCGCGGCCGGGGGGAGGTCGCCCGAAGCGTCCCGCTGTGGATCGCGAACGGCATCTCGGTGACCGCCACGACTCCCGTGATCGCCGAGCTGGCCGCGCGGCCGGATGTCGCCTCCGTCGTCCCCGACCACATCGATCTCGTTCCCGGCATGGCTGCCGCCGAGCCCAACCTCACGGCGATCGGCGCGCCCACGGTGTGGGACCAGGGGAGCACCGGCGCCGGAGTGGTGGTCGCCAGCCTGGACAGCGGGGTGGATGCGACCCATCCCGACCTGTCCACTCGATGGCGGGGTGGGACCAACAGCTGGTTCGACCCCTACGGTCAGCATCCGGGCTCCCCGGTGGACCTCAGCGGTCACGGGACCGCGACGATGGGCGTGATGGTCGGGGGCGAAGCCGGTGGTTCGGCGATCGGCGTGGCGCCGGGAGCGACGTGGATCGCAGCCCGGGTGTTCAACGACACCGGGGGTGCGAGCGCGACCGCCGTGCACCAGGCCTTCCAGTGGCTCCTCGACCCGGACGGAGACCCTGGTACAGCCGACGCACCTCAGGTGGTGAATGCCTCCTGGTCCATCGGTGCGGGTCCCGGCTGTGACCTGAGCTTTCAGCCCGACGTGCTGGCGCTGCGAGCCGCGGGAATCCTTCCAGTCTTCGCCGCGGGCAACTTCGGTCCTGGCGGCGCGACCTCGGTGAGCCCGGCCAACTACCCGGAGTCGCTGTCGGTGGGTGCGGTGGCCGCGGACAACAGTCTGGTCTCCTCGAGCAGTCAGGGGCCGTCCACCTGTGGAGGCCGCGCACGCCCGTTCCCGGACCTGGTCGCTCCCGGCGTGGGTATCAGCACCGCCGATCGCTACGGCGGCTACCAGACGGCGTCCGGGACCTCGCTGGCTGCACCGCACGTGGCCGGAGCACTCGCCCTGCTGCTCCAGGCAGCCCCCGGGCTCGGCGCCGATGCCCAGCAGTTGCTGCTGACCGGAGCCGCACACGACCTGGGGGCCCTCGGGGCCGACGACCAGTTCGGTTCCGGGGTGCTCGACGTGTCGGCGGGTCTGGCGGCGCTGCTTCCGGCACCGGCGCCTGACCCGGCACCGGCGCCTGCACCGGCACCTGCGCCTGCACCGGCACCTGCGCCTGACCCGGCACCTGCGCCTGACCCGGGACCCGCGCCTGTGCCTGACCCGGCGTTGGCGGCGGACCGCAGCGGCGGCCTCTTCTTCTCGACGGCCCGCGACGACAGCACCGGCCGGCCGACCGGCAGCTCCACCGCCCACGTCTACGCCTGGGACGGCAGCCGAGCACGCAACGCCTTCCCACGGCGCGGGTTCGGCGTCAGCACTACCGCGGACGTGGACGGGTACGCCCGTGTCGACGCCCGGCACTTCTACGTGTCGTTCCGGCAGAGGCGGGTCAGGTTGCCGGGCCTCGGCACCGTCCAGGACGAGGACGTCGCCTACTACGACGACGGGGTGTGGCGGCTGTTCTTCGATGGAACCGCGCACGGGCTGCGTGGACCAGGCGGGGACGTCGACGCGATCGACGTCGTCCGGGGCCGGCTGTACTTCTCGACGGTTGGAGCCGTTGCGATCCCGGGTGTGCGGGGCAGAGCCGACGATGCCGACCTCTACCGGTGGGACGGGGCCTCGTTCGCCCGGGTCTGGGACGCAAGCCGTCACGGTCTGCCTCGCGCGGCCGACGTGGACGGATGCGTCTGGCGCGGGGGGCGCCGCGTCTACCTGTCGTTCCGGGGCGCCCGAACGTCGGTGCCTGGGGCCGGCAGGGTTCGCGACGAGGACGTGGTGGAGATGCGGGGATCAGCAGCCAGCAGATACTTCGTCGGATCCGAGCACGGGCTCGCCGGCGTGGCCGCCGGAGACGTCGATGCCTTCGATCTGTGACCCCTGCCGTCCCTGACGTTCCGGTCACGCTGTCATCTTGCCGTCATCCAGTGGTCCGGTTTGACCGTTATCAGGCCGTGTGTACTCCCCCAAGTGGCCTATTCCAGTGCACAACCGGGTGATATGCCGCGCGGACCGTGGCGTAATGCCAGCTTTTCACGAACGATCAGATGGAGCCGGGACCTTGCTCTACGGGTTGGGTGGTTCTCGGGATCCCTGAAGACGGCGATCCCTGGGGGGGGGAACATGAGCACGTTGATGGTGGTGGACGACGACGACCGGGTCAGGACTTTCCTGGCGCACGTTCTGTCTGGCGAGGGACACTCGGTGGTGACGGCGCGCGACGGCGACGAGGCACTGCGCCGAGTGACGGAGCAGGTCCACTTGATGTTGCTCGACCTGATGATGCCGAAGCGCAACGGGCTCCAGGTGCTGGCCGACCTGGCGAACCGCGAGGTGGCGCCGCCGGTGATCGTGCTCTCGGGGGTCGGTGAGGTGGCCGCTCGAGTTCAGGCGCTGGACCGGGGGGCGGCGGACTTCGTGACCAAGCCCTTCCATGTGGCAGAGCTGCTCGCCCGGGTTCGGCGCGAGCTCAAGCACGAGCCGCGCACAGAGCGCGCTGAGCACGGCGAGCGCTACCTGAGCGCCGGGGGGATCCGGCTCGACCTCGACCGTCGCCGGGCCGCGAGCGCACGGGAGGACGTCGCGCTCTCGGAGCGGGAGTTCTCCTTGCTGGCCCACCTGATGCGCCGTCGCGGTGACGTCTGCCGCCGCGACGAGCTGCTGCACGACATCTGGGGGCTGACCTTCGACCCGCGCAGCAACGTCGTGGAGGTGTGCGTCCGCAGGATCCGCCACAAGCTGGCCGAGGCACCCATCGAGACGGTTCGAGGCGTCGGCTACTGCTTCGACGGGGCGTGAGATGGGCAGCATCCTTGCGCTGATCGTCCGATATCCCCTGCTGGTGGCATGGACGTTCTCCGCATCGGGCTGTGCGGTGTTGATGTGGCTGGCACCGGGAAGGGAGACCTTCCCCTACCACCTGGCGTGGATCGGACTCGCGCTGGTCTACTGCTTCGAGCCGTCGCCGCGGTGGGTGGCGGTCGGCGCGCTCGTGACCTACACGGCGTTGTCGGGCGCGATCTTGGTCCACCGGGCCTCCGAAGGCGTGATCGCCTGGGAGGAGACCGGTGAGATCCCGCTCATGGCAGTCCTTGTCGGGTTGATGCTCTGGCACGCGCAGCGTCGTCTGGCCGCGCTGCGGGAGCTGGGGACGGTCGCGGATCGCGAGGTGCGGCAGGCGCGGCAGCGCGAGCGGCTCGGCAGGATGGCCACCCACGAGATGCGGACCTCGCTCACCGTTGCCTCGGGCTACGTGGAGCTCCTGCTCACCCGGGAGCGACCTCGCACGGAGCGGGCCGAGGTCGAGACGATCCGGGACGAGCTGGTCCGGTTGCGCCGGACCAGCGAACGTGCCCTGCGACTCTTCAGCCTGCCCGGGAAGGTCTCGCCGGAGGTCATCGACCTTCAGGCGTTCCTGCGCACGACAGCAGACCGCTGGGGGGCGGTGACCGAGCGGCACTTCGTGGTCGAGGCATCCGGGGGCGCTCTCTGCGGCTCGAGCGAGCGGCTGCAGGCGTGCTTGGACACCCTCGTCGAAAATGCTCTGCGGCACACCGCGCCCGGAGACCAGGTGCGCCTGGTGGGCTTCCGTGATCGCGGCGCCGTCTACCTCGGCGTCGCCGACTCGGGGCCGGGGCTGCCTCGTGACCTCAGCGGAGCCATCAACCGCGGGGCCGCGTTCACCGACGGGTACGCGCGACTCGTCTCGGAGGAACCTGAGGACGCCGACCGCACCGGCCTCGGGCTGGTCCTGGTGCACACCGTGGTGTCGGCCCGGGGCGGCCGTGTGCTCGCCGGGACGTCGGCCGAGGGCGGTGCTCTGCTGCTCATGCGCCTGCCCGCTGAGCAGCCGGTGCGCGGGCCGATGCCCGCCCTGACCGACGTACGAAGAGCCGTCCCCGTCTCGGTCACGCTCTGACCACGCGGGCCCGGGTCCCGGCAACCGGACCCGATCCCAGGTAGGCTCGTGCCCGCTGATCTTCCCCACGGCAGCACCTGTCAGAATCGCTCGTTCGGCCGCGCGCCGACGCCCGCCCGGCGAACCGTGAGGAGCCCCACGTTGTACCTCAAGAGCCTGACGCTCCGCGGGTTCAAGTCGTTCGCGTCCGCGACGACCCTGCAGCTCGAGCCGGGGATCACCTGCATCGTGGGTCCCAACGGGTCCGGCAAGTCCAACGTCGTCGACGCCCTTGCCTGGGTGATGGGTGAGCAGGGCGCGAAGTCGCTGCGCGGCGGCAAGATGGAGGACGTCATCTTCGCCGGCACCTCAGGCCGTCCGCCGCTCGGCCGCGCCGAGGTCGCCCTCACGATCGACAACGCCGACGGCGCGCTGCCGATCGAGTACTCCGAGGTCACGATCAGCCGGACGATGTTCCGCAACGGAGGCTCGGAGTACGCCATCAACGGCCAGTCCTGCCGCCTCCTCGACGTGCAGGAGCTGCTGTCCGACTCCGGCATCGGCCGCGAGATGCACGTCATCGTCGGGCAGGGTCAGCTCGACTCGATCCTGCACGCGACGCCCGAGGACCGCCGGGGCTTCGTAGAAGAGGCCGCCGGTGTTCTCAAGCACCGCAAGCGGAAGGAGAAGGCGCTTCGCAAGCTCGACTCCACCGAGGGCAACCTGACCCGGCTCAGCGATCTGCTCACCGAGATCCGCCGCCAGCTCAAGCCGCTCGGTCGGCAGGCGGAGGTTGCTCGCAAGGCCGCGGTCGTGCAGGCCGACGTCCGGGACGCGCGGGCACGTCTGCTGGCCGACGACCTGGTCACGGCGCGCACCGCACTCGAGCAGGAGCTCGCCGACGAGAGCGTCCTGCTCGAGCGTCGCCAGGAGGTCGAGGCGTCGGTCGCCCGCGCGCGCGAGGCCGAGGCGGGGCTGGAGGCCGCGCTGCGCGAGGATCTCCCCGCGCTGGCCGCCGCCCAGGAGACCTGGTTCGCCCTGTCCGGCCTCCGGGAACGGCTCAAGGGGACGGCGTCCCTGGCCGCGGAGCGGGTGCGCAACGCCGAGGAGAGCGCCGCGACCGCCGACGGGGCGTCCTCCGGACGCGACCCCGAGCAGCTGCTGGCGGAGGCCGAGCGGGTCCGCGCGCAGGAGCAGGAGATCGCCGCCGAGGTCGACCGCAACCGGACCGGACTCGACGACGCGCTCACCGCGCGTCAGCAGGCCGAGGAGGCCCACCAGGCCGAGGAGCGCCGGGTCTCCGGGCTGCTGCGCGCTGCGGCGGACCGGCGCGAGGGCCTGGCCCGGTTGCACGGCCAGGTGAACGCGTTGAAGAGCCGGGCCGCCGCGGCGGACGACGAGGTCGGCCGGCTCACCGAGGCCCGGCAGGACGCGCTGGCCCGTGCCGAGCGTGCCCAGCGCGACTTCACTTCCCTGGAGACCAGGGTGGCCGGCCTCGACGCGGGGGAGGAGGGCCTCGACGCCGAGCACGAGGGTGCGGCCTCGACCCTCGCCGACCTCGAGGACCGGCTCGCCAAGACCCGCGAGGAAGCCCAGGCCGCCGAGCGCGACCGCGGCGCCCTCGCCGCGCGCAAGGAGGCCCTCGAGCTCGGGCTGAACCGCAAGGACGGTGCCGGTGCCCTGCTGGCGGCCTCGGACTCGGTGTCGGGGCTGCTCGGCTCGGTCGCCGCGCTGCTCTCGGTCCGGGCCGGCTACGAGACCGCCGTGGCCGCCGCGCTCGGAACCGCCGCCGACGCCGTGGCGGTCGAGCACGTCGACGCCGCGGTGCGCGCCATCGGCCACCTCAAGGACCAGGACCTCGGCCGCGCGGGGATCCTGCTCGGCGGCGGCGACCCGGACGACAGCACCTGGCCCGGGCTGCCCGCCGGAGCGGTCTATGCGGTCGACGTCATCGACTGCCCCGAGGCGCTGCATCCCGCGCTGCGCCGGATGCTGTTCAAGGTGGCCCTGGTCGACGACCTCGAGACCGCCCGGTCGCTGGTCGCCGACCTGCCCGACGCTACCGCGGTGACCCGGGAGGGCGACCTGCTGGGCACGCACTTCGCCGCCGGCGGATCGACGTCGCAGCCCAGCCTGATCGAGGTGCAAGCCGCGGTGGACGAGGCCACCGAACAGCTCACCGCCGCCACCCACGCCTGCGAGCGACTCGGGTTCGACCTCGCCCGGCTCGAGGAGGAGCGGGCCCAGGCCCAGCAGCGCGTCGACGTCGCGCTGGCCAAGCTGCACGAGTCCGACGCTACCCTCGCGGCCGTCGCCGAGGAGCTCGGCCAGCTCGGCTCGCTCGCCCGCTCGGCCAAGGGCGAGGCCGAACGGCTGGCCACCGCCATCGCCGGGGCGCAGGAGGCCCGGGACCGGGACCTGGCCGGGCTCGCCGACCTCGAGCAGCGGCTTGCCGCCGCAGAGGACTCGCCGGAGGAGGATCCCGACACCGACGAGCGCGAGCGGCTCGCGGAGGCCGCGCGTGCCGCCCGGGCCGCCGAGATGGACGCACGCCTCGCTCTGCGCACCGCGGAGGAGCGCGCCCGTGCGCTCGCCGGCCGGGCCGACTCGCTGGTGCGGTCCGCGCAGGCGGAGCGCGACGCCCGCGCCAAGGCGGCTGCCCGCCGGGAGCGTCTGGTGCGCGAAGGCCGGGTCGCCTCGGCGGTGTCGACCGCGGTGGCGGTCGTGCTCGAGCGTCTCGAGATTTCGGTGGCGGCCGCGGCGGAGGACCGCACCAGGGTGGAGCAGTCTCGGCGGGGCCGCGAGGAGGAGCTCATGGCGGTCCGTACCGGCTTGCGGGACCTGGCCAAGGAGCACGACGAGCTGGTCAACACCGTGCACCGCGACGAGATGGCGCGCACCCAGCAGAAGATGCGCATCGAGCAGCTGGAGGAGCGGGCGCTGACCGAGCTCGGCCTCGACCCGGACTCGCTGGCCGAGGAGTACGGACCGGACAAGCCCGTCCCGCCGGTGCCCGGCCCCGATGACGGAGCGGGGGACGGCGCCGGCGACGGCCCCGCCCCCGAGCCGGTGCCCTTCGTCCGCGAGGAGCAGCAGAAGCGGCTGCGGGCCGCGGAGCGAGCGCTGTCGATGCTGGGTCGGGTCAACCCGCTCGCCCTGGAGGAGTTCTCGGCGCTCGAGGAGCGGCACAAGTTCCTGACCGAGCAGCTCGAGGACCTGCGCAAGACCCGGAAAGACCTGCTCGACATCGTCCGCGAGGTCGACGAGCGGGTGGAGCAGGTCTTCACACAGGCCTGGGAAGACGTGCGCGACGCGTTCGACGCGGTCTTCTCGCGACTGTTCCCCGGCGGGGAGGGCCGGCTCGTCCTCACCGACCCCGGCAACATGCTCACCACCGGGATCGAGGTCGAGGCCCGCCCGCCCGGCAAGAAGGTCAAGCGGCTCTCGCTCCTCTCCGGCGGCGAGCGGTCCCTGGTGGCCGTGGCGTTCCTCGTCGCGCTGTTCAAGGCGCGCCCGTCGCCGTTCTACATCCTCGACGAGGTCGAGGCCGCGCTCGACGACACGAATCTCGGGCGGTTGCTCGAGATCTACGAGGAGCTGCGCGAGAACAGCCAGCTGCTGGTGATCACGCACCAGAAGCGGACCATGGAGGTCGGCGACGCCCTGTACGGCGTGACCATGCGCGGGGACGGCGTGTCCGCGGTCATCTCGCAGCGGCTGCGCGAAGCCGAGCCGGCGTGAGCGACCGGTCCCGGCCGACCCGTACGGACTTCACGGCCTGGCGGCAGGCGACCACCCGGTGGGCGGACGACGACGTCTACGGGCACATGAACAACGCGACGTACTTCGAGCTCATCGACACCGCGGTCAACGCCCACCTGCTCGAGTCGACCGGCGTCGACATCCGGGCCCTGCCGGCGGTCGGCGTGGTGGCCGAGGTGTCGTGCCGGTACTTCCGCGAGATCGGCTTCCCGGAGCCGGTGGAGCTCGGGCTGGTGGTGGACAGGGTCGGCACGTCTTCGGTGATCTACCGCGTCGGGCTGTTTCAGGGCAGCGGCGACGCGGCTGCCGCCGAGGGCAGGTTCGTGCACGTCTACGTCGACAACACGCGGGGATCCGGTGACCGGTCGGTCCGGCCTCTGCCCGACGAGGTACGCGCGGCCGTCGAGCCGCTGCTCAAGGGCTGATACGCGCCACCGCCCCGCCGCCGGGGCGGCGTGCGTGGTTTCCGCTCCCTGGGATACTAGGTGCGGCAGCAGCCATCTCTCGGGAGGACCCCTCGTGCTCGGCATCGTGCTCACCATGCTCGTGATCCTGGCCATCGCGGGCGTGATCGTCGTCTACGTCGCCTTCACCCACCGTGGCGCCGCGGTGCCGCACACGCCTTGGCTCGGGGACGCCCTGCGGCGTGCCGTGGACGCCCTGCCGACGCTGGACAACCAGCGCGCGCGGGAGCACCAGCACCGACTCTGATTGGATACGCCCGTGGCTGACTACATCTGGTTGATCATCGGCTTGGCGGTCCTCCTCGTCGGGGGGATCGCGGGCCTCGTGACCACGCGGAGCCGCTCCGGCGGGAAGCCCGTCGACCGCGGCGCGGGGACGGACGTGCTCGCTCCTCCGGAGCCCTCCGTCGGGGAGGACGCGGAGACGCCGCGCGACACCCCGACGCGCACGGTCGAGGACGCTCCCCTGCCGACGCTGGAGCGGCCCGAGTCGGCTGCGAGCCGACTGGTCCGGCTGCGCCAGCGCCTGGCCCGCTCCCAGAGCCCGCTGGGCCGCGGCCTGCTGGCGCTGCTCTCGCGCGACGTGGTCGACGAGGACACCTGGGAGGAGGTGGAGGACCTGCTGCTCACCGCCGACGTCGGGGTGAAGCCCACGCAGGAGCTGGTCGAGCGGCTGCGCACCCGGGTCAAGGTGGAGGGCAAGACCTCCGCGTCGGTCAAGGACATCCTCCGCGAGGAGCTCGTCACGCTGGTCGACCCCTCGCTGGACCGCTCGCTGGCGGTCGCCCGGCACGAGGGCAAACCGGCCGTGGTGCTGATGGTCGGCGTGAACGGCACCGGCAAGACCACCACGGTGGGCAAGCTGGCCCGCGTCCTTGTCGCCGAGGACAAGCAGGTCGTGCTGGGAGCCGCGGACACGTTCCGGGCCGCAGCAGCCGAGCAGCTGGCGACGTGGGGCGAGCGGGTGGGAGTCTCCGCCGTGCGCGGCCCCGAGGGCAGCGACCCCGCCAGCGTGGCCTTCGAGGCGGTGCGCTCCGGGATCGAGCAGGAGGTCGACGTGGTGCTCGTCGACACGGCCGGCCGGCTGCAGAACAAGGCCGGACTGATGGACGAGCTCGGCAAGGTCAAGCGGGTGGTCGAGAAGCAGGCGCCGGTCACCGAGGTGCTGCTGGTGCTCGACGCCACCACCGGCCAGAACGGGATGACCCAGGCGCGCGTGTTCAGTGAGGTCGTCGACGTCACCGGCATCGTGCTCACCAAGCTGGACGGCTCCGCCAAGGGCGGCATCGTCGTCGCTGTGCAGCGCGAGCTGGGCGTCCCGGTCAAGCTGGTCGGGCTCGGCGAGGGCGCGGACGACCTGGCCCCGTTCGAGCCGGAGGCGTTCGTCGACGCCCTTCTCGGCGACGACTGAGCAGCGCCCGCCGCGGGGGCGTCAGTCTCTGTCGGCGAGCACACCGCGCAGGGTGAACTCCACCAGCGCGTCCACGTCGTCGACCGACGGCATCGGCCGGCCGCTGACCGCGCGCACGGTGATCATCCCGCCGAGCCACTGCACCGCGCTGTCGATGTCGACGTCCGGGCGTACCTCGCCGCGCTCGATCGCCCGCTCGAAGGTGATCCGGGACTGTGCCTCGCGGCGCAACGTCGAGCTGCGGTAGAGCGCCGCGATCCGCTCGTCGCGCACCGACTCGGCGATGGACATCCGGAGGTACGCCGCGCCCTCCGGCGAGTTCACGAAGGTGAGCACGCCGAGGTAGCTCTCCGCCAGGTCGGTCGCGATCGAACCGGTGTTCGGCTCGGGGAACTCGGCGTCGTACAGCGACTCCATCGCCGAGACCGCGAGGTCCTCCTTGGACGGCCAGCGTCGGTAGACGGTGGCCTTGCCCACCCCGGCGCGCGCGGCGACCTCGTCGACGGTGGTCTTGTCGAAGCCCCGCGAGAGCAGGAGCTCAGCGGCGGCGGCGACGATGCGTCCGTCGGTGGCCGGGTCGCGCGGACGCCCACGTCCCCGGCGTGCTGGTGGTTCCCCCTGAGCTGGCATGCCAACACGATACGCCGAGTTCCGAAACTTGCGGTGCGCCGGGGTGTGCATATTCGTCGAGGCCACGACACACGGCCGTAACACCGCGACCGAAAGTGTCACCGGCGCGCAACAACCTCCGCGCGGACGCGAAACATGGCCCCACCAGAGTCTTCGAACATCAGGCGTCGCCGGGGGGACAGCGCGGTCACTGCTCCGTGCGACGTCTCCTTGAGTCCGAATCACTGGAGGTTCCATGGACACCGGCTACGCAGCCTGGATGCTCGCCTCCGCGTCGATGGTCTTGTTGATGACGCCGGGGCTGGCGTTCTTCTACGGCGGCATGACGCGGTCCAAGTCAGTGCTCAACATGATGATGATGTCCTTCGGCGCCATGGGCGTCGTCGGCGTCGTCTACGTCTTGTGGGGCTGGTCGATGTCGTTCGGCAGCACCGACGTCGGCACCCTGTTCGCCAACCCGTTCGAGCTGTTCGGCCTCGCCGGGGTCGACAACACCTCGCTGGTGTTCGTGGGGTTCCAGGCGACGTTCGCGGTGATCACCGCGGCCCTGATCAGCGGTGCGATCGCGGACCGGGTGAAGTTCTCCTCGTGGATGGTCTTCGTCCCGCTCTGGGTGACGCTCTCCTACTTCCCGCTCGCCCACATGGTGTGGGGCGGCGGGTTCCTCAGCGGCGCCAACGAGAACGGCCTCTCCTCGCTGCTCTTCGGCTGGGACGCCGCTGGAGCGGTCGCGAAGGTCGTCCCGGTCGACTACGCCGGCGGCACGGTGGTGCACATCAACGCCGGCGTCGCGGGCCTGGTGCTGGCCCTGCTCATCGGCGTACGTCGCGGCTTCGGCAAGGAGGTCATGCGACCGCACAACCTGCCGTTCACGATGCTCGGCGCCGGCCTGCTGTGGTTCGGCTGGTTCGGCTTCAACGTCGGCTCGATCGTTCCCGTCGCCACCCAGGGCGTCGCGGGCGGGAAGGCCGACTTCTTCGCCAACTCGGCCGCGTTCGCGGAGAACTTCGTCGGCGAGACCGGCCTGGTGTGGGTCAACACGTTCGTGGCCACCTGCGCCGCGATGCTCGGCTGGCTGCTGATCGAGAAGATCCGTGACGGCAAGGCCACCAGCCTCGGCGCCGCGTCCGGTGTCGTCGCCGGCCTGGTCGCGATCACCCCTGCCTGCGGATCGCTGAGCCCGGTCGGGTCGATCATCCTGGGCCTCGTCGCCGGTGCGCTCTGCGCCCTCGCGGTCGGCCTGAAGTACCGCTTCGGCTACGACGACTCGCTCGACGTGGTGGGCGTCCACCTGGTCGGCGGCCTGGTCGGCACCGTCGGCATCGGCTTCCTGGCCACCAGCGGCGGGCTGTTCTACGGCGACGGCGTGAAGCAGCTGGTGACCCAGACCCTGGTCGCGCTCGTCGCCGTGCTCTGGTCCGGCGTGATGACGCTCATCGTGGGCCTGGCGATCAAGGCCGTCATGGGCTGGCGGATCCCGGAGGAGGACGAGGTCGAGGGCATCGACTTCACCGAGCACGGTGAGACCGCCTACGAGTTCGCATCGCGCGGGGGCGGCAGCCGGCTCGGCTCCGCCGCAACCGCACCGAGCGCGAGCACACCGAACAACGAAGGGGCACTGACATGAAGCTCGTCACCGCGGTGATCAAGCCGCACAAGTGGGAAGAGGTCCGTGAGGCCCTCGAGACCTTCGGGGTCACCGGGATGACCGTCAGCGAGGTCAGCGGCTACGGCCGGCAGAAGGGCCACACCGAGGTCTACCGCGGCGCGGAGTACGACATCGCGCTGGTCCCGAAGATCAGGCTCGAGATCGTGGTCGACACCGCCGACGTGGACGACGTGGTCGGGATCGTCGTCAAGACCGCGCAGACCGGCCGGATCGGCGACGGGAAGGTCTGGGTGGTCGGCGTCGACTCGGTCGTCCGGGTCCGCACCGGCGACCGGGACGAGGCCGCGCTGTAACGCCGGACCGGCCCCTGTGGTGCAGACCACGGGGGCCGGTCCGCCTGGTTCACACGGCTGTAACAAAGCGGGCGGCCCTGTCACGTGCGCGCAACATGGCGGGAGCCGCCGTGAAACCTCACCCGTCGACAGTAAGGGCGATGATCGACACCGGTGATACCGCCTGGCTGCTGGCCTCCAGCGCCCTCGTGCTGCTGATGGCCCCCGGGCTGGCCCTCTTCTACGGCGGCATGGTGCGCTCGAAGAGCGTCCTCAACATGATGATGATGACGTTCGGCGCCCTCGCCGCAGTGACCGTCGTCTGGGCCCTGGTCGGCTACTCCCTGGCGTTCGGCGACGACGTCGGCCTCGGGCTGCTCGGTGACCCGACGCAGTACGCCGGCCTCTCCTCGCTGCTCGCGCCGGCAGCGGACGGGGACGGCACGGTCCCGATGATCTTGTTCGCGGCGTTCCAGGGCCTGTTCGCGGTCATCACCGGCGCCCTGGTCTCCGGGGCGATCGCCGACCGGGCCCGGTTCGGCACCTGGATGGTCTTCGTGTCGGTCTGGACCGTGCTGGTCTACGCGCCCGTCGCGCACTGGGTCTTCGACTTCGACCGGTCGGGCCACTCCGGGGGATGGCTGGTCAACGGAGTCGGGCTCGTCGACTTCGCCGGCGGGACCGCGGTGGAGATCGGTTCCGGTGCGTCCGCCCTCGCGGTCGCGCTCGTCGTCGGCCGCCGGGTCGGCTTCGGCCGGGACCCGATGCGGCCGCACAACCTGACCCTGGTGATGCTCGGCGCCGGGCTCCTCTGGTTCGGCTGGTTCGGCTTCAACGCGGGCTCGGCGCTCGGGGCGAACCACACCGCCGCCGTGGTGTTCGTGAACACGCTGCTCGCCGGCTGCACGGGTGCGCTGGCGTGGCTGCTGGTGGAGCGCTTCCGTGACGGGCACGCGACCTCGCTGGGTGCCGCGTCCGGCCTCGTGGCCGGGCTGGTCGCGATCACGCCGAGCTGCTCCTCGGTGTCGCCCACCGGGGCGATGCTGATGGGCGCCGCCGCCGGCGCGGTCTGCGCGGTCGCGATCGGTCTCAAGTACCGCTGGGGGTACGACGACTCCCTCGACGTCGTGGGGGTGCACCTCGTCGGCGGGCTGGTCGGCACGTTCGGGATCGGGCTGGTCGCCACGGCGGCCGCCCCGGCCGGGGTCGACGGGCTGTTCCACGGCGGCGGTGCCGACCAGCTGGGTCGGCAGCTGCTCGGCGGCGGGGTCGTGCTCGTGTTCGCCTTCGGGGTGTCCTACCTGCTGGCCCGCGCCCTCGACGCGACGATGGGATTCCGGATCGACGCGGAGCACGAGGTCGGCGGAATCGACCTGGTGATCCACGCGGAGACGGCGTACGACCTGCACGCGACCGCGGGCGCCCGCTCCGGGGGACCGCTCACCGCCGGCGGCACGCTCCGGCACACAGAGAGGAACGAGGACCAGGTATGAAGCTCGTCACCGCGGTGATCAAGCCGCACAAGTGGGAGGACGTCCGCTCTGCGCTCGAGATGGTCGGGGTCACCGGGATGACCGTCAGCGAGGTCAGCGGCTACGGCCGGCAGAAGGGGCACACCGAGGTCTACCGGGGCGCGGAGTACGACATCTCGCTGGTGCCCAAGATCCGCCTGGAGATCGTCGTCGACGACGCGGACGTGACGGAGGTCGTCGACACGATCGTGAACACGGCCCGGACCGGCCGGATCGGCGACGGCAAGGTGTGGGTGGTCCCGGTCGACACCGTGGTGCGGGTCCGTACCGGTGACCAGGACGAGGCCGCGGTCTGACGTGACGCGGCCGTGACCACCGAGGAACGGGCCGAGCGGACCCGGGCAGCCGACGCGCTGTGCGCCGGCGCGCTCGAGGACGTCCTCGCGGGTGGCGACGAGACGGGCCTGGCACTGGTCGCCGTCGGCGGCTACGGGCGCGGCGAGCTCGCGCCGTACAGCGACCTCGACGTGGTGCTCGTGCACGACGACGCCGTCGACGTCAGCGAGGTCGGTGCGAGCGTCTGGTACCCGCTGTGGGACGCGGGCGTGCAGCTCGACCACTCGGTACGGCGGCTCTCCGACGTGACCGACGCCGCCCGCGACGACCCCCGGGTCATCCTCGGGCTGCTCGACGCCCGGCACCTGGCCGGCGACCCCAACCTGACCCTGCGGCTGCGAACCGCCCTGCTCGCGCAGTGGCGTCGCGACGCCCGACGCCAGCTGCCCGTGCTGAGGGAGATGGTCGACAAGCGCGCCGAGCGGCTCGGGGAGCTCGCCCACGCCGCGGTTCCCGACCTGAAGGAGTCCCTGGGCGGCCTGCGTGACGCCACGGTCATGCGCGCGCTGGTCGCCACCTGGTTGGTCGACGTGCCGCATGCCGACCTGGAGCGGTGCCGGGGCCGACTGCTGGACGTACGCGACGAGCTGCACTCCGTCAACGGCCGGGCCAACGACCGGGTCGCCCCCGAGGCGTGGCCCGACCTCGCCGCCCGGATCGGGACGCCCGACGCGGAGTCCGCGCAGCGGCACGTCCGCGAGCTCGGCCGCCGGATCACCCACCTGTCGCGGCTCACCTGGCGCCGGGTCGACGCCGTGCTCGCGCGTCCCGTCTCCAACCGGGTGCGGACTCCCGCTCTGCAGCCGGTCGCCCGCGGGGTCGCGGTGTCCTCCGGTGAAGTCGTGCTGGCCGCCCGGACCGACCCGGCCGGCGACCCGCTGCTGCTGCTCCGGGCCGCCGCCGAGGCCGCCGAGCGCGGCCTGGTGCTCAACCCGGCCACGGCCGCCCGGCTGGCCCGGGACGGCGTTGCGGTCCCCGAGCCGTGGGACGCCGAGGCGCGCAACCTGCTCACCCGGCTGCTCGCGGCCGGCCCCGGGCTGCTGCCCGTGTGGGAGACACTCGACGAGACCGGGGCGCTGGGCCGGATCCTGCCCGAGTGGGAGCGGGTGCGGCTGTTGCCCCACGCGTCGGTGGTGCACCGGTTCACCGTCGACCGACACCTGGTCGAGACCTGCATCGAGGCGTCCCGGCTGATCCGGCGGGTGCCCCGGCCCGACGTGCTGATGGTCGCCGCGGTGCTGCACGACATCGGCAAGGGCGGCGGCCAGGACCACAGCGTTGCGGGTGAGCCGGTGGCGGCCGCCGTGGCCGCGCGACTCGGGTTCGACGCGCGGGAGACCGCTCTGGTGGGCCGTCTGGTCCGCCGGCACCTGCTGCTCGCGGAGACGGCCACCAGCCGCGACCTCGACGACCCGGCGACCGTGGCCCAGGTCGCCGAGCGGGTCGTCGACATCGAGACGCTCGACCTGCTGGAGGTGCTGACCGAGGCGGACGCCCGGGCCACCGCGGCCAAGGCGTGGACGGGCTGGCGGGCGGCGCTGGTGGCCGATCTCGCGCGCCGGGTTCGCGCCTCGCTGCGGGGGGCGGCCCGGGCCGAGCGGGGTGACGGGGGCGGTGATGAGGTGCTCGTCCCGGACCGGGTGCTCCGCGACCCCGCGCGGGTCGTCGTAGCCCTGGAGCCGTCGCCGCACGGTTCCAGCCTCACCGTGGTCTCCGGCGACCGGGTCGGGCTGATCGCGGACGTGGCCGGCGCGCTCGCGGTCCAGCGCATCCCGGTGCGCGCCGCGCGCGCCTGGACCCAGGATGAGTTCGGCGTGTCGGTGTGGGAGGTGGCCGACGACGGCCTCGACGAGGCGATCGTGCGGCAACGCTTCGACGCCGTCTTCGAGGGCCGGGTCGACCCGGCGGAGCGCGTCCGGCCGCACGAGCGTCCCGGCCTGGAGCCGACGGTCCTGGTGCGCCACGAGGCCTCGGACACCGCGACCGTGCTCGAGGTCCGGGTCGAGGACCGCCCCGGTGTGGTGTACGTCGTCTGCCGTGCGCTGGCCGCCCTCGACGTGTCGGTCCGGTCGGCTCACGTGACGACCCTGGGGCCGCAGGCCGTCGACGTGTTCTACGTCGGCGAGTTCGGCGCCGGGCCGCTCGCCGACGACCGGGCAGCCGCCGCCGCGCACGCGGTCCGGGCGGCGCTCACGCCGACGGTTACCCTTGGCACCTGACCCACCGGCCCGTGACGAGGAATGACCACCATTGTTTGCGACTCTCTCCGACCGCCTCGCTGACACCTTCAAGAACCTGCGGGGCAAGGGGCGGCTCTCGGATGCGGACATCGACGCCACCGCACGCGAGATCCGCATCGCCCTGCTCGAGGCGGACGTCGCGCTGCCCGTCGTCAAGGAGTTCGTCGCGGCGGTCAAGGAGCGGGCCCGCGGCTCCGAGGTCAGCCAGGCGCTGAACCCGGCGCAGCAGATCATCAAGATCGTCAACGACGAGCTCGTCACCATCCTCGGCGGCGAGACCCGCCGGCTACGGTTCGCCAAGAACCCGCCGACGGTGATCATGCTCGCCGGCCTCCAGGGCACGGGCAAGACCACACTCGCCGCCAAGCTCGGCCTGTGGCTCAAGGAGCAGGGCAACAGCCCGCTGCTCGTCGCCGCCGACCTGCAGCGACCCAACGCGGTCAACCAGCTCCAGGTCAACGGCGAGCGCGCCGGGGTGAAGGTGTTCGCCCCCGAGCCCGGCAACGGGGTCGGCGACCCGGTCGCGGTCGCCCAGGCCGGAATCGACGAGGCGCGCCGCACCCTGCACGACGTGGTCGTCGTGGACACCGCCGGCCGTCTCGGTGTCGACGCCGAGATGATGAAGCAGGCCGCGGACATCCGCGACGCCGTGCACCCGGACGAGATCCTCTACGTGGTCGACGCGATGGTCGGCCAGGACGCGGTCACCACCGCGCAGGCATTCCTCGAGGGCGTCGGCTACGACGCGGTGGTGCTGACCAAGCTCGACGGCGACGCGAGGGGCGGTGCCGCGCTGTCGGTCGCCTCGATCACCGGCAAGCCGGTGATGTTCGCCTCCAACGGTGAGAAGCTCGGCGACTTCGACCTGTTCCACCCCGACCGGATGGCCTCGCGCATCCTCGACATGGGCGACATGCTCACCCTGATCGAGCAGGCCGAGAAGACCTTCGACGCGGAGCAGTCCGCCAAGGCTGCGGCGAAGCTCACCGGCCAGGGCGGCGACTTCACCCTCGACGACTTCCTGCAGCAGATGCAGCAGATCCGCAAGCTCGGCTCGATGTCGAAGATCATGGGGATGCTGCCCGGGATGGGGCAGTTCCGCGAGCAGCTCGAGAACTTCGACGAACGCGAGATCGACCGGATCCAGGCGATCATCCAGTCGATGACCCCGGCCGAGCGGGCGAACCCGAAGCTGATCGACGGCTCCCGGCGGGCCCGGATCTCCAAGGGCTCCGGGACCCAGGTGTCCGACGTCAACCAGCTCGTGGACCGGTTCTTCGACGCCCGCAAGATGATGATGTCGATGGCCAAGGGTGGCGGCATGCCGGGGATGCCCGGGATGCCGGGGCTGCCGGGGATGGGGGGCAAGCGGGCCAAGGCCAAGCAGGCGCCGAAGAAGGGCAAGGCCAAGCGCGGCTCGGGCAACCCGGCCAAGCGGGCGGCCGAGGAGAAGGCTGCCCGGGAGAAGGCCGCGGCGGCTCCGGCGGAGGGCGCCCACCCGTTCGGTGTGCCGGACGGCGCGGAGGAGGACTTCGACCCGTCCTCACTCGATCTGCCTGCCGACCTGTCGAAGTACCTCAAGTAGCCCGCGGTCAGGCTCGCCGGTAGCGGTAGCAGGCGGTGACGTACGGGAAGGTCACCTGACCCCCGCCGCCCGCCGCCCGCACCGCGAGGTCGTGCACGGCGGCCAGCACTTCGTCCCGGTCCTCGCGCACCGCGACGGGGGACCAGGACGACGCCAGGTGGACGACGTCGTCCACGCCGAGCACCTGCTCGAGGCCGAACCGCTGGTACTCAGCAGGCGTGAAGCCGTCGAGCTCCGGCGCCCAGTGCGCACGCTCGGGGTCCCACACCATCTCGGGTGTCCCCACCAGGTCCCCGAGCTCGCGCAGCCAGGCGACCTGGTCCGACCAGGAGTGCCAGGCCAGACCGAGCCAGCCCGCGGGACGGAGCACCCGCGCGCACTCCCGTGCCGCCTGCGCGGCGTCGAACCAGTGCCAGGCCTGGAACGCCGTGGCGGCGTCGAAGCTGTCGTCGAGGTCCTCGAGGGCTTCCGCCGCACCCACCCGGGTCTCGATCCTCGCGCTGACCTCGGGGGCCAGGGGTGCCGCCTCCAGGGCGGCCAGCATCCCCGCCGACGGGTCCAGCGCGACCACCTCGTGCCCGAGCGCGGCGACCGTGCGTGTGCCGAGCCCGGTCCCGGCGCCGAGGTCGATCACGCGCAGCGGTCGGTCCGGACCGCCCAGCAGCCACGCGACGGTCGCCTCGGGCCAGCGGGGCCGAACCGCGTCGTAGGTCTCGGCGAGCGCCCCGAACGATGTGCGCCGCGCCTCGACCGTCGCGGGATCGCTGAAGTGCGTCGGCTCCTCGTGCATGGCCGCAGGCTACCGCCGGTGCGGGTCGGTAAGGTCGCGCCCATGAGCGCCCTTCGCTTCCGCGGCCCGGTCCTGCCCGACGGCGAGAGCCGTGACCTGTACGTCGTGGACGGGCGGGTCACCTACGAGCCGGTCGCGTCGGCCGAGCTCGTCGCCGAGGGCTGGATCGTGCCGGGCCTCGTCGACGCGCACTGCCACATCGGCCTCGACGAGCACGGAGCCGTTCCCGAGGACGTCCAGGAGAAGCAGGCGCTGACCGACCGCGACGCCGGCACCCTGCTGGTACGCGACTGCGGCTCGGCCGCGGACACCTCGTGGATCCACGAGCGCGAGGACCTGCCGCGGCTGATCCGCGCCGGCCGGCACCTGGCCCGGACCCGTCGCTACATCCGCAACTACGCCCACGAGATCGAGCCGGAGGACCTGCCCGCCTACGTCGCGCAGGAGGCGCAGCGTGGCGACGGTTGGGTGAAGCTGGTCGGAGACTGGATCGAGCGCGACGCCGGTGACCTCACCCCGTCGTGGACGCGTGAGTCGCTGGACGAGGCGATGAAGGTGGCGCACGAGCACGGGGCCCGGGTGACCGCGCACGTGTTCGGGGAGCACGCGCTGCCCGACCTGATCGGCGCCGGCATCGACTGCATCGAGCACGGCACCGGGCTGTCCACCGACCTGATCGACACGATGGTGTCCCACGGGGTCGCGCTGGTGCCGACGGCCAAGCAGCTCGGCAACTTCCCCGGCTACGCGGAGTCCGGGCGGGAGAAGTTCCCGAAGTACGCCGACCACATGATGCGCCTGTTCGAGACCCGCAAGGACACCATCCGCGCCGCCTACGAGGCAGGGGTCGCGATCTACGCCGGCACGGATGCCGGGGGAGTGCTCCCGCACGGCCTGATCGGCGACGAGGTGCTCGAGCTGGCGGACTACGGACTGTCCCCGCGGGACGCACTGGGCGCCGCGTCGTGGCGTGCGCGGGCCTGGCTGGGCCTCGACGGCGAGCTCGCCGAGGGCACGACCGCCGACTTCGTGGTGTTCGACCGAGACCCGCTCGCCGACCTCGGCGTGCTCAAGGAGCCGCGGCGCATCGTCCTGCGCGGCAAGGTCGTGGGCTAGGTCGCGACGTCGACGACCGGCACGCCCGTCGGGCGGTACATCACCTGGGCGCAGTTGCGCTTGACCAGCTCCTCTCCGAGCCGGTTGCCGGTGCGGGTGTCGATGACGGTGCGCCAGATCTCGTTGCGGCGGAAGTAGTCCGCGCCGTACCGCAGGAACTGCTCGTCGCGGGCGAACACCCGGTAGCTGCGGTGGAGCGGCCGGTCCGCACGCAGGTCACCCTCCAGGTAGCGTTCGCCGACGCCGACCAACACCTGGAAGGTGAGGTCGGTGTCGTTGCGCACGACGAGGTCGACGTAGTTGTAGACGATGGAGCAGCCGACGCCCCAGGGCAGCACCCGGCCGTTGTCGGGGAACGGGTCGAAGCTGTGCTCGGAGCGCTCCACCACCGTCAGTGGCGAGTGCAGGAACATCCAGTGCAGCAGGTTCGCGAGCTGGCACAGGCCGCCGCCCACACCCTCCCGGGCGTGGCCGTTGGACAGGCGCATCCCCACGACGTAGCCCTTGCGGCGGGTGCAGTTGCCGACGACCTTGTTGAACGAGAACGTCTCGCCGGGGCGGATCAGCAGGCCGTCGACGCGGGCGGAGGCCAGTCGCAGGTTGGTGACCTTGTTGTGCTGGAGCCGGATGTCGCTGTCCCCGAGCGTGCGCAGGAGCAGGGACCGGTGCCGCTTGGCCCGGGCCGGGAGCAGGTCGGCGGAGCGCTGCGTGGTCCAGGTGGCGTCCGAGCGGATCCACGTCAGGCGTCGGCGGGCCCGGTGCGCGCGCACCGCCAGCGGGTACAGCGCCGGGTACCGCTGGGACAGCCGCGGGCGCGCGGTCACCCGGGCCGGCACGGTGGTCAGGTCGGTCATCGTCGGCTCCTCGGGGCTTCGCGCCCGGTGGACGGCACCGGGGAGCCCGGGCTCGCGCTCCCCACCCTAGGACGCACCGGCCGGGGCAGAGGTTGCCCGCGCGGGACGTGCGATTGGAGGTTGGCCGGTGGGACATGGCAGAATGTATGGCTGAGTCCTGCGCGCCGGCCCCTCTCATCCGGCGGTGCGGGCACCGCGCAGCGCCGACGGCCTGGCCCCACCTGGTCCGCAGGCGCTCACCCACTCACGAAATCGTCTAAGGAGACACCACACTCGTGGCCGTCAAGATCCGTCTCAAGCGCATGGGCAAGATCCGTGCGCCGTACTACCGCGTCGTCGTCGTCGACTCCCGCAAGAAGCGGGACGGTCGCGTCATCGAGGAGATCGGCAAGTACCACCCCAAGGAGGAGCCGTCGCTGATCGACGTCGTCTCCGACCGGGCGCAGTACTGGCTGGGGGTCGGTGCGCAGCCGTCCGAGGCCGTCGAGGCCCTGCTCAAGGTCACCGGCGACTGGCAGAAGTTCAAGGGCCTGCCCGGCGCCGAGGGGTCGCTGAAGTTCGCCGAGCCCAAGCGGGACAAGGCCGAGATCTTCAACGAGGCTCTCAAGGACTCCTCGCACGAGCCCAAGGCCGACGCGGTGACCAAGAAGTCGTCGAAGAAGGCCGAGCCGAAGGCCGAGCCGAAGGCCGAGGAGCCGAAGGCCGAGGAGACCCCGGCCGAGGTGCCCGCTGGTGAGAGCCCCGAGGCTGCGGCCGCGTCGGCCGACGCCGAGGGCGAGGCCCAGCCGTCCGAGGCGGACGCCGCCGAGGCCGACAAGCCCGCCGAGGCCTGAGCCGATGCTGGCCGAGGCGCTCGAGCACCTGGTGCGCGGAATCGTCCGGCACCCGGATGACGTGAACGTGCGTGACAAGGAGCTGCGCCGTGGCTCCGTCCTCGAGGTCCGGGTGAACCCCGACGACCTCGGCAAGGTGATCGGCCGCAACGGCCGCACCGCCACCGCACTGCGGACCGTGATCGGTGCGCTGGCGGGCCGTGGGGGAGCGCGCGTCGACTTCGTCGACGTGGACCGCCGCCGCTAGCCCCCGTCGAGTGCTGGTTTGTTCGCAGGTCAGTGCGGGGTTGTTCGCAGCAGAACGCGTGATGGGGAGGACCTCCGGGTCCTCCCCATCAGTCTTCCTCGACACCGGTGCGAACAAAGTCCACGGTCAATCGCCGACAAGGCCACACTCAGCGAAGAAGATGAGGACATGAACAGCTCTGGGACGCGCCACGTCGTCGTCGGCCGGATCGGGAAGGCGCACGGTATCCGCGGCGAGGTGTCCGTCGAGCCGCGCACCGACGAGCCCGAGCGCCGGTTCGCGGTCGGGTCGGTGCTGGCGACCCAGACGCCCGGCGGCCAGGCGCCGCACGGACCGGGGCGGCCTGCCCGGCTGGCCGTGGACAGCACCCGGTGGCACCAGGGCCGACTGCTGGTCCGGTTCGCCGGGATCGAGGACCGGACCGCGGCCGAGACCGCCCGCGGGCTGGTCCTCGTGGCCGAGGTGCCCGACGGCGAGGTACCCGACGACCCCGAGGAGTTCTACGACCACCAGATCGTCGGCCTGCGGGTGGTCACCACCGACGGCCTCGACGTCGGGACGGTGGAGTCGATCGTGCACGGAGCCGCCCAGGACCTGCTGGTCATCGCCACCCCGGAGTCGAGCGAGGTGCTGGTGCCGTTCGTCTCGGCGCTGGTGCCGGAGGTGGACGTCGCCGGAGGCCGGCTCCTGGTGGCGGACCGCCCCGGCCTGATCACGCCTCTCGACGACGAGCAGGGCTGAGCCGTGCGCATCGACATCGTCACGATCTTCCCCGGCTACCTCGCTCCGCTGTCCCTGTCGTTGCCGGGCAGGGCCCAGGCGGCCGGTCTGCTCCACGTGCACGTCCACGACCTCCGCGACTGGACCAACGACCGGCACCGGACGGTCGACGACACTCCCTACGGCGGCGGCGCCGGCATGGTGATGAAGCCCGAGCCGTGGGGCGAGGCGCTCGACGCCGTCACCGCGGACGGCGAGGCCCCCGTGGTGGTCGTCCCGACGCCGGCCGGCGAGCCGTTCACCCAGGCCATGGCCGCCGAGCTGGCGACCCGGCCCCGGCTGCTGTTCGCCTGTGGCCGCTACGAGGGCATCGACCAGCGCGTCGTGGAGCACGCCCGGGCCCGCTGGGAGGTCCGTGAGATCTCGATCGGGGACTACGTGCTCAACGGGGGAGAGGCCGCGGCGCTCGTCATCAGCGAGGCCGTCGTACGCCTGCTGCCGGGGTTCATGGGCAACCCCGAGTCGCTGGCGGAGGAGTCGCACGGCGAGGCGGGGCTGCTGGAGTACCCCGTCTACACGAAGCCGCCCACCTGGCGCGGATTGGACGTGCCCGAGGTGCTCTTCTCCGGCCACCACGCGCAGATCGCCCGCTGGCGGCGGGACCAGGCGCTGCGGCGTACGGCGAGCCGCCGTCCCGACCTGGTGCGTCGGCTGACCGAGAAGGACCTCGACGCGGCGGACCGGGACGTGCTCGCCGATTTCACGGACGACTGACGCCTGTGGCAGACTTGGTCGTCGCATCCGTCGCGTCGCGACCGCGCTTCCTCGAGGGAAGCGGGTCGGCGGGCCACCTGCCACAGGGGGCGCCCCGCACGACGCACGAGACGGGTCGAACCCGAATCGTCACCAGTTTCCGTGGGTGACCTGTGGCATCGACGAGGAGATCACATGACCAACGTCATCGACGCGCTCGCCGCGTCCGTCAAGCGCGACGACATCCCGGAGTTCCGCGCCGGCGACACATTGAAGGTCCACGTCAAGGTGGTCGAGGGCAACCGCTCGCGCGTGCAGGTGTTCCAGGGTGTCTGCATCCGTGTCCAGGGCTCCGGTGTCGGCCGCACCTTCACCGTCCGCAAGGTCTCCTTCGGTGTCGGCGTGGAGCGCACCTTCCCGCTGCACAGCCCGATCTTCGACAAGATCGAGGTCGTGACCCGCGGTGACGTCCGCCGCGCCAAGCTCTACTACCTGCGCAACCTGCGCGGCAAGGCCGCCAAGATCAAGGAGCGTCGCGAAGCCTCCCCGGCTCGCTGACCCGGCGGCCGCTAGGCTCGCCGCGTGACGCACCCCGCAGGCAACGAGGACCGCGGTCCCGTCGAACCGTCGGAGAACTCCGACGACCACTCGTCGGGGCCGCGGTCCTCGTCGTCCGGCGGGCACAAGAAGCACCTGCCGATCTGGCAGGAGACGATCCTGCTGCTCGCCCTGGCGCTGGTCCTGGCGATCGTCATCAAGGCGCTGTTCATGCAGGCCTTCTACATCCCCTCCGGCTCGATGAACGACACGCTGGTGCTCAACGACCGGATCCTCGTGCAGAAGGTCTCCTACTGGGGCGACGGCACGCCCCAGCGCGGGGACATCGTGGTGTTCGCCGATCCCGGGGGCTGGCTCGACAGCGGCGAGAGTGCACCGGTCCACCCCAACCCCGTGGTCCGCGCCCTCGAGCTGTTCGGTCTCTACCCGACCGGGGGGCACCTGGTGAAGCGCGTGATCGGCGTCGGCGGCGACGAGGTCAAGTGCTGCGACAAGCAGGGCCGCATCCTGGTGAACGGGGTGGCGCTCAACGAGCGGGCCTACTTGGCACAGGGGGAGAAGCCGTCGCTGATCGACTTCGACATCAAGGTCGCGCCCGGGTACCTGTGGGTGCAGGGCGACAACCGGTCCAACTCGGCCGACTCCCGAGTCCACCTCGGCGACCCCGGGGGCGGCCAGGTGCCCGTCGACGACGTCGTCGGCAAGGTCTTCGCCGTGGTGTGGCCGGTGGGGCACGCGACCATGCTCGGACGGCCCGCGACCTTCGCGGGCGTCAGTTGAGACCTCCCCACCTCCCAGTCACCATGGACGTCTCATGACTGCGCTGCCCCGGGGGCTCACCGTCCGCCGCGACGCCGGCCTCTACGGCTACGAACGAGCGCTGCGCCGGGCCGGGCTCGACCCGGTCGCGGGCGTCGACGAGGCCGGCCGTGGCGCGTGCGCCGGGCCGCTCGTGGCCGCGGCGGCGATCCTGCCGGACGGCCGGCGTGGCCAGGTGCCCGGGCTCGCCGACTCCAAGCTGCTGACGGCCAAGGCTCGCGAACGCTGCTACGCGGAGGTCACCGAGCGCGCCACGGCGTGGTCGGTGGTGGTCATCGGCTCCGAGGAGTGCGACCGGCTCGGCATGCACGTGGCGAACGTGGAGGCGCTGCGCCGGGCGATCGCGCTGCTCGACGTACGGCCCTCCTACGTCCTCACCGACGGCTTCCCCGTCGACGGCCTGGGTTCTCCCGGTCTCGCGGTCTGGAAGGGGGACCGGGTCGCGGCCTGCATCGCCGCGGCGTCGGTGATCGCCAAGGTGACGCGCGACCGTCTGATGACTGACCTGCACGTGGAGTACCCGGACTACGACTTCGCGACCCACAAGGGCTACATCACCTCCGCGCACACCGCTGCGCTCGAGGAGCACGGTCCGTGCCCGGTGCACCGCCGGCGGTTCGTCAACGTGCGCCGGGTGGAGGGCGAGTCCGCCACCGTCGTCTCGACCGACGTGGGCGACAATGACAGCGACGGACCTGACCACCGACCCCTCCGACCGATGGAGAACGCCCGATGAGCGCCGAGGATCTCGAGAAGTACGAGACCGAGATGGAGCTCCACCTCTACCGCGAGTACCGCGACGTGGTGGGCATCTTCAAGTACGTCGTCGAGACCGACCGCCGCTTCTACCTGTGCAACCAGGTCGACGTGAAGGCCCGCACCGAGGCCGGCGACGTGTTCTTCGAGGTCTCCATGACCGACGCCTGGGTCTGGGACATGTACCGTCCGGCGCGGTTCGCCAAGAACGTCAAGGTGCTCACCTTCAAGGACGTCAACGTCGAGGAGCTCAGCCCGTCCGAGATCGAGCTGCCCAAGACCTGAGGGCCGGCCTAGACGGCTGGGAGTCTTTACCGTTCAGTCGGTTTCGCCCGCGTCGACCCCGGGGAGACGGCTAGTGCCCGTGGGGGAGTAGGGGTCGTCGCGGCTCGGGACCGGACGCCCGACCGGGTAGTGCGGCGTGGTCCGAGCGGACCCGTCGTGCGTCCGGGCAGGCCATGGGAGGGTCTGCCGGGCCCCTACGAAGTCGGTCTTGGGAGGGAACGACTTTGCACCCCTGGTGGGAGCCTGCGCGCTCCGAACGCGGCGCCGCGGCCGTCGAGGCCGGCCTGGTCAGCACGATCCTGATGCCCTTGATGCTGGGGGTGCTGGTCTACGGGAACTGGTTCTGGCACGCCCAACGTGTGGAGCCCTACGCTGCCCACCTGCCGCAGAGCGCTGTGGTCGGCTACGACCTCAGCTGCGCCGAGGTGGTCAGCCTGGTGAAGCAGGCGGTCGTCGACGCCTCGAGCCCAGTTGGGGACGCCTACGCCCCGCAGCTAGGGCTCGACGACGTCACCGTCGACGTCGTCGAGGTGCTGCCGGACGCCGGCGTGGTGGTGAACATCGGGGTGCGGACCTCGGTCACCAGCACGCTGGCCTCGTGGCTGCCGAACAACGGCGACGTCGTCACGGAGACCGCGATGCGGCTCGAGAACGTCACCGTGGACAGCAGCGTGTGCTCATGAGCCGGGTCACCGCCGCGATCCTTCGTCGCCGTGCTGCCCGCCGTGGACAGTCGGGGGCGGTCGCGCTCATCTCCGCTCTGGTCTCCGTGGTCCTCCTCGTGGTCGCCGCGTTCGTCGTCGACATCGGCGGTACCTGGGCACGACGCGGACAGCTGCAGGTCCAGGCCGACAAGGCGGCGCTGTTCGCCGCGGAGCACCTGCCCGTGCGGGACGACTCGTCCCGCCTGGCCGTAGCCCGTGACGCCGCCTGGTACATCGCCTGCCACCGGGTTCAGGGGCAGGACGAGCTGAGTGCCATCCCGGACTGTCCCGGTGCGAGCACCGCGCCGTCCGCCGCGGTCGACTCCTTCGCCCAGCACCTCCTGGACACCGGCATGGTCACCTTCCCCGACACCAACCAGGTCGACGTCACCACGCCACCCGCGCGGGTGGACTTCTCCTTCGGCAGGCTCGCCGGTCCCGAGGGGACCGACCAGCAGAAGTCGGCGTCCGCGCGGGCGCTCTCGCCGGGCAACATCGAGCCGTTCGGCCTGTCCCTGAACTGCCTGCTCACCGTCGCCGACACACTGCCGACCACGCTCGGCAGCACCATCTCCGACGTGCTCCCGCTGAACTACTTCGCGCCAGGGCCGCTGACCAAGGACAACTCCCAGACCAAGTGGAAGTCGAACATGGCCACGAGCACCTCGCTCAAGGTCGGCTCGATCACGCCCACCCAGGCGACCCAGGGCACGCTGCTGCCCACGACGTTCACGTTGACCGGGTCCGGGTGGAACGTGCTGTCGCACGTCAAGGTCTCCTTCGCCCTGGGCGACCTCGACGACCCGGACTCCAACAAGTACAAGACCGTCGACGCCGACCTGGGTCTCACCCTGGGGCTCACCGGCCTGACGTCCACGGTGACCGGCCTACTGCCGAGCAAGGTGCTCAACAATGCCGGGAACTGGCACGTCAAGGTCGCGGTCGAGTCGGGCGGCAACTGGGTCTGGTCGAAGAACGACGTGGTGCTGACCACGACGCTGAACCAACCGCTCGCCGACTCGCTGGGATGTGGCCGGATCCTGAAGAGCCCACGCAACCTCCAGGACGGCACCCCGGGCAACCTCCGCCTCAACCTCCAGGAGGGTCTCGACCACGGCGTGGACAAGCACCCGAGCCTGGCGACACTGAACCCGCCGGATGCCACGGTCAGCGGCCTGCTCGGGGCGCTCGGCGGTCCGAGCGGGATCTTCCAGTGCAACGACACCGCCCCCAACGTCAAGGACACGGCAGGCAACCTGTCGACGAACCAGACTCCCAACTGCATGGTCCTGGCACAGGGCTCGACGACGTACACCGAGTTCACCGACGGGATCCTCGGCGCCGAGGAGAACATCACCCTGGCCGACGGCACCACGAAGACGGTGGCGGGGCGGCTGGTGTGCACCTCGCGCCGGCCGTGCGCCCGGTCCTTCACGATGCCGCAGTTCCCGGGCCGCAGCTTCAACGACGATCACTTCGAGGACTTCGTCACGCACGACAGCCTGCTCACCGCGGCGATGTTCTTCAACCTCTCCACCTACATCGACGACGGGGTCCCGGTGGCCACCCCGCACAACGCGCTGCTGCCGGACATCTACAGCTCCGCACGGTTCTTCTGGGTGCCGGTCCTGTCCACGGCGCTGGCCCCCAACGCGAACGCGAACGATGCGGGCGCCTACCCGATCCTGACGTTCCGGCCGGTGTTCGTCACCAAGCAGGTCAACACCGGAGTCGACGACATCGACATGGTGCTGGCGGCGGTCGACGCGGCCGTGCAGTCACTGCTCAACATCGACGTCCCGCTCGACAGCAGCGACCCTGGTGACCACGGGATCCTGATGCAGGGATCCGAGCTTCGCGCTCTGCGGTTCATGACGATCGAGCCGTCGGCGCTGCCGGTGGTGCCGAGCAGCTTCGCCGGGCCCACCACCGACTACCTCGGCGTCGGTCCCAAGATCGTGAAGCTGGTGAAGTGATGCGACCGATGCCCAGGAACAAGCGGTCCCGAGGTCGGCTCGGCGGCGCTGGAGTTCGGGCTCGTGGCGCCCGGTGATCTTCCTGCTGATCTTCGGCATCATCCAGTACGGCTACATGTTCTGGGCGCTGCAGACCTCGGCCGCGACGGCGCGCGAGGCGGCGCGCTCGCTCATCGTGGGGACCCAGCAGGACTGCACGCTCGCGCACGCGGCGGAGATGGCGGCCGGTCCGGCGGTGGGCGCGGCGACGCCGACGGCCACCGCGACGTACCACGACGCGGCCGGCGCGCTCGTCCCGGCCCGGTGGAGGGCGGTCTCGTCGAGGTGGCGGTCAGCTTCGACACGCTCGACATGCAGCTGCCGTTCCTGCCGCTGCCCGACGGCGGCCACGTCACCCAGACCGCCCGGGCGCGGGTCGAGAACGTCCCGCCGGTGCCGCTTGCCTGCGGCTGAGCCGAGAGCCGCGGACCCGGCCCCCCTCACGGGTCCGCACTGCGTGGACGGGATCCGGCCTCCCACCGGATCCCGTCCACAGCCACGTCGCCGCCCCCGCTGTCCACAGGCCCGCGCCGACCGGGCCCCCGGAGTCGCCGCGGCACGAGAGCCTCCGGGCAGGAGGTGCTGCGATGACCCAGACAGCGAGGCTCGGGGCGTTCGGCGAGGCGTACGCCGCCCGTCACCTGGTGGCCGGTGGGATGGTCCTGCTCGACCGCAACTGGCGGTGCGAGCTGGGGGAGATCGACCTGGTGCTGCGCGACGGCCGGTCCCTGGTGGTCTGCGAGGTGAAGACCCGGCGGTCCACCCGCTACGGCGACCCGCTCGAGGCCGTCACCGAGCAGAAGGCTGCGCGGCTGCGACGGTTGGCGGCCCGCTGGCTGGCCGCCCACGCCCTGCATCCGGCGGACGTCCGGATCGACCTGGTCGGGGTGTTGGTTCCGCCTCGGGGAGTCCCGTCGCTCGAGCACGTGCGGGGGGTGGGCTGAGATGGGGTGCGCCACCGCCCGGACGATCTCGCTCGAGGGCGCGGGCGGTCATCTCGTGGACGTGCAGGTCGACATCGCCCAGGGCGTGGTGAAGACGGCGCTGGTGGGGCGCCCCGACGCGGCCATCACCGAGTCCCGCGACCGGTGTCGCGCGGCGCTGACCAACAGCGGCTTCGAGTGGCCGGCGACCCGGCGGGTGACCATCTTGTTGTCGCCGGCAGACCTGCCGAAGCGAGGTCCCCACTTCGACCTCGCCATCGCCGTCGCTGTGCTCGCCGCGACCGGCAAGGTCCCGGTCGCGGCGCTGGAGGGCCTGGTCGTCGCGGGGGAGCTGACCCTGGACGGCCGGCTGCGGGCCGTCCCGGGCATCCTGCCGATGGGGATGGCGGCCGCGGCCAGGGGGATGCCCCGGCTGATGGTGCCCGACTCCCAGGTCGACGAGGCCGTGCTCGTCCCCGGTCTCGAGGTGGTCGGCGTCCGGTCCCTCGCCCAGGTGGTGTCGTTCCTGCGCGGCGAGCCCGTCCCCGACGCGCTCCCCGTGCCCCCGCCCTCGGGCGGCCCGCTGCTGTCGTGGCGAGGTGAGCACCGCACCGACGATCTCGATCTCGGCGACGTGCTCGGGATGGTGGATGCGCGGTTCGCGCTCGAGGTCGCGGCCGCCGGCGGTCACCACCTGCTGCTGTCCGGGCCCAAGGGGGCGGGCAAGACGACGCTGGCCGAACGGCTCCCCGGTCTGCTGCCCGACCTCGGGCTCGACGAGGCGCTCGAGCTGACCGCGGTGGACTCGTTGGCGGGTGGGCTGGCGCCGGGTCAGACGCTGGTCACGCGACCACCGTTCCGGGCACCCCACCACTCCGCGACCCGGGCCAGCGTGCTCGGCGGCGGGACGGGCCGGGTCCGTCCCGGCGAGGTGAGCCGGGCTCACCACGGCATCCTGCTCCTCGACGAGTTCCCGCTGTTCCGCGCCGACATCGTCGACGGGCTGCGCGAGCCGCTGGAGAGCGGCGAAGTCACGATCGCCCGGGGTGACGACTCAGCGACGTTCCCGGCACGCTGCCTGGTGGTGCTCGCGTGCAACCCATGCCCCTGCGGCGACTACCACCCCTCGGCGCTCGAGAGTCGCTGCACGTGCGCAGAGACCGCACGGCGGACCTACCGGCGCAAGCTCACCGGCCCGGTGATCGACCGGATCGACATCACCCGGCACGTCACTCCGGTGCCACCGCACGAGGCGCGCGACCCGCTGGCCCGCCCGGAGAGCAGCGCCCGCGTCCGGGAACGGGTCTCCGCGGCGCGGTCCCGGCAGCGCGAGCGCTACGCCGACACGGCCTGGCGGCTGAACGCCGACGTTCCCGGACCCGTGCTCCGCGAACGTTGGCCGCTGTACCCGTCGGCCGCCGAGCTGCTCGACGACCAGGTGTACGCCGGGCGGCTCACCCGTCGTGGCGCCACCCGGGTGCACCGGCTGGCCTGGACGCTCGCCGACCTCGCGGCGGCGGAGCGCCCCGGGGGCGGGGAGCTCGACACGGCGCTGCGCCTGCGCACCGGTGAGCCGCTGATGCTCGCCGGCCTTGCCGGAACGAGGGGCGCATGAGCGACCGCGTGGCGCGCGCCGCCCTGAGTCGGCTCAGCGAGCCGGGGGAGCCCCGCCTGACCGGGCTCGTCGCGCGGCTCGGCGCCGAGCGGGTGCACGCCCTGCTGCTCGAGGAGCAGGACGTGTCGGGCGTCTACACCGACGTCGCCGAGCGGCTGCGCGGCCTCGACCCGGAGCACGAGCTGGCCCGGGCCGCGGAGCAGGGCATTCGCTTCGTCTGTCCCGGAGACGACGAGTGGCCCGCCGAGCTGGGCGTGCTGGACGGCTCCGGGACGGTGAACGGCCGCGGCGGCGTGCCGCTCGGACTCTGGGTACGCGGTCCGCTGTCCCTGGCCGACGTCACCCGACGGGCGGCCGCCGTCGTGGGCTCTCGCTCGGCCACGACCTACGGCGCCGAGATCGCCGGCCGCATGGGTGCCGACCTCGCGGCTGCCGGCGTGACGGTGGTCTCCGGTGCGGCCTACGGCATCGACGTGGCGGCGCACCGAGGAGCACTGGCCGCGAAGGGCCCCACCGTCGCGGTGCTCGCGTGCGGAGTGGATCGGGCCTACCCGGCCGGCAACAAGGCCGTGCTCGACTACATCGGTGCTCACGGTCTCGTGGTGAGTGAGCTGCCACCCGGCTGTGCGCCCACCAAGCTGAGGTTCCTCAGCCGCAACCGGGTGATCGCCGCGCTCGCCCGCGGCACCGTCGTCGTGGAGGCGGCCGTGCGCAGTGGCGCGCTCAGCACCGCCAACTGGGCCTCGCGCACCGGCCGGGTGCTGATGGCGGTGCCCGGTCCGGTCACCAGCGCGCCGTCCGAGGGCGTGCACGAGCTGATCCGCACCGGCGAGGCGCTGCTGGTCACCCGCGCCGCACACGTCCTCGAGCTCGTGTCCGGGGCGGGGGAGCACCTCGTCGACGTACCCCGGGCGCCGGCGCGCCCTCGTGACCGACTGACCCTGACCCAGCAGCAGGTCCTCGACGCGGTGCCGGTCGCCGCTGCGGCACCGGCAGCCTCGGTGGCCCGGACCGCCGGCGTCGCCGCCGGGGTCGCCGAGCAGTCCCTGGTCCGGCTGCGTCAGGTCGGGCTGGTCGAGGAGGGGCCCGCAGGCTGGCGGCTGGCCGGTAGACCCGCACCGGCACCCTGACCGGGCAGACCCGGTGCGCCTCACAGCGGCCGGTGGGCCCGCGACGTAGCCTCGGTGGGTGGCCGAGACCCAGGAGCCGCTGCCCGAGGCGATGGCACGGGTGCTTGCGGACTACGAGCGGCATCTGGTCTCCGAGCGCGACCTCACTCCGCACACGGTCCGTGCCTACCTCGGCGACATCAGCGGGATGCTCACGCACGCCGCCCGGCTCGGGCACACCGAGGTCGCGACGCTGGACATCCGCGCCCTGCGCAGCTGGCTGGCGCTCCAGCAGACGCGCGGGCGGGCGCGGACGACGATGTCGCGCCGGGCCACGGCGGTCCGGGTGTTCACCGCCTGGGCGCACCGCACCGGTCTCGCCGAGGCCGACCCGGGTGCGCTGCTCGGGTCGCCCAAGGCGCACCGGACGCTTCCTCCCGCGCTGCGCGTCGACGAGGCGCGGGCGTTGCTCGAGGCCGCCGCGCGGCAGGCCGACGACGGAACTCCGGTCGGGATCCGCGACGTCGCGGTGATCGAGCTGCTGTACGCGACCGGCATCCGCGTCGGAGAGCTGTGCGGACTCGACGTCGACGACGTCGACCACGAACGCCGGGTGGTCCGGGTGCTCGGCAAGGGCCGCAAGGAGCGCACCGTCCCGTTCGGTACACCCGCCGAGGGTGCCCTCGGCCGATGGCTGACGCAGGGGCGCCCCCGGCTGGCCGTCCCGGGATCGGGCCCGGCGCTGTTCCTCGGCGCCCGAGGCGGGCGGGTGGACCAGCGGGCGGTGCGCAGCCTCGTCCACGCCCGCCTCGCGGACGTCCCGGGTGCTCCCGACCTCGGTCCGCACGGCCTGCGGCACACCGCTGCCACGCACCTGCTCGAGGGCGGCGCCGACCTACGCACGGTCCAGGAGCTGCTCGGCCACGCATCGCTGGCGACGACGCAGATCTACACCCACGTCACCACCGACCGGCTGCGCAGCGCCTACCGCCAAGCCCACCCCCGGGCGTGACGACACGCCGCTCACCAGGGGAGGAGCCGCACCCGACCGGCGCCGACCAGCGTAAGCGGGTCGAGGTACGTCCTCCCTTGGACCAGACCCCAGTGCAGGCAGGCCCGCGGCAGGCAGTGCGAGCCGAGCAGCTCCAGCCGGCCGATCGGGTCGCCGGCGCCGACCTGGTCGCCCACTTCGACGGTGGCGGTCACCGGCTCGTACGTCGTGCGCGTGGCTCCGTGCGTCACCACGACCACCCCGCGTCCGGCGATCCGGCCGGCGAAGCTCACCGTGCCGGCCTGCGCGGCCTGCACGAGCTGTCCGACCGACCCGGCCAGGTCGACGCCGCGGTGCCCGGCGCCCCACCGGCTGTCGGGAGGGTCGAACCCGGAGACCACGTCCGGCCGGGGGGACAGCGGCCAGGCCCCGGCCGCGGGCTCGGGGGTCCAGGAGCCGGAGCCGGGCCCGGCTGATGACCCGGCTGCCGGAGGGGCAGCCGGGCGTGTCGTCGAGGCGGTCCATGACGTGGACGCCTGTGGCGTCGGCCCGGTCCGTGCGACGTCCGGGAGGTGGCGCGCCGCGGCAGGCGCGACCGGCAGCACGGCCGCGGCCACGACCAGCGCGGCCAGCCGTGCACGCCACCGGATCCGGGCCGCGGGCGTGCGACGGCGAGCGGGGCGGCGGCTGGGACGCGCAGCGGTGAGGACCATGGCCTGAGGGTGGGGCCCCGGTGGCCGTCGTGCCGGCTCGGAGACCATGCCTGTGGACACGCGCCCGGGGGGCGGCGTTGGGGACGGTTCCCGGCCGCTCCCGGCGATTAGGGAACCGCCGGGCGGCTCGGCTAGAATCGCGGGTGCAACCCGTCTGTGCGGGTTGACTTCGCACGCTCGATACCGCATCGAGCAGCCGAGGTGCCCGGACCCGGTCCGGGAGCCACGGTCGCTCACTGCGGGCGCAGTCCCTCAGTCTCCCGAGGCGCACGCCTGGGGAGTCCGGACTCGCCGGGCGTCAGGGCAGGCAGCACCCGCTCGCCTGCGACAAACTGAGGCGACCCGTGAGGGCGCGGCAGGTGGACGTCCCCGGCGCCCGCCCGGCGCTTCGCGCGGGTCAGAGAACAGGAAGAGGGACCGACAGCCATGGCCGTCGTCACCATGCGCCAGCTCCTCGAGAGCGGCGTCCACTTCGGGCACCAGACCCGGCGCTGGAACCCCAAGATGAAGCGCTTCATCATGACGGAGCGCAACGGCATCTACATCATCGACCTGCAGCAGTCGCTGGCCTACATCGACCGCTCCTACGCCTTCATCAAGGACACCGTCGCCAAGGGCGGCACCGTGATGTTCGTGGGCACGAAGAAGCAGGCCCAGGAGGCGATCGCCGAGCAGGCGACCCGCGTCGGGATGCCCTACGTCAACCAGCGCTGGCTGGGCGGCATGCTCACCAACTTCCAGACGGTGCACCAGCGGATCAACCGTCTCAAGGAGCTCGACGAGATCGACTTCGACAATGTGGCCGGTTCCGGTCGCACGAAGAAGGAGCTTCTCCAGATGAAGCGCGAGCGCGACAAGCTCGACAAGACTCTGGGCGGTATCCGTGAGATGACCCGTACGCCGTCCGCGGTGTGGGTGGTCGACACGAAGAAGGAGCACCTCGCCGTCGAGGAGGCCCGCAAGCTCCGGATCCCGATCATCGGCATCCTGGACACCAACTGCGACCCCGACGAGGTCGACTTCCCGATCCCCGGCAACGACGACGCCATCCGCGCCGTCGGCTTGCTGACCCGAGTCGTGGCCGACGCCGTCGCCGACGGCCTGATCGCCCGCTCGGGCGCCAAGACCGGTGAGGGCGAGACCCCCGCCGTCGGCGCCGAGGAGCCGCTCGCCGAGTGGGAGCGCGAGCTCCTCCAGGGCGACGCGGACAAGGCTGCGGTGGAAGCCACCGGTGGTGACGCCGCGAAGACCGAGACCCCCGCCGCCGAGGCCACCGGTGCCTCCAGCGAGGGCGTCGAGGCGTCCGCCGAGCCGAAGGCCGCCGAGGAGACCCCGGCTGCCGAGCCGAAGGCCGCCGAGGACCGGCTGCCGAGCGAAGGCCGCCGAGGAGACCCCGGCTGCCGAGGCTCCGGCCGAGGAGCCCGTCGCGGAGGCGACCCCTGCCGAGGCTCCCACCGAGCCGCAGGCCTGATCGACGCGTGACGGGTGCGCCCGCCCTTGTGGGGCGGGCGCACCCGACCGCCGATCGCAGCACCCCCCCACCCACCAGCCAGACACGAGGTAGAGAACTCCCCATGGCAATCACTGCAGCGGACGTCAAGAAGCTCCGCGACCAGACCGGCGCGGGAATGATGGACGCCAAGAAGGCGCTCACCGAGGCCGACGGCGACTTCGACAAGGCGGTCGAGATCCTGCGCGTCAAGGGCCAGGACAAGATGAAGAAGCGGGGCGAGGAGCGCACCGCCTCCGCCGGCCTGGTGGCCACTGCCGGGGGCGCCCTCGTCGAGATCAACAGCGAGACCGACTTCGTCGCGAAGAACGAGGAGTTCATCGCTGCCGCCCAGCAGATCGCCGAGGCCGCCAACGAGGCGAAGGCCGGCGACCCGGACGCGCTCAAGGCCGCCAAGCTCGGCGACAGCACCGTCGGCGAGGTCGTCGAGGGCCTCGCGGTCAAGATCGGCGAGAAGATCGAGCTGGGCCGGGTGGCCTACTTCGACGGCCCCGTCGTGACCTACATGCACCGTCGCGCCGCCGACCTGCCGCCGGCCGTCGGCGTGCTCGTGGAGTACGACGGCGCCAGCGAGGAGGCCGCGCGCGGCGCCGCGATGCAGGTTGCCGCGATGCGCCCGACGTACGTCTCCCGCGACGAGGTCCCCGCCGAGGTCGTCGAGAAGGAGCGCGAGCTCGCCGAGGCCACCGCGCGCGAGGAGGGCAAGCCCGAGCAGGCGCTGCCCAAGATCGTCGAAGGTCGCCTCAACGGCTTCTTCAAGGAGGTCGCCCTCCTCGACCAGCCGTCGGTCCAGGAGAGCAAGAAGTCGGTCAAGGCCGTGCTGGACGATGCCGGCGTGACGGTCAAGCGCTTTGCCCGGTTCGAGGTCGGCGCCTGACGGCTCACGCCCGGGCCCGCACCCCTGGCGTCGTCGTGTCGGTCGACGGGGGCTTCGCCTGATCCCGCCCTGCCCCGGGCACACCCGAGCGCGAGCCGCCGGTGTGTCCGGGGAGGGTTTAGGGTCTGACCAAGCAACGACCAACAGAAGGGACCGCTTGTGACGGCCTACCGACGTGTCCTGCTCAAGCTCTCCGGCGAGGTGTTCGGAGGTGGGCGGGTCGGCGTCGATCCCGACGTCGTCAACGGCATCGCCCGCGAGATCGCGGCGGTGGTCCGCAGTGGCGTCCAGGTCGCCATCGTCGTCGGCGGTGGCAACTTCTTCCGCGGCGCGGAGCTGCAGCAGCGGGGGATGGACCGGTCCCGGGCCGACTACATGGGCATGCTCGGCACCGTGATGAACTGCCTCGCCCTGCAGGACTTCCTCGAGAAGCAGGGTGTGGAGACCCGCGTGCAGACCGCCATCACGATGGGCCAGGTCGCCGAGCCCTACATCCCGCGGCGCGCGATGCGCCACCTCGACAAGGGCAGGGTCGTGATCTTCGGCGCCGGCGCCGGGATGCCGTACTTCTCCACCGACACCGTGGCCGCCCAGCGCGCCCTGGAGATCGGGGCCGAGGTCATCTTGATGGGCAAGCAGGGCGTGGACGGCGTCTACGACTCCGACCCGGCCCAGAACACCGACGCGGTGAAGTTCGACCAGCTCAGCTACGACGAGTTCCTCACCCGCGGGCTGCAGGTCGCCGATGCCACGTCGGTCAGCCTGTGCCGCGACAACGACATCGACATGATCGTCTTCAACCTCTCCGTCGAGGGCAACATCGCCCGCGTCGTGGCGGGTGAGAAGATCGGTACGACGGTCGCCCGGGACGTGTGAGACCCGCGACCGAGCAGCCAGCCACACCGCGACGCCGGCAGACCGGCGCCGAGACCAAGGAGACACCGTGATCAGCGAGACCCTCAACGAGGCCGACGCCAAGATGAAGAAGGCCGTCGAGGTGACCCGTGAGGACTTCGCGGCGATCCGAACCGGTCGTGCGAACCCGTCGATGTTCCACAAGCTGACCGCCGAGTACTACGGCACCCCGACCCCGCTGCAGCAGCTGGCCACGTTCACCGCTCCGGAGGCGCGGGTCATCATCATCGCGCCGTTCGACATGACCGCGCTGCCCGCGATCGAGCGGTCGATCCGCGACTCCGACCTCGGGGTCAACCCCACCGACGACGGCAAGACCATCCGCGTGGTCCTCCCGGAGCTCACCGAGGAGCGCCGCAAGGAGTACATCAAGATGGCCAAGACGAAGGCAGAGGACGGCAAGATCGCCATCCGCAACATCCGCCGCCACGCCAAGCAGGCGCTCGACAAGCTCGAGAAGGACGGCGAGGTCGGCAAGGACGACGTCACCGGCGCCGAGAAGCGGCTCGACTCGGTCACCAAGAAGCACACCGACGAGATCGACGAGTTGCTCAAGCACAAGGAAGCCGAGCTGCTCGAGGTCTGACCCGAGCCGCTGACGTCGATGACCGTTCCCGAGCCCACCGCGGGCGGCCAGCCTCCGTCCGTGCCGACGCAGACTCCCGCGGCGAAGGCCAGCCGCGCAGGCCGCAACCTCCCGGCCGCGGTCGGCTCGGCCGTGGTGCTGCTGGCCGCCATCGCCGCCTCGCTGGCGTTCTGGAAGCCCGGCTTCATGATCATCGTGGCCGCCGCGGTGGTCACCGCCGTGTGGGAGCTCGGCCAGGCCTTCGCCAACCGCGGGATCCGGCTGGTCCGGGAGCCGCTGGTCGCCGGCGGTGTGGTGATGGTGCTGCTCGCCTATCTCGTCGGATCGGCGTCGATGGCGACCGCCACCGCGATCACCGTCCTCGCGGTGATGCTCTGGCGGCTGCGCGGGGGCGTGGACGGCTACGTCCGTGACGTGACCGCGACCGCCTTCACGACGCTCTACGTGCCGTTTCTCGGCAGCTTCGTGGCGCTGCTCCTTCGTTCCGAGAAGGGCGAGCTCGCGATCGTCACCTTCATCCTGGTCACGATCGCCTCCGACATCGGGGGCTACGCCGTCGGGGTGCTGGTCGGCCGGCACCCGATGGCACCGGTGATCTCCCCGAAGAAGTCGTGGGAGGGTTTCGCCGGCTCGACCTTCTTCTGCGTGCTGGCCGGCTGGGCGTCGGTCGTGTTCCTGCTCGACGGCGACTGGTGGGTCGGCGTGCTGCTGGGCCTGATCGGCGTGGTCGCGGCGACCCTGGGCGACCTGTGCGAGTCGGTGATCAAGCGCGACCTGGGGATCAAGGACATGTCCTCGATCATCCCCGGGCACGGCGGGCTGATGGACCGGCTCGACTCCCTCCTGGCCGTCGCGGCGCCCACGTACCTGGTGCTTCACTACCTCGTGTTCTGATGCCGCAGCTGTTCCTGGTGCGGCACGGGCTCTCCCTGCGCGACCCGGCCACGCCGCCGGACACCTGGGGCTTGGACCCGGAGCGGCTCGCCGACATCGACGCGCTGGCTGGGTCGGGGCGGCTTCCCGCGGTGGCGGACTGGTACTCCAGTCCCGAGACCGAAGGCGTTGGAGACGGCCCGTCGGCTCACCCACCGGCCGGTCGAGGTGGTGCCTGAGCTCGCCGAGCACCGCCGGGGCGTGCACTGGTTCGCCGACCCTGCCGACTTCCGCGCCGCTGTCCGTCGGGTGTTCGAAGCTCCCCACGAGCGTGTGGTCCCCGAGTGGGAGCCGCTGACGGCGCTGCGGGAGCGGCTGCTGCCTGCCGTACGCCGGATCCTGGCGACCCATCCCGACGGGGACGTGGTCCTGGCCGGGCACGGGACGGCGTGGACCCTGCTCGTCTCCGAGCTCACCGGCGCTGCACCGGACCTGGACGCCTGGGCGGCGCTGCGGATGCCCGACCTCTGGGTGGTGGAGCGCCCGGAACACGCCGGAGCAACTGAGTAGCAGAGCGGATATCTCGGGGCTGCTGCGCTGGCATGCTGAGTCGCGTGCTCCCGACGATCGGCGTCCTGCCCACCCACGGCTTGTTCGTGGGACTCGGCGTGCTCGTGGCCGCCGTGGTGTTCGTCGCCGAGGCCAGGCGGCGCGGGCAGACCGACGACCGCATCGTGTACGTCGTGCTCGGCGCCCTGCTCGGCGGTGCGGTCTTCATGCGCCTCGGCACCTGGTTGCAGCACGTCGACCTGCGGGACAACGCCTCCCTGGCCGAGCAGTGGCTCTACGGCAACCGCAGCATCCTCGGCGGGCTCGTCGGTGCCTGGCTCGGCGTGCACCTGGCCAAGCGGCTGGTCGGCTACCGGACGCGGACCGGTGACCTCTTCGCCCCCGCGGTGGCGCTCGGCATGGCGGTCGGCCGGATCGGCTGCCTGCTCACCGAGCTGCCGGGGACGCCGACCGGCGCGGCGTACGGCATCACCCTCGACCCGGACGACCGCTGCCCGGCTCCACGCGCCCGCCGGCGTCCCGTTGCACCCGTCGTTCGTCTACGAGATCGCCTTCCACCTCGTCGCGTTCGTGGTGCTGTGGTTCTGGCTGCGGCACCGGCTCGCCGCGCCGGGGGAGACGCTGACGTTCTACCTCGCCGGCTATGGGGTCTTCCGCTTCCTCGTCGAATTCGTCCGGGGCAACGAGGTGGCCTGGGCCGGGCTCACCCGGCCCCAGCTGTTCCTGCTCGTGACCGTGCCGCTGCTGCTGGCCCGGGTCGCGTGGCAGGCCAGGCGCGGCGCCTACCGGCTCGATCCACCACCGCGCCGTGCACCCCAGCAGGAAGGAAGCCCCGTATGAGCTACGTGCCGCCGCCGCAACGCGCCGCCCGCACGCGAACCCGGCTCGCGCCGCGCAGCTCTGGTGCGGCATCGCGGCTCGGGCTGGTCGCGCTGCCTCGGGCTGCCGTTCCTGGGACTGTCGGTCGTCGACTCGCTCGGTGTCCTCGGGCTCACTGGTGCTGGCCCCGCTCCTGGTGCTCGTCGTCGGCGTCGTGCTCGTGGTCCCGCGAGGCGACCCGGCGGTGGGGGGCCGGCCTGTTGATCGGCTTCGCGGTGTCGCTGGTCGTCGGCGCCGGCGCCTGCGTGGTCCTCCTCGTCCGCCTCCGAACAGCACGGGGGCGTGAGATGACCACCGTCGACGCAGGGATGCCGCTGCGGGACTACCGGGTGCACCGCTACGTCAACGCGTTCTGCCCCCGCTGCCACGAGGAGCAGCCGGACCGGCCACTGGCCGAGGTGCGCCGGCTCTCCGGGTGGCTGGCGGTGCGCGACGGGCGGGTCTGGCTCGAGCGCGGCTGCCCCGACCACGGCCTGGTGCGGACGCTGTACGACGAGTCCGCCGAGATCCTGGCCTACCTCGAGCAGTGGACCGCCCCGACCAAGGTGCACACGCCCGACCTCGCCGGGAACTTCAAGCCGGTGCCGTCGGCCTACGAGGACGGCCTGCCGGAGATGCAGACCCAGCACACCTGCATCCTGCTCGAGGACGTCCTCGACCACTGCAACCTGCGCTGCCCGACCTGCTTCGCGGAGTCGTCGCCGGCGCTGGCCGCGGTCGCCCCGCTGGCGGAGGTGCTGGCCTCGGTGGACGCACGGCTGGCCCGCGAGAACGGCCGCATCGACGTGCTGATGCTCTCCGGCGGCGAACCGACCCTCTACCCGTGGCTCGCCGAGCTCCTCGACGCGGTCGTCGCCCGCCCGGTGGTCCGCATCCTGGTGAACACCAACGGGCTGCGCATCGCCGGTGATGACGAGCTGCGTCGCGCTGCTCGCGCGGCACCGCGAACGGGTCGAGGTCTACCTGCAGTACGACGGGTCCTCGGCCGAGGCGTCGACGCACCACCGCGGCGCGGACATCCGCCGCTTCAAGGAACGCGCCCTGGAGCGGCTCTCCGCGCGCCGGCGTGTTCACCACGCTGACGATGACGGCCGCGCTCGGGCGTCAACGATGACGAGATCGGTCACGTGCTGAAGCGGGCGCTGGACACGCCGTACGTCGGCGGTGTCACCATCCAGCCGGTGTTCGGGTCCGGTCGCTCGAGCGGAATCGACCCGCTCGACCGGCTCACCCACACCGGCGTGCTCGCCCGGCTCGAGGCGCAGACCCCGGGCTGGTCACCTGGCGGGACCTCACCGCGCTGCCGTGCTCGCACCCGCACTGCTGCTCGGTGGGCTACCTGCTGCGCGACGACGCCGGGTCCTGGCGGTCGCTGACGGCCTGATCGGGCACGACAAGCTCAAGGCCTGGCTCGACCTGGAGCCCGGCACCCTGGCGAACCGGATCGCCGACGACGCCATCCCCGAGACGATGAAGGCGCGTCGTCAAGGACTCGCTGCTCGGCCTGCTCTCGGAGCAGTCCTCGCTGTCGCACCCGCCGATCGGCAACATCTGGAAGGACATCTGCGAGAACTGCGACCTCGGGATCGGCACGCTCACCACGCTCGCCGCCTCCGCGTTGCCCGGCCAGCGGCGACGGCTGCGGCGGATGCTGGGGGAGCGGGTCGTCCGGGTGACGGTGAAGCCGTTCATGGACATGTCCACGATGATCGAGGAGCGGCTCACCCAGTGCTGCGTCCACGTCGCCACGGTCGGCGCCGAACGGCCACCAGTGCGCGCCGTTCTGTGCGGTGCAGGCGTGGGCGCCGCTGTCTCGGACCCGGCTGTCGACCGCGGTCGGCAGACCGAACCAGCGGGAGCAGGCGTGAGCGCGCCGGCGGGGATCGGCGACACCGGGCGGCCGGCCGATCACGCGCCCCCGTACGACCCGCTGCGGCTGTGCATCTTCGCCACCGTGGCGCTGCTCGGGTGGCTGCTCGGGCCGGTCGCGCTGCTGCTGTTCGCCGGGCTGGGACTGGCCGGCTACACGAAGGCCTACCGGGCGGGGCTGACCCGCTCCAAGTGCTTCCTGCGCGACACCAGGCTGGTGATCGGCTACCTGTCGGTGCTGGCGCTCGCCGGTGCCCTCGGCGTCGTGCTGTGGATCTGGTGAGGGGGAGGCATGGACGAAAGACCCGAGGGACGCGACGTCAGGTGGGGAGAGGTCGTCGGCGGGGTGGTGCTGGGCTTCGTGGCCTGCTGGGGGTTCTTCGCGGTCGCGGTGTTTGCCACCTACCTCGCCACCGGTGAGTCAGCGGGCCGGTGGACCACGGTCCTCGTGTGGGCGTCACTCGCGGTGGTGCCGGTCGCGCTCCTGCTCACCGCCTGGGCGCGGCGCAGACGGGGGCAGCTCGTCGCGGGGATGCTGCTCGGGCTGACGATCGGCTCCATCGTGGGGGCCGGCGTGTGCACGACGTTCTCGGTGATCTCCGCGGGCTGAGCATGGCCCCGGTCACAGGATTGGGGCCCGGCAGGGGCTGGGTGGGACACTGGCCGGGCGATGTCTGAACCCACCAAGACCCTGCCCCTCGTCTTCGACGAGCCGCGCGGCCGCAAGAAGCCGCCGCGGCACCTCGCCGACCTCTCCGCCGCCGAGCGCAAGGAGCTCGTGACCGGCCTCGGCCTGCCCGGGTTCCGCGCCAAGCAGCTCTCGACGCACTACTTCTCCCGGCTGGTCGACGACCCGGCGCAGATGACCGACCTGCCGGCCGCCGAGCGCGACCGGCTCGTCGAAGGCCTGCTCCCGCACCTGATGACGCCGCTGCGCACGCTCGAGGCCGACAAGGGCACCACCCGCAAGACCCTGTGGAAGCTGTTCGACGGCGCGCTCGTCGAGTCGGTGCTGATGCGCTATCCCGACCGGGTCACCCTGTGCGTCTCGTCGCAGGCCGGGTGCGGGATGGCCTGCCCGTTCTGCGCCACCGGCCAGGGCGGCCTCCAGCGCAACATGTCCACCGCGGAGATCGTCGAGCAGGTCGTCGCCGGCGCCCGCTCGCTGGCCCGCGACGAGGTTCCCGGCGGACCAGGCCGGGTCAACAACGTGGTGTTCATGGGCATGGGCGAGCCGATGGCCAACTACAAGGCGGTGATCGGTGCCGTTCGCCGGCTGACCGATCCTGCGCCTGACGGGCTCGGCATGTCCGCTCGCGGGATCACCGTGTCGACCGTGGGGCTGGTGCCGCGCATCAACCAGCTCGCCGAGGAGGGCATCCCGGTCACGCTGGCCCTGTCGCTGCACGCCCCGGATGACGAGCTGCGCAACGAGCTGGTGCCGATCAACACGCGCTGGAGCGTCCACGAGGCCGTCGAGGCCGCCTGGAACTACGCCCGGGTGACCAAGCGACGGGTCTCCATCGAGTACGCCATGATGCGCGACATCAACGACCAGGCCTGGCGGGCCGACCTGCTCGGCGAGGTGCTGACGTCGTACGGCGACTGGGGCTGGGTGCACGTCAACCTGATCCCGCTGAACCCGACGCCGGGCTCGAAGTGGACGGCGTCGCGGCGTGCGGACGAGCGCGAGTTCGTGCGAAGGCTCGAGGCGAAGGGCGTGCCGACCACCGTGCGCGACACCCGCGGCAGCGAGATCGACGGCGCCTGCGGCCAGCTCGCCGCGGTCGACTCCTGATCGGGGCTCAGGGCTCCAGCAGGTAGTCGAAGTCGGTCTTCGGGTCGGTGGCCGAGCTGGCGTGCACCCACACGTGGCCGCGTCCGTCGCAGTCGTCGCGGGCGCAGGCCAGGTTGCCGGCGGGGGATGTCACCTCACACATCGCGAGCTCCCTCCTGCTGAGTGACGGTCGCCGTGGTGGGCCGTCGGGCTCGTCACGAGTGATGTTGCCTCGGTTGCGAGGGCGCAAACAGGTGTCTGGACCGGACTGTGGACAAGTGTTTGCGCTGTGCGCGGTGGGGGGAAGCCGGCTCAGCGCAGCGCCACGGGCGCCTGCACGAGCAGCTCTACGTTGCGTCCTTCGACCTCTCCGCGCAGGCCGGCGTCGCGCAGCTGCCAGTCGTTGAGCGCCAGCTCCCGGGCCAGCCCGGCCAACGGCACCGGACCGTCCAGCCGCCCGCCGTACGCCGCCGGGCCGCCGTGGTCGAGCATCGTGGCGAAGATCGACAGGGTGCCGTCACGGTTGTCGGCGATCTCGACGAGCCGCGACTGCTGCGGCCAGTCGACGTGGGCCGCGGTGTTGATCTCCCAGAATCCTCCGGAGCCGTCGTCGCGCGCGTGTGCCCACACCTGGTTGCGGTGGGTATGGCCGTTGACCCACGCGACCACCTGCGAGTGCTGGAGGACCAGCGCGCGGACCTCGTCGCCGAGGACCCGGGGCCCGGAGTCGGTGCCCGGGTCGGCGCCGGTGCCGACGAGCGGGTTCGCCATCGTCTCGACGGTGTGGTGGCTGGCGAGCACGACGACGCGGTCGGTGGCCGCCGCGAGCTTCGCGCCGAGCCACGCGAACTGATCGGCGTCGAGCGACCCGTCGGCCTCGCCGTTGGGGTTGACGGTGTCGAGCACGATGAACCGCACCAGCCCGCGGTCGAAGCTGTAGTAGGCGGTGTTCTCGGTGCGGTTGCGCTCGGTGAAGCCGTGGCCGTAGGGCGCGCCGGCGCTGTGGAAGTACTGCTCGACGATCTCGGCGCGGGTGAGCATCCGACGGTCCGGGTCGGCGGTGACCTTGCGGACGTACGGGGTGAGCACCAGGCTCTGCAGCAGGCCGGCGTAGTCGTCCCGCAGCGCCCCGACCAGGTCGGACTGCGACATGCCGGCAGGCGGGGAGACCAGCTTCAACGAGCCCTCCGCCACGGCGGTCAGGTGCATCGATGCGGGGAAGTTGCCCTGCACGAGCGGGTCGTGGTTGCCGAACGCGGTGTACCACGGCATCGCCAGGCCCTGCGCGTCGAACGGCCTCCGGGCAGCGTTCAGCAGCCCCGGCACGGACGGGTAGCCCCAGCGCGCGTGCGGCTGGTCGGGGGTCGCCGCCGGCGGCGCCCCGTCGGGGTGCCAGTAGTGCGGGTCGTAGTGCAGCGGGTCGAGGTCCATCACCCCCTCGTAGCGACCGGTGTCGCCGGAGTCGGGCCGGACCCTGGTGCCGTCGAGCAGGTCGATGTTCCAGCGGACCTCGTTGAGCTGGGCATTGTCGGCGTTGTCGCCGGTCTGGATCGCGAACCCGAGCGGCAGGCCCGTCACCGGACCGACCCCCACGTCGTTGACGGCCCTGACCATCGCCTCCGCCACCTGCGCGGTGAGCAGCTCCTGGGGCCGGTAGGCCGACGACACCAGCCCGGTGGTCGGGTCGCCGGACTGGTCCTGGTCGTCGTAGCGGTCCATCCACTCGACCCGCATCGGCGACTGCGCGTCGACGACGTGGCTGTCGGTGAGGTGCGCGAACGCGACGACGCCGCGGCGGCGTGCGGCTCGCTTGCGGCCGGCGGGTGCGCCGAGGTCCGTGCGCACGACGTGGGGCTCGCCGGCGCGTCGGACGACGGGGGCGTAGCCGCCGGCGCCAGGCGTCCCGCGCTCCAGGACCGCCTCGAGCGTGGTGCCCTGCGGCCGGGCCAGCCCGGGGGCCGCCCACGCCGGGGCGTTGCTCTCGAGCCCGAGGACGGCGGCGGTGCCGAGGGCGGCACCAGAGCGGAGCAGGTCGCGGCGCGTGAGCTTCATGCCGCGACAACGAGTCAGGCCCGGGGTTGGTCACGCGCTCCGAGGCGCGGTCAGGCGGGGCGCAGGCCGTCGAGGAGGTGCGGGAGCACGTCGGCGGGCGAGTCGACCAGGTGCACCCGGCCCGCCATCCGGCTGTCGGCTGCGAGCGCCTCGAGCAGCGGCCACGCGGGCAGCTCCTCGGTCCAGTGCTGCACCCCCACCAGCACCATCGGCGCCAGCGCGTCCGGTGTGGCGTAGTAGTTCTCGCAGGCGTCCTGGAACACCTCCTGAACCGTCCCGGCGCGCCCCGGCAGGAAGACGATGCCGGCGTCGCACAGGTGCAGCAGCACGTCTTCGCGAATGGCGTTCTTGAAGTACTTCGCGATGTGCGTGGCCAGCGCGTTGGGAGGCTCGTGACCGTAGAACCAGGTCGGGATGCCCAGCGAGTCCCCACCGTCGGGCCAGCCCCGCAGGACGTCGAACGCCGCCCGCGCCCAACGGGTGACCGAGGTGGCGAAGTCCGGCGCCCCGGCGAGCACGTCGATCGCCTCGTCGAGCGCGTCGTCGTCGTACGGCGCCAGGTACGCGCCGAGGTTGGCGGCCTCCATCGCGCCGGGGCCGCCGCCCGTGACGACGGTGAGCCCCGCGCGGGCCAGGTCACGTCCGAGCCGGGCGGCGTCGACGTACGACGGCGCACCCCGCTCGTGGTCGTGGCCGCCCATCACGCCGACGAGGCGGCGCACCTCGACGTGCTCGCTCAGCGCGTCGTCGATCGCGTGGTCGTGCAGGGCCCGGGCGAGGTCGGCGGCCAGGTCGTCGGAGGTGCGTGACCAGGCGTAGGCCTGCGCGTCCGGGGTGGCGTCGTACGACCTGTCCAGGCCGGTGTACAGCTCGTCAGGGGTGTAGAGCTCCGCGCGGTAGGGGTTCACCGGCACGTCCGGGACCTGGGGGAAGATCAGCGCGCCGCGCTCGCGCAGGCTGCTCTCGGTGCCGTTGTCGAGCGGGCAGCCGAGCAGCAACGCACCGCGCGCCTCGAGCCGCTCGAGGGCGGCGGAGCGTCCGGTCAGGTCGACGTCCTGGATCCGCCAGCGCGCCATCGACGTCGCTCCCCGCTCGACGAGCGCGTCGAACTGCTCGAGGCTCTCCACCTCCACCGACCCACGCTGCTGCCTCGTCGTCACGCGGTCGAACCTACTGGGTCACAGCGCCGAGGCGAGCAGGTCGGCGAACAGCGCGTGCTCGTCGGCCACCTGCTCGTCGAGCCCGCGTGCCACGAACCAGGCACACACGTTGCGGCAGTCCCGCATCAAGAAGTCCATCCCCGTCGGGTTGGCGACGATGTCGACGGCCTGGGGCAGGTCGATGATCACCAGCCGGTCTCCCGCGGCGAGGATGTTGTACGGCGACAGGTCGCCGTGGGCGACGCCGTGCCGGGCGAGCTCGGCCATCGCGTCCCGCAGCTGGTCGAAGTACGAGCGCAGCAGCCGCGGCTCCGGCCGGGTCTGGGCCAGCCGGGGGGCGGCCTCACCGTCGACGTGGACGAACTCCATCAGGATCTCGGTGCCGTCGATCTGCACGGGGTAGGGCACGGGCACGCCGGCGAGCCAGAACTGGCGCAGGGCCTCCCACTCGGCCCACGCCCACTGGCCGGCGGCGACGGCACGCCCGTGGGCGGTCTTCTTGGCCAGCGCGCGGGCGTCGCGAGAGCGTCGGGTGCGCCGGCCCTCGGTGTAGGCGCTGCTGCGGTGGAAGCTGCGGTGGTCCTCGCCTCGGTAGCGCTTCGCGGCGAGCACGACGCTCTGGTGCGGGTCGTCGGGAACGGCGCGCTCCAGCAGGAAGACGTCGGCCTCCTTGCCGGTCTTGAGCACGCCGAGCTCGGTGTCGATCGCGGCCTGGGAGGTGACCACCCATTCGGGGCGCGGCTCCGGGCCGCGGCAGAGCGGCTCGACGGTGAGCCAGGTGGACCAGCGCTGGCCGTCGTCGGGGTCGTCGACGGCGCGGAAGTCGAAGACGAACTCCGGGCGGATGCCGGCCGGGTCGTCGGTGGGGGAGAGTCGGTCAGAGGACGGGGTGGTGCCGGTGTCGGACGACATCGTGGTGATGGCTCCATCGGTGAGAGGTGAGTCGGGCGGTGGGCATGCCGAGGGCAAGGACGCGCATCTTCAACTCCTCTCACCGGGGCCGGCCGCAGGACGGCAGGACCGTGGTCACGTGCTCCCAGAGTGGCGGCCGTTCCGAACTCTCCGCAACCGATTTATTCGGGCCCGGGCGGCCGTAGACTGCCGGTGCCGTCGCATCCGACTCAGGGGAACCCGATCTCGTGCCTGCCCGTCTCGCCCATCCTCTCCGTGCCGTCGTCGCCACGGCGACCTGCTGCGGGCTGCTCGTCGCCGGCGCCGCGCTGCCGTCCGGGGCGGCCGAGGCGCCTGCCGGGCCCGGTGCCGCCGGCATCGGTGACCCCTACTTCCCGAAGGACGGCAACGGCGGGTACGACGTCTCCCACTACGACATCGCCGACCGCTACGACGTGGCCACCGGCGACCTCGACGGGACCACGGTCGTCACGGCCCGGGCCACCGAGAGCCTGACGTCGTTCAACCTCGACTTGGTCCTCGCCGTCGACGGCGTCGACCTGGGTGTCGGGGGCGGCGCTCCGGTAGCACTGGCCCGCGGCCGCGGCCCCGGCACGTTCCACAAGGGCAGCCGCCACGAGCTGGTCGTGGAGCCGGCGGCTCCGGTGTCCTCCGGCAGCCGGCTGTCGGTACGCGTGGCCTATCACGGGACGCCGGCCACGATCGGCTACCGCAAGAACAAGCCGTGGCTGCGCAACGGCGGCGAGACGATGGCCACCAACGAGCCGCAGATCGCCCCGTGGTGGTTCGCGGCCAACGACCATCCCCGCGACAAGGCCAGCTTCGACATCGAGCTCGCGGTCCCGTCCGGTCAGCAGGCGATCAGCAACGGGGTGCTCCTCGGCCACGAGGACAGCGGGGCGTGGTCGACCTGGCGCTGGCGCATGGACCAGCCGATGGCGCCGTACCTCGCCTTCTTCGCCGCCGGCCGGTTCGTCGTCGAGCAGGGCACCAAGGCGGGCTTCCCCTATGTCAACGCGGTCAGCAAGCAGCTCTCCGCCGGCAACCGGACGCGGGCCCTGAAGCTGATGCGACGGACGCCCAAGATCGTGGCGTGGTTGCAGAGCCAGTTCGGCGACTACCCCTACGAGTCCACCGGCGGGGTGACCACGGCGCTCTACAGCGGGTTCGCCCTGGAGAACCAGTCGCGGCCGACGTACCCCTACCTCGGCAACGGGTCCTACGCGCGCACCACCGTGGTGCACGAGCTCGCCCACCAGTGGTTCGGGGACCAGGTCTCCGTGCACCGGTGGCGCGACATCTGGCTCAACGAGGGCTTCGCCACGTGGGTGGAGTGGCGCTACGACGAGGCACACGGCCGTCGCTCCGCGCAGCGGACGTTGCTGAACCACTACGCGGCCTACATGCGCTCGGACTCGCTGTGGAACCTGAAGATCGGTGACCCCGGCCCGAAGCGGCTGTTCGCCTACCCGGTCTACGAGCGTGGCGCGATGGCCCTGCAGGCGCTGCGGCACCGGATCGGCAACCGCGACTTCAAGCGCGTGCTGCGCACCTGGGTCGACCGGCACCAGGACGGCACCGCCCGGGTGGCCCAGTTCCGCAAGCTGGCAGAGGATGTCAGCGGGCAGCACCTGCACCGCTTCTTCCGGGTCTGGCTCCACACCGGCCAGAAACCCGCGCGCACGAAGGCGAACGGACTTCGATAGGAGGACGGCTGTGGCCGACTACCGGACCGAGCACGAACGCAGCATCATCGACCCGGAGGGTTTCTGGGGAGAGCAGGCGCGGCTGGTCGACTGGGTACGACGGCCCACGCGGGTGCTCGACGCGGACCGGCCTCCGTTCTACCGCTGGTACCCCGACGGGACGCTGAACACCTGCTACAACGCCCTCGACCGCCACGTCGTCGCAGGGCACGCCGACCGGACGGCGCTGATCTACGACAGCCCGGTCACCGGCACGGTGCGGCACTACAGCTACGCCGATCTGCTCGAGCAGGTCGCCGCGTTCGCCGGCGTGCTGCGCGGCTTCGGCGTCGAGAAGGGCGACCGGGTCGTCGTCTACCTGCCGATGATTCCCGAGGCGGTCATCGCGATGCTCGCGTGCGCCCGGCTCGGGGCGGTGCACTCGGTGGTCTTCGGCGGCTTCGCCCCGCACGAGCTCGCGATCCGGATCGACGACGCCCGACCCAAGGTGGTGGTCTCGGCGTCCTGCGGCATCGAGCCGTCGCGCGTGGTGGCGTACAAGCCGATGCTCGACCGCGCGCTCGACCTCGCCGAGCACCAGCCCGACGTGTGTGTGGTCAAGCAGCGGCCGCAGGCGGAGGCGTCGATGGTCGAGGGCCGCGACGTGGACTGGGACGTCGTGATGCGTGCCGGTCGCACCTCGCCCGCCGAGTGTGTCGAGGTGGCCGCGACCGACCCGCTCTACGTGCTCTACACCTCCGGCACCACTGGCAAGCCCAAGGGCATCGTTCGCGACAACGGCGGCCACGCGGTCGCGATGGCCTGGTCGCTGCCGAACATCTACGACGTGCACGCCGGCCAGGTCTGGTGGGCCGCCTCCGACGTCGGCTGGGTCGTCGGTCACTCCTACATCGTCTATGCCCCGCTGATCAACGGCGCCACGACCGTGCTCTACGAGGGCAAACCTGTGGGGACCCCGGACGCCGGTGCGTTCTGGCGCGTGGTCGCCGAGCACGGTGTGGAGGCGCTGTTCACCGCGCCCACGGCGATCCGGGCGATCAAGAAGGAGGACCCGGACGGCCGGCTGCTGGTCGACCACGACGTCTCCTCGATGCGCACCCTGTTCCTCGCGGGGGAACGGCTCGACCCCGAGACCTACACATGGGCCACGGAGCGGTTGGACATCCCGGTCGTCGACAACTGGTGGCAGACCGAGACCGGCTGGCCGATTGCGTCCAACCTGCGCGGTCTCGAGCCGATGCCGATCAAGCCGGGGTCGCCGACGGTGCCCGTACCCGGCTACGACGTCGCGGTGCTCGACGAGCGCGGCACACCGGTCCCGCCCGGAACCGAGGGCGCGATCTGCCTGCGGCTCCCGCTGCCGCCCGGCACGCTCCCGACGCTGTGGGGTGACGACGAGCGGTACGTCGCGTCGTACCTCTCGGCGTACGACGGCTACTACCTCTCCGGCGACGGGGGCTACCTCGACGAGGACGGCTACCTCTACGTGATGGGCCGCACCGACGACGTGATCAACGTAGCCGGCCACCGGCTCTCCACCGGGTCGATGGAGGAGGTGCTCGCCGCGCACCCGGCGGTCGCGGAGTGCGCGGTCATCGGAGTGCACGACCCGCTGAAGGGACAGCTCCCACGCGGGTTCGTCGTGCTCAAGGCCGGTGTCGAGGTCGACCCCGACGACATCGCCCGCGAGCTGATCGCGATGGTACGCGACGAGATCGGCGCGGTGGCGGCGTTCAAGGACGTCACCGTGGTCGGCGGCCTGCCCAAGACCCGCTCGGGCAAGATCCTGCGCAAGACCATGCGGGAGATCGCCGACGGCAAGGACGCCGCGGTGCCCTCGACGATCGAGGACCCGGTCGTGCTGGACACGATCCGACCGCAGCTGCTTCGCGACGGCTGAGGCGACGTCAGGCGCGCGTCCGGTGCGCCGGCGGCCAGCCCTCGTCCTGGGTGCTGGGCTCACGGCGGGCCCGCTGCCGCGGCACGATGCCCTCGCGCAGCAGCAGCCGGGCGTGCTCGAGCTCGACGGGTCGGGACCAGAGGAAGCCCTGGCCGAGCGTGCAGCTGGCGTCCTCGAGCCAGGCCGCCTGCTCGGGCAGCTCGACCCCCTCGGCGACGGTGACCAGCCGCATGGTGCGGCTCATCGCGATGATCGCCTCGGTCACCGATGCGCCGTGCGTGCCGGCGCAGACCTGGTCGACGAAGGACTTGTCGACCTTGAGCATGTCGACCGGCAGCTTGGAGAGGTAGCTCAGCGAGCTGTAGCCGGTGCCGAAGTCGTCGATGGCCACCCGGACGCCGAGCTCGCGCAAGGTGGCGAGCCGCTCGATGGCCGGCGCCATGTCGTCGAGCAGCATGCTCTCGGTGATCTCCAGCACCAGCCGGTGGGCCGGCAGCGCGGCTCGCTGGAGAGCCGAGCGGACCTGGTCGACGAAGTCCGGCTCGGACACCTGCTGGGCCGCGATGTTGACGGCCACCGTGGGGTGCTGGCGATCGGACTGGAGTCCCGCGGCGGCGCGGCACGCCTCCCGAAGCACCCAGCTGCCCAGCTGCACGATCAGGCCGCTCTGCTCCGCGATCGGGATGAAGTCGTTGGGCTGGATCAGCCCGCGCGTCGGGTGCTGCCAGCGCACCAGTGCCTCGAAACCGATGATCCGGTCGGTGCCCAGGTCGACGGTGGGCTGGTAGTGCAGCACCAGCTGCTCGTCGAGGATGGCGCGCTGCAGCTCCCCGCGCAGCTCGAGCCGTTCCAGCGCGGCGGCGTGCAGGTCGGACTCGTAGACCGCGACCGTCGACTTGCCGCGGTCCTTGGCCCAGTACATCGCCACGTCGGCGTTACGCAGCACCTCCTCGCCGGTGGTGGTGCCGGCCACGGCCTCGGCGATCCCGATGCTGGCCCGGACCGTGACGGAGGTGCCCTCGATATAGAAGGGTTCGGTCAGCAGGTGCTGGATCCGGCTGGCGACCGTGCTGGCCAGCGCCAGGTCGCCGCCTTCGAGCAGGATCGCGAACTCGTCGCCCCCGAGCCGGGCGGCCGTGTCGCCGGGGCCCAGCGCACGGGCGATCCGCTTGCCGGCCTCGACCAGGATCTGGTCGCCGGCGCCGTGGCCGCGGCTGTCGTTGACGTGCTTGAAGTCGTCGAGGTCGCACAGCAGCACGGTGAGAGGAGCCGGACGGCTGGTCTGCCGGGACAGCGCATGGGCCAGGCGGTCGGCGAAGAGCTGCCGGTTGGCGAGCCCGGTGAGCGCGTCGTGGAACGACTGGTGGGAGAGCTGCTCCTGCAGGCTGTGCCGCTCGGTGACGTCGCGCGCGTTGAGCACCCAGCCGAGCACCGACGGGTCCTGGCTGAGGTCGGTGACGGTGCCCTCGAACACCAGGTTGCGGCCGTCGGAGTGCGGGATGCGCAGCTCGATGTGCTGGTCGCCGAGACGCCGGCTCATCAGATTGCGGGCAAGCGTGGCTGCGTCCTCGGCCGAGAGCAGGTCGACGAGCCTGCGCCCCTCCAGACGCGCCGGCGGGATGCCGAGCAGCTCGTGGACCGACGGGCTGACGAAGCTGACCGTCGAGTCGTGGTCGAGCACGGCGATCAGGTCGGTGCTGTTCTGGACCAGGGCGAGCTGACGGCGCTCGTTCGCGTCGAACGCCTGTTTGCGGGCGAGGGCGCCTTCGACCGTGCGGTGGCGGCGAAGCATCCGCCGGAACGCCAGGAGCCACCCCAACGTGACGATCCCGAGCAGGGCGGCGTGTGCGATCAGGGTGTAGCGGTCGATGCGCTCCCGTTCGGCCTCGACCTCATGGCCGACCGCGGCGGTCTGCCGGCGCAGCTTCGCGAGGGCGCCCCGGTCCGCGGGGTCGGCGATCCAGGCCAGGTAGAGGTCGTCGAGACGACGCGCGGAACCCGTGTCGATCCCCGAGTCGACGAGCTGCTGGACCGCTTTGCCGGAGGCGGCGGCGACGGCGGGCGCGGGCTCCTGGCCGATCGTGCCCAGCACCCCGGCGACGTTGGCCTGCGCGGTCTGTTGCCGGTCGAGACCGTCACCGACGTGGTAGACGGCCGCGAGGAGAGCGAACTCGGCAAGGGCCACGAGCACGGTGACCGCCACAGCGCCGGAGATCCGGGACCGCGCGGAAGCACGCTCGTTCATCACCACCCCTGTCAGTGCCCCACCGGTTCACATTCGAACAAAAGGTAACCTTTGGCACGCTGCCTCCCGGGGCAACGCGCCCAACGGGGGCGGGAGCCCGTCGGTCAAATTTCAGGCGGTCAGGACCCGGCTGCGCGACACGGTGCTGCTCTGCCGCGTGAACGAGCCGATGCGGGGACAGCCCAGCTGGCCGCGGCGGCGCGCGAGGTAGGCGGTCTCGGCGGTGTTGCCGGTGAGCGGGTCCGCGAGACGGTCGCCGGCCGCCAGCGCCACCTCCGGTCCGTCGAGCTCGGCGACCGCCACCGCCCGGCTGAGGGTGACGATCGGCGAGGGGTCGAGCCGGGCGAGCTGGTCGTAGAGGGCCACGACCTGCGACCGTCGGTGTCGCGCACGTCGCGGGCGGAGGTGTGCGCGGCGTTGACCGCTGCGAGGATCTGGTACCGGCCCGGAGCCTCTCCCGCGGCCAGTCGGTCGCGGACCAAAGCCGAGGCCCTTCGGCGAGGGGCGCCTCGGCCGTCAGGTCCCGACGCACGGTCAGCCCGCCGACCATGCGCAGCGTCAGCGCCACGCGGGCCTCCATCGCGAGCGCCGGATGGCAGCAGGTGAAGATCAGCCGGAGCCGCTCGTCGTCGATCGCGCCGGATGCGGTCGGATGGCCTTGCGGTTGGCGGTGGTGGTCAGCCAGGCCCCGGGCGATCACCTGCCGGACATCGACCCTGCCCACAGACCATCTCCTGTGCTGGGGCGCCCTTCGCAGGCGACCGCTCACCCCAACTACGAACGCCTCTACCCCGATCCGACACCGTCTCCGGGACTCTTGTCCACCGGGAATGTGCCGGGTCAGTGCCCGCCGGTCAGCGGTGCCATCAGATGTGCGATCCGGCTCGGCCGCCCGGTGAGGCGCTCCTCGACGTCCGCCAGGGCCATGGTCCGCAGCCCGGCGTTCACGCCCAGCCAGCGCAGCGGCTCGGGTTCCCAGCGACGGGACCGGTGCTGGACCCAGGGCAGCGCGGTGAGCTCGGTGCTGTGGCCGAGGATCAGGTCGCGCAGCGTCCGGCCCGCGAGGTTCGTCGTACTGACTCCGTCGCCGACGTAGCCGCCGGCCCAGCCGAACCCGGAGCGCGGGTCGTAGCCGACGGAGGCGCACCAGTCCCGGGGAATGGCGAGCGGCCCGCCCCAGGCATGGGTGAAGGGGGCTCCGGCCAAGGCCGGGAACATGTCGACCGCGGTGCGGTGCAGGTTGGCGAAGACGGCGGTCTCGCGGTCGTGGGACGGGTGCACCCCTGAGCCGTAGTGGTACGGGGCCCCCCGACCGCCGAGCACCAGCCGGTCGTCGGCGGTGCGCTGGCCGTAGATGATCAGGTGCCGGCCGTCGGTGAAGGTCTCCCGGTCCCGCAGTCCGATTCGTTCCCAGGTGTCGGCCGGTAGCGGAGCGCTCGCGATCACCAGCGAGTAGACGGGGACGACGGCCCGACGCATCCTCGGCAGCGCCGGCGTGTAGCCCTCGGTGGCCCGGACGACGGCGTCGGCGCGCACCGTCCCGTGATCGGTGCGCAGCGTGCGGCCGGAGATCTCCAGCACCCGCGTCTGTTCGTAGATGCGGCCGCCGCGGACCTCGACGGCTCTCGCCAGGCCCCGTGCCAGCCGGGCGGGGTGGATGGCGGCGCAGTCCGGGGTGAACGTGGCCCCCAGCGTTCCCGTGGCGTCGAGCCGGTTGCGGGCCTCGGTGCGGTCCAGCAGCCGCAGCTCGGACTCGTCACGTCCCCAGGCCCGGGCCTCTTCGACTTCGTCGCGGGCCCGTCGCAGCTGGGCGCGGGACCGGGCCAGCGACAGCGTTCCGCCCTTGTGGGCGCGCGCGTCGATCCTCTCCTCGTCGGCGACGCGCAGAACCTCGTCCACGGTGGCCCGCATCGCGCGGTGCTGGGCCAGCGCCGCGTCGTGCGACGAGCCGGGGAGTGCCGTCAGCTTCGCCGAGGACGCGGGGAACAGTGCCGAGCACCATCCGCCGTTGCGTCCCGACGCGCCGAAGCCGGCGGTCTCCGCCTCCAGGACGGTGACGCGCAGCGAGGGATCGGCGCGCAGCAGGTAGTACGCCGTCCACAGGCCGGTGAACCCGGCGCCGACGATCGCCACGTCGACCTCCGAGCTGCCCGGAAGTGCGGGCCGGGGGAGCCAGTCGTCACCGGCGGTCTCGTGCCACAGGGAGAGGCCGGCGTAGTGGGGCGCGCTCAGCGCACGCCCCAGGAGTAGGTCTGCTTGCGCAGCTTGAGGTACATGAACGTCTCGGTGGACTCCACGTTCTCGATGGTGCGGATCTTGTGGGACAGCACGTGCAGCAGCGCCTCGTCGCTCTCGCACACCACCTCGACGAGCAGGTCGTAGGAGCCGGCGGTGACCACGACGTAGTCGACCTCGTCAAGCTCCGCGATCTGGTCGGCGATGCGCTCCAGGTCGCCCCGGACCCGGATCCCGATCATTGCCTGGCGGGCGAACCCGAGCTCGAGGGGATCGGTCACCGCGACCACCTGCATGACCCCGTTGTCGATCAGCCGCTGCACCCGTTGTCGGACGGCGGCCTCGGAGAGACCCACCACCTTGCCGATCGCGGCGTACGACCGCCGTCCGTCCTGCTGGAGTTCCTCGATGATCGCCTTGGAGACGTCGTCGAGCACGACAGCGTTCCCACCGTTTCTCCCGCTTCGCGCGCTCATGGGCAGATCTTGGCAGCAGGGTCGGCGTACGTCAAAGAATTCGTAGCAAACAACCACCGGAATTCGTTGCAGCGGAGTTACAACTCCACCGAATCCCTTGTAGAAGGCCAGAAGGTCTGACAGTATCCACAGCGTCTGGGCCCACCCCTTCCGGCGAGAGGACCTGCCTGATGCCGCACCGTCACGGACCACGAGAACAGCTGCTGCGACAGCTCGGTGCGACGGGGGTGAGTCGGCGCGGCTTCCTGCGCGGTGCGTCGCTCGCGGGCCTCGCCGCGGCGAGCCCGGGGCTGCTGGCCGCCTGCGGCACCGAGGCGGCGAAGCAGACGACCGAGTCGTGCGTCAGCAAGGACCTCTCGGCGACCGAGAAGACGCTGCACTTCTCCAACTGGCCGCTCTACATCGACCAGAAGAAGGTCAAGCGCAACGGCAAGAAGAAGACGGTCTACCCGAGCCTCGAGCAGTTCCAGAAGGCCACCGGGATCCAGGTCGACTACGTGACCGACGTCAACGACAACGCCGAGTTCTTCGGCATCGTGCGCAACCAGCTGGCCGACTGCCAGCCGACCGGGCGCGACATGTTCGCGCTCACCGACTACATGGCCGCCCGGATGATCAACCTCGGCTGGATCCAGCCGCTCGACAAGGGCAACCTGCCCAACGTCGAGGCGAACCTGGTGGAGAACCTGCGCAGCCCCAGCTGGGACGAGAACCGCGACTACTCCGTGCCCTGGCAGAGCGGGCTGACCGGGATCGCCTACAACGCCGACCTCACCGGTGAGGTGAAGAGCTTCGACGAGCTGCTGACCCGCAGCGATCTGAAGGGCAAGATCAGCCTGCTCTCGGAGATGCAGGACACGATGATCTTCATGCTGCTGCTCGAGGGCGCCGACCCCGAGGACTTCACCGCGGACGAGTTCGGCGCCGCCGTCGACCGGTTGGACAAGGTCGTCCAGTCGGGGCAGGTCCGCGCGTTCACGGGGAACGAGTACGCCCAGGACCTCGTCAAGGGAAACATCGTCGCCTGCGAGGCGTGGTCCGGCGACATCATCCAGCTCCAGTTCGACAACCCGAACATCAAGTTCGTCGCGCCCGAGGAGGGGCTCTCCTTCTGGAGCGACAACATGATCGTGCCGAACAAGGCAGACCACAAGACGAACGCCGAGGAGTGGATGAACTTCTACTACCAGCCCGAGATCGCCGCCGAGGTGGCGGCCTGGGTGAACTACATCTGTCCGGTGCAGGGGGCGCAGGAGGCGATGACCAAGATCGACCCGAGCCTCGCCGAGAACGAGCTGATCTTCCCCGGGAGCGACCTGATGGCCAACACCCACGACTTCATGGCAATGGACTCCAAGACCGAGCAGAAGTACCAGCAGCAGTTCGCTGCGGTGATCGGGGCCTGAGCGCGGTGTCCGGGACCACGGCCACCGGCGAGGCGGGGGCCGACCTCACCCTCACCAAGGTCACCAAGCGCTTCGGTGACTTCACCGCCGTGGACGACCTCGATCTGGAGGTCGGCAGTGGCCAGTTCTTCGCCCTCCTCGGCCCGTCCGGCTGCGGCAAGACCACGACGCTGCGGATGGTGGCGGGGCTGGAGGAACCGACCGTGGGCACCATCGAGCTGGCGGGGGAGGACATCAGCCGGCTCAAGCCCTACAAGCGCCCGGTCAACACCGTGTTCCAGAACTACGCGCTGTTCCCGCACCTCGACATCTTCGAGAACGTCGCGTTCGGGCTGCGCCGCCGTGGCGTCAAGGACGTCAAGAAGTCCGTCGAGGAGATGCTCGAGCTGGTGGAGCTCTCGGGGTTCGGCAAGCGCAAGCCCCCTCAGCTCTCCGGCGGCCAGCAGCAGCGGGTCGCTCTGGCCCGTGCGCTGATCAACCGGCCACGCGTGCTGCTGCTCGACGAGCCGCTCGGCGCGCTCGACCTCAAGCTGCGCCGGCAGATGCAGATCGAGCTCAAGCGGATCCAGACCGAGGTCGGGATCACGTTCATCCATGTCACCCACGACCAGGAGGAGGCCATGACGATGGCCGACACGGTCGCGGTGATGAACCGGGGCGTGATCGAGCAGCTCGGGGCGCCGGTCGACCTCTACGACAACCCTGCCACCACGTTCGTCTCGAACTTCCTCGGCCAGTCCAACCTCGTCAGCGGCACCGTGAACGTCGCCGGCGCGGACCAGGTGGTGGTCGACGTGCAGGGCACCACCGTCCGCGCGCCGGTGTCGCGGGCGCGCCGGCGCGACGGCAGCGTCTGGGTGGGTGCCCGTCCGGAGAAGGTGTTCCTCGCTCACGCCGGGACCGAGATCCAGGACGACTCCAACCTGCTCCCGGACGGGGTGATCACCGACGTGAGCTTCATCGGCGTGAGCACCCAGTACCTCGTGAAGATGCAGTGGGGCCAGGAGCTCACCGTCTTCGAGCAGAACACCGGCGCCCGGGAGGGCTTCCGGCCCGGCGACCGCGTGGACCTGCACTGGAGTCCCGCCCACACGTTCGTGCTCGACGCCGACCAGGACGCGCACGCCGGTGATGAGACCTACGCCGCGTTGGCCGGGGGAGCCGCGTGAGCGTCGCCCAGCTCGGTCACGCCGCCCCCGGCACCGGTGCGGAGGAGGCGCAGGAACGTCGCTCCGGGCGGACCGGCTACCTGCTGCTGCTCCCGGCGATCGCCTGGCTGCTGCTGTTCTTCGCCGTACCGACGATCCAGCTCGCCGCCACCTCGCTCTACGACCCCAACGGCTCGCTCGACACCGGCTACGCGATGACCTGGTCGTTCGGCAACTACCTGGACGTGCTCACGACCTACCAGACCCAGTTCCTGCGCTCGCTGCTCTACGCCGGGATCGCGACGCTGCTCTCGCTGCTGCTCGGCTACCCGCTCGCCTACGCGATCGCGTTCAAGGCCGGCCGCTGGAAGAACCTGATGCTGGTGATGGTGATCGCGCCGTTCTTCACCAGCTTCCTGGTGCGCACCCTGGCCTGGAAGTCGATCCTGGCCGACAACGGGTTCATCGTGGACGCGCTCAAGGCGGTCGGGCTGCTCGCCAACGACGGCCGGCTGCTCGCGACGTCGGTGGCGGTGGTCACCGGCCTGACCTACAACTTCCTGCCGTTCATGGTGCTGCCGCTGTACGCCAGCCTGGAGAAGATCGACCCCCGGCTGGTCGAGGCGGGCAAGGACCTGTACGCCGACGGGTTCACGTCGTTCCGCAAGATCACGCTGCCGCTGTCGATGCCGGGGGTCGTCGCGGGCACGCTGCTGACGTTCATCCCGGCCGCCGGTGACTACATCAACTCCCAGCTGCTCGGCACTCCGCAGCAGCGGATGATCGGCAACGTCATCGACAGCCTCTTCCTCGTGCAGCTGAACTACCCCGCGGCCGCCGCCAGCTCGGTGGTGCTGATGGCCGCGATCGTGCTGATGGTGCTGTTCTACGTGCGCCGGGCCGGGACCGAGGAGCTGGTGTGATGCAGCGGCTGGGCCGGTGGGTGAGCGACCACTTCATCATGTTCGTGGCGCTGCTCGTGCTGCTCTACATGTTCCTTCCGATCTTCTTCGTCGTGCTGATGAGCTTCAACAACCCGACCAGTCGGCTGAACTACGAGTTCAACGGCTTCACGCTGGACAACTGGCGCGACCCGTGCGGCGAGCCCGGCATGTGCTCGTCGGTGGTGACCAGTCTGCAGATCGGCTTCCTCGCCACCGTGGTGGCGACGCTGCTCGGCACTCTCGCCGCCTTCGCGCTGGTCCGGCACCGGTTCCGGGGGCGCGCCGTGACCAGCCTGCTCATCTTCTTGCCGATGGCCACCCCGGAGGTGGTCATGGGCTCCTCGCTGCTCGCGCTGTTCACCGCCGCGGGGCTCTCGGGGAAGCTCGGCTTCTGGTCGATCCTGCTGGCCCACATCATGTTCTGCCTGTCCTTCGTCGTGGTGACGGTCAAGGCCCGGCTGGCCGGCCTGGACTCGCGCTACGAGCAGGCGGCGATGGACCTGTACGCCAACGAGTGGCAGACGTTCTGGCGGGTGACCTTCCCGTTGGTGTTCCCGGGCATCCTGGCCGCGGCGCTGCTGAGCTTCTCGCTGTCGTTCGACGACTTCATCGTCACGAACTTCAACCACGGGAACACGATCACCTTCCCGATGTACGTCTGGGGCTCGGCGCAGCGCGGCATCCCGCCGCAGGTCAACGTCGTCGGCACGGTGATGTTCCTGCTGGCGCTGCTGCTGGTGCTCGGCAGCGGCGCGGTCCAGCGTCGCCGCGAGCGCGCCGTGTCGTGACCCCGGCCACCACCTGGGCCGCGCAGGCGCTGGCCGCGGCACGTCCGGGGGTCTTCTGGCTCGACGACCCGGCTCGCCCGGCCCGTCTCGCTGCCCTGCACGGGGCGGCTCACGCGGACCTGGTGGTCGTCGGCGGCGGCTACACCGGCCTGTGGGCGGCGCTGCGCGCCAAGGAAAGGGACCCAGGTCGCGACGTGGTCCTGCTCGAGGCGGCCTCCTGCGGCGACCAGGCCAGCGGCCGCAACGGCGGCTTCGCCTCCTCGAGCCTGACCCACGGGTTCGGCAACGGGATCGAGCGCTGGCCCGACGAGCTGGCCGAGCTCGACCGGATCGGTGCGGAGAACCTGCGTGCCATCGGGGACACCGTGCAGCGCTACGGCATCGACTGCCGGTTCGAGAGGACCGGCGAGCTGGCGGTGGCCACCGCCGAGCACCAGGTCGAGGAGCTCGCAGAGCTGGCGGCAGCGATGGGCGCCGCCGGGCACGACGTACGCCTGCTCGACGGGGCGCAGACCCGGGCCGAAGTGGCCTCGCCGACGTACCTCGGTGCGCTCGAGGACACCCACGGCACCGCCATGGTGGAGCCGGCGCGCCTGGCCTGGGGGCTGCGCGACGCCTGCCTGCGGCTCGGTGTACGCATCCACGAAGACACTCCGGTCACCGGCCTCGAGCGCGCAGGCGGCCGGATGGTGGTGTCGACTCCGCACGGTCGGGTGGTGACGGCGCGGGTGGTGCTGGCCACCAACGCCTTCCCGCCGCTGCTGCGCCGGTTGCGACTGATGACCGTGCCGGTCTACGACTACGTGCTGACGACCGAGCCGCTGACCGCCGAGCAGAAGGCCGCGGTCGGGTGGTCGGGGCGGCAGGGGATCGGGGACTCCGCGAACCTGTTCCACTACTACCGGCTGACCCGGGACGACCGGATCCTGTGGGGCGGCTACGACGCGGTCTACCGCTACGGCAGCCGGATCGACCCGGCGCTGGAGCAGCAGGGTCCCACGCATGCGAGGCTCGCCGAGCACTTCTTCGCGACCTTCCCGCAGCTGGAGGGAGTGCGCTTCTCGCACCGCTGGGCCGGCGTGATCGACACCTGCACCCGGTTCGCGGCGTTCTTCGGCACGGCGTACGACGGGCGCGTGGGCTACGCGCTGGGCTACACCGGCCTGGGGGTCGCCGCGACCCGCTTCGGGGCCGACGTCGTGCTCGACCTGCTCGACGGCGCCGACACCGAGCGGACCCGGCTGCGGATGGTGCAGGAGAAGCCGCTGCCGTTTCCCCCGGAGCCGCTGCGCTGGACGGGCGTGCAGCTCACCCGCTGGTCGCTGACGCGCGCCGACGCCCGCGGTGGCCGGCGCAACCTGTGGCTGCGCGCGCTCGACCGGGCCGGGCTCGGCTTCGACTCCTGACCCGGGCGTCCTATCGGTTCGATTGCCGCCGCCGACGTCAGTCGAGCGTGGCTCGGAGGTACTGCGGAGGCCAGTCGACTCCGTCGCCGACCGGGACGCCGAGCTCGTGGGCGGCGCGCAGCGCCCAGTGCGGGTCACGCAGCATCGCGCGCGCGAGCAGCACCACGTCGGCCTGGCCGCTCGCCACGATCTCCTCGGCCTGCTTGGGCCCGGTGATGAGCCCCACGGCTCCGGTGGGGACCCCGGCCTCGTGGCGGACACGAGCGGCGAACGGCACCTGGTAGCCGGGCTCGACCGGGACGTCCGCGGGGACGTTGCCGCCGGTCGAGACGTCGACCAGGTCGACCCCGGCCCGGTGCAGCAGCCGGGAGAGCGCCACCGAGTCGTCGCCGGTCCAGCCACCCTCCGCCCAGTCGGTGGCGGAGATCCGGACCAGGAGCGGGGTCTCGGCGGGGACGGCGTCACGGACCGCCCCGACCACGCGCAGCAGCAGCCGCACGCGGTTGTCGAAGGAACCGCCGTACTCGTCCTGGCGGTGGTTCGACAGCGGTGAGAGGAACTGGTGCAGGAGGTAGCCGTGCGCGGCGTGGATCTCCAGGACGTCGAAGCCCGCACGCAGGGCGCGGGTCGCTCCGTCCGCGAAGTCGGAGACGACCTGGTCGATGTCCGCCGGTGCGAGCTCACGTGGCTCGGCGAGGCCGGGGAACGCGACCGCCGACGGTCCGACCGTGGGCCAGCCGCCCTCGTCGGCAGGCACCGTGCCGCGGCCCGCGAACGGGGGTCGGGTCGAGGCCTTGCGGCCGGCGTGGCCGAGCTGCATGCCGGCAGTGGCGCCCTGCGCGTGCACGAACTCCACGATCCGCGCCCAGGCGGCGACCTGCTCGTCGTTCCAGATCCCGGTGTCCGCCGGGGAGATACGGCCCTGTGGTGAGACGCCCGTCGCCTCGGTCAGCACCAGCCCGGCGCCGCCCCGGGCGAACGACCCGAGGTGCACCAGGTGCCAGTCGTTCGGGACGCCGTCGACGGCCGAGTACTGGCACATGGGCGCGACCCAGACCCGGTTGCGGATCGTCGTGGATCGGAGCTGGACGGGCGAGAACAGGTGCGACATACCGGGGCAACGCCCGGTGCCCGGTCAGCATTCCGGAGCGTCGACCCCGAGGTCAGAGCTTCGTCCAGGCCTCGGTGAGGACCGAACGGAGCTTCTGCTCCATCTCGTCGAAGTGCTCCTGCTCGCAGATCAGCGGCGGCGAGAGCTGGATGACCGGGTCGCCGCGGTCGTCGGCGCGGCAGTACAGCCCAGCCTCGTAGAGCGCCTTGGACAGGAATCCGCGCAGCAGCTTCTCGGACTCCTCGTCGTTGAAGGTCTCCTTGGTGGCCTTGTCCTTGACCAGCTCGATGCCGTAGAAGTACCCGTCTCCGCGCACGTCGCCGACGATCGGGAGGTCGTAGAGCTTCTCCAACGTGCTGCGGAACGCGCCCTCGTTGGCGAGCACGCGCTTGTTGATCCCCTCGTTCTCGAACGCGTCGAGGTTGGCGAGCGCGACTGCCGAGGACACCGGGTGGCCACCGAAGGTGTAGCCGTGCAGGAAGGTGTTGGTCCCCTTCAGGAACGGCTCCATCAGCCGATCGGTGGCGACCATGCCGCCCAGCGGGGAGTAGCCGGAGGTGAGCCCCTTGGCGAAGGTGATCATGTCCGGCTGGTAGTCGTACCGCTCGGCGCCGAACATGTGGCCGAGCCGTCCGAACGCGCAGATGACCTCGTCGCTGACCAGCAGCACGTCGTACTCGTCGCAGATCTCGCGCACCCGCTGGAAGTAGCCGGGCGGGGGAGGGAAGCAGCCGCCCGCGTTCTGCACCGGCTCGAGGAAGACCGCTGCCACGGTCTCCGGACCTTCGTTCTCGATGGCGACGGCGATCTGGTCGGCGGCCCAGCGGCCGAACGCCTCGGGGTCGTCGCCGTGCTCGGGGGCGCGGTAGAAGTTCGTGTTCGGCACCCGGAACGTCGAGGGGACCAGCGGCTCGAACATCGCCTTGAGGTCGGGCAGCCCAGTGATCGACAGTGCCCCCTGGGTGGTGCCGTGGTAGGCGATCGCCCGGCTGATCACCTTGTGCTTCATCGGCCTGCCGGTGAGCTTGAAGTAGTTCTTCGCCAGTTTCCACGCGGTCTCGACGGCCTCGCCGCCGCCGGTGGTGAAGAACACCCGGTTCAGGTCGCCGGGGGCGTAGCCGGCCAGCCGCTCGGCGAGCTCGATCGCCTTGGGGTGGGCGTAGGACCAGAGCGGGAAGAATGCGAGCTCGGCGGCCTGCGTGGCGGCCGCCTGCGGCGAGGTCGGTGCGGCCGTGGCCGAGCTGGCTGACGAACAGCCCCGCGAGTGCGTCGAGGTACTTCTTCCCCTTCGCGTCGTAGATGTAGGGACCCTCGCCCCGCACGATCACCGGGACGTCGGCCTGCTCGTAGCTCGACATCCGGGTGAAGTGCATCCACAGGTGGTCCCGCGCGGACCGCTGGAGGTCGCCGTACACCTCGTCGTCCATGGCGCCGTGGGACATGTCTCCGCCTCTCGCACAGGGTCTGCAGTTCTGGACCATCTTGCCGCGGCAAGACGCGGCGTGCAAGTGAATCCGTCGTGAACGGCGGCCCCTGAGGAAGTAACCCATTGTCAATGGGCGATACCCATACCGATTCCGTCGCCGACTCGCTAGGCTCAGCGCAGAGTTCCGACCGGTCCACGAGCAGTAGTCAGGGAGCGATCAGCAGTGACGAAGCAGTTCCACAACATCATCGGTGGCGAGACGGTGGCGTCGGCATCGGGGGAGACCTACGACGTCATCAACCCGGCGACCGGCGAGGTGTACGCACAGGCCCCCGCTTCCGGCGCCGAGGACGTCGACCGGGCGATGCGTGCGGCCGACGAGGCGTTCGCCTCCTGGCGCGACAGCACCCCGGGCGAACGGCAGGTGGCACTGCTCAAGATCGCCGACGCGCTCGAGGCGCGGGCTGACGAGTTCGTCGCCGTCGAGTGCGAGAACACCGGCAAGCCGATCCACCTGACCGCCGAGGAGGAGCTTCCGCCGTCGGTCGACGAGCTGCGGTTCTTCGCCGGAGCCGCCCGGGTGCTCGAGGGCAGGTCGTCGGGTGAGTACATGCGCGGCTACACCTCGATGATCCGCCGCGAGCCGATCGGCGTGGTCGGCCAGGTGACCCCGTGGAACTACCCGCTGATGATGATGATCTGGAAGATCGCGCCTGCCTTGGCGGCCGGGAACTGCGTCGTGCTCAAGCCGTCGGACACCACCCCGGCGTCCACCACGCTGTTCGCCGAGCTGGCCCAGGAGTTCCTGCCGCCGGGGGTGTTCAACGTGATCACCGGCGACCGGGACACCGGTCGCGCGATCGTGGACCACCCGATCCCCGAGCTGGTGGCGATCACCGGGTCGGTGCGCGCCGGCAGCGAGGTCGCACAGTCGGCGGGGACCAAGCTCAAGCGCACCCACCTCGAGCTGGGCGGCAAGGCTCCCGTGGTGATCTTCGACGACGCCGACATCGAGGCTGCGGCCGAGGCGATCGCCACGGCCGGCTACTTCAACGGCGGGCAGGACTGCACTGCAGCGACGCGGGTGCTCGCGGGGCCGGGCGTGCACGACGACTTCGTCGCCGCGATCACCGAGCAGGCGCGCAGCACCAGGACCGGCATGCCCGACGACGCAGACGTGCTCTACGGGCCGCTCAACAACGAGAACCAGCTCGCCCGGGTCAGCGGCATGGTCGACCGGCTCCCCGGCCACGCCCACGTCGAGATCGGCGGGTCCCGCCAGGGCGACCGCGGCTACTTCTACACCCCCACCGTGGTCAGCGGGCTCAAGCAGGACGACGAGGCGATCCAGGAGGAGATCTTCGGACCGGTCATCACCGTGCAGCGGTTCTCCGACGAGGACGAGGCCCTGCGCTGGGCGAACGGCGTGAAGTACGGGCTGGCGTCCTCGGTGTGGACCAAGGACCACGGCCGCGCCCTGCGGATGGCGCGCGGGCTCGACTTCGGGGTGGTGTGGATCAACACGCACATCCCGTTCGTCTCGGAGATGCCGCACGGCGGCTTCAAGTACTCCGGCCACGGCAAGGACCTGTCGATGTACAGCCTCGAGGACTACACGCGCATCAAGCACGTGATGTCCTTCATCGGCGAGTGAGCGGCATGCGGATCCTTCTCGTCGGAGCCGGCGGCGTCGGCGCGGCGTTCACCGCGATCGCGGCCAGGCGTGACTTCTTCGAGACCGTGGTGGTCGCCGACTACGACCGCGGTCGGGCCGAGCGAGCGGCTGCGGTGGACGACCGGTTCGTCGCGGCACAGGTCGACGCGTCCTCGGCCGAGTCGGTCACCGCGCTGGTGCGCGAGCACCGGTGCACCCACGTGATGAACGCGGTCGACCCGCGGTTCGTGATGCCGATCTTCGAGGGGGCGTTCGCGGCCGGGGCAGACTACCTCGACATGGCGATGAGCCTGTCGCGGCCGCACCCGGAGTCGCCGTACTCCGAGGTCGGCGTGAAGCTCGGCGACGAGCAGTTCGCGAAGGCGGGGGAGTGGGAGAAGGCCGGACGCCTGGCCCTCTGCGGCATCGGCGTGGAGCCCGGGTTGTCCGACGTGTTCGCCCGCTACGCCGCCGACCACCTGTTCGCCGAGATCGACGAGCTCGGTGTGCGGGACGGGGCGAACCTGACGGTGGCGGGATACGAGTTCGCGCCGTCGTTCTCGATCTGGACGACGATCGAGGAGTGCCTGAACCCGCCCGTGGTCTGGGAGAAGGGCCGGGACTGGTTCACCACCGAGCCGTTCAGCGAGCCGGAGGTGTTCGACTTCCCCGAGGGGATCGGTCCCGTCGAATGCGTCAACGTGGAGCACGAGGAGGTGCTCCTGATGCCGCGCTGGGTCGACGCGAAGCGGGTGACGTTCAAGTACGGCCTCGGTGATGAGTTCATCGACGTGCTCAAGACGCTGCACAAGCTCGGCCTCGACCGGACCGACACCGTGAAGGTCGGCGGCGTCGAGGTCTCACCGCGTGACGTGGTCGCCGCCTGCCTGCCGGACCCGGCCGGCCTCGGCGACTCGATGCGGGGCAAGACGTGCGCCGGCCTTTGGGTGACCGGCACCGGCAAGGACGGGAACCCGCGCTCGACGTACCTCTACCACGTCGTGGACAACGAGTGGTCCATGCGCGAGTACGGCCACCAGTGCGTGGTCTGGCAGACCGCGGTGAACCCGGTGGTGGCACTCGAGCTTCTGGCGAACGGCACCTGGACCGGCGCAGGCGTGCTCGGGCCCGAGGCGTTCGACGCGCAGCCGTTCCTCGACCTGCTCACCGAATACGGCTCGCCCTGGGGCGTCCGCGAGGTGCTGGGCGTCGGGTCGGTCAGCTGAAGGGGTTGACCCACCAGCCGAGGCTGACCGCCTTCTCCATCGGCTTGCGGGCGTCCCAGCAGGCCCAGTGCGGGTTCTGGTCGGGCCACGAGACCCAGTCGAGCCGGTAGCTGCGGAAGTTGCCGCCGGCGTGCTCGTTGCAGGCCTGGTTGGCGGCGGCGCGCACGGTCGGTGTGACGGGCGGGCCGTAGAAGTAGACGACGAAGCCGAACAGCACGAAGAACACGATCAGGAACGACCTGACCGCGCGGGTCGAGATTCCTCTGGTCCCCGACGCTGACACTCCCATGCGACACCTCCGCTGACACTTTAGGGATGCCAGGGCCCGCGTGCGGGCGAAACGGCAGAGACGGCTGGGGCCGACCGGACCGGTCAGGCGGTGGCGTCGAACGCCTCGGCCACCACGTCGAAGGCCTCCTCGAGCAGTTCCAGGGGCATCGAGAGCGGCGGCAGGAAGCGCAGCACGTTGCCGTAGGTGCCACAGGTCAGCGTGACGACGCCGTGGCTGTGGCAGTAGGCCGAGATCGAGCCGGCACGGACAGGCTCAGGGGTGTGCCCGTCCGTGCCGACGATTTCGACCGCCACCATGGCCCCCCGGCCCCGGACGTCTCCCACGCAGGGATGCGCCCCCCTCAGTGCGTCGAGCCTGTGGAGCATGACCTCGCCGAGCCGTCGCGCCGCGGCGTTCAGGTCGTACTTCTGCATCGCCTCCATGGCCCCGAGCGCGGCGGCGCACGCGACCGGGTTGCCGCCGTAGGTGCCGCCCAGGCCGCCCACGTGCACGGCGTCCATGATCTCGGCGCGGCCGGTGACCGCGGCGAGCGGGAACCCGCCGGCGATGCCCTTGGCGGTGGTGACCAGGTCCGGTACGACGCCCTCGTGGTCGCAGGCGAACCAGTCGCCGGTGCGGCAGAACCCCGACTGGATCTCGTCGGCGACGAGGACGATCCCGCGCGCCTCGGTCCACTCGCGCAGCCGGGGCAGGAAGCCGTCGGCCGGTACGACGAAGCCACCCTCCCCCTGGATCGGCTCCACGACCACGCAGGCGAGGTTCGAGGCGCCGACCTGCTTCTCGAACACGTCGATCGCCCGGTCGGCGGCCTGCTCGCCGGTGAGCGCAGCCGGCTCGCGGAACGGGTAGGACATCGGCGCCCGGTAGACCTCGTTGGCGAACGGCCCGAACGAGTGCTTGTAGGGCATGTTCTTGGCGGTCATCGCCATCGTCAGGTTCGTGCGCCCGTGGTAGGCGTGGTCGAACACACCGACCGCCATCCGGCCGGTGTGGGCGCGCGCGATCTTCACGGCGTTCTCGACGGCCTCGGCCCCGGAGTTGAACAGCGCCGAGCGCTTCTCGTGGCTGCCCGGGGTGAGCTCGGCGAGCTTCTCGCAGACGTCCACGTAGCCGTCGTACGGCGTCACCATGAAGCAGGTGTGGGTGAACGCCTGCACCTGCTCGGTCACCCGCTCGACGACCTCCGGCGCGGCGTTGCCGACGCTGGTCACCGCGATCCCGGAGGCGAGGTCGATCAGCGAGTTCCCGTCGGCGTCGACGAGGACTCCGCCGCCGGCGGCCTCGACGAAGACCGGCAGGGTCGTGCCGACCCCGGAGGCCACGTGGCGCGCCCGGCGCTCGAGCTTGGCGCGGGAGCGCGGGCCGGGGATCTCGGTGACGAGCCGCCGTTCCTGGGGGAGTGCGGGTCCGCCGCGGCCGGGGGTTGGGGGAGCCTCGGTCATGGGGGCAATCTACGCGGTCACAGCGGCTCCTGGCTACGGATAAGTCCTGTCGGTGCCCGCAGTCGGCGACCAAAAGGGTACTGAGATCCGGTCCAGACCACGGAATCCGTCGTGGCGACCGATCGTCGGGCAGGATGGGCACCGTGAGCTCTCCACGCAACCTGGTCATCCTCGGCTCCACGGGGTCCATCGGCACCCAGGCCCTCGACGTGGTGCGGGCGAACCCGGACCGGTTCCGGGTCGTGGCACTGACCGCCGGCGGCAGCCACCGCGACCTGTTCGCGGCGCAGGTCGACGAGTTCGCACCGGCCTACTCCGGGCTGGGTGAGGACGCGTCGTGCACCGCCGCGGCGCTGGATGCCGACGTGGTGCTCAACGGCATCACCGGCGCGGTCGGGCTCCGACCGACGCTGGCGGCGCTCGACGCGGGGAACACCCTGGCGCTGGCCAACAAGGAGTCGCTGATCATCGGCGGCCCGGTGGTGACCTCGCGGGCGAAGCCGGGCCAGATCGTGCCCGTGGACTCCGAGCACAGCGCGCTCGCCCAGTGCCTGCGTGGGGGACGCGCCGACGAGGTGCGCAAGCTGGTCCTCACCGCGAGCGGCGGGCCGTTCCGCGGCCGGGGTCGCGACGAGCTGCACGACGTCACCCCCGAGCAGGCGCTCGCGCACCCGACCTGGGACATGGGGCCGTTCGTCACGATCAACTCCGCCACCCTGGTCAACAAGGGCCTGGAGGTCATCGAGGCGCACCTGCTGTTCGGGATCGGATTCGACCGGATCGAGGTCGTGGTCCACCCGACCTCGGTGGTGCACTCGATGGTCGAGTTCCACGACGGCTCGACACTGGCCCAGGCCTCGCCTCCGTCGATGATGATCCCGATCGCGATGGGCCTGGCGTGGCCGGACCGGGTGCCCGACGCGGCGCCGCCGGTCGACTGGACCGCGCCGCAGACCTGGGACTTCTTCCCGCTCGACGACGAGGCGTTCCCGGCGGTCCGGCTCGCCCGGCAGGCGGGCTCCCGCGGCGGCGTGGCGCCCGCGGTCTACAACGCCGCCAACGAGGTCTGCGTGCAGTCGTTCCTCGACGGCGAGATGAGGTTCACCGACATCGTCCCGACGGTGGAGCGGGTTCTGGCGAGCATGGACGAGGCGCACGACGTACCCTCGACGGTGACGGACCTGACCGTCGACGACGTACTCGCTGCGGACGCCTGGGCGCGCGCCCGGGCCGCCGCCATCCGATGAAGGGCCCTGCTCGATGACCGTGCTGATGTACACGCTCGGCGTGGTGCTGTTCGTGGTGGGCGTGGCCGCCTCGATCGGGCTGCACGAGCTCGGCCACATGATCCCTGCCAAGAAGTTCGGCGTGAAGGTCACCCAGTACTTCATCGGGTTCGGCCGCACCCTGTGGTCCACGCGTCGCGGCGAGACCGAGTACGGCGTCAAGGCCGTCCCGCTGGGCGGTTACGTCAAGCTCGTCGGGATGCTCCCGCCGGGCGACGACCCGGAGGTCGACGAGGCCGGCCGGGTCAAGGTCCGCAAGTCCAACACCGGGATGTTCACCCAGCTGATCTCCGACGCGCGCGCCGCGGAGTACGAGCTCGTCGAGGCCGGCGACGAGGAGCGCCTGTTCTACCGGCTGCCGTGGTGGAAGAAGGTCATCGTGATGGCCGGCGGCCCCACGGTGAACCTGGTCCTGGCCTTCCTGCTCTTCGGCGCGGTCTTCATGATCCACGGAGCCGCGGTCACCACCACGACCATCGACAAGGTCTCCGACTGCGTCATCGCCGTCACCCCCGACACCGTCGGCTCCCAGGAGCGCAAGTGCACTCCCGCGGACCCGGTGGCGCCGGCGAAGCGAGCGGGCCTGCAGCCCGGCGACGAGGTGGTCTCGTTCAACGGCACCGCGGTGACGTCGTGGGAGCAGTTCAGCAAGTTGATCCGCGCCAACGAGAACGGGGCCGCCACGATCGTGGTGAACCGCGACGGCGAGCAGGTCACCAAGACCACGAACACCACCGTGTCCGCCCGGCCGGAGTCGGCGGACAACCCCCAGCGCATCGTCGAGGTCGGGTTCCTCGGGGTGGTCCCCGACGTCGTCCTGGAGAAGCAGGGACCGGTGTTCGTGCTGACCACGATGGGCGACTACACCCGGCGCACGGTGGAGGCGCTCGCGCACATGCCGACGAAGCTGTACGACGCCGCCAAGGCCGCGCTCGGGCTCGAGCAGCGAGCCGCGGACAGTCCGATGAGCGTCGTCGGGGCCAGCCGGGTCGCCGGCGAGGTCGCCTCGCAGGACACCATCCCGGTCGGCGACCGGTTCTTCGGGCTGCTCGGGCTGCTCGGCGGGATCAACCTGTTCGTCGGCATGTTCAACTTCGTGCCACTGCTGCCCCTGGACGGCGGGCACATCGCCGGCGCGCTGTACGAGGCGGTCCGCCGCGGCCTGGCCCGGCTGCTCCGACGGCCGGACCCGGGCTACTTCGACGTCGCCAAGCTGCTGCCGGTCGCCTACGTGATGGCCGGCGTCATCCTGGTGATGAGCGTGGTGCTGATCTACGCCGACATCGTCGCGCCGGTCCAGCTCGGCTGACGACCCCGGACTCGCACGCACTGACCCAGCACGCACAGACCCACCCCGTCGTACGACGGCCGCAACGAAAAGGAATTCGATGACCTCGATCGACCTGGGAATGCCCGCCGCGCCGCCGCCGGTGCTCGCACCGCGGCGCAAGACCCGTCAGATCAAGGTCGGCAAGGTGCTCGTCGGCGGGGACGCCCCGATCTCGGTGCAGTCGATGACCACGACGCTGACCTCCGACGTGAACACCACGCTGCAGCAGATCGCCGAGCTGACCGCGGCGGGTTGCGACATCGTCCGGGTGGCCTGCCCGTCCCAGGACGACGCGGACGCGCTGCCCGAGATCGCCCAGCACTCGCAGATCCCGGTGATCGCCGACATCCACTTCCAGCCGAAGTACGTCTTCGCCGCCATCGAGGCCGGGTGCGCCGCGGTGCGGGTGAACCCGGGCAACATCCGCAAGTTCGACGACCAGGTCCGTGAGATCGCCGCCGCCGCCAAGGACCACGGCACGTCGATCCGGATCGGCGTCAACGCGGGGTCGCTCGACAAGCGGCTGCTGGAGAAGTACGGCAAGGCCACCCCGGAGGCGCTCGTCGAGTCCGCCGTCTGGGAGGCCAGCCTGTTCGAGGAGCACGACTTCCACGACTTCAAGATCTCGGTCAAGCACAACGACCCGGTCGTGATGGTGCAGGCCTACGAGATGCTCGCCGAGCGCGGCGACTGGCCGCTGCACCTCGGCGTGACCGAGGCGGGCCCGGCGTTCCAGGGCACGATCAAGTCCTCCGTCGCCTTCGGCGCCCTGCTCAGCAAGGGGATCGGCGACACCATCCGGGTCTCGCTGTCCGCCCCGCCGGTCGAGGAGGTCAAGGTCGGCCTGCAGATCCTCGAGTCGCTGAACCTGCGGCCGCGCCGGCTGGAGATCGTGTCCTGTCCGTCCTGCGGGCGTGCCCAGGTCGACGTCTACAAGCTCGCCGACGAGGTCACTGCCGGGCTCGAGGGGCTCGAGGTCCCGCTGCGGGTCGCGGTGATGGGCTGCGTGGTGAACGGTCCGGGCGAGGCCCGGGAGGCCGACCTCGGCGTCGCGTCCGGCAACGGGAAGGGCCAGATCTTCGTCAAGGGCGAGGTGATCAAGACCGTGCCGGAGTCGAAGATCGTGGAGACCCTGATCGAGGAGGCCATGCGGATCGCCGAGGAGATGGGCGAGAGCGGCGAGAGCGGCGAGGGCGCCGAGGGCGGCGCTACGGTGTCGGTTGGCTGAGCCCGACCCCGCGGTCCCGCTGCTGCGGGACCCGGACTTCTCGAGGTACGTCGCGGCGCGCGGCCTGTCGCTGCTCGGCAACGTCACCACGCTGATCGCGCTGCCGGTGCTGGTCTACCGGCTCAGTGGCTCGGCGTCGCTGACCGCCCTGGTGGCGGGCCTGGAGGCCGCGCCCTACATGGTCTTCGGGCTGCTCGCCGGCGCGCTGAGCGACCGGTGGAACCGCAAGACCGTGATGGTCGCCGCCGACCTGGCGAGCGCTGCGCTGCTGGCGAGCGTGCCGGTCGCGCACTGGTTCGGCGTGCTCACCGTTCCGCACATCCTCGCCGTCGCGTTCCTCGGCCCGGCAGTGGGGACGTTCTTCGACGCAGCCGTCTTCGGTGCGATCCCGACCTTGGTCGGCCACGCGCGCATCGGACAAGCCAACTCCTACGTGTGGTCGGTGCAGGGAGTCGGTGAGATCGTCGTACCGTCCGTGGTCGGCGTCGCGCTCGCGGTGGTGCACCCCGCCAGCCTGCTGGCCTTCGACGCGCTCACCTTTCTCGCCTCGGCCGCCCTCGTCCGCGGGATCGGGCGGGCGCTGCAGGACGACAGCCGCGAACGACGCCCGCTCGGACTGCGGCAGGTCCGCACCGACATCGGGGAGGGTCTGCGCTACCTGTGGGGACATCCCGGGGTACGCACGATGACGATCATCGGGTTCACACAGTGCCTCAGCGGCGGTGGCTTCGTCGCGCTGATGGTGGTGTGGGCCGACCGCGTGCTCGACGTGGGCACCGAGGGGCTGCGGTTCGGTCTGGTCTACGGCGCCTGGGCGGCCGGCGCCCTGGTTGCCTCGGTGAGTCTGCCGCGTCTGCTGCGCGGTACCACGCCCGAACGGGTCACCCTTGCGGCGCTGCCGGTGTCGGTGGCGCTCGGCCTGCTCACCCCGGCGTGGACCACGTGGTGGCTGGGCGCGCTGTCGTTGTTCGCGTGGAGCATCGGCTACACCCTCGTGGCCGTCAACTCGATCTCCTACCGCCAGCAGGTGACTCCCGAGCACATGCTCGGCCGGGTGAACACTGCCGGCCGGATGCTCGCCTGGGGCCTGGGCTGGACCGGCGGTGCGTTTGTCGCCGGCGTGCTCAGCGGCTGGCTGGGAGTGCGTGCCACGCTTTTCACGATGGCCGGGCTGGCGTCTCTGGGCGTGCTGGTGGCCTGGACCTCGCCGCTGGCCCGGTCCCCGCGGCCGGAGCCGGTGACCCCCGAGGTCGCGTAGGCTCGCGGCGTGCTCCGGACCCAGCGCGGCCTTCGGCTGCTCGGCCCCTCCGACGTCCCGGCGATGTTGGAGCTGACGGCGCGCGATCCCGTGGTCAACGTGTTCGCGGACTACCGGACCCGGCTGACCCAGCTGGACACCCGGTGGCTCGGAGGCGAGGCGTGGGGCTACCTCGAGGACGGTCAGCTGGTCTCGGCCTGCCACGCCGCCGCGAACCTGGTCCCGGTCAACGCGACGCCGACCGCGCTCGAGGTGTTCGCCGAACGGGCGCTGGCGACCGGCCGTCGCTGCGCGACGATCGTCGGACCGGCCGACGTGGTGGACCCGATGTGGGAGATCCTCGGCCGTCGGTGGGCACCGGCCCGGGAGGTCCGCCGCAACCAGCCGCACCTGCAGATCGGCTCCGAGCCGCTGGTCGAGCCCGACCCTGCTGTGCGGCGCACGACCTCCGCCGACCTGGACGCGCTCTACCCGGCCTGCGTGGCGATGTACACCGAGGAGGTCGGCGTCTCACCGGAATCCGGTGGCGGTGCGGACCTCTATCGGGCCCGGGTGGCGCAGCTGATCTCCAAGGGCTGGTCGTTCGCGCGGATCGAGCACGGCCGGGTGGTGTTCAAGGCCGAGGTGGCCGCGGCGTCGCCGTACGCCGCCCAGGTGCAGGGCGTCTACGTCGACCCCGCCCGGCGAGGCGAGGGGCTGGCCGCCGCGGGAATGGCGGCCGTCGTGCGCATGGCGCTGGCCGACATCGCGCCGGTCGTCTCGCTCTACGTCAACGACCACAACGTGCCGGCCCGGCGCGCCTACGAGCGCGTCGGTTTCGAGCAGACCGCCCTGTTCACCACCGTGATGTTCTGATCCGGCCCGCCCGGGCCCTTCAGTTCGGCTGGTATTGCGCCGAAGACATCTAGGACACCGTTCTGCGCTCTCGACCGGTGTGACCGACCCATCTACAGAAATGCACCGGACCCGTGCCCCGTCCTGCCCGCCCCGCCGTGCTCGCCGCTGCGCTGACGCTGACCGCGTTCGGCGCCGCCCTCGCGCCGGGCCTCGCCCCCGTGCTTCCGCTCAGCTCCGCGCGCGCCGCGGCGGCGGTGAACGTCAGCGGATCGCTGGCCGTGAGCCCGACCAGCTACGTGGCAGGCCAGGCGGTGCGCTTCCGGGGCGACCTGGGCGCCGCCGGGACCCACCGCGTGCACCTGCAGTCGAACGGCAACCGGCCCGGCGACATCTGGCGCGACGTACCCGACTCGACGTTCCGCACCGACGCCAAAGGCCGCTTCGACTTCGTGTTCCGCGCCCCGGCGATGTTCAACCTCAGCTACCGGGTCGTCGGTGACGGACGGGCGACACCGCCGTACCGGTTCACCGCCAGTCCCCAGGACCTGACTCTCGCACCGCTGCTCGGCGACCCGGAGTACCCGTTCTACCCGGTGGTTCCCGGCAGCAGCGTCACGGTGGTGGCCGACACGACACCGCAGACCCGGTCCAGCTTCGGCACCCCGCCACCGATCCCGGGTCGCACCGTGCTGCTCCAACAGCGGGTCGACGCCACCCGGTGGCTCACGATCGGGACCCAGACCACCGACAGCGCGGGCGACGCGTTCTTCACCGTGACCGCACCCGCCTCCGGGGAGCTGGTGCTCCGGGCCCGCCAGGAGCGCTGGACCGAGGGCGCCAACGACATCGGGTGGTACGCATCGTTCCCCGCCTACTTCGTCGTCCCCGGGATCCCCGACGCCCTCGCGCCGCCCACCAGGCGGCTGACCGGCAAGATGGGTGCCGAGTCGGCCACCCGACCCACCGCCTCGCAGCGTTACCGGTGGGGGCGGGTGCGCTACGACTACGCCTGGGAGGCCGGGCAGGATCTCGACTCACCCGCGTCCAAGGGCGACGTCGTGACCGGCAGATGGGTCCCCAGCTCCGACGGCACCGGCCGGGCCACCCCGTTCAACGGCGGGCTGGTGCTGCAGAGCAAGCTGAAGAAGGTCGGTCCCGGTGACCGCGGCACCACCACCGCGACCCTGCACGGCGGTGCGCAGACGCGCGGCCGGTGGGAGTTCCGCATCCAGGGCCGCCGCTGGGAGGCCGGCGCCCGCCCCTACCGCTTCCGCCTCGAGCTGGTCCCGAAGGGTGCGCCGGTCACCGACTGCTCCCCGCAGAGCGTCGTCGTCGCCGACCTCACCATGGGCAAGCCCGGGATGGGGTTCGGGGTCAGGTCCCGAACGGCCGGGCGCGTCTGGCAGCGAACGCTGGCCGACGTGCAGCTGGCCGAGCAGCCGTTCAACGTCGCTGTCGAGGTCGGCAAGGACCACATCACCTGGTTCCGCGACGGCAAGCCGATCGGCACGGTGAAGGCCCGGCGGGCACGGCTCGGGGTCAAGCTGGTGCCGAGGCTCGGCCTGTACGGCGACCAGGTGGAGATGGACGGCGTCCAGGTGAACTCCGACTGGCAGCGGTCGTGGACCCTGCGCTCGGGCAAGCAGGTCAGGAGCGGCCCGGCACTGACCCGAAGCCGGTACTCCGACTGCTCGTGAGCTGCCCGGGGCCCTGCCCCGCCGGGAGCCTTGCCGCACGACACCCTCCCCGCGGCACCTTGAAGGCGCAGAGGCGCCCACGCTTCCGCCCACGGGTGGTTGGATGTGCGGTGATGAAGAGGCATTCGGGCGAGGTCGCTGTCCACTACGTGGAGCATGGAGCCGGTCGTCCCGTGCTGGTCCTGCACGGCGCCGGGGTGGACCACCGCGAGGCCGAGGCATGCTTCGAGCCGGTGTTCGGCGGACTCGCGGGGTACCGGCGGATCTATCCCGATCTCCCGGGGATGGGCCGGACCGTGGTGTCCGACCGGGTGCGCAGCGCCGAGGACGTCCTCGCCACACTGCTCGACTTCGCCGGGGACGTCGCGCACGGGACTGGGTACCTTCTCATCGGGCACTCGGCCGGGGCGTACTACGCGCAGGCGATGGCGGCGCGGGCCCCGGGCCGGGTCGCTGGTCTCGCACTGGTCTGCCCGCTGCTGCCCGATCTCCGCGAGATCCCGGATCGTCGGGTCGTTGTCGGCTCGGGCGAGATCGGCGACGACGACTTTCGCAGCTACTTCGTGGTCCAGAGCCCGGAGATGCTGGACCGATACGAGCGCTATGTCCGGCCCGCGGCGGCCATGGTCGACCAGAGGGCGCTCCAGCGTGCCCTCGTCGCGGAATGGCTCGTGCGCGTAGCGCGCTCTGGCTGATCGTGCTCTGGCTCGTCCGCACGGGGCCCCCGCGCATGCTGATGAGGCGGTACAGCGCACCGCCGAGGTGTCGAAGCGCCGCGCCGGCTCGCCGGGGCCACCCCGTAGGGTCATCTCATGGACGAGGCGCCGCGCATCACCTATGTGCTCGTCGACGGGGAGAACATCGACGCCACGCTCGGCACCTCCATCCTGGGACGGCGGCCTCGGCCCGACGAGCGCCCACGGTGGGAGCGACTACTCCAGTTCGCAAGCGAGTGCTGGGGGCAGCAGGCGAACGGGCTGTTCTTTCTCGCCGCCAACAACGAACTGCCGATGGCGTTCGTCCAAGCACTGCTGGCGATCGGTTACCGACCGATCGCGCTCTCCGGCGGTGTCGGCGAGAAGGTGGTCGACATCGCCATCCAGCGAACTCTCGCCGAGCTGCGTCGCCACGACGCGGACGTGCTCCTCGTGAGCAACGACGGAGATTTCGTCGATCAGGTGAGCGACCTCCTCGACGGCCGGCGGGTCGGCGTCGCCGGGTTCGTCGAGTTCCGAAACCACGGTTTCGTCGAGCTGGCCGAGCGGGGCCTCGAGTCGTTCGACCTGGAGTACGACGTGCACGCGTTCAACGAACGGCTGCCCCGCGTCCGCATCATCCCCATCGACGAGTTCGACCCCACCCAGTTCCTCTAGTCCCGCGTCGCGTCGGTCTGCCCCGCCTGCCCTGCCTGCCCCGCCTGCGGCGAACGGCCCGTTTGCCTCCACGACACCACGACTCCAGACACGGCGCCGGCCACGAGAAGGGCGATGTCGGCCAGAGCGAGAAGCACCGAGCGGTCCCAGACCTCCCGTGGACTGGCGGCATAGCCCTCCTCCAGGCCGGACAGGATGTGGAGGTTCAGCACCACGATGACCGAAACGGTCAGTCCGACCGCCCCTCCGGCCACCGCGAGAGTCAGCCTCCTGACCGAATGGTCGCCGTGCCTGTTCATCGGGCCCCTCGAGTCTCGATCGACGGATGGGTTCGCGCTCACTGGCCAGCAGACCGTTCCGACCCGGCACCGGTCCAGAGGCGAAGGACACGTAATCGGTGTGCGTCGCTCGGAGACCGCCGGATAGCCTTCGCGCATGAGTCGCCCCGCAATCCTCCGGATGTCGAGCCTGTTCCTGCGCACCCTGCGGGAGGACCCCGCCGACGCAGAGGTCCCGAGCCACCGGCTGCTGGTCCGCGCCGGTTACATCCGCCGCGCCGCGCCGGGAATCTACTCCTGGCTGCCGCTCGGGCTGCGTGTGCTGCGCAACATCGAGACCATCGTCCGCGAGGAGATGGACGCGATCGGTGCGCAGGAGCTGCAGTTTCCCGCGCTGCTGCCCCGTGAGCCCTACGAGGCGAGCGGCCGCTGGACGGAGTACGGCGACGGCATCTTCCGGCTCAGGGACCGCAAGGGCGCCGACTACCTGCTCGGGCCCACCCACGAGGAGCTGTTCACGCTCGTCGTGAAGGACCTGTACTCCTCCTACAAGGACCTGCCCGTCTGGCTCTACCAGATCCAGACGAAGTACCGCGACGAGGCGCGCCCCCGTGCGGGACTGCTCCGTGGCCGTGAGTTCGTGATGAAGGACTCCTACTCGTTCGACACCTCCGACGAGGGGCTGGACCGCTCCTACGAGGCGCACCGGGCGGCCTACATCAAGACCTTCGACCGGCTCGGCTTCGAGTACGTCGTGGTCAAGGCGACCGCCGGCGCGATGGGCGGGTCGAAGTCCGAGGAGTTCCTGGCCCGTGCCGAGAACGGCGAGGACACCTACGTGCGGTGCTCGACCTGCGACTACGCCGCCAACGTCGAGGCCGTGGAGGTGCCCGCCCCGACGCCCCGGGCCTACGACGACGTGCCGGCCGCGCACGCCGAGCAGACCCCCCGCACACCCACCATCGAGACGCTGGTCGACCACCTCAACGCGAGGTTCCCCCGCGACGACCGGCCCTGGCACGCCGGGGACACCCTGAAGAACGTGCTCGTGGTGTTCAAGCACCCCGACGGCAGCCGGGAGCCGGTCGCCATCGGCCTGCCCGGGGACCGCGAGGTCGACCAGAAGCGGCTCGAGGGCCAGCTCGAGCCGACCGAGGTCGAGCCGTTCGACGAGGCGGAGTTCAAGAAGCACCCCGCGCTCGTGAAGGGCTACATCGGCCCCGGCGTGCTCGGCGAGAAGAACGCGTCGGGTATCCGCTACCTGGTGGACCCCCGGATCGTCGAGGGGACCCGGTGGGTCACCGGCGCCGACGTCGACGGATCGCACGTCATCGACCTGGTGGCCGGCCGCGACTTCACCCCGGACGGCACGATCGAGGCCGCCGAGGTCCGCGACGGTGACGCCTGCCCCCGGTGCTCCCAGGAGGGTCGCGACGGCACGCTGTCCTCGGCACGCGGCATCGAGATGGGCCACATCTTCCAGCTCGGCCGCAAGTACGCCGACGCGCTCGACCTGCAGGTGCTGGACGAGAACGGCAAGCTGGTCACGGTGACGATGGGCTCCTACGGCATCGGGGTGTCCCGCGCCGTCGCCGCGATCGCGGAAGGCACTGCGGACACCCTCGGACTGTGCTGGCCCCGCGAGGTCGCGCCCGCCGACGTGCACCTGGTCGCGACCGGCAAGGACCAGGCGGTGTTCGAGGCGGCCGAGAAGCTGGCCGACGAGCTGCGCGGCCGGGGTGTCACCGTGCTCTACGACGACCGCCCCAAGGTGTCTCCCGGCGTGAAGTTCAAGGACGCCGAGCTGATCGGCGTGCCCACCATCGCGGTGGTCGGCAAGGGGCTGGCCGAGGGTGTCGTCGAGGTGAAGGACCGGGCCTCGGGGGAGCGCACGAACGTGCCGGTCGCCGAGGTGGCCGCCCACCTGGTCGACGTGGTGCGGGCCGGGCGATGACGTCGTACGGGGGAGAGGCGCCCGCGCCGATCGAGGCGGTGATCTTCGACTGGGGCGGGACGCTGACGCCCTGGAGGACGATCGACCCCGCCGAGGAGTGGGCCACCCTGGCCCGCACCGCCGCGGCCGACCGGCACGAGGAGCTCACCACCGCACTGCTCGCAGCGGCCGACCGGGTGTGGAGCCGCTCGCGCGACGAGCACGTGTCCTCGACGCTGGAGGAGATCTGCACGCTCGCCGGGCTGCAGTTCGACGAGGAGCACTTCGCGGACTACAAGAGCTTCTGGGAGCACGCCACGCTCGCCGATCCCGACGTGCTGCCGCTGTTCAGCCGGCTCAAGGTGGACGGGCTCAAGGTCGGCGTGCTGTCCAACACGGTGTGGCCGCGCGCCTGGCACGAGGAGTACTTCGCGCGGGACGGGGTGCTCGAGCTGATCGACGGCGCCGTCTACACCAGCGAGATCGCGTGGACCAAACCGGCACCGCAGGCGTTCCGGGCCGCGATGGACGCGATCGGGGTCGGTGATCCCGAGCGCTGCGTGTTCGTGGGGGACCGGCTCTTCGACGACATCTGGGGTGCGGCCAATGTCGGGATGCGCACGATCCATGTGCCGCACAGCGAGATCCCGCGCCACCAGGTCGGGCACACGGAGGGCGAGCCGGACGCCGTCGCCGAGCGGCTGGGCCACGTGTACGACGTGGTGGCGAGCTGGCGCGAGACCGACTGACCCGGTCCGCCGGGGCCGGTCCGGACCGGTCTGCGTGACCTGCCCGGGACGAATCGGGCGAAGCGGGTCAGCGCGCCCCGGCGTCGTCGTCCCATCGGCATCAATTGCCCCAAACGTCTGTGCGCGCCCCAGATCCACGGCAGGATCGGGGGCGGTCTTTACTTGCGTCCCCGCACCCGTCGAAGGGCCACACGATGCTCCGCAGCTCCTCCCGCCGGCGCCCACGCGGCTCGAGGTTCGAACGACACGCCCGGGCAAAGAACGCCGACATCCCTCAAGACCCCCCTGTCCACCGTCGATGATGCAGACACCGTGGCGCCTGTCGCGGTCGACCTCACGTGAAGGAAACTTGATGATCCGTCTGAGTCGAGCCGCGGTCGCGGCCACCGGTGCCGTCGCCCTCACCCTCGTGGGACTGGTGGGCCCGGCCAATGCCTCCCTGCCCATCTCCGAGCGCGGCGGGAGGTGCGTGGTGCCGGACACCACCGTGGCCACCGGCGCCGCTGCCCGAGGCCGCGACGGCAAGGAGCAGGACACCCGCAACGTATCCGCGTCGGAGCAGCAGAAGATCGAGGACCAGACCGCGGAGATCCTGACTGGCAAGGGGAGCTACCAGGCCAGCAGCACGGTCGACGTGCCGGTCTACATCCACGTGATGACCGACACCGCCGGCAACGGCGACGTGACGGACCAGCAGATCGCCAAGCAGATGAAGGTGCTCAACGACGACTTCGCCGGCAAGGAGGGCAAGGGGGCGGCCGACACCGGTTTCACCTTCACCCTGAAGGGGGTCGAGCGGATCGCCGACGACGCGTGGCACACCGACCAGAACAGCGAGCTCTACCGGCGCACGACCCGCCAGGGCGGCGCGGACGCGCTGAACATCTGGCTGGTCGACTTCATGTACCTCGGCGTCGCCACGTTCCCCTCGGACTACAAGTCGAGCAACGGCAGCGATGGCATCCGGATCTACTACGACAGCCTGCCCGGCGGTGGCGAGACCAACTACAACGAGGGCGACACCGTCGTGCACGAGACCGGGCACTGGCTCGGGCTCTACCACACGTTCCAGGGCGGCTGTAACGAGAAGCCGCAGGGCGGCGACCAGGTCGACGACACCCCGGCGCAGGCCTCCCCGACGAGCCACTGCCCCGAGGGCCGCGACAGCTGCCTGGACAGCCCCGGCCTGGACCCGATCCACAACTACATGGACTACAGCTGGGACTCCTGCTACACCGAGTTCACCCCCGGCCAGGCCACGCGCATGCACCGGATGTGGGACGCCTACCGGGCCTCCTGACCCGCTCACTGCGCCGGACGTCATACGTCGCGGGGGGACAGCCCTCCGCACGTATGACGTCCGCTGCGTCAGAGCTCCGGCACGCCGGGGAACGGCTCCGGGTCGGCACCGAACGTGAGCTGCCGGACCGCCGCGTCGGCCATGGCGTCGATCGCCCACTGCCGGCTCGCCCGCGCGGTGCTGCCGACCGCCTGAGCGTAGAGCTCGGTGCAGCGCTGCTCGACCTCGGCAGCCGCGCGCCGGCGGCGACGGGCGGTGTCGGCCGCGTTCGGCAGCTCGTAGCTGACCTCCGCAGCGACAGGCTCGGCGTCCTCGTCGCGAATCATCGCCGCCAGCTGGTCGCGGCGGCCGCGGTGCACGTCGTACGCCGAGCGCAGCGCCCCCGCGAGCGCAGGCTCCGCGGACGTCGACGTCCGGCCACCGATCACGCCGTAGACGTAGAGCGCGGCGTGCTCGCCGGCCAGCGTCTCCTGCAGTGCCTCGAGCGGGGTCATCGCTCACCGCCGGGGACCCGGGCGGTGCTCAGCACCACCGACTGCTGGGCGGCGGCGGCGGCCATGCTCGCGAGGACGCGCGCGAAGCTTCCGCTCTCGGCGGTGAAGGCGCTGGTCCGGTTCGAACCGCTCAGGTCGTCCTCGGCCCGGGCGAGCGCGCGGACGGCGCGCAGCGCCTGCCGCGGAACCCGGTTGCCGGACGGTTCGTCGGGGGAGGGTCCGGCGCTCCCGGACGGTTCGGCGGACGTGGCGCCGGACAGTTCGTCGGGGGACGCCTCGGCCAGCAGGGCGACGTGGGCGGAGTGCCCGTCGCGGACCGGCCCGAGCAGCCGCTCCAGCCGTGGGTGTGCGGTCAAGGTCTCCTCGACCCGGTCGAGCAGCGCCTGCTCGGTGGCGAGCACCTGCGCGGCGAGCGCGACGTCGGGGTCGGTGCGCGGCTCCTGTGTCGGCGTCGGGGAAGGCGCCCGACCGGCGCGACGCTGGTCGTCGCCGAGCGAGTACGGCGTGCACGCGACCGTGCCGAGCGCGAGCGTGCCGAGCAGGGCGGACCGCCGGCTCAGCCGTCCGCCGGCGCGACGCGCAGGGGAGGGCGAGGAGGCGGGCACGGCGCAGACTCTATCGATCAGGAGATGCCGAACGAGACCAACCGGTACTCGCCCCTGCTCAGCCGCATCCGCACGGTGAAGGTGGCGTTGCGGTGCGCCGGGCTCGTGCTCCGGTAGGAGCCGTCCTCGAGGAACGAGTCGCTCTCCGGGATGTCGACCTTCGAGGTGGCGACGACGTCGGTGCCGTCACGACGCAGCCGGGTCCGGTCCACCGACAGACCCGGGAAGTCGACGTACCACCCGTCCTCGGCGCGCTTGGCCAGCTCCTTCTCGAGCGGGCGGCAACCGCGGCACGGCTGCTTGCGTGACGGGCTGACCTCGAGCAGCGGGCCGGCGTCGTTGGTGCGCAGCGACCACGACCACGCCGACATCACGTAGCGGGCGAACGCCCTCTGGCCGCGCGACCCCTTCCGTGCCTTCGGAACCTCCGGAGCGGCGGGCGGCTGCGCGGCGGCGTCGGACGCTCCTGCCGTTGATGGCGTTGGTGCCGCTGCGGACGCCGACGGTTGGGCCGCCTGCGTGGCGCCGTTCCCGCTGCTGCAGGCCGCCAGGGGCGACACGGCGAGCGCCGTCATCACGGCGGCCATGCGAAGCCGCCCCCGTGCCTGGTCCATGCGCGGAGGTTACCCCGGGGTGTGAGCCCTCACACGGTGGTCGCGTAGCCGGTCGCCGGCCTTCGGTGGCTCGGCTACCGGTGGGCTAGGGTTGGGCCGCCGCACCACAACAGCACAGCGAGGAGGACGCCCGTGAGCATCGACCAGGTCCGGGACCGACTTGCCGGGGTGATCACCGAGCCCCTTGCTGCTTCCGGCCTCGACGTCGAGGCCATCGAGCTCACGAACGCGGGCAAGCGCCGGCTGCTGCGGGTCGCCGTCGACAAGGACGGCGGCGTCACCCTCGACGACATCGCCGAGGCCACCAAGGAGGTCTCCCGGCTGCTCGACGAGACCGACGTGATGGGGGAGCAGGCCTACCTGCTCGAGGTCACCTCGCCCGGCACCGACCGGCCGCTGACCCTGCCGCGGCACTGGCGGCGCAACGAGGACCGGCTGGTGAAGGCCACGCTCACCGACGGTCAGACCGTCACCGGTCGCGTCGTCGCGGCCGATGAGGAACGTGCCACGCTCGACGTGGACGGTGCCACCCGCGAGCTCGCCTACGCCGAGGTGGCCAAGGCCAAGGTCCAGATCGAGTTCAACCGGAAGGAGAGCTGAGCCGCATGGACATCGACATGACGGTGCTGCGTTCGCTGGAACGCGAGAAGGAGATCTCCTTCGAGATCCTCGTCGAGGCCATCGAGCAGGCGCTGCTGACGGCGTACCACAAGACGTCGGGCGCGCAGGACAAGGCCCGAGTCACCCTCGACCGCAAGTCGGGCCACGTCACCGTGCTGGCCGCGGAGACCGACGACGAGGGCAACGTGGTCGCGGAGTACGACGACACTCCGGAGGGCTTCGGCCGGATCGCCGCGACGACCGCCAAGCAGATCATCCTGCAGCGCTTGCGCGACGCCGAGGACGACATCAAGTTCGGCGAGTTCTCCGGCAAGGAGGGCGACATCATCTCGGGCGTGATCCAGCAGGGCCGTGACCCGCAGGACGTGATGGTCGACCTCGGCCGGCTCGAGGCGCTGCTCCCGACCGCGGAGCGCGTGCCCGGAGAGAACTACGAGCACGGCACCCGGATCAAGTGCCTCGTGGTGAGCGTGCGCAAGGGCATGCGCGGACCGCAGGTCATGCTGTCGCGCTCACACCCCAACCTGGTCAAGAAGCTGTTCGCGATGGAGGTGCCCGAGATCGCCGACGGCACCGTCGAGATCTGTGGCATCGCCCGCGAGGCCGGTCACCGGACCAAGATCGCGGTGCGCACGAAGGTGCCGGGAGTCAACGCCAAGGGGTCCTGCATCGGTCCGATGGGCCAGCGGGTGCGCGCGGTGATGAACGAGCTGCACGGCGAGAAGATCGACATCGTCGACTGGTCCGAGGACCCGGCGGAGATGGTCGCGCACGCGCTGTCGCCGGCGCGGGTCACCAGCGTGCAGATCGTCGACCTCGAGGCGCGTTCCGCGCGGGTCGTCGTACCGGACTTCCAACTCTCGCTGGCGATCGGCAAGGAGGGGCAGAACGCCCGCCTGGCCGCGCGGCTCACCGGGTGGCGGATCGACATCCGTTCCGACGAGGCGCCGGCCGAGCCGATCGATGCGGGGACCGCCGCACCGCCCACCCCTGCAGCGCCGACCGCGCCCGCCGGCGACTGAGTTCGGCGCAGCGCCACCGACCCGGTAGACTTGTCCGCGGTGGTTCGCCGTCACGACCTTCAGGATGCGCAGACGTGTCAGTACAACCCGTCCGCACGTGCCTGGGGTGCCGACAGCGCGCCACCAGGCACGAGCTGCTACGTGTCGTCGCCACCGATCAGGGATCAGGCCTCACCGCCGTCCCGGACCCGGGGCGGCGGCTCCCGGGCAGGGGAGCGAACCTGCATCCCACGCCCGAGTGCCTCGCGCTGGCACTGCGCCGACGAGCTTTCTCCCGGGCCCTCCGGGTCGAGGGAAGGCTGGCCAGCGGGCCGGTGGAGGACTACGTCGCACGGCTCGCGTCGCACACGAAGTGACCGTTCGCAAGACCGACAAGAAATTGGAGCATCAGCTCATGAGCACTCGATGAGTACTTCGCGATGAGCATGCACACCAGCTAACGGTCCGACACCCGAATCCCGGGCTCGGACCAGAAGGAGAAGCGTGGCTAAGGTCCGAGTCCACGAGCTCGCCAAAGAGCTCGGAGTCGAGAGCAAGGTCGTTCTGGCCAAGCTCAAGGAGATGGGTGAGTTCGTCAAGTCGGCGTCGTCGACCGTCGAGCCCCCCGTGGTGAAGAGGTTCGCCGACCAGTTCGGGGACGAGCTCAGGGCCGCCTCCGAGAAGAAGGCGGCGAAGAAGGCCCCGGCGAAGGCTGCCCCGGCCAAGAAGGCCGCTGCGGAGCAGCCGGCTGCTGCCGAGGCGCCTGCCGCCCCGGCAGCCGAGCCAGCCGAGCCCGCCGAGGCGACCCCGGCAGCGGCACCGGCCGCGAAGGCCGCCCCCAAACCGGGTCCGAAGCCGGCCCCGGCCGCTCCCGCCGAGCCCGAGGCACCGGCGGCCGAGACGCCTGCTGCCGAGACGCCCGCTGCCGAGGCACCCGCTGCCTCCGCAGCACCCGCCGAGCCGAAGGGCGACACCGGCACGCCGGCCCCGGCTCCCCGTCCGCCGTCGGCCCGCCCTGGTGCGCCGCGTCCGGGCAACAACCCGTTCTCCTCCACGCAGGGCATGGGCCGTCGTCCCGCCGCGCGTGGTCCCGAGGCGCCGTCGGGCGACCGCCCACCGCGCCCGCCGGCCGGCCGTGACGGAGGCTCCCCGGGTCGCACCGGCGGACTCCCGTCCGCACGTCCCGGCATGCCCCGTCCCAACCCGGCGATGATGCCCAAGTCCCCGGCCGCCTTCGGTGGCGGCCCCGGCGGGCGTCCCGCCCCCGGCCGCGGCGGCCCCGGTGGCCGAGGTGGAGCTCCAGGTCGTCCCGGTGCACCCGGGCGTGGCGGCGCTCCGGCCGGTGCCGGCGGCGGTCGCCCCGGTGGCTTCGCAGGCCGTCCCGGCGGCGGTGGCCGTCCGGGCCAGCGCGGCCAGACCCAGGGCGCCTTCGGCCGTCCCGGGGGCCCGTCGCGCCGCGGTCGCAAGTCGAAGCGTGCGCGTCGTCAAGAGTACGAACAGATGCAGGCCCCGACGATCGGCGGCGTGCGCGTCCGCAAGGGAGACGGCGAGACCGTGCGCCTTCCGCGCGGTGCGTCGCTGACCGACTTCGCCGAGAAGATCGGCGTCGACCCCGCATCGCTGGTGCAGATGCTGTTCTCCCTCGGCGAGATGGTGACCGCGACCGAATCGGTCAACGACGAGACGTTCGAGCTGCTCGGCGACGAGCTCAACTACGTGGTGCAGGTCGTCTCGCCCGAGGACGAGGACCGCGAGCTGCTCGAGTCCTTCGATCTCGAGTTCGGTGAGGACGAGGGCAGCGAGGCCGACCTCGAGGCGCGTCCGCCGGTCGTCACCGTGATGGGCCACGTCGACCACGGAAAGACCAAGCTCCTCGACGCGTTGCGCAAGGCCAACGTCGTCGCCAAGGAGGCCGGTGGCATCACCCAGCACATCGGTGCCTACCAGGTCGCGACCGAGGTCGACGGCGACGAGCGCCGGATCACCTTCATCGACACCCCGGGTCACGAGGCGTTCACCGCCATGCGTGCTCGTGGTGCGCAGGCGACCGACATCGCGGTGCTCGTGGTGGCCGCCAACGACGGCGTGATGCCGCAGACGGTCGAGGCGCTCAACCACGCCAAGGCCGCCAACGTGCCGATCGTGGTCGCGGTGAACAAGATCGACCTGCCCGAGGCAGATCCGGCGAAGGTGCGCGGTCAGCTGACCGAGTACGGCCTGGTGCCCGAGGAGTACGGCGGCGACACGATGTTCGTCGACGTCTCGGCCAAGTCCGAGCTCAACCTCGACGGTCTGCTCGAGGCGATCGTGCTGACCGCCGACGCGTCCCTGGACCTGCGGGCGAACCCCGAGCAGGACGCCCAGGGCCTCGTCGTCGAGGCGCACCTGGACCGCGGTCGTGGTCCGGTCGCGACGGTGCTCGTCCAGCGCGGAACGCTCCGCGTGGGCGACTCGATCGTGGCTGGTCCGGCGTACGGCCGGGTCCGCGCGATGCTCGACGAGTACGGCGACAACATCGAGGAGGCCGACCCGTCGCGTCCGGCGATGGTCCTGGGTCTGACGGCCGTGCCCGGCGCGGGTCAGAACTTCATCGTCGTCGACGACGACCGGATGGCGCGCCAGATCGCCGAGAAGCGCGAGTCGCGCGAGCGTGCGGCCATGCAGGCCAAGCGCCGGGTGCGTCGTACGCTCGAGGACTTCATGGCCTCGATGGAGAAGGGACAGAGCCAGGAGCTCAACCTCATCCTCAAGGGCGACGTGTCCGGTTCGGTCGAGGCCCTCGAGGACTCGCTGTCCAAGATCGACGTCGGCGACGAGGTCAGCATCCGGGTCATCGACCGCGGCGTCGGTGCGATCACCGAGACCAACGTCGACCTGGCGGCCGCCTCCGACGCCATCATCATCGGCTTCAACGTCCGCCCGCAGGGCAAGGCGACCGAGATGGCGGACAAGGAAGGTGTCGAGATCCGCTACTACTCGGTCATCTACCAGGCGATCGAGGAGATCGAGGCCGCGCTCAAGGGCATGCTCAAGCCGGAGTTCGAGGAGGTCAGCCTCGGCCAGGCCGAGATCCGCGAGATCTTCCGGTCCTCCAAGATCGGCAACATCGCGGGCTGCATGGTCACCAGCGGTGTCATCCGTCGCAACGCCAAGGCCCGGCTCATCCGGGACGGCAACGTGGCGGCCGACAACCTCGACCTGTCCTCGCTGCGGCGCGAGAAGGACGACGTCACCGAGGTCCGTGAGGGCTTCGAGTGTGGTCTGACCCTGCGTGGCTTCAACGACATCAAGCAGGGCGACGTCGTCGAGTGCTTCGAGATGCGAGAGATCCCGAGAGCGTAGCGAGCGGGACAGGTGGTCGAGTCGGCGTGAGGAAGCGCCGACTCGACCGCCTCCCGGCGCGAGGAGACGCCGGGTCGGCAGGACCCAGGACCACAGGACAGGAAGATTTCCATGGCAAGCCCTCGCGTCCGCAAGGTTGCGGACCGGATCCACGTGATCGTCGCGGAGATGCTCGAACGCCGGGTCAAGGACCCGCGGCTCGGGTTCGTCACCGTGACCGACGTGCGCGTCACAGGCGACACGCAGAACGCCTCGGTGTTCTACACCGTCATGGGTGAGGACGAGCAGCTTGCCGGGACCGCGGCGGCGCTCGAGTCGGCCAAGGGGCTGATCCGCAGCGAGGTCGGCAAGCAGCTCGGGATGCGGCACGTGCCGACGCTGGAGTTCATCCACGACGCGCTCCCCGACACCGCGCGGCACCTCGAGGAGGTGCTGGCCAAGGCTCGGGAGGCCGACGCCGCTGTCGCCGCGTCCGCCGCCGGGGCACGCTACGCCGGCGACGAGGACCCCTACCGCAAGCCTCACGAGGACGACGAGCTCGAGGACGACCTCGACGACGCCGGCGAGGCGTGAGCACGTCACCGGTCCGCTCCGGCCTCGTCGTGGTCGACAAGGCCGCGGGGATGACCTCGCACGACGTCGTCGCGCGGGTGCGCCGGCTCGCCGGCACCCGCAAGGTCGGTCACGCCGGCACGCTCGACCCGATGGCCACCGGCGTGCTGCTGCTCGGCCTGAACCGCGCCACCCGGCTGCTCGGGCACCTGATGCTCACCGAGAAGGCGTACGACGCCACCGTGCGACTCGGTGCCGCGAGCAGCACCGACGACGCCGAGGGCGAGCTCGGCGAGCAGCGGTCCACCGAGCTGCTGACCGAGGACGACGTCCGGTCCGCGGCTGCCCGGTTCGTCGGCGAGATCGAGCAGGTGCCCTCCTCGGTCTCGGCGATCAAGGTCGACGGCGAGCGCGCCTACAAGCGGGTGCGCGCCGGTGAGGACGTCACGCTTCCGGCTCGCGCTGTCACCGTGCACGAGCTGGTCGTCACCGGGGTCCGGGGTGAGGGCCGCTGGCTCGACACCGACATCAGCGTGCGCTGCAGCAGCGGCACGTACATCCGGGCCCTCGCTCGCGACATCGGGGCCGAGCTCGGCACCGGAGGACACCTCACGGCGCTGCGGCGCACCGCGGTCGGCCCGTTCGTGGTCGCCGACGCGCGGCCGCTCGACGAGCTCGCCGAGAACTTCACCGTGATCGACATCGCCGAGGTGGCCCGCCGCTGCTTCCCGGCCGTGGACCTCGACGACGACGGGGCTCGTGCGGTGGCCGTCGGTCGCAAGCTCGATCTCGACCTCGGGGCGCACGGTCCGGTCGCGGTCTTCGCCCCCGACGGTGCGTTCCTCGCCCTCTACGAGCAGCGCGGACAGGTGGCGGCGCCGGTGGCCGTCTTCATCGGCTGAGGCCGACGGCTTGCGGTGGGAGACCGATCAGCGCAGGATCGGCCACATGACCGCCGCCGCCGGCGACTTCTCGCAACAGCTGGCGGATGCTGCGCGGGCGATGCAAGGCGGCACGTCCACGCAGCAGACGCTCGAGAGGATCGTGCACACGGCCATCGAGATCATCAAGGGCTGTGACCTGGTCGGCATCTCGGTGGTCCATCCGGGGGGCATCGACACCCCGGCTGGGAGCGACGAGGCGCTGAACGTGATCGACGCGCTCCAGTTCGAGCTCCACGAAGGGCCGTGCTACGACGCGCTGCACAACCAGGAGACAGTGGTCAGCATGAACCTGGCGACTGATGGGCGATGGCCGCGGTGGGGACCGCTCGTGGCGCAGGAGGTCGGCGTGGTCTGCGTCGCCAGCTATCGACTGTTCACCACCGAGACCACGCTCGGCGCGATGAACCTCTACTCCCGGCGAGAGCAGGCCTTCGACTCCGACGACATCTGCATCGGGGAGGCTCTCGCCGCCCACGCGGCGATGGCCCTGGCGGCGTCCCAGAACGTCGACCAGCTGGAGCTGGCGATCGCCCGCCGGACCATGATCGGGCAGGCCGAAGGAATCCTCATGGAGCGGTTCAGCCTGACCGCGTCCCAGGCCTTCTCCGTGCTGCGACGCGTCTCCCAGGCTCGCAACGTCAAGCTGAACCTCATCGCCGCGGAGCTCGTCCGCACCCGCGAGACGCCCGCGTAGGCCGGGAGGCTCGAGCGTCCTCCTGGTCGGACCGTGCAGGGGCACTCGTCTGCGTAAGTGGTACCCCTGCACAACCCGTCTCTCCCGATCCCTCGGACGGGAGAGGCTCAGGCGCCGGCTGGGAGCCAGACCGGTAGCGCAGCACAACGCGCCCTCGGCGCGCTCGACCACGCGGGTTGCGTCGACGCGCCGGTCCGGGACGGCCGCGGTGGTGGAGTGATCGGCGTTCATGGCGGCGTTCCCTCGGGAGAAGCGTTCGTGCGGCTGTGTCCTGAGCCGCGGGCTACGTCCCAACCCGTCCCGTCGAATCTAGGCCGCCGGCACCGGGATGTACAGACCTCGGCCCGCCCGCCGGACAGCGACTGTGGCAGGCTTTCCGCCGTGACTGATGTGTGGCGCTCCACCGGCGACGTCCCCCGCGAGCTGGGACGGACCATCGTCACGATCGGCAACTTCGACGGCGTACACCTCGGTCACCAGCACGTGCTGCGGCGGGCTCGCGAGGTCGCGGACGTGGCCGGCGTCGAGCACATGGTTGCCGTGATCTTCGATCCGCACCCGATCGCGGTGCTGCGGCCCGAGCACGCGCCCCCGACGCTGACGACCGTCGACCAGCGTGTGGCTCTGCTCGGCGGGTGCGGCGTGGACTCGGTCCTGGTGCTGCCGTTCTCGCGCGAGGTCGCCGCCTGGACGCCTGAGCAGTTCGTACGCGACGTGCTCGTGGACGCGCTGCACGCGAAGGCGGTCGTGGTCGGCGCGAACTTCCGGTTCGGCAACAAGGCAGCCGGCGACGTGGCCACGCTGCGTGACCTCGGCACGGAGCTCGACTTCGCCGCGGAGGGGATCGCGCTGGACGGTGGCCCGCAGGTGTGGTCCTCGACCTACGTCCGCAACTGCCTCGCCTACGGCGACGTCGAGGGCGCGGCCGAAGCGCTCGGCCGGGTGTACTCCGTGCGTGGCACGGTGGTGCGCGGCGACCGGCGCGGGCGCGAGCTCGGGTACCCGACCGCCAACGTGCCCACGCACGGCATGCACGCGGCGCCCGCAGACGGCGTGTACGCCGGCTGGCTGCACCGGCACGACACCGGCGAGACCTATCCGGCCGCGATCAGCGTCGGCACCAACCCCACGTTCGCGGGGGAGCGCGAGCGCCGGGTCGAGGCCTATGTCCTCGATCGCGACGACCTCGAGCTCTACGACGCCGACGTGGAGATCTTCTTCGCCGGCCGGATCCGCGGGATGGTCCGCTTCGACGGGGCGGAGGACCTGGTCCAGACGATGGCCGAGGACGTCCGGCGGGCACACGGGATGCTCGACGGCACGGAGCCGCCCGCGTGAGCGACACCGCGCCGATGCCGGACTCGGCCGCAGACCTGCAGGCCACGGAGCACTGGCTGGTCCGGCACGGCCTGCCCTACTTCGTGCCCGAGGAGCGGGAGGCCGCGCGCTCCGCGCTGCACGCGCGGCGCACCGCGTTGATGCTGGCCGTCACCGTCGCGGTCGCCCTCGCCGTCGGGGTAGTGCTGGCGTGGGTCTTCGGCGACGTCGCCGCCGCACCCACCACGCTGCTGCTGCTGGTCGGCGTGGCGGTGCTCGGCTACGGCGCCACGGCGCTGCGCGCGCGCCCGATCGCGGTGTGGGCGGTGAGCCGGACCTTCGACAGCCTTCGCCTGCTGGTCCCGCTGGTGACCCGCGCGCTGCCGCTGCTGCTGCTGTTCGTCACGTTCTTGTTCATCAACGCCGAGGTGTGGGAGCTCTCCGCCACCCTCGACGGCGCGGTGCTGTGGTTGACGGTGATGGTCTTCGCGACGTTCGCCGTCGGCTTCCTGCTGGTGCGCCTGCCCGAGGAGCTGGACCGGACCGACCACGAGCTCGACCACGACGCGCTGCTGGCGGCGTGTCGGGGCACCCCGCTGGAGAACCGGGCCAGCCGCTGGCTGCAGGACTCCGGGGCGCGGACGGTCACCCTCGACGTCGACATGCGCCGCTACGAGAAGGCGAACCTGATCCTGGTGCTGGTCATCGCCCAGTCGGTTCAGGTGCTGCTGCTCGCGCTGTCGGTGTTCGCGTTCTTCATGGTGTTCGGCGCGGTGGTGATGACCGGTGCGACGCAGAGCCACTGGGCCGGTGTCGACCCCGCCGACCTGCACAACCTCCCCGGGCTGGCCAACGTGACCTACGAGCTGTTCCAGGTCTCGGTGTTCCTGGCCGCGTTCTCCGGGTTCTACTTCGCGGTGTCGGCAGTCTCCGACGAGGCCTACCGCGACCAGTTCTTCACCACGGTCAAGCGCGAGCTCGACCGGGCGGTCGCGGTCCGCACGGTCTACCTCGCCCTGCGCGGGAGGGGCGGTTCCTGAGGTGCCACCGGGCGGGCTGGGACCGGAGTCGCGCGCCTGGGTGGAGGCAGCGACAGGCGTCCCGGTCGTGGCGGTGGTGCGGCTGACCGGCGGGTACTCCTCGCGGATGCTCGCCCTCGAGCACTCCGACGGGCAGCAGACCGTGCTGCGCCAGCTCGTCCTCGAGCCCTGGCGCCGGCACGCCCGAGGGCTGCTCGAGCGGGAGGCCACGGTGCAGGCCCAGCTGGCCGGGTCCGGGGTCGCGGTGCCGGTCCCGCTCGCTGTCGACCCCACGGGGGAACGCGCCGGGGACCCCTCGCTGCTGATGACCCGGCTGCCCGGTCGGATCGACCTGTGCCGCCGCGACACCGCGGCCCTGGCGGACCTTGCGCAGGTGCTGCTGGCCGTCCACCGGGTGCGCCCCGAGCCGGGGCGGTGGCCGCGCGACTACCAGTCCTGGGCCACCGAGTCGAAGCGGAGCGTCCCGCCCTGGTCGCGCGACGACGGGTTGTACGCCGAGGCGTTCGCCCGGCTGGCCGAGCCGCCGCCTGCGTACCAGCCGACCTTCCTGCACCGTGACTTCCAACCCGGCAACGTGCTCTGGGACGACGGGCGGGTGAGCGGGGTCGTCGACTGGGTCGAGACGTCGAGCGGGCCGGCCGACCTCGACGTGGCGCACTGCGCCTCGAATCTCGCCACCCTGCACGGAGCGCAGGTCGGTGCTGCCTTCGCGGCGGCGTACGACGCTGCCGGCGGTGAGCGGGCCGCGGACCGCGACGACCGGACCTACTGGCAGCTGCTCGACCTCGTCGGCTTCCTGCCCGCCGGCGGGCGGGAGTCGGGAGCGAGCGAGGAGACGATCCTGGCAACCTGGCGCGCCCACGACCGTGCCGACCTCGACCTGGAGCGAGCCCGGCGCCACCGGGAGGACCTGCTCCGGCTCACCCTGCGCGGGTGAGCCGGAGTCCGCGACTCGGTCAGGCGTCCAGGTCCTGCTCGACGAGCGTCGCGATGGTCGTCACGGCGGCCTCGTCGTCCGCGGCGACCTCGACCTGGTCGCCCTTCTTGGCGCCGAGGGTCATGATCATCAGCGCCGACGACGCGTCGACGGCCGTCCCGCCCGGCACCGCGAGGGTGACCGGGACGGACAGCTCGGCCGCCTTCTCGGCGATGATCGCGGCGGGGCGGGCGTGCAGGCCGACGGCAGATCCGACGGTGACGGTCTTGCTGGACATGTTTCTCCTTGGGGATGGCTCGCGGATGGATGGTGCGGGTCAGGCGGTGTAGGCCAGCTCGTCGATCTCTTCCTTGCTCTCGGTGAACTGCTTGAGCGCGACGACCGCGGCCGCCGCGACGAGCACACCGATGACGAGGGCGACGAGGAACCAGAGGACGTGTCCGACGGCGAAGAAGACGAAGATGCCGCCGTGCGGGGCTCGCAGCGTCACGTGGGCCGCCATCGAGAGACCCCCCGTGACCGCGCTGCCGAGCATGATCGAGGGGATCACGCGCAACGGGTCGGCCGCGGCGAACGGGATGGCGCCCTCGGTGATGAACGACGCGCCGAGCAGCCACGCGGCCTTGCCGTTCTCCCGCTCGGCCGGCGTGAACAGGACCGGACGCACCACGGTCGCGAGTGCGAGGGCCAGCGGCGGGACCATGCCGGCGAGCATGACCGCCGCCATGATCTGCAGCTGGGGGGCGTCGCCGGTCGCGGTCGCGGCGGCGGCGAGGCCGGTCGTCGCGAACAGGTAGGCGGTCTTGTTCAGCGGGCCGCCCATGTCGAAGGCCATCATCAGCCCGAGCACGACGCCCAGCACCACTCCGGCGCCGCCCTCCGCCATGTTGGTCAGGCCCGCGTTGAGCTGGTCCATCAGCCAGCCGAGCGGCTTGCCGAGCACGATGATCATCACCAGACCGGTGACCAAGGTGGTGAGCAGCGGGATGACCAGGACCGGCATCAGGCCGCGCATCCAGGGTGCGACCTTGCGGCGGGTGAACCACAGCGCCACGACACCGGCGAGCACGCCGCCGATGATGCCCCCGAGGAAGCCGGTCTGCGGCAGCCCGAAGCCGCCGAGGTCGATCGCGATCGCGCCCATCACGAAGCCGGGCGCGATGCCCGGTCGGTCCGCGATGGCGTAGGCGATGTAGCCGGCGAGCGCCGGCACCAGGAACTTGAACGCCGTGGCGCCGAGCGTGAAGAACACCGCACCGATGTAGCCGAAGAACGGTGAGTTGAACAGGGCGTGCCCGAGACCGAGCGTGCCGAGGTCGGGCAGGTCGAACACGGTGTTCTTGGTGACGATCTCCCCGGCGGGTCCGGTGATCTCGTAGCCACCGAACAGGAAGGACAGGGCGATCAGCAGACCACCGGCAGCGACGAACGGGATCATGTAGGAGACGCCGGTCATCAGCACCCGCCGGATGCGCAGGCCCCAGGACTCCTCGGCGCCGGCGTGGGCCGTGGCCGCGGCGACTGTGCCCTCGACGCGGGGAGCGTGCGGGTCGGTGGCGAACTCGAGCGCCTCGGCGATCATCGCGTCGCCGTCGTCGATGGCGCGCTTGACGCCGGACGCCACGACGGGTTTGCCGGCGAACCGGTTCCGGTCACGCACGCCGACGTCGGCGGCGAAGATGGCGGCGTCCGCGGTGGCGATGGTCTCGGCCCCCAGCGGAGTGGAACCGGCCGATCCCTGGGTCTCGATGTGGATGTCCACACCGGCACGGGCGGCCGCGGCCTCGAGCGCTTCCGCGGCCATGTAGGTGTGCGCGATGCCGGTCGGGCACGCGGTGACGGCCACGATGCTGCGTCGTACGGAGGACTCCGCGGGGGCCCCCTGTGCCGCCGACGACGCGGGCTCGGCGGGAGCCGCCGGGACGGCGGCCTTGACGCTGACCGCGCTCTGCACCAGGGCGACGACGTCCTCGGGGGTCTCGGCCGAGCGCAGGCCGGCGGTGAAGTCGGGGCGGACCAGTGCGCGGGCGAGCTGGGTGAGCACCTCGAGGTGGGTGGCGTCCCCGCCCGCGGGGGCGGCGATCAGGAACGCCAGGTCCGCCGGGCCGTCCTTGGCGCCGAAGTCGGTGCCGGGGGAGAGCCGGGCGAACGCGAGGGTGGGCACGTCGACGTGCTCGGTGCGGCAGTGCGGGATCGCGATGCCGCCGGGCAGGCCGGTCGCCGAGGTCGCCTCCCGGGCCAGGGCGTCGGCGGCGAGGCCGGCGGCGTCGGCGGTGCGGCCGGCGGCGGTCACGATGTCGGCGAGCCCGTGGATGACCGCGGACTTGTCCTCGCCGAGCGAGACGTCGAGCCGGACCAGGTCGGGGCTGATGATCGGAGGCGCCGCGGCGTCGCCGGTGGGGATGCTGCTCATGTGGTCCTCACTTCGGTGGCAGTGGTCAGCTCGGCGACGGTGACGAGCTCGGGGTGCACGTGGTCGGGGGTCGGGATGGTGGTGCCGGGCAGGCCCGCGGCGGCGCTGCCGTAGGCGACCGCGAGCCGGAGCCGGTCCGGGGGCTGGTTGCCCCGCAGGGCGCCCAGGACGTAGCCGAAGAGGCTGGAGTCCCCCGCGCCGACCGTGCTGATCACGGTCGTCGGCGGCGGTGTGGCGTGCCAGGCGCCACGGTCGGTGACCAGCACGGCGCCACCCGCGCCCAGGGTCGCGAGCACCGCGCCGACGCCGCGCCGCACGAGCTGGTGTGCCGCTGCCGCCGCGGCCACCGGATCGGCCTCGATGGCGTCGGCATCGCCACCGGTGAGCTCCGCGAGCTCCTCTGCGTTGGGCTTCATCAGGTCGGGCGGGGCCTGCTCGAGGTGGGCGGCGATCGCCGCGAGCGGGGCGCCCGAGGTGTCCACGGCCACGTGGGCCGGGGAGTCGTTGAGGTCGGAGACCAACGTGGCGTACCACTCGGCGGGGGCGCCGGGTGGCAGGGAGCCGGCGAGCACGACCCACTGGGCCTGCCGGGCCCGCTGCTGCAGGGCGGTGCGGAGCCGGTCGAGGCCCTCCGGGGTGGCCGTCGCACCCGGGGAGTTGATCTTGGTGGTGGTGCCGTCCGGCTCGGTGATCGTCACGTTGAGCCGGACGTCGCCGTCCGGCTGCTCGGGGCGGCAGTCGATGCCGGCGCCGAGGAGCTCGAGGACGTAGGGATCGTCGCTGGCGGCGGGCAGGACCGCGATGGTGGGGATGCCCGCGGCGACGGCGGCGCGCGAGATGTTGACCCCCTTGCCGGCGGCCTGCGAGGTCGTGGACGCCGCCCGGAGAACAGCGCCGCGCTCCAGGCCGGAGTCCAGCGCGATGGTCCGGTCGAAGCTCGGGTTGGGGGTCAAGGTCACGATCATGCGGGGTCCTCGCCGAGGTGGGAGTGGAGCGAGCAGCTCGGTGAGGCGTTCATGCCACGACGACCTCGATGTCGAGCGCGGCGAGGGCGTCGCGGTCGTCGTCGCCGAGCCCGCCGTCGGTGATCACCGCGTCGACCTGGTCGAGCTTGGCGAACCGGATCGTGCTCTCGTGGCCGACCTTGGAGGAGTCGGTGAGCACGACGACCTGACGGCCGCAGGTGACCATCGCCTGCTTGGCGGCGGCCTCGCTCTGGTCCGGCGTGCTCAGGCCGTGCTCGACGGTGAGTCCGTTGGTGCCGATGAAGGCCACGTCGACGCGTAGCGGCTCGAGCGAGGCCACGGTCTCCTCGCCGACGGCCGCCTGGGTGGTGCGGCGCACCCGGCCCGGGAGCAGGTGCAGCTCGATGTTGGGCCGGGCGGCCAGGCGGGCCGCGATCGGGACCGCGTTGGTGTAGACGGTGAAGGGGAGCTCGTGGGGGAGCAACGCGGCCAGTCGGGCGGTCGTCGTACCCGCGTCGAGGAGCAGGCTGCCACCGTCGGTGGGCAGGAACTTCAGGGCCGCCGCGGCGACCCGGTCCTTCTCCTCGCCGTGGCTGGCGTCGCGCTCGCCGACCGCGAGCTCGAGCACGGTGAGGGAGGCGGCCGGCACGGCGCCGCCGTGGACCCGTCGCACGACTCCGGCCCGCTCCAGCAGGGACAGGTCCCGGCGTACTGTCTCGGTGGTGACGGTGAACCGGTCCGCCAGCTCGGCGACGGAGAGCCGGCCGCGCTGGATGATCAGGTCCGCGATCGCCTGCTGACGTTCCTCGGCGTACAAGCTGCCTCCTCGGCTCGCTGTCTCGGCAGTGGATCTGTGTATCTGTTGTTTTACGCCCGAATCTGTTGACTGTCAAGGAGCGGCGCGGTTTACTTTTCTTCCATGAGCCCTCAGAACCCGATCTCAGCCCCCGCCGCCGGCACCGCCGTGCCTCCTGATGCGCTGCGGGGCACCCCGGTGGTCCCGGGCGTGGCCTACGGGCCGGTGCTCGTCGCGTCGACCGAGGTGTCGGCGGAGGCCGTCGCGGCGTTCGCCGGGCAGCAGCTCGCCCGCGACGACGCGCTCGCGCGGTACGACGCGGCCGCGGCGACCGTGTCCGGGCGGCTGGCGGACCGGGCCGGCCGGGCGAACGGCTCGGCAGCAGAGGTGCTCACCGCGACGGCCGGGCTGGCGCGCGATCCCGGCCTGCGCAGCGCGGTGTCGGGCCGGCTGGAGAACGCGCCCCTGCTCGAGGCGCTCGGCGCCAGCGTCGACCAGTTCGCCGAGCTGTTCACGCAGATGGGCGGGCTGATGGCCGAGCGGGTCACCGACCTGCGCGACCTCGAGCGCCGGCTCACCGCCGAGATCGTCGGCGAGCCGGAGCCGGGCGTGCCGACTCCGGAGCGGCCGAGCGTGCTGGTGGCCGAGGACCTGGCCCCGGCCGACACCGCGGGGCTCGACGCCGTGCTGGTGCTCGCGCTCGTCACCGAGCGGGGCGGCCCGACCAGCCACACGGCGATCATCGCCCGCCAGCTCGGCATCCCCTGCGTGGTCGCCGTGCACGGTGCGCTCACCCTGCACAGCGGCACGAACGTGCTCGTCGACGGAGTCTCGGGCCACGTCGAGGTCGAGCCCGAGGCCGACTCCGCCCGTGCCCGTGTCGAGGAGTCCCAGCGACGCCGGGCGCTGCTCGAGACCTGGGCGGGCCCGGCGAAGACCAGCGACGGCACCCGGGTCAAGGTGATGGCCAACGTCGCCGACGAGGCGTCAGCCGCTCAGGCCGCCACCGGCCCGGTCGAGGGCAGCGGGCTGTTCCGCACCGAGCTGTGCTTCCTCAACCGCAAGGACGAGCCGTCGGTCGAGGAGCAGGCCGAGCTCTACGCCGGCGTGCTGCGCTCGTTCGGGCCCGACCGCACGGTCGTGATCCGCACCCTCGACGCCGGGTCCGACAAGCCGCTGGCGTTCGCCACCCTGGCCGGTGAGGAGAACCCGGCGCTCGGCGTGCGTGGGTTGCGGCTGTCGTTCGGCAACCCCGGACTGCTCGACCGTCAGCTCGACGCGATCGCCCGGGCCGCCGAGCTGAGCGGCACCGAGCCGTGGGTGATGGCGCCGATGGTCGCCACCGTCGACGAGGCCCGGGAGTTCGCCGAGCAGGTCCACGCCCGCGGGCTGCGGGCCGGGGTCATGGTGGAGGTGCCCAGCGCCGCGCTGCTCGCCCACCGGCTGCTCGAGCACGTGGACTTCTTGTCCATCGGCACCAACGACCTCACCCAGTACACGATGGCCGCGGACCGGATGGCCAGCGACCTGGCGCACCTCACCGACCCGTGGCAGCCGGCCGTGCTGCAGCTCGTCGCGATCACGGCCGAGGCCGGCAAGCACGCCGGCAAGCCGGTCGGGGTCTGCGGCGAGGCAGCGGCCGACCCCCTGCTCGCCACCGCCCTGGTGGGGATGGGCGTGACGTCGCTGTCGATGGCGGTCGCCGCGGTGCGGGCGGTCGGGGCGCAGCTCGAGCAGGTGTCGATGGACACCTGCGAGCACGCGGCCGAGGCCGCGCTGGCGGCCTCGGATCCCGCGGCCGCACGGGACGCCGTACGCGCGCTGCTCGGCTGAGCGTCGAGCCGGCACGTGATGGCGGCACCGGGGCGGAACCAGCGCACTCAACGGGTGGGCGAGATCCGCACCGGGGTGCCGGTGAGGACGGCGTTGCCGCTCAGGTCGAGCCTTTCGGGGTCGGTGAGGTCGTTGATCGACACGCCCGGTACCTCGACCGCGTGGGCGAGCCGAACCCCCTCGAGCCGGTGCCCGTAGCCGTGCGGCAGGCTCACCACCCCCGGCATCATCGCCTCGGTGGCCGACACCTCCACCTCCACCTTGCCGACCCGTGAGGCGACTGCGACGACGCTGCCGTCGGCGATGCCGCGCGCGGCGAGGTCGTCGGGGTGGGCCAGCAGCTGGTGCCGCTCTCGCCCGCGGGTGAGCTGCGCGCTGTTGTGCAGCCAGGAGTTGCAGTCCTTCTGGTGCCGGCGCCCGATCAGCAGCAGCTCGCCCTCCTGAGGTGCCGCGGCGGCGTCCAGCCGGGCCAGGTCCTCCAGCACCATCGGGACCGCCAGGTCGATCCGCTTGTCCCGGGTCTGCAGCCGGCCGGGAAGGCACGGCTGCAGCGGCCCGAGGTCGAGCCCGCCGGGGTGCGCGGCGAGCTTGCGAAGCGACAGGCGTGGCCGGCCGGTGCGCAGCAGCAGGTCGACGGTGCGGGTGGGGGACAGTCGCAGCCGGGCCTGTTCGGCCACCCGCGCGCGCAGGGGGCGCTTGACCCCCGACCGGCGTGCGGTGCGCAGGGCGATCTCGCGGTAGATCTCCCAGTCGTGCATCGCCCCCTCGGGCTTGGGATGCACCGCGCGGGTGAACCGGGCGGTGTTGCGCACGGCGAGCAGGTGGAAGACCAGGTCGTAGTGGTCGCGTTCGAGCGCGGTCGTCGGCGGCAGGATCACGTCGGCGTGCCGGGTCGTCTCGTTGACGTAGATGTCGACGGCGGCCATGAAGTCCAGCCCCGTGATCGCCTCGCCCAGCCGTTTGCCGTCGGGTGTGGAGGAGACCGGGTTGCCGGCCACCGTCAGCAGCGCCCGCACCTGCCCGTCGCCCGGCGTGAGGATCTCGTCGGCGAGGGTGGCCACCGGCAGCTCGCCCGCGAACTCGGGCAGGTCGCGCACCCGGCTGCGCCACCGGCCGAGGTGACCCCGCCCGGTGATCCCACGGCCGACCATGTCCACGGCCGGCCGGGTGAACATCGTGCCGCCGGGCCGGTCGAGGTTGCCGGTCAGCGTGTTGAGCACCTGGATCGCCCACTGGGAGACCAGCCCGAACTCCTGCACCGAGACGCCGAGGCGTCCGTAGACCGCAGCCGACTCGGCGGCGGCCAGCTCGCGGGCGAGCCGGCGCACGTCGTCGGCGGCCACCCCGGTGGCCCGGGCGGCACGCTCGGCGGTGAACGGCTCCACCGCCCGGCGTACGGCGTCCAGCCCGTCGACGTAGGACGGCACTGTCTCCAGCCGCTCCTCGAGGACGGTCCGCACCATCGCCAGCAGCAGGAACGCGTCCGTCCCCGGACGGACGAACAGGTGCTCGGAGGCGACCTTGGCGGTCTCGGTGCGGCGCGGGTCGAGGACGACCATCCGGCCACCGCGGGCCTTGAGCTCACGGACCCGGTTCGGGAAGTCGGGCACGGTCATCAGGCTGCCGTTGGACGCCATCGGGTTCGCGCCGACCACAAGAAGGTGCTGGGTGCGGTCGATGTCGGGGATCGGCAGGAGCAGCTGGTGGCCGTACATGAGGTGGGCGAGCAGCTGGTGGGGGAGCTGGTCGACCGACGTGGCGCTGTAGAGGTTGTGGGTGCGCAGCGAGCGCATCATCGCCGTCCCGTGCGTCATCGAGCCGAGGCTGTGCACGTTCGGGTTGCCGAGATACACCGCGAGGGAGTCACGGCCGTGCTCGCGGACCGTCGCGGCCAGCCGGTCGGCCACCAGGTCGAGCGCCTCGTCCCAGGAGATCTCCTGCCAGCGGCTGCGACCGTCGGAGGTGACGCGTCGTACCGGGCGCCGGAGCCGGTCGGGGTCGTCGTGCAGCTCCTGCAGGGCGAACGCCTTGGGGCACACGTGACCCCGGGACAGCGGGTCGTCGGGGTTCCCGCGCACGCCCGTGACGCGGCCGTCCTCCAGGGTGAGCACGAGGCCGCAGATCGCCTCGCACAGGTTGCACACGCCGAGCCGGGTGGTCTGCTGGTTCGCCATCGCAGCAGTCTGGCACGACGAACGGGCCCGCCCCCGAGGGAGCGGACCCGTGCGGCTGACCCGGTGGGGGGAACGGGGTCAGTCGTCCTCGGTGTCGCCCTGGTCGCAGCGGTCGCCCAGGGAGCTGTCGTCGTCCTCGCCGTCGTCGTCGAGGTCGGAATCCTGATCGTCGTCGTCGGCACGGTTGGAGATGCCGTCGTGGTCGGAGTCCTCGTCGCCGTCCTCGACGCCGTCGCCGTCCGAGTCGGGGTTGTGCGGCCTGGTGCCCTGCTCGTTCTCGTCCTCGTCGGCGACGCCGTCGTGGTCGGAGTCGTCGTCGTCGGCCTTGCAGGACTCGGTCGCGTCGTCCTCGTCCTCGTTGGCGATGCCGTCGTGGTCGGAGTCCTCGTCGCCGTCGCGTACGCCGTCGACGTCGGTGTCGCGCATCAGCACGTTGGTCGACTTCAGCCCGTCGTGGACCTCGTCACCGTCGTCGTCGCCGTCGTTGTCGGTGTCCTCGTCCCGCGGGTCCGTGTGGTGGCGGAACTCCGCGACGTTCTTCAGCCCGTCGTGGTCGGCGTCGCGCCGTGCGTTGGCCCGGTGCGGGTTGAGGTGGTTGGCGATCTCCCAGCGGTCGGGCATCCCGTCGCCGTCGGAGTCGCGCGAGCCGGCCGAGGCCGAGGCCGAGGCGATCGGGCCGGACAGCAGGCCGGCGGCGGCCAGTGCGGCGAGGGCGGCCGCGCTCCGGCCGACGGTGGTGCGGATGAAGGGGGTCATCTCCGGTGGTCCTCTCGGGTGGGTGCGGGAGTGGGTGCGCTCCTGCTACTCACATGTCACCGGGGACAGTCGGCGTTACCCTCGCCACACCGCTGTCCAGAATTCTTTACTTTGGTCGCTCGGCCAGGCGCTGAGGCGCTCGATTGGGAGTTACCCGGGTGGCTGGGATAGCCTTGGACGGTTGCCCACGCCGGATCGGCGGGGCGACTCCCCAGCAACAAACACTGCCGTCCAACGGCCGCGGATCGAGAGTGCCCGGGTGAACAGGCCCCGGCGCGCCGCGCAACGAGTATGAAGGGAGCTGCGCGTGGCCACTGGTACCGACGCGGAGACCAAGAAGAAGATCATCGCCGAGTACGCCACGTCCGAAGGTGACACGGGTTCGCCCGAGGTCCAGGTCGCGCTGCTCAGCCACCGGATCTCTCACCTGACCGAGCACCTCAAGCTGCACAAGCACGACCACCACAGCCGTCGTGGTCTGCTGCTCCTGGTCGGACAGCGCCGTCGCCTTCTCAACTACATGCAGAAGGAAGACATCAACCGCTACCGGTCCATCGTGGAGCGGCTCGGTCTGCGCCGATGAACCTTGCCAGAGCGGCATCCCGACCGGGGTGCCGCTCTCGGCACATCGGGGCTGCCTGCAACGCCCCACCACCCTCGCCTCGCTAGGCTCGGGTGCGACAACTGAACAAGGAAATCTCACCACAGTTGGAGCGACCGCGGACGTCTGGCCCGGTCCTCGGTAGTGGCTTTCGGATCCGCTGCGACCCTCGCCTCGAGCAGGGCACGCCGGAGACCGCGGGCCTCGATCGAAGACCGGCCTCAACCGAAGGCGCCCCGCGTGATCGCTTCAGCGAACACACGGAAAGGGACACCCATGGAGGGACCCGAGATCTACGCCGTCGAGACCGTTCTCGACAACGGCAAGCACGGCCAGCGCACGGTCAAGTTCGAGACCGGGCTGTTGGCCCGGCAGGCCGCCGGTTCGGTGACTGCCTACCTCGACGACGACACGATGCTGCTGTCGGCCACGACGGCCGGCAAGCACCCCAAGGACCACTTCGACTTCTTCCCGCTCACCATCGACGTGGAGGAGCGGATGTACGCCGCGGGCCAGATCCCCGGCTCGTTCTTCCGCAGTGAAGGCCGTCCGGGCGAGGACGCGATCCTCACCTGCCGCCTCATCGACCGCCCGCTGCGCCCGACCTTCAAGAAGGGTCTGCGCAACGAGGTCCAGGTCGTCATCACCGTGATGGCGCTCGACCCCGACCAGCCGTACGACGTGCTCGCGATCAACGCGGCCTCGCTGTCCACCCAGATCTCCGGCCTGCCGTTCTCCGGCCCGGTCGGCGGGACCCGGATGGCGCTCATCGACGACCAGTGGGTCGCGTTCCCGACGCACAGCCAGCTCGAGGACGCCGTCTTCGACATGGTGGTCGCGGGCCGGGTCACCGAGACCGGCGACGTCGCGATCATGATGGTCGAGGCCGAGGCGACCGAGCAGACCTGGGACCTGGTCCGCTCCGGCAAGCAGGCCCCGACCGAAGAGGTCGTCGCCGGCGGCCTCGACGCCGCGAAGCCGTTCATCAAGCAGCTCTGCGAGGCGCAGGCCGAGCTGGCCAAGCAGGCCGCGAAGCCCGTGCAGGAGTTCCCGATCTTCCTCGACTACGAGGACGACGTGTACGAAGCCGTCGAGGCTGCCGCGACCGCGGACCTGACCCCGGCGCTCGCCATCACCGGCAAGCTCGAGCGCGAGGCCGCGCTCGACTCGGTCAAGGACAGCGTCCTCGCGTCGGTCGGCGCCCAGTTCGAGGGTCGCGAGAAGGAGGTCGGCGCCGCGTTCCGCGCCGTGACCAAGAAGCTCGTGCGCCAGCGTGTGCTGCGCGACAAGATCCGCATGGACGGCCGCGGGCTCAGCGACATCCGCACCCTGTCCGCCGAGGTCGGCGTGATCCCGCGCGTGCACGGGTCGGCGCTGTTCGAGCGCGGCGAGACCCAGATCCTGGGTGTCAGCACGCTGAACATGCTGACCATGGAGCAGAAGCTCGACACGCTCTCGCCCGAGAAGACGCGTCGCTACATGCACAAGTACGTCTTCCCGCCGTTCTCCACCGGCGAGACCGGCCGCGTCGGCTCGCCGAAGCGCCGCGAGGTCGGGCACGGGGCTTTGGCTCGCCGGGCCCTTCTGCCCGTGCTGCCCACCCGCGAGGAGTTCCCCTACGCGATCCGGCAGCTCTCCGAGGCGATGGGTTCCAACGGCTCGACGTCGATGGGCTCGGTGTGCGCCTCCACGATGTCGCTGCTCCAGGCCGGGGTCCCGCTCCGTGCGGCCGTGGCCGGCATCGCGATGGGCCTGATCTCCGACGAGGTCGACGGCAAGACCGAGTACGTCGCGCTGACCGACATCCTCGGCGCCGAGGACGCCTTCGGTGACATGGACTTCAAGGTCGCCGGCACCCGGGAGTTCGTCACCGCGCTGCAGCTCGACACCAAGCTCGACGGCATCCCCGCCGAGGTGCTCGCCGGTGCGCTGAACCAGGCCAAGGACGCCCGGCTCTCGATCCTCGACGTGATGGCCGAGGCCATCGACGAGCCCGAGGAGATGTCGCTGCTCGCGCCGCGCATCGTCACCGTGAAGATCCCCGTCGACAAGATCGGTGAGGTCATCGGCCCCAAGGGCAAGATGATCAACCAGATCCAGGACGACACCGGGGCGCAGATCAGCATCGAGGACGACGGCACGATCTACATCGGCGCCACCAACGGTGAGTCCGCGGAGGCCGCCCGCACGATCATCAACGGCATCGCGAACCCGACGATGCCCGAGGTCGGCGAGCGTTACCTCGGCACGGTGGTCAAGACCACCAACTTCGGTGCGTTCGTCTCGCTCCTGCCCGGCAAGGACGGCCTGCTGCACATCAGCAAGCTGCGTGCCCTGGCCGGTGGCAAGCGCGTCGAGGCCGTCGAGGACGTCCTCTCGGTGGGCCAGAAGGTCCAGGTCGAGATCGGCGAGATCGACGACCGCGGCAAGCTGTCGCTGATCCCCGTGGTCGAGGAGACCGAGGGCGACAAGGCCGAGGCCGACGCCGAGTAAGGCCCCTGGTGGTTCCTTCCGCAGCACAGCAGAAGCCCGGTACGACGCGCACGCTCCTCGCGGACAAGGACGGACTGGTCCGCCGGACCGTCCTTCCCGGGGGGCTGCGCGTCGTCACCGAGGCGATGCCCGGCGTCCGGTCCGCCGCCATCGGCGTGTGGATCGGCGTCGGGTCCCGCGACGAGTCCCCGACCCTGTCCGGGGCCTCGCACTTCCTCGAGCACCTGCTCTTCAAGGGCACGCCGACGCGTTCGGCGCTCGACATCTCGGTCTCGCTCGACGAGGTCGGCGGCGAGTTCAACGCGTTCACCGCCAAGGAGTACACCTGCTTCCACGCCCGGGTGCTGGACCAGGACCTGGCCCTGGCCGTCGACGTGCTCGGCGACATGGTGACCTCGTCGTCGATCGCGCCCGAGGACGTCGAGGCCGAACGAGAGGTGATCCTGGACGAGATCGCCATGCACGACGACGACCCGGATGACGTGGTGCACAACCTGTTCGCCGAGAAGGCGTGGGGCTCCTCGCCGCTCGGCCGCCCGATCGCGGGCACCGTCGAGTCGATCCAGACCCTGACACGGACCCAGATCGCGCGCTACTACCGCGCCCGCTACGCGCCCGAGAACATGGTCGTGTCGGTGGCGGGCAACGTCGACCACGCGACCGTCGTACGCCTGGTGCGCAAGGCATTCTCGCGCTCCAACTTCCTCGCCGACACCGCCGTGCGCCCGCTGCCGCCCCGGCGCGGCGAGCGGGCCCGGCGCAGCGCCGGCGGCGAGGCACTCGTCTCCCGCCCGTTCGAGCAGGTCAACCTGGTGCTCGGCGTCAACGGCCTGGTCCGCACCGACGACCGCCGCTACGCGCTCGGCGTGCTCAACGCCGCGCTCGGCGGCGGCACCTCGTCACGGCTGTTCCAGGAGGTTCGCGAGCACCGCGGGCTCGCCTACTCGGTCTACAGCTACGCCGCGCACTACGCCGACGCCGGCGCGTTCGCGGTGTCGGTGGGCTGCCTGCCCTCGAAGGTCGACGAGGTGCTCACCGTGGTCCGCGGCGAGCTGGCCCGGCTCGCGGAGCACGGCATCACCGCCGAGGAGCTCGAGCGCGGCAAGGGCCAGCTCCGGGGCGGGATGGTGCTCGGCCTCGAGGACTCGGTGTCGCGGATGGCCCGAATCGCCAAGGCGGAGCTGCTCTACGACGAGCTCCCGAGCATCGACGAGGTGATCGGCCGCGTCAACGACGTGACCCTCGACGACGTCGCCACGCTCGCGCGCAACCTGTTCTCCCAGCCACAGACCCTGGCCGTCGTCGGCCCGTTCGAGTCGTTGGAGCCGGCCAGCCTCACCGCCTGAGCACCGACTAGGTTGGCCCTGTGAGTGCGACGACGATGAAGGTGGGCGTGCTCGGCGCGCGCGGCAAGGTCGGGGCCGAGGTCTGCAGGGCCGTCGACGCGGCCGAGGACATGGAGCTGGTCGCCGCCGTGGACGCGGACGACAGCATCGACGATCTGGTGAGCGCCGGTGCGCAGGCCGTCGTGGACTTCACTCACCCCGACGTGGTGATGGACAACCTCGAGTTCTGCATCGACCACGGCATCCACGCCGTGGTCGGCACCACCGGCTTCGACGACGCGCGGATCGACCGGCTCCGCCGCAGGCTCCAGGACTCTCCGGCGACCGGTGTGCTCGTCGCGCCGAACTTCTCCATCGGCGCCGTGCTGATGATGCGCTTCGCGGCGGAGGCCGCCCCGTTCTACGAGTCGGTGGAGATCGTGGAGCTGCACCACCCGGACAAGGCCGACGCCCCGTCGGGTACGGCCACCCGCACCGCCAGGCTGGTCGCGGCCGCGCGACGCGAGGCCGGTCTCGGACCGGTCCCCGACGCCACGTCCTCGGGCATCGAGGGCGCCCGTGGGGCCGACGTCGAGGGCATCCACGTGCACGGCTTGCGGGTGCGCGGCCTGGTCGCCCACCAAGAGGTCATCCTGGGTGGCGTGGGGGAGACGCTGACCATCCGGCACGACTCGATGGACCGGGTGTCGTTCACCCCCGGCGTCCTGCTCGGCCTGCGCCAGATCGCCACGCGGCCGGGGCTCACCGTCGGACTCGAAGAGCTGCTGGGTCTCGACTGATGCGCACCCGGGTCGCCGTCGCGGTGATGGTGCTGGTGGTGCTTGCCTACGCGGCGATCATCGGTCTCAAGGGGATCGGGCTGTTGCGCAGCGGCTCCGTCGTGGGAGTGCTGCTCGGCATCGCGGTGCTGATCGTGCCGTTGCTCGGCGTGGTCCTGGTTGCCCGGGAGGTCGGCTTCGGCCGGCGCTGCGCCGCCCTCGCCGACGCGCTCGCCGCCGAGGGCGGGCTGCCCGTGGACGACCTGCCGCGCCGCCCCTCGGGCCGGATCGACCGGGCCGCGGCCGAGGAGCACTTCGCCGTGATGCGCACCGCCGTGGAGGCCGACCCGCAGAGCTGGCGGGCCTGGTTCGGCCTCGCCCTGGCGTACGACGCGGCCGGTGATCGCGCCCGGGCACGCGCGGCCGCCCGGCACGCGATCGCGCTCGACGACGCGCAGCGGACCCGCTGACCGGTCCGGGCCGGGCCTGCAGGGTTCTGCAACCGCACAAACCTGAGCCCGTCCGGTAGTTCCGTTTCGTCGCGCCCGGGTCGAAAGTTGTCCGGTGCCCGGACCTCCGGGCGGCTCCCGTCTCGGAAAGGTTCCTCCATGCGCAGAACTGCAGGACTCGCTGCGGCAGCCCTGGTGGTCGCCAGCTTCTCGGCCACCGCCGCCGGCGCAGCGACCTCCACGGCCGCTGATCAGGCCACCACCCAGGCCGACCCCCACGGCGACCTCGCCGCCGCGGCGGTCGCCGCCCTCCGCGCGCATCCCTCGGCCGGCAAGGTCGGCGCGGCCCAGGCATTCCAGGTCGCCGACGCGCTCGTCGACGCCGACGGCACCCGCCACGTGCGGTTGGACCGGACCTACCACGGCCTGCGCGTGCTCGGCGGCGACGTCGTGGTCCACCAGGCCGCCGACGGTGCCTGGGAGGGCGCGGACCTCACCCTCGACGCGGCGCCCGCACTCGACACGAACCCCGGCGTCGGCCGGGCGGCCGCGGTGCGCGCGGCTCTGCGCCCGAGCGGCGCCAACCGCGCGATCAGCGGCCAGGAAGTCCGGACCCGGCCCGAGCTGGTCGTCGACGCCACGGACGGCACGCCCCGGCTCGCCTGGGAGGTGGTCAGCGGAGGCGTCCAGGAGGACGGCACGCCGAGCCGGCTCGCGTCGTACGTCGACGCCCGCACCGGCGAGGTGCTGCGCACCGAGCAGCAGATCCAGACCGCCGACGGGTCGGGCAACACGCTCTACAGCGGCACCGTCCCGCTCACCACGACGCTGTCCTCGGGGACCTACCAGCTCAAGGACGCCAGCCGCGGCGGCACCTACACCACCGACATGAACAACAAGTCGGACTCGATGTTCTGCCAGCTGTTCGGCAGCCGGTGCGCCACCGGGACACTCTTCACCGACGCGGACAACGTGTGGGGGACCGGCAGCAACGCCAACCGGCAGTCGGCCGCCGCCGACGCGCAGTACGGCACCAACATGACGTGGGACTACTACCGATTCGTGCACGGTCGCAACGGGATCTTCGGGACCGGCGCCGGGTCGTACAACCGGGTGCACTACGGCAACGGCTACGTGAACGCGTTCTGGGACGGCACCAAGATGACCTACGGCGACGGCGACGGGGTCAGCTACGGGCCGCTGGTCTCCCTCGACGTGGCCGGCCACGAGATGAGCCACGGCGTCACCGAGCACACCGCAGGGCTCACTTACTCGGGCGAGTCGGGCGGCCTGAACGAGTCCACCTCGGACATCTTCGGCACGCTGGTGGAGTTCTACGCCGCCGACGCGAGCGACCCGGGCGACTACCTGATCGGTGAGCAGTTCGACCTCAAGAACCACCTCGGCTTCCGCCGGATGGACAAGCCGAGCTCCGACGGCGCGTCGTACGACTGCTACACGCCCACGATCGGGCAGGACGACGTGCACTACTCCTCCGGCGTGGGCAACCACTTCTTCTACCTGCTCGCCGAGGGCTCGGGCGCCAAGACGATCGGCGGGGTGCAGCACGACTCGCCGACGTGCGACGGCTCCACGGTCACCGGCATCGGCCGCGACGCCGCGGGCAAGATCTGGTACCGCGCGCTGACCGTCTACATGACGTCGGGGACGACGTACTCCCAGGCCCGGACGGCCACGATGAACGCCGCGAAGGACCTCTACGGGGCCGGCAGCGCGCAGCAGAACGCCGTCGCCTCCGCCTGGACCGCCGTCGCAGTGAGCTGACCCGCGCCGACGCGCCCGGTGCTCCGTCGCCTCCGACCCGCCCAGGGGATCGGAGGCGGCGGCGCGTCCGGAGTGGTCCGGACAAGCCCGAAACTCGGGTGACCCGCCGCGGCAGCGAGGCGCACGATGGGGTCCGTCTCGGGTCGTCGTCGAGAGGCGGGAGGGGTCATGCAGGTCGCGATCATCGGAGCCGGGCCCACGGGGCTGTTCCTCGGTGTCGGGCTTGCCCGCCGAGGGCACGAAGTGACGGCGGTCGACCGCGACCCCGGCCCTCGTCCGGACGGCAGCTGGCCGCGCCGCGGGGTCATGCAGTTCGGACACGCCCACGCCTTCCGACCGCAGGTCGCCGACGCGCTCCGGGCCGAGGTCCCCGACGCGTACGACGCCTGGCTGGCGGCCGGGGCGGAGCCGATCGAGATGGAGATCCCCGGGTTCGGACGCGTCGCCGCGGGGACCCGTTCGCAACGGGTCACCTTCGAGCGGGCGCTGCGCAGCGCCGCGGAGCGGCAGCCCGGCCTGAGCCTGCGGGTGGGGCACGTCGAGGCCGTGGAGGTCGAGCGGGGCCGTGCGGCGGGCGTGCGCGTGGACGGCACGACCCTCTCGGCAGACCTCGTCATCGACGCGTCGGGCCGGTCGGGCCGAGCCACCCGCGGCCTGGGGCCGCGCCACGCGGTGGGGGGCCCGTGCGCGATCGTCTACACCGACCGGCTCTACCAGCTCCGCCCGGGCGCCGAGCCGGGACCGCTGGTGAACCCCATCGCCTGGCAGGGGGACTTCGTCGGCTTCCTGGTCCTGGTGTTCGTGCACGAGCAGGGCATCTTCTCCGTCTTGATCGTCAGGAACAAGGACGACGCGCAGCTGCACGCGCTTCGCGAGGAGAAGGCGTTCGACGCGGCCTGCCGCGCGATCCCCGCACTGGCCGAGTGGACCGACCCCGAGCGCTCGCGTCCGCTGGGACCGGTGCTGCCCGGCGGCAACCTGATGAACCACTACGGCGCCCAGACCGGCCCCGACGGACGACTGCTGCTCCCGGGCCTGGTCTTCGCCGGCGACGCGGTGTGCACCACGACGCCCAACTTCGGCCGGGGCATCACGACGTCGCTGCTGCAGGCGCGCGAGCTGCTCCGGCTCGTGGACGTGCACGGCGCGGACCTGGCGGGGGTGAGCGAGGAGTTCGACCTCTGGTGCGAGGCCACCATGCGGCCCTGGGCCGAGGACCACATCCGCATGGACGACGCCGCGAGCCGCCGCTGGCGCGGTGAGGACGTGGACCTCGAGCAGCGGCTGCCCTCGGACCTGGTGCTGGCGGCGCAGGGACTGGACCCGCGGATCGCCGCCGCGGCGGGGGCGTACATGACGATGACCCAGGGCCCGGGCTGCCTGGACCCGGTCGAGCCCCTGGCGCGGGCCGTGTTCGCCCGCGGCTGGCGTCCCACGCCGACCCCCGGTCCCACACGCGACGAGCTGGCCGACGTCGTGCGTGGCGCGCTGACGCCGGTGTAGGCCAGACTGGGCCCGTGCCCACCGACGTGCCCGCCAACTTCGCCATCGTCACCCTCGGCGTCGCCGACCTCGAGCGCTCGGCTCGGTTCTACCGCGACCTCGGCTGGGACCAGCACGGTGACCTCGCCCAGGGCATCACCTGGTTCAAGACCTCCGGCTGCTGGCTCGGCCTGTTCGGGTACGACGCCCTCGCCGACGACGCGACCGTGGAACCGACGCCCGAGCAGGACCTGCCGACGTACCGCGGGGTCACCCTCGCGCTCAACCTTGCCGCGGAGGACGCGGTCGACCTGGCCTTCGCCCGCGTCCACGAGGTCGGCGGTCGGATCGTCAAGCCCGCGCACCGCACGGAATGGGGCGGCTACTCCGGCTACTTCGCCGACCCCGACGGGCACCTGTGGGAGATCTGCTACAACCCCGGCTTCCCGCTCGACGCGGACGGGCGGATCAGCATCCCCGGCTGAGCGTGATCCTGGGGCCACGTCCGTCCGGTGCGCACTCGACGAACGGAAGGTGCGCACCCGCGGGGGGCGTCAGCCCTCGCCCGGCGGGTTGAACGGGCCGACCGACTCGTGGTCGGAGTCCTCGAACTTGCCGGCGACCGGGTCGAAGTCCCGGTCGGTGTTGTCCACCTCCGCACCGTCGGGCCGGTTCTCGGGAGCCGTGCGCCGCTGCCGCTCCTCCTCGATCTCCTCGACCTCGCTCTCGGAGAGCTCGACGTCGCCGGGCAGGACCCGTTCGGTTCCGCCACCCGCGTCGTCGCTGCGCGTGGTGGCCTGGTCGTCGTGCGTAGCGGTGTCGTCGCTCATGGGCACCTTTCCGAGAAGAGGTGGGCGGATCCTCCACCAAACCCGACCGGTTCTCCGGTGTCAACGAGCCCGCGGCCCCGGGCCCGACCCCGCCGCTTACTGATTACCAGGGTATGTCGGAAAGTTGTTACTTCCCCAGGGATTCTTCCCTGGGGAAGTAACAGATCGCCTGCATACCCTGGTAATCAGCAGCAGGAGCACCCAGCACGGACGCGGCACCGGAGGCGCAGACTCCTCCGGCGCCGCGTCCGCGGATCGGGGGCTCAGGGCTCGACGGTGACCTTGATCGCCTCGCCCAACTTGACGATCTGGAACGCGTCGAGCACCCGGTCGAGCGGGATGTGCTCGGTGATCAGGTCCTTGACCGGCACCTGCCCGGTGGAGATGTACTCCAGGGCGCGCTTGTTGTGCTCAGGGGCGGACCCGTTGGCGCCGTGGATGTGCAGCTGGCGGTAGTGCACAAGGTTGGAGTCGCAGGTGATCGTCGGGTCGGTCTTCGGCAACCCGCCGAAGAAGGAGATCCGCCCGTTGCGCGCCGCCATCGCGATGGCCTGCTCCTGGGTGACGTTGGCCGCGGTCGCGGTGATGATCACGTCGGCCCCCCGGCCGCCGGTGAGCTCCATGACCCGCTCCACCACGTCCACCGAGGAGCCGTCGATGGTCTCGTCGGGCTGGACCGCGTCGGCCGACATCTTCAGCCGCTCGGCGTTGACGTCGACGAGGTAGACCGGGCCGCACTTGTGCACGCCGCGGGCGATGCGGATGTGCATGCAGCCGATCGGGCCGGCCCCGAAGACCACGACGGTGTCGCCCTCCTCGATGCCGAGCAGCTCCTGGGCGTTGATGGCGCAGGCGAACGGCTCGGCTGCCGAGGCTTCGTCGTACCCGACGTTGTCCGGGATCTTGTTCAGCCCGTCCACCTTGAGCACCTCGCGCGGCACGATCATGTACTCCGCGAAACCGCCGTCGTACTGGTAGCCGACCGACGTCTGGTTCTGGCAGACCGCCATCCAGCCCTTCCGGCACTCGTAGCACTCGCCGCAGGGCACCGCGGCGATGACCTGAGCGCGGTCGCCCACCGACCAGCCGGAGACGTTCGCGCCGACCTCGACGACCTCGCCGGCGATCTCGTGCCCGATCGTGCGCGGGGGAGTCAGATTCTGGTGGCCGTTGTAGAAGATCTTCACGTCGGTGCCGCACGTGGAGCAGTTCTTGACCTTGAGCTTCACTTCGTCGGGCCCGCAGTCGGGCTCGGGGGCGTCCTCGAGGCGGACGTCCTCGGGGGCGTAGAAGCGAAGTGCCTTCATCGGTTCCTCCTGGCTGAAGCATCCGGACGGTGTCGGATCGCCACCGTATCACCGTTTCCCTGGTTTTGTCTTCGAATATGTTGGGAGAACCTCTTGACGTGGCAGTTTTCGGAGGGATATACAGGCAATCAAAGATTCATCAGGGGTGGATCACACCGAGACGGGCCGGCGGCGATCCCCTACGTGCGAGCGAGAGACCTGCACCTGGCGGTGCCGAAAGAGGAGTGAGCATGGCAACAGTCACCGAGGCGCCTTCGTCGCGTACGTCGGCACGCGTCCACGTCCAGAGGTTCGGCACGTTCTTGTCCAACATGGTGATGCCGAACATCGGGGCGTTCATCGCCTGGGGCCTGATCACGGCCCTGTTCATCGAGGTCGGCTGGCTGCCGAAGCTCGGCATCGGGGATGCTCCGGACAGCTGGGTGGCCCACATCGGCGGCTGGGGAGACTACGACGGTGGCGGCATCGTCGGGGTGATGATCACCTTCCTGCTGCCGGTCCTGATCGGCTTCACCGGCGGCCACATGGTCTACGGCCACCGCGGTGGTGTCGTCGGGGCGATCGCGACGATGGGTGTCATCGCCGGCACCGAGATCCCGATGTTCATGGGCGCCATGGTCATGGGTCCGCTCGGCGGGTGGTCGATGAAGCACATCGACGCGATCTGGGACGGCAAGATCAAGCCGGGTTTCGAGATGCTGGTGAACAACTTCGCCGCGGGCATCTGGGGCGGCATCCTCGCCACGTTCGGCTTCTTCATCATGAGTCCGATCGTCACCTGGATCAGCGACCGGCTCGGCGAGGGCGTCGACTACCTGGTCAGCCACGACCTGCTGCCTCTGACCTCGCTCATCATCGAGCCCGCCAAGGTGCTCTTCCTCAACAACGCGATCAACCACGGCGTGCTGACGCCGCTCGGCAGCCAGGAGGCGCTCGAGCAGGGCAAGTCCGTGCTCTTCCTGCTCGAAGCCAACCCCGGTCCCGGTCTCGGCCTGCTGGTGGCCTACATGATGTTCGGCCGCGGGCTCGCGAAGGCGTCGGCGCCCGGCGCCGCGATCATCCACTTCCTCGGCGGCATCCACGAGATCTACTTCCCCTACGTGCTGATGAAGCCGAAGCTGATCGTTGCGATGCTCGCCGGCGGCATGACCGGCGTGTTCCTCAACGTCCTCTTCGACGTCGGTCTGCGCGCCCCCGCCGCACCCGGTTCGATCTTCGCGGTCTATGCGCAGGTGGCCACCGACAGCTACCTCGGCGTGACCATCGCAGTGTTCGGCGCCGCAGCCGTGTCGTTCCTGGTCGCCGCGCTGCTGCTCAAGACCGACAAGGCAGAGGAGGCCGATGACGAGCTCGTGCACGCCACCGCCGCCATGGAGGGGATGAAGGGCAAGAAGTCGGTCGCCTCCAGCGCCCTCGCCGGTCCGACGGACGCCGGCCACGCCGGCCCGATCCACGACATCGTGTTCGCCTGCGACGCGGGGATGGGATCCTCCGCCATGGGTGCCTCGGTGCTCCGCCGCAAGATCCAGGCGGCCGGGTACGACGACGTCACTGTGGTCAACCGGGCGATCTCCAACCTCGGTCCCGACCACGACCTGGTCATCACCCACCAGGACCTGACGGACCGGGCGAAGCAGAAGGCGCCGGCGGCGTACCACGTGTCAGTGGACAACTTCATGGGCAGCCCGCGCTACGACGAGATCGTCGAGCTGCTGCACAACACCAACGGTGCAGGTGGCGCAGAGATCGGCCACGACGAGGCAGCCGGAGCTCCGGGGGTGCTCGCCGAGGAGTCGGTGGTCCTCGCGGGTCACGCCACGACCCGCGACGAGGCGATCACCGAGGCGGGCCGGCTGCTCGTCGAGTGCGGAGCCACCGACGCGGCGTACATCGACGCCATGCACGAGCGGGAGAAGTCGGTGTCGACGCACATGGGCAACCTGCTGGCGATCCCGCACGGCACGAACGAGGCCAAGTCGTCGATCCGGCGCACGGCGCTCTCCTTCGTCCGGTACGACGACCCGCTGGACTGGAACGGCAACCCGGTGAAGTTCGTGGTCGGCATCGCCGGTGTGGGTGACGAGCACCTCGCGCTGCTCGGCCAGATCGCCCGGGTGTTCGTCGACCCGGCCCGCGTCGCCGAGCTGGAGGCGGCGCAGTCGCCCGCCGATGTGACCCGCGTGCTGGGCGTGGTCAGCGAGGAGCCGTCCCCGGCCTGACCCGCTTCGTCCCGGCGCCGCACCGGAACCGGTGCGGCGCCCCGGCTGTGGTGGGGTGCTCCTGGATGGTCATCGACGCCCCACGCCACGCCACGCGTCGCGCGGACGCCTGGCCGGCTGACCCGTGGCCGCCTCGGCTCGCGCTCGTGATGTCCGTGGCGACGGGAGATGTCGACAGACGACATCGCAGCGACTCTCGCTCGCCGGCACTGAGCGTACGGCGGCAGGATGCCGAATCCCGCTGCCCCTGACCCCCGACGCGGTGCGCATCGACTCCGCAGGGAGAACCGCACGAGGGCGCACCCCGATCAGAGCAGTCGCGCCAGCGCCGCGGTCAGCGCTGCGGCGAGGACGACCACGATGAACGGCGCGCGCAGCAGCAGCGCCACCACCGCCACCCCCAGGCCGAGCAGCCGTGCGTCGAGGACCAGCTCCGGCCCGTCGGCGAGCACCTGTACGGCGACCAGTGCGGCGAGCAACGCCACCGGGATCAGATCGGCGACCCGCTCGACGAGCGGGTGCTCGAGAACCGACGGCGGAAGCGACAGTCCGACCAGCTTGAGCAGGTAGCAGCCGGCGGCGGCCACCAGGATCGCGGCCCAGGTCACCGGTGCTCACCGCCGTCGGGGAGGTCCTGGCGCCGCGGGATCTCGGTGGGGTCGGGGCGGCGGCTGAGCGACCCGGCCGCCAGGGCGACGACGGCCGCGGCCAGGACGGGCACGCCCGCAGCGGTGCGGGGGACCAACGCGATGGCCAGCAGCGCGGCGAGCCCGGCCACCACCTGGTTGCGGCGGTCCGCCAACCGAGGCCAGAGCAGGGCCAGGAACGCAGCCCCCACGGCGGCGTCGAGCCCGAAGGTGCGGGGGTCGCCGAGGGCCGTACCGGCCAGGGCGCCACCCAGGGTGGCCAGGTTCCAGAGGCTGAACACGGCGAGCCCGGTGGACAGGAAGCCGACCCGGGCCGCCGGGGCGCTGTCGCGGGCCACCGCCATCGCGGTCGACTCGTCGATGACGAGGTGGGCCGCGGCCGCACGACGCCATCCCGACCACCCGAGCAGCGGCGCGAGCCGGATTGCGTAGAGGGTGTTGCGGGAGCCGAGCAGCAACGCGGTCGCGGCGCCGGACAGCGGGGCGCCGCCGGCTGCGAGCACCCCGACCAGGGCGAACTGCGAGGCGCCGGTGAAGACGAGCAGGGAGAGTGTGCAGGTCTGCAGGACGGTGAGCCCGGAGGTGACCGCGATCGCGCCGAAGGAGATGCCGTAGGCGCCGGTGGCGATGCCGACGGCCAGTCCGTCACGGACGATCGCGGCGCGTTCTCGCGCGGGCAGCTCGTCGGAAGGGGCGCTCACGACACGACCCTACGGCCGCCGATCCTGTGACGTGGGCGAGGGCCTGGTGCGTCAGTGGCGCGGGGCGCGGCTGCGAACCGGCGCGTGACGCCTGCCGTCAGGGGTGGAGTCGTGGACCAGCAGCAGGACGGCGGCGACACCGAGACCGAGACCGATGCCGAGGCCGATCTCGCCGAGCTGCGACTCGCGCAGCTGGTAGCTGAGCCAAGCACCCAGCCCCGCGAACGCGAGCAGAGTGCACACGGAGACGACGACACGGTAGAGAGGGGGAAGTGGACCAAGCACGCCTGTTGCTCCTCGCCGAACGAACTGCATCGACGGCCCCCGTCTTGAGCCCTCGACGTCGCTCCTCATCGAGTATGACGAACGACGACGAGCTCCGGTTTCCCTTGCGGGCGGACTTTCAAACTTGGATCGGTCCAACCGGCCGGGGCCGGCTCAGACGTCGGTGAGGTCCGCGTGCAGCCGGACCTGCTTCACGCGGACCGAGCCGTCGCCGTGCAGGTCGAGCTCGCGGTGGGCGCCGTCGGGGGCGAACCCCGCCTCGGTGAGGAAGGCCCGTCGTACGTCGTCGGTGCTGGCCAGCCAGACCAGCGCGCGGCTGAACTTGTCGGCCCGGAGCGTCTCGGCGCAGGCCTGGACCAGCCGCGAGCCGTGCCCCTGGCGGGTGGTCTCCGGGTCGACGGTGAGCTCGACGATCTCGCCGTCGGCGACCGGGTCGGTGTCCGGGTCCGACGCGGGGGCGGTCACCGCGAACCCGCGGACCGCGTTGCGCTCCAGCGCGACCAGCACCCGGTTGCGGGCGTCCTTCGGCTTGGCCAGGGAGGCCTGCCAGGCGGAGGCGAAGTCCTCGGGATCCAGGGCGACGAGCAGCTCGTCGGGGAGCAGGTCGGCGTACTCCCGGCGCCACGCCCGGACCTGCACGTCGGCGATCCCGGCGGCGTCGTCGGGCCAGCCGACACGGACGGACACATCTGCGGTCGGGGAGCTCATGGGGGCATCCTTCCAGCCGGGCGTGGTGTTACACGAACCGCGCACTCTGGCGTGAATCGTGTAACAGATCCACGCTATGCTGGAGCGCATGTACGGCAACGACTTCAGTGCGCCCGGCCAGGCCCAGGAACCCGACACCGCCGACGGTACGGCTGACCCCGAGGAGTTCCAGCGGTTGATCGACGCCGACGGTCGGATCGAGCCGCGCGACGCGATGCCCGATGGCTACCGCAAGACCCTGGTCCGCCAGATCGCGCAGCACGCCCACTCCGAGATCATCGGGATGCAGCCGGAGGGCAACTGGATCACCCGCGCCCCGAGCCTGCGCCGCAAGGCGATCCTGATGGCGAAGGTGCAGGACGAGGCCGGGCACGGGCTCTACCTGTACGCCGCGGCGGAGACCCTCGGTGCCGACCGGGCCGACCTGCTCGACCTGCTGCACAGCGGCAGGCAGAAGTACTCCTCGATCTTCAACTACCCCACCCAGACCTGGGCCGACATCGGCGCGATCGGCTGGCTCGTGGACGGCGCCGCGATCGTCAACCAGGTGCCGCTGTGTCGGTGCTCCTTCGGTCCCTACGCCCGGGCGATGGTGCGGGTCTGCAAGGAGGAGTCGTTCCACCAGCGGCAGGGCTTCGAGATCCTGCACACCCTCTCCCACGGGACGCAGGCGCAGCACGCGATGGCGCAGGACGCGGTGGACCGCTGGTGGTGGCCGAGCCTGATGATGTTCGGACCGTCGGACTCCGGGGAAGCGGCGTCGACCGGCCACACCGCGCAGTCGATGGCCTGGGGGATCAAGCGGTTCTCCAACGACGACCTGCGGCAGCGGTTCGTGGACATGACCGTGCCGCAGGCCGAGGCGCTGGGGCTGACCCTGCCCGACCCCGACCTGCGCTGGAACGAGGAGCGCGGCCACTACGACTTCGGCGAGATCGACTTCACCGAGCTGTTCGAGGTGATCAAGGGCAACGGTCCGTGCAACAAGGAACGTCTCGCGCACCGGGTCAAGGCGCACGAGGACGGCGCCTGGGTCCGCGAGGCCGCAGCGGCGTACGCCGAGAAGCAGGCAACCCGGCGTACGGCGGAGGGAGCGGCATGAGCGACCCGATGAAGGACCTGACCGCGGCCGGGGGGCACGGGGCCGTCCCGACCGAGGGCGTCCCCACGTCCACGCCGGCTGCCGGAAACCGCCGCGAGTGGCCGTTGTTCGAGGTGTTCGTGCGCAGCCGCCGTGGTCTCTCCCACACCCACGTCGGGTCGCTGCACGCGCCGGACGCCGAGATGGCGCTGCGCAACGCGCGCGACCTCTACACGCGTCGCCAGGAAGGCGTCTCGATCTGGGTGGTGGCCGCCGGCGCGATCACCGCCTCCAGCCCGGAGGAGAAGGACGCGTTCTTCGACCCGGCGGCGGACAAGATCTACCGGCACCCGACGTTCTACGACATCCCCGAGGGGGTCGAGCACCTGTGAGCGAGACGAGTGCAGCCGTGGGCGGCCTGATCGGCGCCGAGGAGATCACCGACCCCACTGCGGCCTACGCGCTGGCGCTCGCCGACGACGCGCTCGTCGCCGCCCAACGGATGGGCGAGTGGATCGCCGCCGCCCCGCAGCTCGAGGAGGACGTCGCGCTGGCCAACATCGGCCTCGACCTGCTCGGCCAGGCCCGGTCGCTGCTCGGCTACGCAGGCTCGCTGCTGGACCCGCCGCGCAGCGAGGACGACCTCGCCTACTGGCGTGACGAGCGGGCGTTCCGCAACGTGCAGCTCGTCGAGCGGCCCTGGGGCGAGGACGACCTCGACTTCGGCGTGGCGATGGCGCGGCTGCTGGTCCTGGCGACGTACATGTACGAGCTCTACACCGCGCTCGGCCACAGCGCCGACGAGACGCTCGCGGCGGTGGCGGCCAAGGCGGTCAAGGAGGTCGACTACCACCTCGACCACGCCCGGATGTGGGTGCTGCGGCTCGGCGACGGCACCGAGGAGTCGCGGCGGCGGATGCAGGCCGCGCTCGAGGCGGAGTGGCCCTACGTCGAGGAGCTCTTCGACACCGCGCACATCGACCCCGAGCTCGTCGACGCCGGTGTGGCGATCGACCCGATGTCGTTCCGCGACGCCTTCGACCACCGGGTCACCGCGGTCCTGCACCAGGCCGCGCTCGACGTGCCCGAGGTGACCCCGGTGGTCACCGGCGGCCGGCGCGGAGTGCATTCGCCGGCGATGGGCTACCTGCTCGCGGAGATGCAGCACCTGGCCCGCTCCCACCCGGGGGCGACGTGGTGAGTGTCTCGACCGGCCGGCTGACCCGCGCCGAGGCGTGGGCGATCGCCGCGACCGTGCCGGACCCGGAGGTCCCGGTGGTGACCATCGAGGACCTCGGCATCCTCCGCTCGGTCGAGGTCGACGAGACCGGCCACGTCGACGTCGCGATCACCCCGACGTACTCCGGCTGTCCGGCGATGGAGGCGATCCGCACCGACATCGGCACCGCGTTCGCGCGGGCCGGGCACGACGACGTCCGCGTCGAGTTCGTGCTGGCGCCGGCGTGGACGACCGACTGGATGAGCGACGAGGGCAAGGCCAAGCTGGCGGCCTACGGGATCGCCCCGCCGCGGCGTCGTGCCGCCGGTGCCGGCGACGGCATGGTGTCGCTCGCCCTGTCCGTGCGCTGCCCGCAGTGCGGGTCGCCGGACACCCACGAGCTGAGCCGGTTCGGCTCGACGGCCTGCAAGGCGCTGTGGGTGTGCGACGCCTGCAAGGAGCCGTTCGACCACTTCAAGGCGATCTGACCGGCCACCGCTGAAAGGGCTGACGTTGAGCACCAGGCACTCGGTATTCCACCCGCTGGCCGTCGAGGCGGTCGAGCCGCTCACCGACGACTCCGTGGCGATCACGTTCACGGTGCCGCCGGGGCTGCGGGAGGACTACGCGTTCACCCAGGGCCAGCACCTGACCATCCGCACCGAGCTCGCCGGCGACGACGTGCGCCGCAACTACTCGATCTGCTCGCCGGTCTCCTCGGGCGTGCTCCGGGTCGCGGTGAAGCGGCTGCCGGGCGGTGCGTTCTCCGAGCACGCGCTGGACGTGCTGAAGCCCGGCGACGTCCTGGACGTGATGACGCCGAGCGGCCGGTTCTTCACCGAGCTCGACCCGGCCCACGAGAAGCACTACGTGTGCGTCGCGGCCGGCTCGGGGATCACGCCGATCCTGTCCATCGTCGCGACCACGCTCGAGGCCGAGCCGCGGTCGTCGGTGACGCTGATCTACGCCAACCGCACCCACCGCTCGGTGATGTTCCTCGAGGAGGTCGAGGACCTCAAGGACCGCTACCGCGAGCGCCTCCAGCTGATCCACGTGCTCTCCCGCGAGCCGCAGGAGGTGGAGCTGTTCTCCGGCCGGCTCGACGGCGACCGGATGCAGCGGATCATCGACGCGTTGCTCCCGGTCGACACCGTCGACGAGTGGTTCCTGTGCGGACCGTTCGACATGGTGTCCTCGCTGCGCAAGGTGCTCGTCGCCGAAGGCGTCTCGAAGCGGTCGGTGCACGCCGAGGTCTTCCACGTCGAGTCCCGCCCGCCGTCGGCCCGCGGTACGACGCCCTCCGACGCGGACGCCGGGCCGGGGGCCGACGTCACGATCACGCTCGACGGCCGGTCGTCGTCGTTCAAGCTCGGCCACGACGGCCCTCCCGTCCTCGAGGCGGCGCTGACCGTCCGCGCCGATGCGCCGTTCGCCTGCAAGGGCGGGGTGTGCGGCACCTGCCGGGCCAAGGTGCTCGAGGGCAGCGTCGAGATGGAGAGCAACTACGCCCTCGAGCCCGACGAGGTCGAGAAGGGCTACGTGCTGACCTGTCAGTCCCACCCGACCAGCGACACGGTCGTGCTCGACTACGACGCCTGAGGGCAGAGCCACTCGAACGGGCAAACTGCGCCGAAACCGCGCCTGTCCACGCGTTCCGGGCGCGTCTGCCCGTCCGAGGGGTCACTCCGCCCAGGTCCGGTCGCACGGCTCTCCGACGCCGGCGGGGGCGTGCGTCGAGGCTGTTGCCGTCGGCTGGCCGGGACCAGCGACCCTGGCAGGACCGGTGCCGCGGCGAGACGATCTGTCCAGGGGACCAGAGCCCCGAGGAGGCGCGAGATGTCCGTCCGGTCGGCCGTGGTGCCGGCCCCGCCCGTGCACAGCAAGGACGTCGTGCGGGCGTGGGTGTCCGTCGCGCTGCTGCCGGTCGGGCTGGTGCTCGCCTTCGTCGTGGGGGAGGGCCTCACCACCCTGCTCGGCCACCGCGCCGGCAGCGGCGAGCTCGCCCCGCTGTGGATCGTGCTGCTCGCCGGAGTGCCCGCGACGATCGTCGCTCTCGTGCCGGCCGGCCTCGCGGTCGGCTACGGCGTGCGGGCCCGTCGGGCCAAGGACCGGCGCGGCGTGGTGCCCGAGGTCGTCGGCTGCGCGATCGCGGTCTGTCTCGTGGGGCTCAACGTCATGTCCTACGTGCTTGGCCGGCTCTTCGGATGAGCCTCCGCCGCCGAGGCAGAGCCGCCCGCGTCCCGGCCCGTGTTCCGTCCCGGCGGGCGGCGGCCCATCGGGTAGTTTGAGCCCGTGCAGGCCTACCTCGACCTCCTCCAGCGCATCCTCGACGACGGCGTCGAGAAGGGCGACCGCACCGGCACCGGGACGCGCAGCGTGTTCGGTCACCAGATGCGCTTCGACCTGCGGGAGGGCTTCCCGCTCGTGACCACCAAGAAGGTGCACACCCGGTCGGTGTTCGCCGAGCTGCTGTGGTTCCTGCGCGGCGACACCAACGTCAAGTGGCTGCAGGACCGCGGCGTCACGATCTGGGACGAGTGGGCCGACGAGTTCGGTGACCTCGGCCCGGTCTACGGCTACCAGTGGCGCTCGTGGCCGACCCCGTCGGGCGAGCACGTCGACCAGATCGCCCAGGTCGTCTCCGCCCTCCGCACCGACCCGGACTCACGCCGGCACATCGTCTCGGCGTGGAACGTCGCCGACATCTCGCAGATGGCGCTGGCGCCGTGCCACGCGCTGTTCCAGTTCTACGTCGCGCCCTCGCCCGACGGGGGGCCGGGCCGGCTCAGCTGCCAGCTCTACCAGCGCTCGGCCGACGTGTTCCTCGGGGTTCCGTTCAACATCGCCTCCTACGCCCTGCTGACCCACATGGTCGCCCAGGTGACCGGCCTCCAGGTCGGCGACTTCGTGCACACGCTCGGCGACGCGCACCTCTACAGCAACCACCTCGACCAGGCTCGGCTCCAGCTGAGCCGCGAGCCGCGCCCGCTGCCGACGCTGCGGCTGGACCCGTCGGTCTCCGAGCTCGACGCGTTCGACCTCGAGCACATCGCGGTCGAGGGCTACGACCCGCACCCGGGCATCAAGGCCCCGATCGCCGTATGACGCCTCCCGCGAAGAAGGTCGTCATGGTGGCGGCCGTCGCCGACAACGGCGTGATCGGGCTCGGGGGAGACATCCCCTGGAGCATCCCGGAGGACCTCAAGCACTTCCGGGCCACCACGAAGGGCAACACGGTGCTGATGGGGCGGGCGACGTACGACTCCATCGGGCACCCGCTGCCGTACCGGACCAACATCGTGGTGACCCGGCAGCAGGACTGGTCGGCGGCCGGCGTGCTGGTGGCGCACTCCGTCGAGGAGGGGATCGCACTCGCCCAGGACGTCGACGGGGACGTGATGGTGATCGGCGGCGGGCACATCTACCGCGACGCGATGCCGTTGGCCGACGCGCAGGTTCTCACCGAGGTGCACCGGTCGCCTGCGGGGGACACCCACTACCCGGACTTCGACCGCAGTGGGTGGCGCGAGACCCGGCGCGAGAAGCACGACGGCTACGACTTCGTCTGGCTCGAGCGCGTCACCGGTTGACCACCGGTTGACGCCGGTGCGTGTGCGGTGCCCGGTTCGCGCCGTCGGGCGGCGTCCGGTCAGCCGCCGGCCGGCGCCGAGCGCTTGATCTCCTTCTCGACGGCGTTCGCCAGGTCGGCCACCAGGCGTGAGTGCCAGCGCTCGTGCGCGTCCAGGTCGCTCACCAGGGCGTGGCAGTCGGGGCAGGTCGGGTGTTCGTCTGCCATGGGATAGGCACCTCCTCGTGAGGGTCCCTCCACCGTGCCACCGGGCGGGTACGCACGTCCATGCCGATCCGATGTCGGATCGGTTCAATTGCGCCGCCAGGACGTCTCGGGGTGGCGACCCGGTGTGCTGTCGGTTCAATTGCGCGGCTGCGACGCCCCGGTCAGCGCCCGGTCGAGCGAGTCGAGCCACCAGTCCATGCTCGCGTCCAGCGGCCGGGGGAGGGCGTAGCCGCCGGCGGCCTCGAGCGCGACGAACCCGTGCAGGCCGGCCCGGAGCGTCCGGGTGGCGTCGACGAGCCGGTCCTCGTCGCCGCCGTACCCCCGCAGCGCGTCGAACACGACCCGCACCACCGCCGCGCTGGCGGCCTCGTCCTCGGCGTCCCCGGGCACGGGAGCGCCCTGGGCGGCGGCGTAGAGCCCCGGCCGGGAGCGCGCCCAGTCGCGGTAGGAGCGAGCCAGCGCGCGCAGGGCCTCGCCCCGCGACCGGCCGACGGCGGCCTGGCCGAGCACTCCTGCGAGCTCCTGCTTGGCGTGCACGGCGACCAGCCGGTGCAGGGCGGGCAGGCCGTCGACGTGCTTGTAGAGGCTGGGGGTCCGCACACCGAGCTCGACGGCGACGCCGGCCAGGGTCAGCGAGCCCAGCCCCGAGGCGTCGGCGATCGCCACCGCGGTCTCGACCACCCGTTCGGGGGTCACCCCGGCCCTAGGCACGTGCGGTGACCCCGCGCAGGAATGCGGTCACGGCCGGTGCGACCAGGTCGGGCCGTTGCGCGTGCGGGTAGTGCCCCGCCTCGGGGACCATCAGCACCTCGGCGTCGAGCCACTCCGCGATCCACGCCGCCTCCGCGGCGGGATCGGGGAAGTCCTTGTCGAGCTCACCCATCACCACCAGCGCCGGTGCGCCCACCGTGCCGATCACCGCCGCGGCGGGCTCGTGGGTGGTGTGGGTCGTCCGGGCCAGCGCCCGCCGGTGCCCCGGACGTCCGATCGCGTCGACCATCGCGGCGAGGTGGGCGTCGAAGTCGTCGGGGCGGCGGCCGCCGTAGAGCGAGGGCAGGTAGGCCTTCCACACCTGCCGGATCCAGGCCGGCTGCATCGCCGCGCGCAGCAGGGCCCGGACCGGGAGGGGCAGCTTCGGGTCGCGCACGAACGGTCCGACCAGGACGAGCCCGCTCACGAGCTCCGGCGCGTCGGCCGCCGCGATCACGGCCGCCCCGGCGCCCATGGAGTGCCCGATCACGACCGCGGGGCCGCCGAGCTCGGCGACGAGGGCGCGGATGTCGGAGGCCGCGGCGACGTCGTCGTAGGTCGCGAACGTGGTGTCGCTGTCCCCGTGCCCGCGCAGCTCCATGCAGGCGACCCGGAAACCGGCCTCGGCGAGGGCGGGGGCGAGGTGCCGGTACGTCGAGCGGATGTCGGCCATGCCGGAGACGCAGACGACCAGCGGGCCGGCGCCGCGGACGTCGTAGGCGATGCGGCCCTCGGGACGGGCCAGGTACTGGGGGCTCATGTTCATAGCCGAAAAGCTAATGGTATTAGCCACCGGTGTCAAGCACGCCGACCGCCTGACCAGACCGCCGGCCGGAAAGCGATAGCCTTGCGCCCATGACACTCGCGCCTGCCCCGTTCGGCCGTGTGCTGACGGCGATGGTCACCCCGTTCCACGACGACGGGTCGGTCGACCTCGACGGTGCGGCCCGGGTGGCCGAGCACCTCGTGGCTCACGGCAACGACGGCGTGGTGGTCTCCGGGACGACGGGGGAGTCCCCGACGACCAGCACCGAGGAGGACGGCCGGCTGCTCCGCGCGGTGGTCGAGGCGGTCGGCGACCGCGCCACCGTGGTGGCCGGCGTCGGGACCAACAACACCGCGCACTCGGTCGAGCTGGCGGTGCAGGCCGAAAAGGTCGGCGCCGACGGCGTGCTCGTGGTGACGCCCTACTACAACAAGCCGACGCAGGACGGGGTCGCCGCGCACTTCGAGGCGGTCGCCGACGCGTGCGGGCTGCCGGCGATGCTCTACGACATCCCTGGCCGCACCGCCACCATGATCGCCGAGGCGACGTATCGCCGCGTCGCCGGCCACGACCGGATCGTCGCGGTGAAGGACGCCGTCGGCGACCTCGCGCGCGGCGTGCGGATCATGGCCGACACCGGACTGGCGTGGTACTCCGGCGACGACGTGCTCAACCTCGGCTGGCTCACCCACGGCGGGTGCGGCGTGGTCTCGGTGGTGGGCCACGTCGCGGGCGAGCGGTACGCCGCGATGGTGGCCGCGGCCGACCGCGGCGACCTGGCCGAGGCGCTGGACATCTACCGGGGTCTCGGGCCCGTCGTCGAGGTGATCATGACCCGCGCGCAAGGGGCGATGACGGCGAAGGCGGCGCTGCAGGTCCTCGGGGTGCTGGGCAACCGCAACGTCCGGCTGCCGCTGGTGCCGGCCGACGACGGCCTCGTCGCCGAAATCCGGTCGGTGCTCGAGCGCGCCGGGCTGCTGGAGAACAGCTCGGTGGAGGCGAGCGCCGAGTGAGCCACCCGCACCCCGAGCTCTCAACCCCCGGACCCCTCCCCGAGCGCGGTCTGCGGATCATCCCCCTCGGCGGGCTCGGTGAGGTCGGACGCAACATGACCGTGTTCGAGTACGACGGGCGCCTGCTCGTCGTCGACTGCGGCGTGCTCTTCCCCGAGGACCACCACCCCGGCGTCGACCTCATCCTGCCGGACTTCGACCCGATCCGGGACCGGCTCGACGCGGTCGAGGCGCTGGTGCTGACCCACGGCCACGAGGACCACATCGGCGCGGTGCCCTACCTGCTGCGCGAGCGCGAGGACATCCCGATCGTCGGCTCGAGGCTGACCCTGGCGCTGCTCACCTCCAAGCTGCGCGAGCACCGGCTCAAGGAGACCGCGCAGCACGTCGTCTCCGAGGGCGACCGGATCGCGTTCGGGCCGTTCGAGCTCGAGTTCGTCGCGGTCAACCACTCCATCCCCGACGCGCTCGCGGTCGCGATCCGCACCGGCGCCGGGCTGGTGCTGCACACCGGCGACTTCAAGATGGACCAGCTGCCGCTGGACGGCCGGATCACCGACCTCAACGCCTTCGCCCGGCTCGGCGACGAGGGTGTCGACCTGTTCATGGTCGACTCCACCAACGCGGAGATGCCGGGCTTCACGGTGAAGGAGAAGGACATCACCCCGGTGCTCGACGGGGTGTTCCACGCGAGCCGGAACCAGCGGATCATCGTCGCCTGCTTCGCCTCGCACGTGCATCGCGTGCAGCAGGTGATGGACGCGGCCGTCGCGCACGGCCGCAAGGTCGCCTACGTCGGGCGCTCGATGGTGCGCAACATGGGCATCGCCCGCGACCTCGGCTACCTCGACGTGCCCCCGGACACCCTGGTCGACGCCAAGGAGCTCGCGGGCTACCCACCCGAGAAGACCGTGCTGATCTCGACCGGTTCCCAGGGCGAGCCGCTCTCGGCGCTGTCGCGCATCGCCCAGCGCAACCACAACTTCGTGCACATCGAGGAGGGCGACACCGTCGTGCTGGCCTCCTCGCTGATCCCCGGCAACGAGAACGCCGTCTTCCGGGTGATCAACGGGCTGAGCCGCTGGGGCGCCAACGTGGTGCACAAGGGGAACGCGCTCGTCCACGTGTCCGGCCACGCGTCCGCGGGCGAGCTGCTGTACTGCTACAACATCGTCAAGCCGCGCAACGTGCTGCCGGTGCACGGCGAGATCCGGCACATGCTCGCCAACGCGGAGCTCGCCCGGGCGACCGGGGTTCCCCGCGACCGGGTGGTCATCGCCGAGGACGGGGTGGTCGTCGACCTGGTCGACGGCGTCGCCCTGGTCGCGGGCAAGGTCGACTGCGGCTACGTGTTCGTCGACGGCTCCTCGGTGGGCGACGTGACCGAGACGTCGCTGAAGGACCGCCGGATCCTGGGCGAGGAGGGATTCATCTCCGTCGTCGTGGTGATCGACTCGGTCACCGGCAAGGTCGCCGGTGGCCCGGAGATCCACGCCCGGGGCTTCGCCGAGGACGACTCGATCTTCGACGAGATCAAGCAGCCGATCATCGACGCGCTCGACGCCGCGGCTCGCGAGAGCGTGGGCGACACCTACCAGCTGCAGCAGACGATCCGGCGGGTGACCGGCCGGTGGGTGTCCAACACCCATCGGCGCCGCCCGATGATCATCCCGGTGGTCGTCGAGGCGTGACCCCGGCGCGCCAGCCTTCCCGAAGCGTCGGGCGGCGACCAGTCGGGCGTGCAACCCGGCCGCGTCCGGCCCGTTCCGGCCCCGGTCCGGGTGAGGTGCACGTCGTCGTGGTCGCCGGCGGTCCCGGTCGGGCGGCGGTCGGGACCCCGGCAGGTTCAGCGCGCGACGCTCGCGCCCCGCTTCACGTCGTACATCGCGGCGTCCGCCGCACCGAGAAGCTCCTCCGGCGAGAGATCCGCACCGGTGGTCCGGACGCCGACGCTCGCGCCGAGGCGCAGCGGGCCGCCGGGCACGGCGACCTCGAGCCCGTCGACGGCCTGTTCCACCCGCCGGGCCAGGCGCTCGCCCGCGTCGGCGTCGGTGCCACGGGCCAGCACGACGAACTCGTCGCCGCCCAGCCTGGCCACGGTGTCGTCGGCTCGTGCCGCGTGCCGGATCGCCCCGGCCGCCGCCCGCAGCACCGTGTCGCCGACCAGGTGGCCGTAGCGGTCGTTGATCGACTTGAACGCGTCGAGGTCGACCACGAGCAGGGTCGTGGGCTGCCCGTTCACGGCGTCCTGGAGGAGCGCGGAGCGCAAGGCGTCGTCGAGCGCCCGCCGGTTTCCCACGCCGGTGAGCGGGTCCTCGAGCGACTCCCGCACCGCCGCCACCTTCTGCCGCTCGAGCTGCTCCATCTGCAGTGCTGCCCGGGCGCCCGCGAGCATGCTCAGCCGCTGGTTCCACAGCACCCGGGACAGCAGCCGGCCGTAGTCGCGGCCCGGGGAGGCGCCCGGGACGCCGGCCTCTGCCTGCATCTCGACCAGCAGCCACTGCACGGTGGCGCCGACCTGCCAGTCGCCGGCGGAGGCGCTGAGCTCCACCGCCTGCTGCGCGGTCGCCAGTGCCTCCTCGCGCACTCCCAGCCGCCACAACGCCCGGGCGAGCGCGGCCCCCAGCACCGCCCTGCCGCCGTGCTGGTCGATGTGGTCCGGGCTCGCGAAGGCTGCGCGCAGCTCGGGTACGGCGCCCTTCGCGTCGGCGCGCGGACGCGAGCAGAGCTCGGTCGCGCGGCAGGCGGCCACCATGCCGCTGGGGCCGATCCGTTCCGCCTCGGCGACGGCTTGCACGGCGTACCCATGGCCCTCGGCGCGGTGGGCCTCAGCCTCCTGGCCGGCCTGCGGCGACGGCTTCGCCCGCTCCAGCTCGTCGGCCCAGCGCAGGTGCAGCTCGGCGAGGTTCATCAGGTCGATCGTGCGCGCCGCCGGCAGCGGCAGTGGGCAGGCGATGATGTCCACGGCCCCCTCGAAGTGCGGCAGGGCGAGCTCGTAGAGGCGCAGCTCGAGGTAGCAGTAGCCGAGCCCGGTGTGCGCCCAGTTCCGCAGGCCGGGGTCGGTGCAGTCGGCCAGCGCTACCTCGGCCCGGGCCACGTCGGCCAGCGCGCGCTCCACCGCGCCGCTGCGCACCTGGGCCATGGCCAGCACGGACAGCCCGTTGGACACCCAGCCCGGTTCGCCGGCGAGCGCGCCGAGCTCCGCGCAGCGCGACGCCGCGGCGCGTTGGCGCTCGCTGTCGCCGCCGATGTGCTCGGCGGCGGCGATGGCGTACCAGAGCCCCGCCAGCTCGTCCGCGGGCGCGTCGACGGAACCGGCCAGCGCTGTTCCGGCCAACGCGAGGGCCTCCCCGACGCGGCCGTCCTGCGCCAGCCCCATCACCTGGGCGGCCGACTCGCGGAGATCCACCCGGACATTCTCCACAGCCGCACGTCCGGCCCGGCTCGAACCGCTCAAACTTTGCCTATCCGGCTCGAGCGGATGCGGCGGAGCTGCGTCTGGGCCGGGCGATGGGGTCGATGAACCGGGCGAGCACGGGACCGCCGACGGCCAGCACCAGCACGTAGGCGGTGGCGACCGGGCCCACGTCCGCGACGCCGGCGGTGACGGCGAGGCCGGCGATGACGACCGAGAACTCCCCGCGTGCCACCAGTGCAGCGCCGGCGCGCCAGCGGCCGGTCCGCCCCACACCGTCGCGTCGCGCCGCGTAGTAGCCGGTGACCAGCTTCGTCGCGGTCGTCGCGACCGCCAGCGCCAGCGCCGCCGGCAGCACCGGCCACAGCGCTCCGGGGTCGGTGCTCAGCCCGAAGGCGACGAAGAAGGTGGCCGCGAACAGGTCCCGAAGCGGTCCGAGGATCGTCCGGGCCCGCGCGGCGAACGACGGCGGCACGGCGATCCCGACCAGGAACGCGCCGACCGCGGCCGAGGCGCCCACGGCCTGGGCGAGTCCGGCGACCAGCAGGGTCAGGCCGAAGAGCCGGAGGAGCACCTGCTCGTCGTCCGGGTGCGCCAGCAGCCGACCGAGCCGGTGGCCGTGCCGGTGGCTCGCGACCAGGACGAGCAGCACCGTTCCTGCTGCCAGAGCTGCCCCCGACAACGCGCGCACAGGTCCGCCGCCTCCCAGCGCGACGCCCAGCATCGGGAGGAACAACGCCATCGCCAGGTCCTCGAGGACCAGGATCGAGAGCACCGCCGGTGTCTCCCGGTTGGCCAGCCTGCCGAGGTCGCCGAGCATCCGGGCGACGATCCCCGAGGACGAGATCCAGGTGACACCGGCGAGAGCCAGCGCACCTGGCCACGGCAGCCCGAGCAGAAGTCCCGCGACGAATCCCGGCGGTGCGTTGAGCAGCAGGTCCAGGAGACCGGACGGGGTGTGGCGGCGTAGCGACGCCACCAGCTCGGCGGAGGTGAACTCCAGACCCAGGGTGAGCAGCAGCAGCACGACGCCGATCTCGGCCGCGGTCTCCACGAACGGTTGTGCGCTGTCCAACGGAGCCAGCCCCCCGCTGCCGAAGGCGAGGCCGGCGAGCAGCACGAACGGCACAGGTGAGAGGCCCACGGCCCGGGCGAGCAGGCCGAGCACCGCCAGGGCGAGGAAGAGCAGCCCGAGCTCGACGAGCAGCGCCGCGACGTGGTCCACCGGGCCGGGCCTACGCCCCGCCGCTGAGCCATGCGCCCAGCGCCGAGAGGCCCTCCTCGGACCCGATCACCACGAGGACGTCCCCGGCGCGCAGCACGTCGCCGGGGCCCGGTGAGGTCACCACGTCGGTGCCACGGACGATGGCCACGATCGAGCAGCCGGTGCGGGTGCGGGCCGCGGTGTCGCCCAGCGGACGGTCGACGTAGGGCGAGCCCGGGCGCAGGGCGAAGCGTCCCGACCGGAGGCCGGGGACCTCCCTGGAGAGGTCCGCGAACCGTTCCGCGAGCCGCGGGGCACCGAGCATGTCCGCCAGCGCGCCGGCCTCGTCGGCGGTCAGGGTGAACGCCGCCTGAGCCCGGTCGGGGTCGCCGGCGTCGAAGGTGCTCAGTTCCACCGATCCCTCGCGACGCACGACGATCGCGAGCCGACGCCCCTGCTCGGTGGCGAGCTCGTAGCGGATTCCGACACCCGGCAGGAGAGTTTCGACGAGGTCCACGGCAGCGATCCTCTCATCCGGCCGGCGTCAGGGTGCCGGTGTCGGTGGCGACCGGGGTCGTGTCCGCGCGAGCGCAGAGGTCGAGGACCCGGTCCATCCGGTCGAGGCCGATCGTGCCGTGGGTGACCCACACGACCGTCCGGCCGGCCGCTGTGGCGGCGTCGAGCAGGTCGGCGGTGACGGCCCGTGCGGTGGCGGCGTCGAGGTGCGCCGTGGGTTCGTCGAGCACCAGCACCGGCGTGCCCGCCAGCACGGCGCGGGCCAGGCCGATCCGGGCCCGTTCGCCTCCGGACACGTGGGCGTGCCCCTCGCCGAGCCAGGTGTCCAGGCCGCGGGGGAGCGCGTCGAACCAGGGCCCGAGCTGTGCGGCGCGCAGCGCTTCGACGATCTCGTCGGTGTCCGCATCGGGCCGGGCGAGCCGGAGGTTCTCGCGCAAGGTCGAGGCGAACACGTGCGGGTCGTCGTCGACCAGCCCCACAGTGCGTCGTACGTCGTCCAGCGCCAGCTCGCGCAGGTCGGTCGGCCCCAGCCGGACCGAACCGAAGTTCGGGTCGAGGAACCGCAGCAGCACGGCCGCCAGGGTGGACTTGCCGCTGCCGCTCGGGCCGACGACGCCGAGCCGGGCGCCGGCCGGAAGCACCAGCGAGAGGTCGCGGAGCACGGGACGGTTCGGCCAGCCGGCGAAGACCCGGTCCAGCACCATGTCGGTGTCCGTCCCCGCGAGCCCGACGGTGTGCGGGGCGTCGGCCACCGCGGGCTGCCGGGTGGCCAGGGCGGCGAGCCGTTGGTCGGCCGCGGCGGTGCGGACCTGCAACGCGCCGGCGTCGGCCAGCGGGGTGACGACGTCGAGCAGGGCGAGCGGCAGCAGCACGAGCAGAGCGGCCATCGGGCCCGAGACGGCTCCGGACTCGAGGGCAGGTGCGCACACCCAGGCCGCGGCCGTCATGCCGGCCGCGGCGGCGACCATGGCCAGCGCGCGGCCGAGTCCTTGGGCCCGTGCGGAGCGGGAGCCCGCCGCCACCATGACGTCCCCGGTGCGGTCGACCTCGTCCAGGGCCCGGCCGTGGGCCTGCCACAGCAGCAGGTCCGGTGCGCCCTGCAGGGTCTGCACGACCTGCGAGCCGAGGGCCGCCCGGGCCGCCACGAAGGCCGGTTCGGCGGCGGCCACCCCGGTGTGGCTCAGCAGGAAGGCGAGGCCGCCGCCGACGGCCAGGCCCGCCGCGGTGACCAGTCCGGCCGCCGGGAGAACCGCGGTGGCGAACGCCGTCGCGAGCACCCCGACCGTGACGAAGGTGAGGATCGGCGCCCGGACCCGCAGGTGCTTGTCGACGAGTACGTCCACGTCGTCGACCACGGAGGTGAGCACGTCGCCACGCTGCCGGCCCAGCCGCCCCGGCACGAGCGGGACCAGGGCGTCGTACACGGCGGCCCGCCGCTCCGCGAGCAGCCGCAGCGCGACGTCGTGCGAGACGAGCCGCTCGGCGTAGCGCAGGGCCGGCCGGGCCAGGCCGAAGGTGCGCACGCCGACGATCGCCACCATCAGGGTCAACACCGGAGGCTGCTCGGCGGCCCGAGCGATCAGCCAGCCGGCGGTGGCGGTCAGCGCCACGCCGGACGCGGCGGCGAGCGCGCCGAGCGCTGCGCCGCCCCAGAGCCGAAGCCGGCTCCGGCGCGGGGAGTCCGCGGGTTCGGCGGGCTCCGCAGGCGCAGAAGTCACGCCCGGGTCGGATCCGCGCGCTTCTGACGCGTCTGCCTGCGCAGGAATCGCGCGCGGGGCCGATGCCTCGACGGCACCGGACCCGGCACCCGCCGCCGACGGCACCTGAACGACGTGGTCGGCGAGGGCGACGAGCGCGGGCCGGTGCGCCACCACGACCAGGGCGGACCTCGCGGCCAGCCAGGTCAGGGTGTCGGCGACGACCTGCTCGGTCACGGCGTCGAGGTGGGCGGTGGGCTCGTCGAGCAGGACCAGCGGCCGCCGCGCCACGACGACCCGGGCCAGCACGAGCCGGGCGCGTTCGCCGGCGGACAGGCTCGCGCCGTCCTCCCCGACGGGTTCGTCGAGCCCGGCCGGGAGTGTGGCGACCAGGTCGGCCAGCGCGACCCGCTCCAGCGCCGCCCAGACCTCGGTGTCGCTGGCCTCGGGCCGCCCGAGCAGCACGTTGTCGCGCACCGTGCCGGGGAGCAGCCAGGGGCGCTGCGGGACCCAGGCGATCCGGGACTGCCAGGCCGTCCGCTCTTCGTCGGTCAGGTCGGTCAGGTCGCGCTCGCCGACGCGGACGCTGCCCGAGGTCGGGGCGAGCTCGCCGAGCAGCACCGCCAAGAGCGTGGACTTGCCCGCGCCCGAGGGGCCGGCGATGGCGGTGAGTCCCCGGGGCGGGATCTGGCAGCCGAACCCGGCCAGCGCGTCGGTGGAGCGGTCGGGGTAGCGGACGGTGAGCCCCTCCACCACGATCCCGCCGCCGGGCAGGGCACGGGCGTCGTCGAGACCGCGTGCGGGGCGGATCGCCGGCGCCGGGTGCCGATGCTCGACCCGGGTGCGCTCGTTGTCGCCCGCCGCGGAGCCGGCCGGTCGCCGCGTCTCCGCGAGCAGGGCGTCCACCGCCTCGAACGTCGCGGTGCCCTCGGCGGCGGAGTGGAACTCCGCACCGACCCGGCGAACCGGCCAGTACGCCTCGGGCGCGAGCAGCAGCACGACCAGTGCCGTGCCGAGGTCGAGGGAGCCGCCGGCCAGCCGCAGGCCGACGGTGACTGCGACGAGCGCGACCGAGATCGTGGCGACGAGCTCCAGCACGGCCGACGAGGCGAAGGCGAGCCGCAACGTCTCGTTGGTGGCGCGGCGGTAGCGGTCGGTGATCCGGCGGATCGAGGCGGCCTGGGCGCCGGCGCGCCGGTAGACCACCAGGGTCGGCAGGCCGCGCATCACGTCGACGAAGTGTCCGGCCAGCGCCGAGAGGGCCTGCCACTGCCGGTCGGCGCGGTCGCGGGTGGCCAGCCCGACCAGGATCGCGAACACCGGTAGCAGCGGCAGCGTGGCCAGCACGATCACCGCGCTCAGCAGGTCCTGGGTGCCGATCGCCAGCACCGTCACGGGCGGCAGCACGCCGGCCAGGAACAGCGCCGGCAGGTAGCGGGTGAGGTAGGGGTCGACGGCGGCGACCCCGCGGGTGGACAGGGTGGCGAGCTCGCCGCTGTGCCGCCGGGACAGGCCGAAGACGCCGAGCGAGAGCGCCGCCTCGAGCACCTGCCGGCGCAACCGACCGGTCACCCGCGCGGACGCGCGCGTGGTGCAGGCGTCGACGACCCAGCCGGCCACCGCCCGGCCGACCAGCACGACGACGAGCGCGGCGGCCGCACGCACGCTGCCGGCCCGGTCGCCGTCCAGCAGCCGGGTGATCAGCGCCGCCACGGCGAAGGCCTGGGCGACGACGAGCAGCCCGGCGACGACGCTGGTGGCCAGCGCGCCGGCCAGGGGAGCCCTGGCCGGCGCGAGGTGGGGAAGCAGCCGCGGGTCGACCGGTTTCATCGGGGGGCGTCGACCGCCGCGGCCGCCGCTGGCGGCGCCGGGATGTGGTGGGTGGAGATCCGCTTGCGGAAGACCCAGTAGGTCCAGCCCTGGTAGAGCAGCACCAGCGGGGTGAACAGCACCGCCACCCAGGTCATGATCTTCAGCGTGTAGGCCGTCGCCGAGGCGTTGGTCGTGGTCAGGGAGTACGCCGCGTCCGTCGTCGAGGGCATCACGTCGGGGAACAGCGCCAGGAACAGTCCGGCCACGGCCAGCGCGATCGCGAGGAACGTCCCGGTGAACGCCCAGCCCTCACGTCCGGCCCACGCGGCGTAGACCCCGGCGAGGAGCGCGAGCGCCGCGAGGACGAACGCGGCCGAGGAGGCCAGGTCGCCGGTGCTGGCCTGGGTCCACACCAAGAACACGACCGCGATCGCCGCGGTGGCGACACCGAGCTTGACGGCGAGCGCCCGGGCGCGGTGCCGGATGTCGCCGTCGGTCTTGAGCGCGAGGTACATCGCGCCGTGGGTCAAGAACAGCAGCAGCGTGGTGGCGCCGCCCAGCAGCGCGTAGGGGTTGAGCAGGGTGAGCGTGCTGCCGACGTACTCCTTGTTCGCATCGATCGGCACACCGTGGACGATGTTCGCGAAGGCCACGCCCCACAGCAGCGCGGGCACCAGCGAGCCGAAGAAGATCGCCTGGTCCCAGCGCGCCCGCCAGGAGGCTTCGTCACGCTTCGCGCGGTACTCGAACGCGAGTCCACGCACGATCAGCGCGACCAGGATCAGCAGCAGGGGCAGGTAGAACCCGCTGAACAGCGTGGCGTACCACTCCGGGAAGGCCGCGAAGGTGGCGCCGCCGGCGACGAGCACCCAGACCTCGTTGCCGTCCCAGACCGGGCCGATCGTGTTGATCACGACCCGGCGCTCGGTCTCGGACCGGGACAGCACCGGCAGCAGCATGCCGACGCCGAAGTCGAAGCCCTCGAGGACGAAGTAGCCGATCCACAGGACGGCGATCAGGCTGAACCAGACGGTGGTGAGCTCCATGGTCGTGTCTCCTACTTCGGGGGCGTCAGTACGCGAAGGCGAGGGGTTCGTCGGACGGCTGGCCGAGCGTCGGGTCCGGGGGCTCGACGAACGGCTCGGCGCCGGCGCGGACGTACTTCAGCATCAGGCCGACCTCGACCACCATCAGCACGGCGTACACCAGGGTCAGCACGATCACCGAGGTGAGCGCCTCGCCGACGCTGACTCCGGGGGAGACCGCGCTGGCCGTGGTCATCAGGCCGAAGACGGCCCAGGGCTGACGACCCATCTCGGTGAAGATCCAGCCGAACGAGTTGGCCACGACGGGCAGCAGCGGCAGCGAGATCGCCATCCACACCCAGGCCCGGCCGACGGGCACCCGGTCGCGGCGGGTCAGCCACAGCACGAGCGCACCGAACGCGGCGGCGAGCACGCCGAGCCCGATCATCAGCCGGAACGACCAGTAGGTGATCGGGATGATCGGCGTGTAGTCGCCGGGGGAGTAGTACTTCGCGCCCGGGTCCTCGCCGTAGGTCGCCTTGTACTCCCCACGCAGCTGGTTGATGCCGGCGACCTCGCCGTTCCACGAGCCGGTGGCCAGGAACGACAGCACGTGCGGGACCTTGATCGCGAACTTCTCCTGCGACCCGTCGAGCGAGCCGATGGTGAGGATGGAGAATGCGGCGGGCTGCTCGGTGTCGTAGAGCGCCTCGGCGGCCGCCATCTTCATCGGCTGCACCTCGGTCATGATCTTGCCCTGGTAGTCACCGCTGACCGTGACGCCGAGGCCGGCGACGAGGGTGACGGCGGCGCCGACCCGGACCGCCCGGCGGTAGAGGGCGCGGTCTGCGTCATCGGTACGACGGCGCATCATCAGCCAGAACGCCACGCCGACGACGAACGCGCCGCCGGTCATGTAGGCCGCGATCACGGTGTGCGGGAAGGTCGCCAGCTGCACCTTGTTGAACATCACTGCCCAGAAGTCGGTGAGCTCGGCGCGGCCGGTCTCGCCGTTGTAGGTGTAGCCGACCGGGTGCTGCATCCAGGAGTTCGCGGCGAGGATGAAGTACGCCGACAGCAGCGTGCCGATGTGCACCAGCCAGATGCAGGCGGCGTGCAGGCCGCGCGGCAGCTTGTCCCAGCCGAAGATCCACAGGCCCAGGAACGTCGACTCCAAGAAGAACGCCAGCAGCCCCTCGATGGCCAGCGGGGCGCCGAAGATGTCGCCGACGAAGCGGGAGTAGTCGCTCCAGTTCATCCCGAACTGGAACTCCTGCACGATGCCGGTGACCACACCGATCGCGAAGTTGATCAAGAACAGCTTGCCGAAGAACTTGGTCAGCCGCAGCCACTGCTCGTTGTGGGTGCGCACCCACGCGGTCTCGAACCCGGCGATGATCGCTGACAGCCCGATCGTGACCGGCACGAACAAGAAGTGGTAGACGGTGATGATCCCGAACTGCCATCGGGCGATGTCGAGGACGTCCACGGGGGGTCTCCTTGTGGTCAGGCACACCGGTGCGATCGGTCGTTGTCGGCCGGTCCGACCTTAGGAACACAGGTGGCGCATGGACAGGGACGAAGGTCCCACGTCGAGGTGATCTGCGTCATGCGGGTGGACCGGGCGTCCACGGTGTCCACGGCGATGCGTTCCCGGGCGACGAACGGTCGCGTTTGTGCGCCGAGCGGCAGGACGAGCCGGAACTGGTCCAGAGCGCCAAAAATCGATACTGGTTGCCCTACGGCGGTGACGTTTACACTGCGCGGCGTTCTGTCCTCGTGTGTTCCGTGTCACGCCCCTCGGAGGGGCTCGCGGACACCGCCTTCTCCGACAAAGGAGTGCGCAGTGCCCCCTCACCATGCAGAGCCGGATGTCCCACGCCCGGAAGATCCAGTCGGGAACCCTGACTGGAGCCCCTGGGTGCTGCTGCTGATCCCGCCTGTGGTCATCCCACTGATCCCGGGGATCTTCAACCGGGTGACCCCGGAGCTGTTCGGCATGCCGGCCTTCTACTGGATCCAGCTGGCGTTCGTGCCGATGAGCGCGCTGTTCACCGCCATCGTCTACTTCGCGACCCGGAAGAGGTGAGCGGCCATGGCTGACCACGCCGTCGAGCTGACGATCTTCGTCCTCCTGTTCGCGGTCATCGCGGTGATGGGCTTCATGGCCTCGCGCTGGAAGGCCGGCGAGACCATGCACCACCTCGACGAGTGGGGCCTGGGCGGTCGCAAGTTCGGCACCTGGATCTCCTGGTTCCTGATCGGCGGCGACCTGTACACCGCCTACACGTTCGTCGCGGTGCCTGCGCTGATGTTCGGTGCCGGGGCGATGGGCTTCTTCGCGGTCCCCTACACGGTGGTGCTCTACCCGCTGGTGTTCTTGGTGCTGATCCGACTCTGGTCGGTGTCGCACCGGCACGGCTTCGTGACTTCGGCCGACTTCGTCCGTGCCCGCTTCGACTCCCGGACGCTGGCTCTGCTCGTCTCGTTGACCGGTCTGATCGCGACCATGCCGTACGTCGCACTTCAGCTGGTGGGCGTCCAGGCCGTGCTGGCGACCATGGGCGTGGGCGGGAAGTGGCCGCTGACCATCGCGTTCTTGGTGCTGGCGTTGTTCACCTACACCTCGGGCCTGCGGGCGCCGGCGCTGATCGCCTTCGTCAAGGACAGCCTGATCTACATCGTGATCATCGCCGCGGTGGTCTACATCCCGACCAAGCTCGGTGGCTTCGGGGACATCTTCGACAAGGTGTCGACCCACTTCGCAGGGGCGCCGAAGCAAGGACCGCTCCTCGCGCAGCCCTCGCAGGGGCTCTACGTGACGCTGGCTTTCGGCTCCGCGCTGGCCCTGATGCTCTACCCGCATTCGACGACCGCGATCCTGGCCGCCAAGAGCCGCGACGTCGTCAAGCGCAACATGGCGCTGCTGCCGCTCTACTCGCTGATGCTGGGCTTCTTGTCGTTGCTCGGGTTCATCGCCATCGCCGCGGGTGTCGAGCCGGTGGGCGGTGACGGCAACACGATCGTCCCGGCGCTGTTCGACCAGCAGTTCCCGCCGTGGTTCGCCGGTGTGGCGTTCGCGGCGATCGGGATCGGCGCGCTGGTGCCCGCGGCGATCATGTCGATCGCAGCGGCCAACACGTTCACCCGGAACATCTACAAGGAGTACTTCCGTCCCGACGCCACCCCGCAGGAGGAGACCGCGGTCGCCAAGGTCGTCTCCCTGGTGGTGAAGTTCGGTGCCCTGGGCTTCGTGGTGTTCTTGAACCCGTCGTTCGCCATCGACCTGCAGCTGATCGGCGGTGTGATCATCCTGCAGACGCTGCCCGCGGTCGGGATCGGGCTCTTCACCCGCTGGTTCCACCGGGGCGGCCTGATCGCAGGCTGGGCCGTGGGCATGCTGGTCGCCCTCAAGCTGCTCTACGACATCCCGAAGAAGAACCCGGCGACGGGTGAGATCGTCAAGGCGCACTTCGGCGGCTCCGGCTACCCCCTGGCCAACTTCGGGTTCGACACCGCGACGTCGATCTGGGTGGGCATCATCGCGATCCTGGCCAACCTCGTGGTGGTGGTGGTGGTGACCGTGGTGCTGCGGGCGATGAGGGTGCCCGAGGGCATCGACGGCACCGTCCGTGCGGACTACTTCGCGGAAGTGGGCGACCCGCACGTGCGGGTCGCCGAGCCGGACCTGGGGGCGCCGCCGCCTGAGCCGGTCGTCGGGTAGGCCCACGAGCGCGGGTCCCGAGGTCGGCCGACGATCCCGGGGCCCGCGGACCGGCGTGTGAGCCCTGGGACTGGTGTGACTTCTGTGTACATTCGGCAGCATGGCGACCCGAACGTCTTCCCCACCGGCGTCGTCGAGGAGCAGGACCACCCGTGCTGCCTCCTCGAAGACCCGGTCGTCCGGCAGCCAGACCCGAAGGAAGTCCACGTCGAAGGGCCGCTCGAAGTCGAGCCGTCCGGCGCCGCGGGCGGTCCGGAACGGTACTGGTCCCGTTGCGAGGCTGTTCGCTGCCCTGGGCCGAGGCCTGGCGGCGGCGTGGCTCGGTGTTGCCCACGTGCTGGGGGCGACCGTCCGCAAGGTCGGTCACACCGCGCGCGACCTCGACCCCGAGCACCGTCGCGACGGTGCCGGCCTGTTGCTGATCGGGCTCGCCCTCGTGGTGGCCGCCGCCGTGTGGTGGCAGCTCCCCGGGGGCGCCGCGAGCTTCGTGCGCACGGTCGTGGCCGGCTCGGTGGGCCTGGTCGGCTGGTTCGTGCCGTTCCTGCTGTGCATCGTGGCCTGGCGCAACCTGCGCGACCCCGAGACGAACGGTCCGGCCGGGCGCCAGCTGATCGGCTGGGCCGCCCTGCTGTTCGGCGTCCTCGGCCTGGTCCACATCGCCAACGGGATGCCCGCGCCGAGTGCCGGTCACACCGAGGCGCTGCAGCAGGCCGGCGGTGCCGTCGGCTTCGTGGTGGCGTCGCTGTTCCTGGACCTGCTGCGCAGCACGCTGGTCGTCGTACCGCTGCTCGTGCTGCTCGCGCTCTTCGGGCTGCTGGTGATCACCGCGACGCCGCTCTACCAGGTGCCGGCCCGGCTCGCCGAGCTGCGCGACCGGATGCTCGGGCGCTCCGCGGCGGCCGAGGAGGAGGCGTCCCCGACGGAGGACACCGCCCCGCTCAAGCGGAGCCGTCCGCGCCGCCGGGTGGGGTCGATGACCCCCGACGACGAGCTCGACCCGGACTCGGGTGACAAGCCCTACGAGTCGCCGGTGCTCGAGGAGCGGGCGCTGCTCGGCCGCAAGAAGAAGGCCGCCCCGGAGACGGAGCCTGCCGACGAGGCCGCCGCCGAGGAGAAGTCCGAGGCCCCGCCGCACACCCCGCTGCCGGCGCGGGTGGAGCAGCTCTCGCTGTCCGGCGACATCACCTACTCGCTGCCCGGCAACGACGTGCTCAAGCCCGGTAGCCCGCACAAGGCGCGGTCCAAGGCCTCCGACGACGTGGTCGGCCGGCTCACCGAGGTGCTCGAGAACTTCGACATCGACGCGCAGGTGACCGGCTACACCCGCGGCCCGACGGTGACCCGCTACGAGGTGGAGCTCGGTCAGGCGGTGAAGGTCGAGAAGGTCACCGCGCTCGGCAAGAACATCGCCTACGCGGTCGCCTCGGCGGACGTCCGGATCCTCTCGCCGATCCCCGGCAAGTCCGCGATCGGCATCGAGATCCCCAACACCGACAAGGAGATCGTCTCCCTCGGCGACGTGCTGCGGTCCCCGATCGCCCGCAACGACCACCACCCGATGGTGGTCGGGCTCGGCAAGGACGTCGAGGGCGGCTTCGTCGTCGCCAACATGGCGAAGATGCCGCACCTGCTCGTCGCGGGTGCGACCGGCTCGGGAAAGTCGTCGTTCGTCAACTCGATGATCACCTCGATCCTGATGCGGTCCACGCCGGACGAGGTGCGGATGATCCTGGTCGACCCCAAGCGGGTGGAGCTGAACCACTACGAGGGCGTCCCGCACCTGATCACGCCGATCATCACCAACCCGAAGAAGGCCGCGGAGGCCCTCAACTGGGTCGTGCGCGAGATGGACATGCGCTACGACGACCTCGCGGCGTTCGGGTTCCGGCACGTCGACGACTTCAACAAGGCGGTGCGGTCCGGGAAGGTGCAGGTGCCACCGGGCAGCGAGCGCGTGCTGGCGCCGTACCCCTATCTGATCGTGGTCGTCGACGAGCTCGCCGACCTGATGATGGTCGCCCCGCGCGACGTCGAGGACTCGGTCGTCCGGATCACCCAGCTCGCCCGCGCGGCCGGCATCCACCTGGTGCTCGCCACCCAGCGGCCCTCGGTCGACGTGGTCACCGGCCTGATCAAGGCCAACGTGCCGTCCCGGCTCGCGTTCGCGACGTCCTCGCTGGCCGACAGCCGGGTCATCCTGGACCAGCCGGGCGCCGAGAAGCTGGTCGGCCAGGGAGACGGACTGTTCCTGCCGATGGGCGCCGGCAAGCCCGTGCGCGTGCAGGGCTCCTGGGTCACCGAGGCCGAGATCCACCAGGTCGTCAAGCACTGCAAGGAGCAGCTGGCGCCGACGTACCGCGAGGACGTCACCGCCCCCGCCGCCGCCAAGCGCGACCTCGACGACGACATCGGCGACGACCTCGAGCTGGTCGTGCAGGCCGTCGAGCTCGTCGTCTCCACGCAGTTCGGGTCCACCTCGATGCTGCAGCGCAAGCTCCGTGTCGGCTTCGCCAAGGCGGGCCGGCTGATGGACATCCTCGAGAGCCGTGGCGTGGTCGGACCGAGCGAAGGCTCGAAGGCCCGCGACGTGCTCGTCAAGCCCGACGACCTGGACGAAGTCATCGCCACCCTGCAGGGGGAACAGTGAGCGCCATGCAGCACGAGGGGGACCGGATGCCCGGTCCCGTCGACCACTCCGAACCGGTCACCCACGACGACGAGCCGGCCACCCACGACGACCACGACGACCACGACGACCACGACGACGACCACGACCACCACGACGACCACCACGACGACCACGACCATACGACTTCCGCTCGGGCGACGACACCGTCCTCGCCGGCAGCCCGGTCGTGGTGCGCCGCAACGCCGGCCTGGCCGCCGTGATCGGCGCGGCCTCCTCCGCGATCGCCATCGCCTACCTGTGGCGCGCCGTCGACACCGGCGCGGTGCTCGACTGGGCGCTGTGCGTCGTGCTCGCGCTGATCGCCGGGTTCTACCTCACCGGCCTGCTCGACGCCCGCACGCCGCTGGTCGTGGCCGACCACCTCGGGGTCCGGATCCGGCTGGGCAACCAGTGGCGCGGGCTGCCGTGGGAGGCGGTCGCCTCCGCCGAGGTGCACCCGCGCCGCAGCATCCTGCACGACGGTCGCCTGGTGTTCCGCCCGCACCGCCTCGGGCGCGCGCTCGACGGGCTCGACGTCCGCGGGCGTCGGCACGCCGCGCTGAACCAGAAGCTGTACGGCGCCGCACTCGCCGTGCCGCTGGGCCTGACCACCCGGTCCTCCTCGTCCGGCGGCACGCTGGCGCAGGAGCTGCTCGGGCTGTCCCACGGCCGCGCCGACGTGCTGGTGGTCGCCCCCGAGCCGACGGACGGCGCCGAGCCGGCGGACCGGCCCGAGACGGCGGCGGCTTCCGGTTCCGGCTCGTCCACCGAGCGGACGCTTCCGGCCGGGGGCCTGGCCGCGCCCGTCGTGGCTGCCCCGGCCGTCGCGGCACCGACGGACCGGCGGGACGAGGCAGCCGGCCACCCGCAGGTCGAGACCGACGCGCACCTCGGCAGTGTGACCGATACGCAGACCACCACGCAGACCACCACGCAGGTCGCACTCGACGGCGTCGCCACGGATCCCGACGAGCCGGGGGAGGAGTCCGGCTCGCGCCGCTCGTTCCTCGGCGGCATCGCGACCATCGTGTCGCGGGTCGCCAAGGCCAACCGGCACGACGTCGACGCGCCCCATCCCGAGACGGTCGCGGAGTCCGACGCCGGCGAGGCCGGGACCGCGGGGTCCGACGCCGCGGGGTCCGGGGCCGCGGGGTCCGGGGCCGGCGGGGCCGGGACCGAGCCCGGGGCCGGGGCGGGTCTCGTCGCCCCGCTGCGCGCCGCGCGGCCGGCCCTGAGGGCGCAGGTCACCCGGGACACCCCGGCCACCACGCTCGGCGCGGCGGCGCTGCACGAGAACGGGTCCGGCCGCCGCCCGACCGGCCTGCCCGAGGGGCGCGAGCTGCACCGACCCGGCAGCGTCGACCTGGAGTTCGAGCCGGTGACGACCTCGGTGCGCCCGATCGCCACCCTCGGCGAGCCGGTCGAGCCCCTGGTGATCGACGACTTCGTCACCGAACCGGCCTACGACCCGGTGATCGGCCCGGAGCTGGCCGCGGCCCGCACCCGGGTCGGTCTCACCGTGGACGAGCTCGCCGAGCGCACCCGGATCCGCCCGCACGTCATCGAGTCGATCGAGGTCGACGACTTCGCGCCCTGCGGCGGCGACTTCTACGCCCGCGGGCACCTGCGTACCCTGGCCCGCGTGCTCGGCCAGGATCCCGCGCCGCTGCTGGCCACGTTCGACGAGCGCTACGCCACCGCACCGATCAACGCCCGCCGGGTGTTCGAGGCCGAGCTCGCGACCGGGATGACCGGCACGATGCGCAGCACTCTCGGCGGCCCGAACTGGGGCCTGTTGATCGGCGCCGTGCTCAGCCTGGTGCTGATCTGGGGCGTCGTACGCCTGTTCGCCACCGAGCCGGCGGAGCTGCTTCAGGACCCGACGCCGGTGCTGAACGGCTCGGCCGGCGTGGACAGCGCCTTCCCGAGCTCCGCCGAGGTCGCCAAGGCCCAGGACGCGGGGCGGCCGATGCCGATGATGCTGGTCGCGAGCCAGGCGGGCACCCACGTGGTGGTGCGCGACGGCGAGGGCAAGGTGGCCTTCGCGGGCGACCTGGTGTTCGGGGAGCGCAAGAAGCTCAAGGTCGAGCCGCCGGTTCACGTCCGGGCGGCCAACGCCGGTGCGGTGGAGCTCCGGGTCCGCGGCAAGGACCGGGGCTTCGTCGGCGCGCTCGGCGAGCCGGGTCGCCGCACGCTGCACCGCCCCGCCCGTTGAGTCGCCAGCTTCCGTCCGGTGAGTCGCCACTTTCCGGCGGGCGGGCCGCACTGCACGGACGGAACCTGACGGCTGAGCGGACGGAACCTGACGGGTGAACGAGGGGTTCGGTTCGCGCCGGGAGGGGCCGGGCCGTCATACTCGAAGGCGGTCATGACTACTTCCCCACAGGCACCCACCACTCCCACCACCGTCGCCCCCGTCACCGTTGCGCTGGTCACCCTCGGCTGCGCGCGCAACGAGGTCGACTCCGAGGAGCTCGCCGGCCGGCTCGAGCTGGGCGGCTTCCGCCTCGTCGAGGACGCCGCCGACGCGGACACCGTGGTGGTGAACACCTGCGGCTTCGTCGAGGCGGCCAAGAAGGACTCCGTCGACACGTTGCTGCAGGCCTCCGACCTCAAGGTCGACGGGTCCGCGAAGGCCGTCGTCGCCGTCGGTTGCCTCGCCGAGCGCTACGGCAAGGACCTCGCGTCGTCGCTGCCCGAGGCGGACGCCGTGCTCGGCTTCGACGACTACCCGGACATCGCCGCGAAGCTGCGGGGAATCCTGGCCGGCGAGAAGCACCACCCGCACACGCCCCAGGACCGGCGCAAGCTGCTGCCGATCTCCCCGGCCGACCGACAGTCCGCGGGCATCGACCTGGCCGTGCCCGGGCACACCATCTCAGCGCCCGACCTGCCCGCCGGCGCCGCCCCGGACTCCGGCCCCCGAGCGGTACGACGCCGCCTCGACGGAGGTCCGATGGCCCCGCTGAAGCTGGCCTCCGGCTGCGACCGGCGCTGCTCGTTCTGCGCGATCCCGTCGTTCCGCGGCTCGTTCGTCTCCCGCCGCCCCAGCGACGTGCTCGGCGAGGCCCGGTGGCTCGGCGAGCAGGGCGTCAAGGAGCTGTTCCTGGTCAGCGAGAACTCCACCTCCTACGGCAAGGACCTCGGCGACCTGCGGCTGCTCGAGACGCTGCTGCCCGAGCTCGCCGCCGTCGACGGCATCGAGCGGGTCCGCGTCTCCTACCTGCAGCCGGCCGAGACCCGGCCCGGACTGGTCGGCGCCATCGCGGCCACGGACGGCGTCGCGCCGTACTTCGACCTGTCCTTCCAGCACGCGTCGGCCGCTGTGCTGCGCCGGATGCGCCGGTTCGGCGACCCGGAGAGCTTCCTCGGACTGCTCGAGCAGATCCGCGCGCAGGCGCCGCTTGCCGGCGTTCGCTCCAACGTGATCGTCGGCTTCCCGGGTGAGACCGAGGACGACCTGCAGACGCTGTGCGACTTCATCGAGGCCGCCCGGATGGACGTGGTCGGCGTGTTCGGCTACTCCGACGAGGACGGCACCGAGGCCGCGTCGTACGACGGCAAGCTCGACGAGGACGAGATCCGCGACCGCACCGAGCACGTCACCCGGCTCGTCGAGGAGCTCACCTCCCAGCGTGCCGAGGAACGGATCGGCGAGCGGGTCGAGGTGCTCGTCGAGTCCGTCGACGGGGACTCGGCCGAGGGCCGGGCCGCCCACCAGGGACCCGAGGTGGACGGCACCACCACGCTGACCGGGCCGACCGCTGGGCCGACCGCTGGGCCGACCGCTGGGCCGACCGCTGGGCCGACCGCTGGGCCGAGCGGCGCGCCGACGTTCCGGGTCGGTGACCTGGTGCCCGCGGTGGTGACCGGTTCCGACGGGGTCGACCTGGTCGCGCGCACGGACGGAACCGACTCGTGACCCAGCCCGCAGAGCACGCGCCCAGCAACTGGAACCTGCCCAACGCGCTCACCACGCTACGGATCGTGATGGTCCCGTTCTTCGGGTGGGCACTGCTCTACGACGGCGGCGAGTCGGTGCTGTGGCGCACGGTCGCCTACCTGCTCTTCGCCGTCGCGATGATCACCGACAAGATCGACGGCGACATCGCGCGCAGCCGCAACCTGGTCACGAACTTCGGCAAGATCGCCGACCCGATCGCCGACAAGGCACTCACCGGGATGGCCTTCGTCGGGCTCTCCCTGATCGGCGAGCTGTGGTGGTGGGTGACCGTGGTCGTGCTGGTCCGTGAGTGGGGGATCACCGCGCTCCGGTTCTGGGTGATCCGGCACGGCGTGATGGCCGCCGGCCGCGGGGGGAAGCTCAAGACCCTGCTCCAGACGTTCGCGCTCGGCCTGCTGATCCTGCCGCTGCTGCTGCTCGAGGGCGGCTGGGACACGGTCGGCACCGCGCTGTGGTGGCTGGCCTGCGTGCTGATGGCCGCCGCCGTGCTGGTGACGGTGGTGACCGGCGCGGACTACGTGGTCAAGGCGCTCGCCGTACGACGGGACGGACGCTCCGCGGCCGGCTCCGGCCGCTGAGCCTGCCCACCGCGGCCGCGCCCGCCGTCCCGCGTCAGGCCGGCGGCTGCTCCGCCGTGTCCAGCGCCACCGCGGCGCCCACCAGCGTGAGGTGGGAGAACGCCTGGGGGAAGTTGCCGACGAACCGCTTCGCGATGGGGTCGTACTCCTCGGGCATCAGGCCGAGGTCGTTGGGGATCTCGAGCAGTCGCTGCATCAGCGCCTCGGCGTCGTCGGTCCGGCCGGCGAGGGAGTACGCCGAGACCAGCCAGAACGAGCACGCGAGGAACGGGTCCTCGTCGCCGCGCAGGCCGTCCACCCCCGTCTCGGTCCGGTAGCGCAGCAGCAGGCCCTCGTGCATCAGGTCCTTCTCGACCGCGGCGATCGTGCCGAGGACCCGCGGGTCGTCGCCGGGCAGGAATCCCACAGCCGGGATCATCAGCAGCGAGGCGTCCACCGCGTCGGTCTCGTAGTGCTGGGTGAACGTGTTGCGCTGCTCGTTGAAGCCGTGCTCCAGCACCTCCGCGCGCACCTCGTCGCGCACCTGCCTCCACCGGTCGACGGCACCGGACAGGCCGTACCCCTCGACGGCGCGGACAGCCCGGTCGAACGCGACCCAGATCATCACCCGCGAGTGCGTGAAGTGCCGCTGCGGGCCCCGGATCTCCCACAACCCGTGGTCGCGGGCCTGCCAGCACTCGGCGAGGTCGTCGACGAGCGTGCGCTGCATCGACCAGGCGTCGTCCTCCTCCGGCAGCCCTTCCTCCCGGGCCATCGCCAGCGCGTCCATCACCGTGCCGAGCACGTCGAACTGCCGTTGGCCCACCGCGCCGTTGCCGATCCGCACCGGACGCGATCCGGCGTACCCGGCGAGGTGGTCCAGCTCCCGCTCGGGCAGCTCGCGGCCGCCGTCGACGGCGTACATGATCTGCAGGTCCGCCGGGTCGCCGGCGACCGCGCGCAGCAGCCAGTCGCGCCACAGCCGGGCCTCCTCGGTGTAGCCGCAGGCCAGGAATGCGCGCAGGGTCAGCGCGGCGTCGCGCAGCCAGCAGTAGCGGTAGTCCCAGTTGCGCTCCCCGCCGAAGTCCTCGGGCAGCGACGTGGTCGGCGCGGCCACGATCCCGCCGGTCTCGGAGTGGGTGAGCATCCGCAGGGTCAACAACGACCGCAGCACCGCCTCGCGGTACGGGCCGGTGTACGAGCAGCTCTCCGCCCACGCCTCGGAGTCGCGCAGCGTCTCGGTGAGCCGCCGACCGATGTCGAGCGGACGGGGGAGCGGCCGGTAGGAACGCACGTACGTCGAGGAGAACACCAGCTCGTCGCCGGCCTCGACCGCGAACTCGTCCGCGTGCACGCCGTCGATCGCGACCGGCAGACGGGTCCCGCGAAGCACGATGCGGTCTGGGCCGGCGACCGCGGTGATCACCTCGGTGCCGTGGGTGTCGACCCGGTGCACCCACGGCCGGATCCGCCCGTAGCCGAACCGGACCACCCACTCGTGCCGCATCCGCACGCTGCCCTCGAGACCGGTGACGGTGCGGACCAGGTCGGCCCGCTCGTCGTTGACCGGCATCACGTCGACGACCCGGACCCGGCCGGTGTCGGTGGTGTACGTCGTCTCCAGCACGCTGCTGTGGCCGACGTAACGCCGCTCGGTGGTGGCCTCGTCGGTCGGCCCGATCAGCCAGCGGCCGTTCTCCGGTCCGCCGAGCAGGGCCGCGAAGCAGGCGGGGGAGTCGAACCGGGGCAGGCACAGCCAGTCGACGGAGCCGTCACGGCCGACGAGAGCGGCCGTGCCGTGGTCGCCGAGCACTGCGTAGTCTTCGATCGGGAGCGCCATGGGGGTCACGCTAACGGCCGGCTGGCTACGATCCTCGGCATGGACCTGGGTGGGCAGCTGCACGCCGAGCTGGTGCGTCGGGGGAAGACGGTCGCCACGGCGGAGTCACTGACCGGCGGTGCCCTCGCGGACCTGGTCTCGGCAACGCCTGGCGCGAGCGCGACCTTCCTCGGCGGCGTCGTGTCCTACGCGACCCGGGTCAAGCAGCAGCTGCTCGGGGTGTCCGTCGAGACGGTCCACCGGCACGGAGTGGTGTCGGCACAGTGCGCCGCCGAGATGGCGAGCGGCGTGCGCGATGTGCTCGGCGCGGACTTCGGGGTCAGCACGACGGGCGTGGCCGGCCCGGACGAGCAGGAGGGCAAGCCCGTGGGGTTGGTGTACGTCGGGGTGGCCGGCCCGGCAGGTGTACGGACCGAGGAGCTGCAGCTGGAGGGCGCACGCGCCGACATCCGCGCCGAGGCGACCCGCCGGGCTGTGGTGGCACTGCTCGAGACGGTGGTCGGGCCGGCCGCCCCCGGCGCCGGATGAGCCCATCCGCGTAGGGTGGGACCCGCCGGATCGGGCGCGTCCACCGCCCGCAGTTCGGTGGACCGGGCGCGGGATGTTTTCTGGGCCCGGTAGCGTTGGACAGAACAGCCACCCGGATCAGAGGAGGAGCTCGCCCGATGGTTCTCTTCCGTCGCTTGCTCGGTGAGGTGCTCCGCTCGCAGCGGATGCGCCAGGGCCGCACCCTGCGCGAGGTGTCGGCCGACGCCCGGGTCAGCCTGGGTTACATCTCCGAGATCGAGCGCGGACACAAGGAGGCATCCTCGGAGCTTCTGGCCTCGATCTGCTCGGCCCTCGACGTGCCGCTGTCGGCGATCCTCTCCGAGGTCAGCGACGCGGTCGCCCTCGAAGAGGCCGCCCTCGCCATGCAGCTGGACGACGTGATCGTCGACACCCGCAGTCTGTCGGCCCCCAAGTCCGCCGACGCGGCCGAGGGGCGGCCCGGCGACGTGGTCGCCTCCGCGGCCTGAGGTTGCGGCCCCCTTCAGCCCCGCGGCCAGGCGTCCGGGTCAGCGTGTTGGACGACCCCGGACAACTACGTTCGGGGAGTCCCGGCGATGTTGACCAGCCAGTTGACGCCGTACCCGTCGACGCACATCCCGAAGAAGTCACCCCAGGGAGCCTTATCCAGCGGCATGGTGACCTGGCCGCTGCCCGCGAGCTTGTCGAAGTAGCCGCGTAGCGCCTCCTCGTCCTCGCCGTCGCCGCTGAGGGACACCGAGTGCTGGTTCGCGCTGGGGGCGTAGTCCATGCCGTTGGGGGTGTCGGAGCCCATGATCGTGTAGCCCTTGGGCGTTTCCAGCATCCCGTGCATGATCTTCTCCGACTCCGACGGGTCGTCGCTGGCATGCATCTCGCCGAAGGTGCTCAGGGTCAGCTCACCCCCGAAGACGGAGTGGTAGAACTCCATCGCCTGGCGCGCGTTGTCCCGGAATCCGAGGTAGGGGTTAAGTCGGCTGCTCATGGTGGTCTCCTCCGCATCGGCCGGCTCGATTCTCCTCGCCGTGCCTGTGTGCGGAAACCCCTCATCCGGGTGGTCCTGGCCGACGTCGGGTCCGGATCGGTCGGGGTCGATGGGCCGAGGTGGCGGGTGCTCAGCGGCGAATGACGAAGTTCGCCATGTCGACGACCGGGCGGTAGCCGAGGTCGGCATAGATCTTGTTCGAGGTCGGGTTGGCCTGGTCGGTGAACAGGCAGGCGCGCGCGCCGGCGGCCAGGATCTGGCGGGACACCTCGGCCACCGCGTTGCTGGCGAAGCCGTGCCCGCGGTGCTCCGGCGGGGTGTAGACCGGACCGATCCGAGCCACGCCGTACGCCGGCGGGTTGGCCGCGGTGAGGTGGACGGGCTCGCCGGTGGGGTCGACCCAGAGCCACAGGCCGTCCCGCACCCGCCTCCGCATGTCCTCCGGACCCGGAACCTCGTGGGGTGTGGATCCCCGTGGGCGGCCGGCCTGCTCGTCGGCGTCGGCCATGAACGCGTCGAACCACGCGGTAGCCAGGTCGAGGTCGTGCTCAGTGGCGGGCACCAGACGGCCGGCGGCAGCCACGGGCGTGACGAGCTGGCTGGGCCTCTCGATCTGGTGGAGCCGGACGTGCCGACCCACGGTGACTGTGCCGCCGCGTATCCGGACGAGCTGTGCTGCGCACAGCTCCACGGCGGGCAGCGCACCGTTGAGAGCGAGGACCTCCTCGCCCCGGTCGGCCAGGTGTCCGGCCAGTGCGACTGCTGCCGCGTCGGGCATCGGAAGAAGGTACGGCGGGTGTGGCTCGACCCTGGCGGTCCGCATCCCCGCTCCGACCACCGCCCCGGAGTGGTCGCGAACGACGAGCCACCAGAAGAAGTCCGGCTGATCGATGCCCTGCGCCAGCTGGGCCACCGCCCGGTGGGCGATCGTGGTGACGACGGTGCTGCTCACCGGGTCGGCGGCGAGGTAGTCGCCGGCTGCGTCCAGGAACTCGCTCGGATCGCGATGGAACGCCATTGTGATGCGCAGCGACGGTGCGGTGCTCATCAGCGCAGGCTAGCGAGCGCGTGCGACAACGGCACGCCAGTTTCAGCGACGTGCGGGTTCCTCGGCCCGGAAGGCCTATTGGCGTCTGGTGAACCGGACTTTGCCGTTGGGGAGGCGGGTGAGGTCGTAGGTCTGGGGGTGGTCGGCCATGTGGTGGTGGGGTGGGCAGTAGGAGGTGCCCTTCTTCGCGTCGGTGGGGCCGCCTTGGTGCCAGGGTTCGTCGTGGTGGTACTCCATCCAGGCCGGTGTCCGGTCGCAGCCCTCGACCGCACAGCCGCGGTAGCGCTGGTTGATCGCGATCTTCTGGTAGCGGGTGAACAGTCGCTGTTCCCGACCGACGTCGAGCGGCATCGATTCGCCGTCGAGGACCATCGGGATGATCCCGGCCTTGCAGGCGAGCCGGCGGGCCTCGCCCGCGGAGATCCGGTGCCCGGTGTCGGTGACCGCGACCCCGAGCCCGGACGTCAGGGCGTCGATGCCGAGGGTGACCACCAGGGTGAACGGGGACCCGTTCACGCGCGGCAGGGCGGAGAGGTGGTTCTCGACCAGCTCGATCAGACCCTGCCCGAGCAGGGTCGCGTGCGGGAGCTTCTTCCCGGTCTCCGGATCGACCCGGCCCTCCCCGATCCGCCGCGGTGAGGTCAGTGCTTCGAGTGCTTTCTTGAGCAGGTGGGCGTGCAGGGTGGGCAGCGTGAACCGGCCCTGACTAATCCCGTCCCCCTGGTCGCGGGTCGAGAAGTGCGCCAACCCCCGCGCCCGGGCCTCCTCCTTCGCCAGTCTCTTCCCCTCGGCCTCGTCGGCGGCCTCGGGACAGACGACCTCGAACAGTCGTTTGCCGAGCTGCCGCAACGTCGGGGCATCGAACCGGTGCGCGAGGTCGACCAGATGGGCCTCGGCCCGGGCGTGGGTGCCGGCCGGCAGGTCGTCGTACTCGGCTCGGTCAACGCCTCCACCGCCTGGGTGATGATCCGGGCCTTCTCCGCATCGATCCCACCGGCAGCCAACGCGCGCCGGGTCGCCGGGAAGGCGTTGTCGAGCTTCTCGGCCAGGTGCAGGTCGGCGAACCGGGCAGCCCGGCTCGTGGCCGTCTCGTGCGCCAGCCAGGCCGGCGTCGACGTCGCGCCGGTGTCGGCGCCGATCTGGTCGCGGTCGGCCTGGGCCAGCACCCGCAAGCCCAGCTCCTCGAACCGGGCCTGCTGGCGGCGCAGCCCCACCAGCACTGCGCGCTGCTCGGCCGGGCTCATCGACCACAACGGCACCTCGCCAGCCGGTCCAACGCCCCCGCCAACGACCCGAGGAACCGCGGCATCGGATGCCCCACCGGCCCCGGACCCGTGGGCCCGGCCGGCGGAACAGGCGGTGCGATCGTCGAGGTCATGCCACCACGCTAGAAGCCGACACCGACGATTTCGCGCCCTCGTTCTCGACACGTGGAAAACTCCCACACCCCCCTCCCTGTTGACGAAACCCGGCGCGATAAGCCCCGGGCCGGCCGGCAACGGCGAACGGCCTGACAACCGATCGTCTCCGCGCTGCGTATTCACGATGAGAGGCTTGACCCCCAGGAGGCGACCGTGGACACCTTGCAGGAACAGCTGGATCGGTCGTTCGGCGGCGGTCCACCGCTTCCGCCGGTCGACAGCCACGTCGCCGCGGGCCGCCGCGCCCTGAGGCGGCGGCGTGCGGTCCGCAGCGTCACCGGTGTCGCGGCGGTCGCCGTACTCCTGACGGGCGGGTACGCCGTGTCATCTGGATCCGGCCCGCACTCCGTGCGCGGAGAGGTGACCGACACAGCCACCGCCAGCGTCCCGGAGCCCACTGAAACGCCCAGCGCCGAGCCGACCGACCTGCACTGGTCGCGCGGCGAGCTGATCCGCTACGTCGACGGGGAGCTCGTGATCCGCCCCGGGGTGACCGTCCATGAGCACATCGGCAACCCCTATGGGTGGAAGCCGCCGAAGCTCTCTGACGCAGTCGACGTCACCTGGCGTGGCAAGCGGCAGTGGCTGATGATCGAGAAGCGCCCGCTGCCCCAGGGCACCTCGTCGTCATCCTCGACGCCGAGCAACGGTTGGGCGAGCTTCGCCGACTACGTCGCCGACCAGGTGAGCCTCAACGGGGGCAGCGGGTGGCCCGACACCTTTGAGCTCGACGCGCAGGGTCAGGTCGTCCCGACTCCGGGCACCCGCGTGCACAACCGCACCGATGATCCACAGCTCGGTCCCGACTTCGCCCCACCGGGAGCCAGGACGGGCGCGGCGGTCGTCTCGGTGCCTGGCAACGAGGCCAGCTACTTCGTGGTGTGGAGGGTGATCGACGGGAAGCTCGACGTGATCACCACCCCTCCCGGCGACGTGGTGGGCGCGACGTTCGAGGAGCTGCTCACCGGCGCCCGGGCCCGCTACGCCTCGGGCGATGGGCTCCGATGAGCGGAGTGTCGCGAGATGAGGAGTTCACCGCGTTCGTGGCGGCCCGCCGAGGTCATCTGCGCCGCGTCGCCTTCGCGGTGTGCGGGGACTGGCACCAGGCCGACGACCTGCTGCAGACGGCGCTCGTCAAGCTGTACGTCGCGTGGCCGCGTCTGCATCTGGACGGTCGGGAGGAGGCGTACACCCGCCAGATCATCGTGCGTGCCAACATCGACGCGAGTCGCCGGCCGTGGCGGCGCGAGCGGCCGGGGCTCGACGGGCACGACCCGGCAACGCGGCCGGGTCTGCCCGCCGAGGAGCGCTCCGCCCTCTTCGACGCGCTGCAGGAGCTCCCGACGATGCAGCGCAAGGTGGTCGTGCTGCGGCACTGGCTCGGGCTGTCGGTCGAGGAGACCGCCTCCGAGCTCGGCATCGCGACCGGCACCGTCAAGAGTCATTCCTCGCGTGGCATCGAGTCGCTCAAGGAGGTCCTCGAACCGGCGCGTGAGGAGGCGCCGGGTCGGCGGTCCGGCGCGTGAGGAGGCGCCGGGTCGGCGGTCCGGGGCGTGAGGAGGCGCCGGGTCGGCGGTCCGGGGCGTGAGGAGGCGCCGGGTCGGCCGGTAAAGAAGATCGACGCGCGCTCTTCCCCTATGTAGACGACCGTGCTCTCATGGAGGTAGCGCATTCGGACCTCGTGCAGCTCACCTGCGGTGAGTGCTCGGGGTTCCTGCTTCTCCGGGCACCCGCTTCGACCCATACGTCTACGGGTGTCCGCGTTGCCCCGTGGCGTGTGGTGGGCTCCCTGTCCACCAACCCCCCCAACCGGACAGGGAGCCCCATCCGGTCCGCGTCAGCGCGGCCCGGGCTGGCAACGCGGGCACCAGTACGTGGCACGCTCCAGGGTGTCCGACCCCTGCGTCCGGACCTGGATCGGCGTGCCGCAGCGACGGCACGGCTGCTGGTCGCGGCGATAGACCCACAGCCGGCGGCCACGGCGCAGGTCTCCGGTCGTGGTCTGCTCCACGCGTTCCTTGTTGGCCTCGAGCAGCTGGCGGGCTCGCCGGATGAGTCGGCGCAGGTCGGGCACCTCGCCGACCGGGAGCCACGGGTCCACGTCCGGTGAGGAAACAGATCTCGGCCTTGTACATGTTGCCGATGCCGGCCAGGTTGCGCTGGTCGAGCAGCGCATCCCCGACTGTCCGCGCCGGGTCGCTCAGCAGTCGGTGCAGCGCCTCGTCCTCGTCCCAGTCCGGACCGAGCAGGTCGGGCCCGAGGTGGCCCACGACCCGGTCCTCCTCCGAACGGCCGACGAGCTCCACGACGCCGAGCGCCAAGCCGACTGCGGTCCACGGCTGCGTCCGCAGCACCACCCGGGCCTCGTGGGCCGGCCGACGCCACCGCGAGTCGGGTTTGTACAGGTGCCAGCTGCCTTCCATCTTCAGGTGGGTGTGCAGGGTGTGGTCCTCGCCGATCCGGGTCAGCAGGTGCTTGCCACGCGCCAGCGTCTGCTGCACCGTCTGCCCGCTCAGGTCCACCGTCGCCAGCGTCGGGACCCGGAAGTCCGTGCCGGTGAGGAGCTGGCCCGACAGTGCGCGGTCGAGGGTCCGCGCCGTGCGCCAGACGGTGTCGCCCTCAGGCACGGAGCCGAAGCCCCCGGGGCGTGGCGACGAACCCGGCCGTCTCGAGCGCCTGGCGCAGCGCCCCGGGGCGTTCGCCGATGGCAAGGATGCTCGCGCCGTCGGCCCGCTCGACCGTGAGCCGGCCGAGTGCACCCCGACGTACGGCGGTGGCGAGGGCGTTCAGGGCCGGGGCCAGCACATCGGGATCCTCGCTGAAGGTCAGCAGCGTCCTTCCGCCGCGCTCGACGTACACCGCCAGCTCGCCCTCGACCATCACCACCAGTGCACCCGCCTTGCGGCCGGGCCGGTGACCGCTGCTGGCCTCGTCGCCGGCGACCGGCCGTTCGGGCCAGGGGAGCGCGGCACCGTAGGGGTTGGCCGGGTCGGTGGCCGCGAGCGCGACCGCGGCGCGCTTCTCCGCCTCGGTCGGCCCGGCGTCCCACGGGTCGGCAACCGGAGCGGCGCTCAGCTCGCGGCTGAAGGTCCTCAGCCGGTCGACGGCGCCCGGTACGCCGAACTGCGCCGCGCCGAGCGAGCCGATGAAGTAGCCGCGCCGGCACCGCCCGGAGTCCTCGAACGCCGAGAGCACCTTGTAGACGCCGGCGAAGCCACCGGGCACCCGCTCGCTGGTGACCGCCCCGCGGGTCACCACGCCGTGCCGCTCCAACAGCCCCTCGGCCGACGCGTGCGCACGTCGGGTGGCGTCCGCCTCGAGGTCGGGCAGCAGCGACCAACGTCCGGCCATCGTGGGCGGTCCCGTCCGCGACGGCAGGTCCGGGCGTCGCGGCCGGGACGAGACCCGGGCCCGGGGCGGGGGCCGGCGCGACCGGTGCGCGGTGCGGCCACCCGCGGTCAGCGAGCGCGCCGGGGCGAGCGTGTCGTTGCTGAGCCGGCCGGCCCAGACCAGGTCCCAGACGGCGGCCTCCATCACCTTGTCGTCGGCGGTCCCTGAGGAGGCGAGGGACGAGCCGTCTCGAAGGGCGGCACCGGCGGCATCGGCGAGCTGGCGGTAGAAGTACGCGCCGCCACCGGCCAGCGCCTCCAGGATCGCCTCGTGCAGCGGGGTGCTGTCGAGCTCGCCGTGGTCGGGCAGGGTCAGGTGCGCGGAGTCGGCCAGGTGCAGCGACACCCAGCCGTCGGTGCCCGGCAGCGTCCCGTGCCCCGCCCACAGCACCTCGCCGGTCGTGGTGAGCTCGTCGAGCATCGCGGGCACGTAGTCGACCACCCGGCCTCCGAGCACCAATGGCTCCAGGGCGGAGGCGGGCACGGCGCAGCCGGCGAGCTGCTCGACGACCGCGAGCACGCCGTCGACCCCGCGCAGACCCCGGGACCCGGCGCCGGCGACGTTCTGCCAGGCGGGCAGGAACCGCCCCAGCGTGGACGGCTCGACCGGCTCGACCTCCTTGCGCAGCGCGGCGAGCGACCGGCGCCGCAGCCGGCGCAGCACGTCGGCGTCGCACCACTCGGCGCCGGTGCCCGCGGGCCGGAACTCGCCCTCGAGGACGCGTCCCTGCGCCCCCAGCCGGACCAGCGTCTGGTGCGCCACCGCGACACCCAGCCCGAGCCTGGCCGCGACGTCGGGGACGGTGAACGGTCCGTGGGTGCGGGCGTAGCGGCCGACGAGGTCGGCGAGCGGGTCCCCGACCGGTTCGGTGAACACCTCGGGGGTGCCCGGCGGCACCGGCACGCCGAGACCGTCGCGCAGCCGGGCGACGTCCTCCACGGCCGCCCAGCACGCCAGTCCGGCGACCCGCACCTCGACGACCCGACGTGCCTCGCGCAGCATCTCGAGCCAGCCGGCCGGGTCTGCGGTGCTGCGGTCGGCCACCTCCTCGGTGGTCAACGGGCCGAGCAGCCGCAGCAGGTCGGCCACGCCCTCGGCGTCGCGCGCCTTCCGGTCGTCGCTGAGCCGCTGCAGCTCGCGTTCGAGCTCGACCAGCGCCTCGGGGTCGAGCAGCTCGCGCAGCTCGGCGCGGCCCAGCAGCTCGGCGAGCAGGCCCTGGTCGAGCGACAGGGCGGCGGCCCGGCGCTCGGCGATCGGGTTGTCGCCCTCGTACATGAACGCCGCGACGTAGCCGAACAGGAGGCTCCGCGCGAACGGCGACGGCTGCTGGGTCGCGACCTCGACGGCCCGGATCCGGCGGGCGGACAGGTCGCGCATCACCGAGACGAGCGCCGGTACGTCGTAGACGTCCTGCAGGCACTCGCGGACCGCCTCCAGCACGATCGGGAAGGACGGGTACTTCGAGGCCACCTCGAGCAGCTGCGCCGACCGCTGCCGCTGCTGCCACAGCGGTGAGCGCCGGCCCGGGTCACGCCGGGGCAGCAGCAGCGCACGGGCCGCGCACTCGCGGAACCGTGAGGCGAACAGCGCCGAGCCGCCCACCTCGACGGTGACGAGATCCTCGATCTCGTCGGGGTCGAACATCACGATGTCGGCGGTCGGCGGCTCCTGGTCGGTCTCGGGAACCCGCAGCACGATTCCGTCGTCACCGGGGAGGGCCTGGGCATCGATGCCGTAGCGCTCGCGCAGCCGGACGCCGATCGCCAGCGCCCAGGGGGCGTGCACCTGGGCGCCGTAGGGCGAGTGCACGACGATCCGCCAGTCGCCGAGCTCGTCGCGGAACCGTTCCACGAGGATGGTCCGGTCCGTGGGCAGCGTGTTGGTCGCCTCGCGCTGCTCGGCCAGGAAGGCCACCAGGTTGGCCGCCGCCCACTCGTCGAGCCCCGCGTCGCGGCATCGCGCGACGGCCTCGTCGGCGGGCAGCGCGGACAGCTCGCGGGTGAACGCGCCGATCGCCTTCCCGAGCTCCGCCGGGCGGCCGAGCTGGTCGCCCTTCCAGAACGGCAGCCGACCCGGCTGCCCGGGCGCGGGGGAGACCAGCACCCGGTCGTGGGTGATGTCCTCGATGCGCCACGACGTCGCACCGAGCGCGAACACGTCGCCGACCCGCGACTCGTAGACCATCTCCTCGTCGAGCTCGCCGACCCGAGATGCCCCGCCGGCGGAGCCTGGCCGTGACTCGGCGCCGACCAGGAACACGCCGAACATGCCGCGGTCGGGGATCGTCCCGCCGCTGGTCACGGCGAGCCGCTGCGCGCCCGGCCGGGCGGACAGCTCGCCGCCGACCCGGTCCCAGACGATCCGGGGCCGAAGCTCGGCGAACTCGTCGGACGGGTAGCGGCCGCTGAGCAGGTCGAGCGTCGCGTCGTACGCCGAGCGCGGCAGCGAGGTGAACGGGGCGGCCCGTCGGACCAGGTCGAAGAGGTGGTCGGCGTCCCAGGTGTCCACCGCGGTCATCGCGACGATCTGCTGGGCGAGCACGTCGAGGGGGTTGGCCGGCACGCGGAGCGCCTCGATCGCTCCGACCCGCATCCGCTCGACGGCGACGGCGGTGTGCACCAGGTCGCTGCGGTGCTTGGGCAGGAGCACGCCACGGGACACCTCGCCGACCTGGTGGCCGGCGCGGCCCACCCGCTGCAGGGCGCTGGCCACCGACGGCGGCGACTCGATCTGGATGACCAGGTCGACCGCGCCCATGTCGATGCCGAGCTCCAGGCTGGAGGTGGCCACCACGCACGGCAGTGCGCCGCGTTTGAGGTCGTCCTCGATCAGCGCGCGCTGCTCCTTGGAGACCGAGCCGTGGTGGGCGCGCGCGATGGTCACCGGGGCGCCTTCGGACTGGCCGGACTGCGCCATGACCTGCGCCGGGCTGCCGAGCCCCGGCGGGGGACTGCCGGTGGTCGAGGAGGCGAGCTCGCGAGCCGTCTCGAAACCGCCAGCTGCGCCGTCGCCCGCCCCGGCCCGCTCGGTCGCGATCTCGTTGAGCCGCGCGGTCAGCCGTTCGGCCAGGCGCCGGGAGTTCGCGAACACGATCGTGGAACGGTGCTGCTCCACGAGGTCGACCACGCGCTCCTCGACGTGCGGCCAGATCGAGCTGCGCTGGCCGCCGCCGGCCGCGGACCCCTCCGCCGGCTCGTCGGAGAGCACGCCGAGCTCGGTCATGTCCTCGACCGGGACGACGACCTTCAGGTCCCACTCCTTGTCTGAGCCGGGGGCGACCACCTCGACCGGGCGCGACCCGCCGAGGAACCGGGCCACCTCCTCGATCGGCCGGACCGTCGCGGACAGGCCGATGCGCTGGGCCGGCTCGTCGAGCAGCTCGTCGAGCCGTTCGAGTGACAGCGCCAGGTGGGCGCCGCGCTTGGTGCCGGCGACGGCGTGCACCTCGTCGACGATCACGGTCTCGACGCCGCGCAACGCCTCACGGGCCTGCGAGGTGAGCATCAGGAACAGCGACTCGGGCGTGGTGATCAAGATGTCCGGCGGCGTCGTCGCGATCCGGCGCCGGTCCGCGGCCGTGGTGTCGCCGGACCGCACCGCCACGGTGATGTCGGGCTCGTGCTCGCCGAGCCTGGCCGCCGTGTGCCGGATGCCGGCCAGCGGCGCGCGCAGGTTGCGCTCCACGTCGACCGCGAGCGCCTTGAGCGGCGAGACATAGAGCACCCGGCAGCGCTGCTGCTTGTCCCTGGGCCGGGCCGCGGTGTCGGGCCGGGCGATCCGGTCCAGCGACCACAGGAACGCCGACAGCGTCTTGCCGGACCCGGTGGGCGCGACGACGAGGGCGTTGCGGCCCGCCGAGACGGCCCGCCAGGCGCCGACCTGCGCCGGGGTGGGTGCGGCGAAGGCGTCCTCGAACCAGGTCCGGGTGGGCGCGCTGAAGACGTCCAGCACGTCCGTCGCACCGGCCCCTGCTCCCGCCGCAGCGTCCCGAGGCTTCTCCACCCGGCCATCCTGCCCCACGGCACCGACCCTACGGAGCGGACGCCTGCGGGCCCGCGCCCGAGGCGGCGCCCCGGCTCAGCCCACCGGCGACCAGGTGCGCCCGCCGTCCTCGGTCCCGAGCAGCTGCCGAGGGGTTGCGACGAGCAGGTAGCCGTAGTCCGGGTCGACGAAGCGTCCGGTGACCGCGGTCTCGCTCTCGCCGATCGGCAGGTCCACCGGCTCCTGACCGTCCGGCGAGACGATCAGGCCGCCGTTCCCGGTGACCACGAAGGCGCTGTGGTCGTCGATCGGGTAGACGTCCTCGACGTACGAGGCGACGTCCACGCCCGGCAGCTCCTGCCGCCAGGTCTGTGCGTCGGTGCTGGTGAGGATCGTCAGCTCGGCGCCGGGATCGGTGCGCTGGTCGGCCGGGCAGGGTGCCATCAGGACCGTGCCGGTACTGCGGATCCGGCCCGCCTCTCCCTGGCACGGCGCGTCGGCCTGCCGCCACGTCTCGCCGCCGTCGTCGGTGAGCAGCAGCGCGCGCTGCTCGCTGCCCCGTTTCGTCGCGCGTACGACGAGCAGGTCGCCCACCGCGACCATCTGGTCGGCGAAGGCGTACCCGGGCGGGGGCCGCACCGGCGTCCAGATGTCGACGGTGGTGGCCGACCGCCACAACCGCAGCGGCGCGCTCTGCATCGCGAACACCTGGTTCCCCGCTGTCGCGACTGACAGGGCCTGACCGGGCCGGGCCCCGTCGAAGTCCTTGCGCACCCAGGAGGCACCGCCGTCGTGGGTGCTCCACAGCTCCAGGCCGTAGGCCCAGGCCGACCGCCCGTCGGCGGCGACCCGGATCGACTCGACCGGCGGCAAGCGGAAGCGTTCCGCAGCTCCCGGGTCGTCGAACGCCAGCCGGGCCACGCGCGCCCAGCCCGAGGAGCTGCCCTCCCGGTACACCCCCGAGCAGAGCGTGGCGCTGCACCGCTCGGTGTCCACCCGCCACATCGCACCGGGGCCGGAGCCGTCCACACCGGTGGTGCCCTCGGTCAGGACCAGGTCGCCGCCGTTGGTGGCCTCGGTGACCGGACCGCCGCTGGCGTCGGTGGTGGGGGTCGCGGACGGGGCCGGCAAGGCGTCGGTGCCGCGGTCGGCACGAGTGCCCACCAGGGTGACCACACCCGTGACGGCGACCGTGGTCAGGGCGACCGCCACGGTGGTCGCGACCCCACGCTGCCGTCGCCGGCGCGCCCCCCGGCGCACCTCGGCCAGGACCCGTTCGGCCTCGGCGGACGCCCCCGGGTGCTGCAGTGCCCGGCGGAGCCGGTCCTCGAGGTCGCTCATCGCGCGCTTCCTCCCCGGGCGTCGTGCGGGTCGGTGGTCCGGGCGTCCCCGGTCCGTTCGGCCAGCAGCGTCCGCAGCTTGGCCATCGCCCGGCTCGCCTGGCTCTTGACGGTGCCGACCGAAACCTCCAGCGCGTCGGCGGTCTGCACCTCGGTGAGGTCCTCGTAGTAACGCAGCACGATCACCGCGCGCTGCCGTGGCGGGAGCTCGGCGAGCGCGGCCCACAGCGCCGGGTCGCCGACGGGGTCCTCGTACGCCGTCTCCGGCACCTCGGCGGTGAGCCGCTCGCGACGCACCCGTCGCCACAGCGAGATGTTGCGCGTCACCATCACCCGGCGCACATAGCCCTCGGGGTCGTCGGACTCGATCCGCCCCCAGCGCACGAGCGTGCGCTCGAGAGCGTCCTGGACGAGGTCGGCCCCGGCCTGGTCACTCCCGGTCAGGGCGCGCCCGAGCCGCAGCAGCGAGGGCAGCCGGCCGCGGACGAACGCGTCGAAGGACTCGCTGTCGCGCTCACGCACCTGTGTGCCTCCGTCCGTCCGTGGCACCACCCGTCCCCGTGCATCCGCACGCGTCCCGACGGTGTCGAGGGTCGACGTGGTCAAGGTAGTACCGCCGTTCTCCGCAGTCGCCTGAACGAAGGACGCCTGGCGGCCCCAGAACGGTTGCACGACCTGCGGTGCGTCCGGGTGTGCCGCGGTGTGCAGCCAGCACCGAAAGTGAGGTGAACGGTGTCGGTGCACCGGTCTAGTGTCGATCGCATGACACACGAGGCGACCGGACCGCTGCGCGCCGGCGCGGGAGGCACGGGGGACGCGACGCCGGCCTCACTGGTCGCCGCGACGGGACTGCGCAAGGCGTTCGGCGACTTCGAGGCCGTGCGGGGCATCGACCTCGACGTGCGCGCCGGCGAGGCGTTCGGCTTCCTCGGCCCCAACGGCGCCGGGAAGTCCTCGACGATGCGGATGATCGCCGCGGTCTCACCGCCGAGCGGGGGCGAGCTGCGCGTCCTGGGGATGGACCCGGCGACCCAGGGCCCGCAGATCCGGGCACGGATCGGGGTGTGCCCGCAGGAGGACACCCTCGACAACGAGCTCAACGTGCTGGACAACCTCGTGGTCTACGGCCGCTACTTCGGCCTGTCGCGCGCGGAGTCGACCGCGCGTGCCGACGAGCTGCTGCGGTTCTTCCAGCTCGCGGAGCGGGCCACGGCCAAGGTGGAGTCGCTCTCCGGTGGGATGAAGCGACGGCTCACCATCGCCCGGTCGCTGATCAACCAGCCCGACCTGCTGCTCCTCGACGAGCCGACCACCGGTCTGGACCCGCAGGCGCGGCACACCCTGTGGGACAAGCTGTTCCGGCTCAAGCAGGAGGGCGTCACCCTCGTGCTGACCACCCACTACATGGACGAGGCCGAGCAGCTGTGCGACCGCCTGGTCGTGATGGACAAGGGCCGGATCGCGGCCGAGGGATCGCCGCTGGAGCTGATCCGGGCGCACTCGACCCGCGAGGTCACCGAGCTGCGGTTCGGGGTCGGCCATCACGAGGCGCTGGCCGAGCAGCTCGCCGACGTCGCCGAACGCATCGAGGTGCTGCCCGACCGGCTGCTGCTCTATACCGGCGACGGCGAGCACGCCCTCGCCCGGGTCCGCGAGCGCGGCCTCGACCCGGTCGCCGTGCTGGTCCGGCGCTCGACGCTCGAGGACGTGTTCTTGCACCTGACCGGCCGGACCCTGGTGGACTGATGGCGCTGGGCAGGCTCGACCACCAGGGCGACGGGCTCGACCACCACCCGGCGGCTCCCGGCCGGCTGACGATGATCGGACGGCAGACCGACTACTGGATCACGGTCTACCGGCGCACCTGGCGCGGCTCGGTGGTGAGCTCGTTCGTGATGCCGCTGTTCTTCGTGGTGGCGATGGGCGTGCTCCTCGGCGGGTTCATCGACGACGGCTCCGCGGACCTCCGTGGCGCGCCGACGTACCTCGCCTTCGTCGCCCCCGGCCTGGTCGCCGCGCACGTCATGCAGATCGCGGTCGGCGAGGTCACCTGGCCGGTGTACGGGGCGATCAAGTGGAACAAGAGCTACCTCGGGATGGCCGCCACCCCGCTGTCGCCGGCCGACATCGTCGCGGCCCACCTGCTGTTCGTGGTGTTCCGGCTCGCCACCACGGCCGGCGTGTTCCTGCTCGTGATGGCGCCGTTCGGCGTGTACGCCTCGGTGACCGGGGCCGTGCTGGCGTTCCTGGTGACCCTCCTGGTCGGGATGGCGTTCGCGACGCCGGTCTACGGGCTCAGCGCCGGCCTGCAGAGCCAGACCGCCTTCGCGCTGATCTACCGCGTCGGGATCATCCCGCTGTTCTTGTTCTCCGGCGCGTTCTTCCCGGTCTCCAACCTGCCCGACTCGGTCGAGTGGGTGGCCAAGGTGACCCCGCTGTGGCACGGCGTCGAGCTGACCCGGATGCTCACGCTCGGCCACGTCGAGGCGGGCCCCGCCCTGGCCCACCTCGCCTACCTGCTCGCCCTCGCCGGCACCGGGCTGTGGTGGTCGGTGCACCGGCTCACGCGCAGGCTGGTGGTCTGATGGCAGTCGTCGCGTCCTGGGTGAGCGTCGAGCGCGCCCGTGGCCGGTCCTGGTCGCCGTCGTGGCGGCTGGTCGGCCGCAACTACCTCGCGCACCGACGCTCCAAGGTGTTCTTCCTGACCGGGTTCCTCGAGCCGGTGTTCTACCTGTTCTCGATCGGCATCGGCGTCGGGCAGATGATCGACGGCTTCGAGTTCAACGGCCGAGCCGTTCCCTACGCGGCGTTCGTCGCACCGGGCATGCTCGCGGCATCGGCGATGAACGGGGCGGTACTGGACTCGACGTTCAGCATCTTCTTCAAGCTGAAGTTCGAGAAGCTGTACGACGCGGTGCTGGCCACGCCGCTGCGGCCCACCGACGTGGCCCGCGGGGAGATCACCTGGGCGTTGCTGCGCGGCGGGATCTACTCCACCGGCTTCCTGCTGGTGATGCTGGCGATGGGGCTGGTCGACTCCTGGTGGGCCGTGCTCGCCGTGCCGGCCACGTTGTTGATCGGGTTCGCCTTCTCGGCCCTGTGCATGGCGCTGACGACCTACATGCGCTCCTGGCAGGACTTCGAGTTCGTCACTCTCGCGATCACCCCGATGTTCTTGTTCTCGGCGACGTTCTTCCCGGTCACCGCGTTCGGCGGGGTGCTGCGCTGGGTGATCGAGGCCACCCCGCTGTACCGGGGCGTGGTGCTGTGCCGGGAGCTGACCACCGGCGCGGTGTCGTGGGACTCGCTGGTCTCGGTCGGCTACCTGCTGGCGATGGGGGCGTTCGGGCTGTGGCTGGTGGGGCGCCGGCTCGACAAGCTACTGCTCAGCTGAGCGGCGGCGCGCTCAGGGGCAGGTTGACCAGCATGCGTTGGTACCACGCCACGTCGATCCACTGGTCGAACTTGTAGCCCACCTCGCGCATGAAGCCCACCTTCTCGAAGCCGCAGAACTGGTGCAGCCGCTCGCTGGCCGGGTTGGGCAGGGCCACCAGGGCGACCGCGGTGTGCACGCCCGAGACCGCCATCGTCTGCAGCAGGGCGGGGTAGAGCATCCGGCCGACACCCTTGCCGCGCACCGAGGAGTCGAGGTAGATCGAGGTCTCCCGGGTCAGGTTGTAGGCCGGTCGCGGGCGGTAGGACCAGGAGTAGGCGTAGCCGACGACGGAGTCGCTGTCGTCCACGGCGACCAGCAGGTGGTCGCCCGGGTGGTCCCCGGCGAGCTTGGCCAGCCAGTAGTCCCGGTCGGGCGGTTCGAGGTCGAAGGTGGCGAGGGTGTGTTCCACGGCGTGGTTGTAGATGGCCGCGATGTCAGCCAGGTCGGCCTCGGTCGCCGTGCGGGTGCTGAATTCGCCAGGCATGGCGACCATCCTCCCAGGTCGGCGCGCGCGACCGCGGGCGGCTCCGACGCCGCCGTGCTGCCCGGCCGCGTGCCCACCGCGCACCACGTACCCTCGTACCCGTGCGGCACACGGAGTTCTGGACACGGATGGAGCAGGCGCTCGGCTCCTCGGCGTACGCACGGCACTGGTCGGAGATGCACGTGATCGGCGCGCTCGGAGGCCGCACCGTGCTCGAGGCGCTCGACCGCGGCGAGTCGCCCAAGGACGTGTGGCGTGCGGTCCGGGAGACCCTCGAGCTCCCCGCGAGCGAGCGATGAAGCCGAGATGAGCCTCCCCGAGGAGCCGGCGGTCCGGACGGGACGACGACTCGCCGGCTGGGTCGGCGGCGGGCTCGAAGGGATGGCCCGCGGTGTGGCCGGGGGAGTGCGGTGGCCCGACCACCGGCTGCGCCAGGTGCAGCGCCGGACGCTCTCCTCGCTGGTCGTGGCGCAGAGTCTCGGCGGCCTCGGCATCACCATCGGCGTCGCGGTCGCCGCGATCCTGGCCGAGCAGATCTCCGGCTCGGAGCGTCTGGCCGGGATGGCCCAGACCATGCAGGTCCTCGGTGCGGCGATCGCGTCGTTCCTGCTCGCCCACCTGATGGGCACCCACGGTCGCCGGCCGGGGCTGGTGCTCGGCTACCTCCTCGGAGCCGGTGGCGCGGCGCTGTGCGTGGTGGCGGGAGTGGTGAGCTCCTTCGCCACCCTGCTGGTCGGCGCCACGCTGCTCGGCGCCACCACGGCGGCCAACGGGCTGTCGCGCTACGCCGCGACCGACCTCGCCCGGCCCGACCGGCGGGCGAGGTCGCTGTCGCTGGTGGTGTGGGCCACCACCATCGGGGCGGTGGCCGGCCCGAACCTCACCGGCGTCGCCGGCCGGGTCGCCGCACGGCTCGACCTGCCTCGGCTGACCGGCCCTTTCGTGTTCGGCACGGTGGCGATCCTGGCCGCGGCGCTCGTGCTCGCGGTCTTCATGCGGCCGGACCCGCTGCTGGTGGCCCGGGAGGCGGCGCTGGCGCGGGGCGGCACCGCCGCGCACTCCAGCACCTCGTGGAGCCGCGCCTGGCGGGTCGCGCGGGAACGCCCCGGCGTCGCCGCCGGCGTCACAGCGCTCGCGCTGGCCCACGCGGTCATGGTCGCGGTGATGGTGATGACCCCGCTGCACATGCACCACGGCGGAGCGGGCCTCGAGGTGATCGGGGTCGTGATCAGCGTGCACGTGCTGGGCATGTTCTTCCTGGCCCCCGTGGTCGGCTGGGCGGCGGACCGGTTCGGCCGTCCGCCGGTGCTCGGTGCCGGCGCGCTGGTGCTGCTGGTCTCGCTGGTGCTGGCCGGCAGCTCGCCGCAGGGCGCCTCGCTGCGGATCGGCCTGGGCCTGTTCCTGCTCGGGTTCGGCTGGTCGCTGTGCACGGTCACCGCCTCGACCCTGCTGTCGGAGTCGGCGCCGCTGGCGGCGCGCACCGACGTGCAGGGTGCGGCCGACCTGGTGATGGGCCTGGTCGCCGCGGCGGCCGGTGCGCTGGCCGGTGTGGTGATGGGCGTGCTGGGCTACGTCGCGCTGACCATCTTCGCCGGACTGCTCGTGACCGGCATCGCGACGGCCGCCGAGATCGCCCGTCGTACCGCGCCTGCGGCCGGCTCGACGATCGACGACGTCCCCGCGCTGTAGCGGCCCGGCTGCCAGACTCGCCCCATGTCACCGATCGCCCAGGTCGCCGTCATCGGCGGTTCCGGCTTCTACAGCTTCCTCGCGGACGCCGAGCGCGTCGCGGTCCAGACGCCGTACGGCGAGCCGTCCGCCCCGGTCAGCATCGGCACGGTGGGGGACCGGCCCGTGGCGTTCCTGCCGCGACACGGTGCCGGACACGCCTACCCGCCGCACCGGATCAACTACCGCGCGAACCTGTGGGCCCTGGCCTCGCTCGGCGTGCGCCAGGTGCTCGCTCCCTGCGCGGTCGGCGGGCTGCGCCCCGAGGTGGCGCCGGGCGACCTGGTCGTGCCCGACCAGCTCGTGGACCGGACCTGGGGACGCCCGCAGAGCTACGTCGAGTTCGGACCGGCCCACGTGCCGTTCGCGGACCCGTACTGCCCGCGGCTCTCCGGCTCGCTCGCCGAGGCCGACGGGGTGCGCCGGGGCGGCACGATGGTGGTCGTCGAGGGACCCCGGTTCTCCACCCGCGCCGAGTCGCAGCACTACGCGGCCCAGGGCTGGTCGCTGATCAACATGACCGGTCACCCGGAGGCGGTGCTGGCCCGCGAGCTGCGGCTCTGCTACGCCGCGATCGCCCTGGTCACCGACATGGACGCCGGCGTCGAGACCGGTGCCGGCGTCGGCCAGGCCGAGGTGTTCGCGACGTTCGCGCGCAACATCGACCGGCTCAAGGAGCTCCTGACCGGCGTGGTCGGGCGGCTGCCCGACCCGGCCGGCTGCTCCTGTGCCTCGTGGGCCGACGAGCTCGACCTGCCCTACGAGATCCCGGGCCGGCCGTGAGGGTGCTGCTCACCGGCTCGGCCGGCTTCATCGGTACGGCGGCCGCGACCGCCCTGCGCGGCGCCGGGCACGAGGTGGTCGGCATCGACGCGTTGATCCCGCAGGCGCATCCGCTCGCGGGGCAGCCGGACGCGGGGACCTACCGGCTCGACGTGCGCGAGGCCGACCACGACCCGCGCTGGGCCGACCTGCTGGCCGGGATCGACGTGGTGTGCCACCAGGCTGCGATGGTGGGCGCAGGCGTGACCGCGGCGGACCTCCCGCTCTACGCCGGGCACAACGACCTCGGCACCGCCTCGCTGCTCGCGGCGATGACGGCAGCGCGGGTGAGTCGGCTGGTGCTGGCCAGCTCGATGGTGGTCTACGGAGAGGGTCGCTACACCTGCACCACGCACGGACAGCAGGTGCCCGCGCCCCGTTCGGTCGAGGCGCTGCGCGCCGGCGAGTTCGAGTGTCCCTGCCCGGTCTGCGGGCGCCCGCTCGGCTGGGCGCTCGTCGACGAGGACGCGCCGCTGGACCCGCGCAGCAGCTATGCGGCGAGCAAGGTCGCGCAGGAGCACTACGCGTCGGCGTGGGCGCGGCAGACCGGCGGCTCGGTGGTGGCGCTGCGCTACCACAACGTCTACGGCGCGCACATGCCCCAGGACACCCCGTACTCCGGCGTCGCGGCGATCTTCCGCTCCCAGGTCGAGGCGGGCCGTCCGCCGCGGGTGTTCGAGGACGGCGGGCAGATGCGCGACTTCGTGCACGTCTCCGACGTCGCCCGGGCCAACCTGCTCGCGGTGGAGTCGGTCGCCGGTCCGACGACGGCGACGGGCGCGGCGGCCGGCGGCGGGCTGCGGGCCTACAACGTCTGCTCCGGACGGCCGGTCGACGTCCTCACGGTCGCCCGGCACGTCGCCCGCGGCGCAGACAGCGGCGGTACGCCCGAGCCGGAGGTGACCGGCGAGTTCCGGCTCGGCGACGTCCGGCACGTCGTGGCCTCGCCGGAGCGGGCCCGGACCCAGCTCGGCTACGTCGCAGCAGTGGACCCGGCGGACGGACTGTCCCGGTTCGCGCGCGACCCGCTGCGCTGAGGGCGCGGGCCGCGGCCCCTGACAGGGCTCACCAGCCGGTGAAGAGCAGGTGCTGGACCACCAGCGCGGTGACCAGCTGCAGCACCAACCCGCCGCGCCGCCAGCGGTCGGGCAGCAGCGCGCAGGAGAGCAGCAGCCACGGCACGAACGGCAGCCAGATCCGCTCGACCTCCGCCTTGCTCATCTGCGAGGCGTCGGCCAGGAGCACGGACCCGGCGGCCGCGGCCACCAGCACCACGACCACCCGCACGGATCGGGCCCTCTCGCGACGCCGGGCGGCGAGCTGTCCGAGACCGGCACCGAGCAACGGGCCGGTTGCGAACAGCAGTGCGGCCGGCCCGCCCCACAGCCAGTACGACGCGGGCCGGCGGCCACCGACCCCCTCGAAGTAGCGGTCGTGCAGGGCGGCGAGGGCGTCCGGGTAGGAGAACCCGAGCAGTGCGAACCCGCCGACCACCGCGAGCGCGGCCGTCGCCGTCGGCAGCAGCGGGCGCCAGGAACCCCCCAGCCACAGCACCGCGACCGCCAGGACGGCCAGCAACGGCAGGCCGTAGGAGAGCATCACGCAGTAGCCGAGCAGCAGGCCTGCCAGGAGCGACCACCCGGCGACCTGCCACCGAACGCCGCCGCTGCGCCCGCCGCCGCGCCCGCCGCCGCGTCCGCCGCCGCGTCCGCCCGCCCGGGCGGCCGTCGTGGCCACCGCCAGCGCGGCCAGCCCCCAGGCGGCGACCGCGGCGAACATCGCGTCGGCGGACACCGCTTGCCAGATCGCCGCCGGGCCGAGCGCCACGAACGGTGCCGCCCGCCGGGCCGCGTCCTCGGCACCGAGCGTCCGGACCGCGACGAGGACGGCGACCGCAGTCGTGGCGGCCAGCACGGTGACGACCAGGCCGGCGGCCGGGCCGGAGCCGAGCCCGACCCGGACCAGCAGCACGAAGAACGTGAGCGCGCCGGGCGGGTGGCCCGCGACGTGCACCGGCCAGTTGTCCGGCGCCGCGTCGTACCGGATCCGCCCGACGTACTCGTGCAGCGTCCCGGGCAGGTCGTGGGTCGCCCGGGCGGTCTGGAGGTACTCGTAGTCGCTGTCGAGGATCTGACCGATCCCGTCGAGCCCGTCGACGAGGGCCAGCGCCAGCAGCCAGCCGAGCCCGGCGAGGAAGACCACGAGCAGCAGGGTCCGCCAACGCAGCCGTTCGGCGAGCCCGACCGCCTGCCACCCGGCCAGGGCCGCGATCGCGAGGGCCGGGACCGTCCCCGGGCCGACCCGAGGACTCCAGTCGGCGTGCAACGGCGGGAACGAGTTCACGCGCACGTTCCAGCCGGTCAGCGCCGGCACCGCCATCGCCGCGGCCATCAGGACGAGCGCGGCGACCAGGCCGCGCCGTGCCGCACGGCCGGGGACCGCGGCGCCTGCAGGATCGGCCCGCGGCGCCACCGGGGCTGTCCTCGTCATGAGGTGACGGTAGGCCGTCGCACCCCCGACGCGGCCGTGGCCGCGGGCACCGTCAGCCTTCCGTAAGACTTGCCGGCCCTACCGGGGCCGCGCCGTCCCTACGTTGAGATGCATGAGCGCCACCGCGACCTGCGACCTGGTCCTGCCGTGCCGGGACGAGGCTCTCGCGCTGCGCGAGCTGCTGCCGCGGGTGCCGGCCGGATTCCACGTCATCGTCGTGGACAACGGGTCCAGCGACGGCACCGCCGAGGTAGCCCGGGCGCACCGTGCGCAGGTGGTGAGCGAGCCGACGCCGGGGTACGGCGCCGCGGTCCACGCCGGCGTGCTGGCGGCACACTGCGACTTCGTCGCGGTGATGGACGGGGACGGGTCGTTCGAGCCTGCCGACCTGGTCCCGCTGCTCGCGGACGTCGTCGCCGGCCGCGCCGTGCTGGCGACCGGCCGCCGACGCCCGGTGGCCCGCGGGGTGTGGCCCTGGCACGCCCGGGTGGGGAACGCGGCCGTGCTGTGGTGGCTGCGCAGCCGCCTCGGCACGGCCGTCCACGACATCGCGCCGATGCGGGTGTGCCGGCGCGCGGACCTGCTCGCGCTCGGGGTGACCGACCGCCGGTTCGGCTACCCGGTCGAGCTGCTGCGCCGGGCGAGCGCGGCCGGCTGGACGATCACCGAGCACGACGTCGGCTACCACCCGCGCGCGGCCGGCACCCGGTCCAAGGTCTCCGGGTCGGTCCGCGGCACGGTCCGCGCGGCGCGCGACTTCGCCCGGGTGCTGCCGTGACGCCCCGCACGGTCGTGCTCGTCGTGGCCAAGGCGCCGGTGCCCGGCCGCGTCAAGACCCGGCTGGCGGCGCACATCGGGTACGACGCAGCCGCGAGCCTCGCCGCCGCCGCGCTGCACGACACGCTCGCGGCCTGCGCCGCCCGGTTCGGACCCGGACTCCGCTACCTGGCGCTGGACGGCGACCTCGCCGACGCCGTCGACGGTCCGGAGCTGCTCCGTGCGCTGGCCGGCTGGACGGTCCTGCCGCAGCGCGGCCGGGGGCTGGCACAGCGGCTGGCGAGTGCACACGCCGACGTCGCGGCCCGCGAGCACCAGCACGGCCACCGGGCGCCGCGGGTCGTCCAGGTCGGCATGGACACCCCGCAGCTGACGCCCCGGGACCTGGCGGCGATGGGTCCGTCACCGGCCGTGGGCGCCGGGTCGGCCACGGATGCGGCGTACCCGCCGCACGCCGTGCTCGGGATGGCGCACGACGGCGGCTGGTGGGCGGTCTCGCTCGCGGACCCCGGCCACGCCGAGGCGCTGCGGGACGTGCCGATGTCCGTGCCGACCACCGGCACCGACACCCGCGCCGCGCTGGTCCGGGCCGGCGTCGAGGTCCTCGCCGGGCCGACCCTGCGCGACGTCGACACGGTCGCCGACGCCACACACGTCGCCCGGCTCGCCCCGCACACCCGCTTCGCCCGTCGCTGGTCGGCGCTCGTCGGCGAGGACGCGTCGTGACCGCCGTGCCGGTGCTCGCCCACCACCCCGGCCTCGTCTACTCCCACGCGCTGCGTGGCGCGCCCTGCCTCGTGCACGGGCTCGGCGCGCTGCCTCACCGGCTTCCGGTCGAGAGCTGGTCGGGGTACGTCGACGAGGCAGACCGGGCGCTGCTCGAGCGCTGCACCGGACCGGTGCTCGACGTGGGCTGCGGCCCGGGCCGGATGACGGCGCACCTGGTTCGCCTGGGCGTCGAGGTGCTCGGGGTCGACCTCGTCCCCGAGGCGGTCCGGCAGACCCGCGCCCGGGGCGTGCCGGCCGTGTGCGCCGACGTGTTCGGCCCGCTGCCGCACGCCGGCCACTGGGCGACGGCGCTGCTCGCCGACGGCAACGTCGGGATCGGCGGCGACCCGCACCGGCTGCTGCGCCGGCTGCACGGGCTGCTGCTCCCCGCCGGCCGCGTGGTGCTCGACCTCGCCGAGCCGGGCACCGGGCTGCGGACGATGGACCTGGTCCTCGAGTGCGGCGACCGGCGCAGCCGACCGATGCCGTGGGCGGTGCTCGGCCCGGAGGCCGTGGCCGGCCTGGCGGCCGAGACCGGCTTCGAGGCCGTGGTCGTGGACCGGCACGCGGAGCGGTGGTTCGCCGTGCTGCAGCGGAGTCCTCGGTGACCGCGACACGCGGCCGCGCAGGTCGGCCCCGGCACGCTCCGCGGCTGTCCGTACCGACCGAGGAGGAGCTGCGCTCGCCCGGCCGCAGTCCCGCCGTCGCCGCCCGCGTCGGACTGTGGCTCGGGATCTGCTTCGGGATCGCCTTCCTCACCGGTCTCTACAGCCACGTGCTGCAGGACCAGCCGGGCTGGTTCGCGCCGCCGACCCGGCCGGTGTGGGTCTACCGCGTCACCCAGGGGGTGCACTACCTGGCCGGTGTGGCCTGCGTGCCGCTGCTGCTGGTCAAGCTCTACGCGGTCTACCCCAAGCTGTTCGCCCGGCCGCCGTGGGCGGACCGGAGAGCCCTGCTGCTGCACGGCCTCGAGCGCGGATCGATCGGCGTGCTGGTCGCCGCGGCGGTGTTCCAGCTGGCGACGGGGCTGGCGAACGCGTCGCAGTGGTACCCGTGGTCGTTCTCGTTCCGGGCCACCCACTACGCCGTCGCCTGGGTGGTGACCGGAGCCCTGCTGGTGCACATCGCGGTGAAGCTGCCGGCGATCCGCGACGCGCTGAGCCGGCCGGTCGACGGGCCAGACGACGAGCCCGGTGCGTCCGCTCCGCCCGAGGGACCGCCCGGGCGGGCCGCCGATGCGCCCGACGGGCTGAGCCGGCGCGGGCTGCTGGTCACCACCGGCACCGCCACCGGGCTCGCCGTGCTGTCGGTCGCGGGTGGGTCCGTGCCGCTCCTGCGCGAGGTGTCGGTGTTCGCCAACCACCACGTGCCCGGTGGCGGCGTACCGATCAACAAGAGCGCCCGGCGTGCCGGGGTCCAGGCCGCGGCCACCTCCGCCGACTATGCGTTGGTCCTCGCCGACCCGGCCCGCGAGCTCCGGCTGACCCGGACGGACCTGCTGGCGCTGCGCCAGCACACCGCGCGGCTCCCGATCGCCTGCGTCGAGGGCTGGAGCGCCTCGGGAGAGTGGACCGGGGTGCGGCTGCGCGACCTGCGCGACCTGCTCGGGCAGCCCACGGGTACGTCGGTCCGTGCGGTGTCGCTCCAGGCCGAGGGGCCGTTCCGCGGGTCGGACGTGCCCGGCAACGTCGTCGACGACCCACTGACCCTCGTCGCCCTCGGGCTCGACGGCGAGCCGCTGTCCCTCGACCACGGCTTCCCCTGCCGGCTCATCGCGCCGGGCCGACCCGGCGTGCTGCAGACCAAGTGGCTCGGGCGGCTGGAGGTGCTCGGGTGAGCGGCCTGCGCGCGGGTCTCGGCGTCCTCGGGCTGGCCGCCGGGGTGTGGGGGCTGCGGCTGCTGCTCGGCCTGGACCTCACCGACCTCGTGGACGCCGGTGTCTGGCTCGCCGGCGGGGTGGTGCTGCACGACTTCGTGCTCGCACCGGCTGTCCTGGCCGTCGGGGTGCTGGTCGTCGGCCGGCTGCCCGGACCGGTCCGCGCGCCGGCCGTCGCGGCCCTCGTCGTGGTCGGACTGGTCACCGCGGCGGTCCTGCCCACGCTGGGCCGGTTCGGCGCCAAGCCCGACGACCCCTACCTGCTCGACCGGCCGTACGCGGCCTCGTGGCTGACGTTCGTGGCTCTCACCGGCGTGGTCGCCGGACTGGTCGCGGCGGTGCGGCGGGCCCGGACCGACCGACCCGGGGCCGACCGGGCGCCGCGCAACGGTGCGGCGCCGGGACGCCGTACCTAGGATCGAGCCGTGGCCCACGTCCTCGTCGTCGACGACGACCACACCGTCCGGGAGGTGGTGGTGTCCTACCTGCGCGCCGGCGGCCACCGGGTCACCGACGTCGCGGACGGCGAGACGGCCCTGCGCGCGATGAGCGACCAGGCCGCCGACCTCGTGGTGCTCGACCTGATGCTGCCGGGCATCGACGGGTTCGAGGTGTGCCGGCGGCTGCGGGACCGGTCCGACGTACCGGTCATCATGCTCACCGCGATGGGCGCCGAGACCGACCGGGTGGTCGGTCTGGAGCACGGCGCGGACGACTACGTGACCAAGCCGTTCAGCCCGCGCGAGCTCGCGCTGCGGGTCGACTCGGTGCTGCGTCGCACCGGCGGCCGCAGCGTCCCCGACGAGCCCGTGGCCGACGGCGACCTGGTCCTCGACCCGACGCAGCGGCTCGCGACCCGGGCCGGGGAGCGGCTGGCGCTCACCGCGCGCGAGTTCGACCTGCTGCTGTTCCTGCTCTGCCGACCCGGCGAGGTGCACACCCGCGAGGACCTCCTCAGCCAGGTGTGGGGCTGGTCCTTCGGCGACCAGTCCACGGTGACCGTGCACGTGCGGCGGCTCCGGGAGAAGATCGAGGACGACCCGGCCCGGCCGCGGCGGCTGGTGACCGTGTGGGGCAAGGGCTACCGGTGGGAGGACGTCTCGTGAGTGATCAGGTGCAGATCGTCCTCATCGCCGCCGGCTGGTCCGCGGCGGTGGGCCTCGTCGGGCTGGTCGCCGGCTGGGGGCTGCGGCACCGGTCGCTGCGCTGGATCCCGCCGCTGGTCGCGCTGGTCGCGGTGGTGGCGGTGGTGGCGGGGTTCGTCGGCACCGCGCGGGCGATGTTCCTCTCCGACCACGACTTCTCCGTGGTGCTGCAGGTGGCCGTGGTCGCCGGTGTCGTCTCGGTGGTCGGTGCGATGGCGGTCGGCTCGGGTCTGGTGCGGTCGTCGCGCCGGCTGCGGGAGGACACCCGCCGGTTCGGCGTGGTGGGGGAGTACGCCGGGGTCGGCGGCGGCCCGGCGGAGTTCCAGCAGCTGTCCGAGGAGCTGACCCGGACCAGCGAGCGACTCCGCGACGCCCGCCACCGCGAGCAGCGGCTGGAGGAGGCGCGCCGCGAGCTGGTCTCGTGGGTCTCGCACGACCTGCGCACGCCGCTGGCCGGGCTGCGCGCGATGACCGAGGCCCTCGAGGACGGGCTGGCCGAGGACCCCGAGCGGTACCACGGCCAGATGCGCGCCGAGGTCGACCGGATGGTGCGCATGGTCGACGACCTGTTCGAGCTCTCCCGGATCCACGCCGGCGTGCTGACGCTGACACCCGAGGACGTCGCGCTGGGCGACCTGGTCAGCGAGGCGCTGGCCGGAGCGGAGCCGGTGGCCCGGGCGGGCGGGGTCCGGCTGGACGGCACGGTCGAGGACGGACTCGTCGTCCACGCGGACCCGTCGGGGCTGACCCGGGTGATCGGCAACCTGGTGGCGAACGCGATCCGGCACACCCCGGCCGACGGCACGGTCACGATCCAGGGCCGTCGCCTGCCGGGGGCGGTGGAGCTGTCGGTCAGTGACGCGTGCGGCGGCATCGACGAGGCCGACCTGGCCCGGGTCTTCGACCTGGCCTGGCGCGGGGACGGCGCGGCGCGGACCCCGGAGACCGGGACCCCGTCGCCGAGCGGCAGCGGCGCGGGGCTCGGACTGGCGATCGTCAAGGGCATCGTCGAGGCGCACGCCGGCCGGGTGACGGTGGAGAACCGGGACGCCGGCTGCAGGTTCCTGGTGCGGCTGCCCGCCTGAGGCTCGCGCGCGGGAGGCCGCAGGTGCATGCTGGGGCCGTGGACCGGATCCGGGTGGACCTCGTCGCCGTCGCGGCGGCCGTGCTGGCGCTGGCCATGGCGGTCGTCTACGTGCGGTTGATGGCCGAGCAGGGGGACCGACCGCTGGCGTGGGTGCTTGCGGTGCTCCTCGCAGGTGCGGGGGGCGCGGGCTACGGCGCGGTGGTGACCGGTGTGCGTCGTACGACGGCCCTGGTGCTGGCGGGTGCCCTGCTCGTCGCTCTCGGCGTGCTGGCGGTCTTCACGATCGGGCTGCCGATCCTGGCGGCCGGCGCCCTCAGCCTCCTCGCGGCCCTGCGCCGCCGTCCTGCCTAGCCGGTCGATCGCCGACACCGTCGAGGACGGCCGACGGCCCGGAAGTGACGTCGCGGGAGCGAGCGTGTCGCTGGACCGGGTCGAACACCTGTTCGGCTAGGCTTTCGCGTGTTGGAAGACGAAGGTGAGACGGCACGGGTTGTCCCCAGGTCGCGACATCGGGATCGCAAACTGTCGGAAGGCCCCTCTAATGTCGTTGGCGATGAAGAAGACTCAAGGTTCCGCCTCGAGGCGGACAGACGGACGGACGACCATGGCTGGTGGAGATCGCGACAAGGCACTGGACGCCGCTCTCGCTAACATCGAGCGGCAGTTCGGCAAGGGCTCGGTCATGCGACTGGGCGAGGAGACCCGGGCGGCGCTCGAGGTGATCCCGACGGGCGCGATCGCGCTCGACGTGGCGCTGGGCATCGGCGGCCTGCCGCGCGGACGCGTGGTGGAGATCTACGGACCCGAGTCCTCGGGCAAGACGACGGTGGCGCTGCACGCGGTGGCCAACGCCCAGCGGGCCGGCGGCATCGTGGCGTTCATCGACGCCGAGCACGCCCTGGACCCCGACTACGCGAAGGCGCTCGGCGTGGACACCGACGCGCTGCTGGTCTCCCAGCCCGACTCCGGGGAGCAGGCGCTCGAGATCGCGGACATGCTGGTCCGCTCGGGGGCGCTGGACCTGATCGTGGTCGACTCGGTGGCGGCGCTGGTGCCCCGCGCCGAGATCGAGGGCGAGATGGGCGACAGCCACGTCGGCCTGCAGGCCCGGCTGATGAGCCAGGCGTTGCGCAAGATGACCGGTGCGCTCAACGGCGCCGGCACCACGATGATCTTCATCAACCAGCTGCGCGAGAAGATCGGCGTGATGTTCGGTTCGCCGGAGACGACCACCGGCGGCCGTGCGCTGAAGTTCTACTCCTCGGTCCGGCTCGACGTGCGCCGGATCGAGACGCTCAAGGACGGCCAGGAGATGGTCGGCAACCGGACCCGGATCAAGGTCGTGAAGAACAAGGTCGCCCCGCCGTTCAAGCAGGCGGAGTTCGACATCATGTACGGCCAGGGGATCAGCCGCGAGGGCGGTCTGATCGACGTCGGGGTCGAGGCGGGGCTCGTCCGCAAGGCCGGCGCCTGGTACACCTACGAGGGCGACCAGCTCGGCCAGGGCAAGGAGAACGCCCGCGCGTTCCTGCGGGACAACCCCGACCTCGCCAACGAGCTGGAGAAGAAGATCCTCGAGAAGCTCGGCGTCGTGCCGCAGGTCGACACCGACGCCGCGGCGTCGCCGGCCGAGCCGACGAACATCGACTTCTGAGCCGGACGGCTCCGCCTCACCGCGTGAACGACGCCATCTCGGACAGCCGCTCGTCCGGTCCCACTCTCCCAGGGGACCGGGCGGGCGGCCCCGGCCCGACCCGACCCGACCCGACCCGGCGCGCCACCACCGGCGACGTCGGGCTCGGGGTCGAGGCCTGGCTCGAGGCCCACGGCGGCCGCCCCGGCGCGCCGCCGCCCGAGGACCCCGTGGCGCTCGGTCCGGAGGCGGACCAGGAGGCGGTGGCACGCAAGATCCTGCTCGACCAGCTCACCGGCCGGGCGCGCAGCCGGTCCGAGCTCGAGGACAAGCTCGCCAGGAAGGGCGTGCCCGAGGAGGTCGCCGTCCGCCTGCTCGACCGGTTCGAGGAGGTCGGCCTGGTCGACGACGAGGCCTTCGCCCGGTCCTGGGTGGAGTCCCGGCAGGCCGGCAAGGGACTGGCCCGGCGCGCCCTGGCCCAGGAGCTGCGCCGCAAGGGCGTCGACGACGAGGTCGCTCGCGAGGTCCTCGAGGAGGTCGACCCCGACGCCGAGGAGTCCGCTGCGCGTGAGCTGGTGCGCCGCAAGATGCGTACCGCCGCCCGGCTGGACCGGGACACCGCGATCCGCCGGCTCAGCGGGATGCTGTCCCGCAAGGGTTACCCCGCCTCCGTCGCCTTCCGGGTGGTCCGCGAGGAGCTCGAGGCCGCCGGGCACGACGCCGCCGACGTCGTGGAGCCGACCGACTAGGCCGCAAACCGGACGTTCTTGACCGGTTTGGGGGACCGACCTAGCCTCGAAAGTGACACACGTGAAATCCGGGCGACCGGAGCTTGAACCGCACAAGACAACGAAGACCCCGGTCCCCGGGCCGGGACTGCGCACGACACCTGCTGGGACGACGAGCGACCCACCGCCCGCTGGGCACGCCGGGTGGCGTCGAACCTGTCGGCGATCCGTCGTACGCCCGACGGACAGGAGCCTGACATGGCGGATCTGGGAATCGTCGAGCTGCTGGTCCTCGGCGTCGTCGTCGCGCTCTCGGTCGCGACCGTGGTCGTGATGCTCATCCACCGCCAGCGCGTCTCCCGTCGCGAGCACGACCTGCACCAGGACCTTCAGGACCAGCGCCACGACATCGAGCGGCGCGAGCACCGGTTGACCGAGCGCGAGGAACGCCTCGACCTCGAGCAGCGCCACCTCGAGGAGCGCTCCCAGCAGCTCGCCGAGGCCGAGTCCGCCCTGGATCAGCGCCGCACCGAGCTGCTCGACATCGAGGATGAGCGCCGCCGAGAGCTCGAGCGGGTCGCCGGTCTCACCGCCGAGGACGCGCGGGTGCAGCTGATCGAGTCGATCGAGGCCGACGCCAGGCGGACCGCCGCGATCCTGGCCCGCGACATCGAGCGCGCCGCCCAGGACGAGGCCGAGGTCCGGGCCAAGCGGATCCTCAGCACCGTGATCCAGCGCGTCGCCTCGGAGCAGACCGCCGAGTCGGTGGTCTCGTCGGTCTCGCTGCCCAGCGACGACATGAAGGGCCGGATCATCGGTCGGGAGGGCCGCAACATCCGAGCCTTCGAGCAGATCACCGGCGTCAACCTGATCATCGACGACACCCCGGAGGCGGTGCTGCTCAGCTGCTTCGACCCGGTCCGCCGCGAGGTCGGCCGGCTCGCGCTCGAGGAGCTCGTCGCGGACGGTCGGATCCACCCGACCCGGATCGAGGAGGTGCACGCGCGCTGTGAGACCGAGGTGGAGCGGCTGTGCGTGCGGGCCGGCGAGGACGCGGCGCTCGAGGTCGGCGTGAGCGACCTGCACCCGGTGCTGGTCGCGACGATGGGCAGGCTGAAGTACCGCACCTCCTACGGGCAGAACGTGCTCGGCCACCTGATCGAGTCGGCCCACGTCGCCGGCCTGCTCGCCGACGAGCTCGGCCTGGACCGCGCCGCCTGCATGCGCGGTGCGTTCCTGCACGACATCGGCAAGGCGCTCACCCACGAGGCCGAGGGGTCCCACGCCATCGTCGGGGCCGAGCTGGCCCGCAAGTACGGCGAGTCCGAAGACGTCGTGCACGCGATCGAGGCCCATCACAACGAGGTGGAGCCGCGCACCGTCGAGGCAGTCATCACCCAGGCGGCCGATGCGGTCAGCGGCGGCCGTCCCGGGGCGCGCCGCGAGTCGCTCGAGGCCTACGTCGAGCGGCTGCACCGGCTCGAGGAGATCGCCGCCGCGCACGCCGGCGTCGAGAAGGTCTACGCCATGCAGGCCGGACGCGACGTACGGGTCATGGTCAAGCCCGACGAGGTCGACGACATCGCCGCGCAGATCCTCGCCCGCGACATCGCCAAGGAGTTCGAGCACGAGCTCACCTACCCCGGCCAGATCAAGGTCACCGTGATCCGCGAGTCGCGCGCCACCGAGGTCGCTCGCTGACCACCGATTCGTCCGCGGAATCGAGCCGTCTCGCCGCCCGGTGACAACGGACGAATCGGATGTGGGGGGACTAGGCTCGTCTTCATGTCGACCGTCCTGGACCTCTACACCAAGGTGTCCCGTCTCCCGCAGGGACGCCGGGCGTTCTCGCTGCTGTTCAGCCAGAAGGCGCCGTACTTCGCCACGGTGCGGCCACGGTTCACCGAGCTGCGGCCCAACTACGCCGAGCTGACCATCCGCAAGCGCCGGCGCGTGCAGAACCACATCGGCACCGTGCACGTGATCGCGATCTGCAACGGCCTCGAGGCGGCGATGGGTGCACTCGCCGAGGCCACCGTCCCGACGCACAAGCGCTGGATCCCGAAGGGGATGGAGGTCGACTACACGGCCAAGGCCACCAGCGACATCACCTGCGTCGCCGAGACCGACCCCGGGCAGTGGGCCGGCGACGACCCCGACGTGCCGGTGCGGGTGCGGGGCGTGCGCACCGACGGCACCGTCGTCGTCGAGGGCGTCATCCGGCTCTGGGTCACCGAGAAGCCCGCCCGCTGAGCCGGGTTCCGCCCGGCGTCGGCTCGCAGGCTCTGCCGGGTGGGCCTCAGGCGCCGCTCGTGTCGACGGCCGGCCCGACCTGCTCCTCTGCGCCCTGCACCGATGTCCGGCCCCGCTGGGCGAGCCGGCGCTCGGCGTACACCGCGAGCCGGGAGAGCGAGTAGTTGAGCGCGATGTAGATCAGCGCCGCGACCAGCAGTGGCACGAACGACTCGTGCACGAACTGGGCGATGCCGCGGGCCTCCGCGGTCAGCTCCCGGAAGGCGACGATCGCGCCGAGCGCGGTGTCCTTGAGCACGATCACACACTGGCTGATGATCGCCGGCAGCATGATCGAGACCGCCTGCGGGAACAGCACCAGGCGCAGGATCTGGCTCTTGCGCAGGCCGATCGCCATCGCCGCCTCGGACTGGCCGCGAGGCACCGCCTGCAGGCCGGCCCGGAAGACCTCGCTGAGGACCGAGCCGTTGTAGAGCATCAGCGCGACCACGAGGCTCCAGTAGAGCCCGAGGCCCAATCCGAAGTAGACGAACATGATCAGCAGCAGCAGCGGGACGGCGCGGAAGAACTCCACCACGACCCGCGCCGGGAACCGGATCCAGCCGTGGTCGGACATCCGGGCGACGGCGAGGATGCCGCCGTAGATCACCGACAGCACGATGGCGGTGGCGGCCGCGCCGAGGGTGGCGAGCAGTCCCTTCCAGTAGGCGCGCGCGATGTTGGACTGGGTCATCTCCGAGAGGACCCTGGAGTCGAACTCGCCCTCGCCGTAGAGCTTCCACAGGGCCCAGGCCGCGACGCCGGCGGCGACGATGATCGCGATGACGGTGTAGAGCAGGTGCCGGGACTTTGCCCGCGGCCCGGGTACGTCGAACAGTGCGAGGCTCATCGGACCACCTCCAGGCGCTTCTCGAGCAGGGAGGCCGCCCCGGCGATGACCGCGACGATCAGCACGTAGCCGAGCGCGATGCCGAAGAAGATGAACCACAGGTCCGAGGCGTACTGGTTGGACAGCTTGCGCATGTAGTACGCCGCCTCCGGCACGCCGAAGATCGCCACCACGCTGGTGTTCTTGGCCAGCGCGATGTAGACGCTGGCCAGCGGCGGGATCACGGCCCGGAACGCCTGGGGCAGGATCACCAGCTTGAGCACCTGGCCGAAGCCCATCCCGATCGAGCGCGCGGCCTCGGACTGGCCGGCCGCCACGGAGTTGACGCCGGACCGGACCGCCTCACACACGAACGCGGAGGTGTAGATCGACAGGCCCATCGTGGCGACCACGAAGAACGTGCTGAAGCTGCGGAAGCCGACGCTGAAGCCCAGGTTGTTGAAGCCCAGCGTGGGGATCACCGAGATCGCCAGCGCAAGGACGAGCACGAGCGGGGTGTTGCGGAACGTGTTGACGTAGGCGGTGCCGAGCGCGCGCAGCGAGGTGATGGGCGAGACGCGGAAGCTCGCCAGCAGGGTGCCCAGCACCGTGGAGATGATCCCGGAGAAGAGCAGCAGCCACAGCGTGGTCGCGAACCCCTTCCGGATCACGTCGAAGTTGTCGAAGAAGGTTTCCATGCCAGCGGGCTCTCACTCGGGTCCGAGCCGGGCGGCGCCACCCCTGGTCGGGGGCGGCGCCGCCGTACGGCGGGTGGGACAGCGGTCAGCTGCAGTTGGCGTCGGGCTCCGGGGGCTCCGGGGTGTCCACGCCGGACTGGCCGAGCGTCGCCTCGAACGCCTTGGCCCAGGTGCCGTCGTCGTAGGACTGCTTGATCGTGTCGGTCAGGAACTGACACATCGCGTCGTCGCCCTTGGAGAAGCCGATGCCGTAGCGCTCCTCGGAGAACGGCTCGCCCACGACCTCGAGCTTGTCGGGGTTCTCCGCGGCGTAGCCGAGCAGGATCGCACCATCCGTGGTGACCGCGTCGACGGTGCCCTTCTCGAGCTGGTCCACGCACTCGGAGTAGGTGTCGAACGGCACCGGGCTGGCGCCGTAGTCGTCCTCCATGCGCTGCAGCGACGTGGAGCCGGTGACCGAGCAGACCTTCTTGCCCTTGGTGTCCTCGGGCTTGGTGATCGAGTCCTTGTCCTCCTCGCGCACGAGGAGCTGCTGTCCGGTCACGTAGTAGGGACCGGCCTGGCCCACGACCCCGCGCCGGTCGTCGGTGATGGAGTACGACGCGATCACGATGTCCACCGTGCCGTCCTGGAGGAACGGCTCGCGGTTGTCGGAGACGGTCTGCTTCCAGTCGATCCCGCTGTCGTCGATGCCGAGGGCACCGGCCACGATGCGGCCCATCTCGATGTCGAAGCCCTTGGGGGCGTCGGCGCCGGGCTCGAGGAACCCGATGCCGGGCTGGTCGAACTTCACGCCGATGGTGATCTTGCCGGCGTCGGCCAGCTTGGCCATGGTCGTGCCGGAGTCGAACGTCGGGTTGTCGGCGACCTTGACGTCGGTGCTGTCACCGCCTCCGCCGCACGCGGCGAGCGCCATCGACAGGCCTGCGGCCGCGAGCACCGCCTTGGTTCGGGTGAACCGCATGATTTCTCCTTCTTTCTTGGCCGGTCCCCTAGTGAGCTTCCCGGCCAGGTTCGGGTGGATCGATCAGTGCTTGAGGATCTTGCCCAGGAAGTCCTGGGCCCTGCTGGACTGCGGGTTGGTGAAGAACTCCTCAGGTGTGTTCTCCTCGACGATCTGGCCGTCGGCCATGAACACCACGCGGTCGGCCGCCGTACGGGCGAAGCCCATCTCGTGGGTGACCACGACCATCGTCATGCCGCCCTGGGCCAGGTCGACCATGACGTCGAGAACCTCCTTGATCATCTCCGGGTCGAGCGCGGAGGTGGGCTCGTCGAAGAGCATCACCTTGGGCTCCATCGCCAGCGCCCGGGCGATCGCGACGCGCTGCTGCTGTCCACCCGAGAGCTGGGCGGGGTACTTGTCGGCCTGCGCCGACACCCCCACCCGGTCCAGCAGCTTGCGCGCCTTCTCGTCGGCCTCGCTCTTGGCCATCCCGCGGACCTTGATCGGGCCGAGGGTGACGTTCTCGAGGATCGTCTTGTGCGCGAACAGGTTGAAGCTCTGGAAGACCATGCCGACCTCGGCGCGCAGCGCGGCGAGACCCTTCCCCTCCTGGGGGAGCGGCTGGCCGTCCAGACTGATCGAGCCCTTGTCGATGGTCTCGAGCCGGTTGATGGCACGGCAGAGCGTCGACTTGCCGGAGCCCGAGGGCCCGATGACGACGACCACCTCGCCCTTGCTGATCGACAGGTTGATGTCCTGCAGGACGTGCAGGTCGCCGAACCACTTGTCGACGTGGTCCAGGACGACGAGCGGGGTCTCAGTGCTCATGCCCACTGAACCTACCCAGCGGGGCGCGTTCTGACTATTCCGGTCTATCTCCGGCGTGGCGTTGTCGCCGAGTCGTGACCTGTGGGCGCCGAGGGCGAGCCGGTGCTGCCGGAATCGGCTGGGCAGTGCACGTTGTCGCCGACGCGTGGTGTGAGGGGTCGCACGTCCCGATGCCACCACGGCGTCTGGGGCGGCTCGGCCCCGCGTGCTTGAATGTCGCAATGGCTCCCAAGAACCCGATTCCGAAGCCCCTGAACAAGCTTTTCGGTACGGCGCTCGGCGCGCTCAAGCACCCGAAGGACACCGCCGAGAGGGCCGTCGAGCAGGTGAAGGGAACCGCCGCACTCGGCAAGATGGTCGCGGGGGGCGTGGCCGGCCAGGTCGCGTCCCGGACTCGAGGTCGCCGTCCGGCCGACGCGCCGCACGCGGAGCCGCCCCCGCCGCACCTGCACGCGGTCCCGGGGACGCCCGCGTCCGAGGGCGCGCCGGCGGCGAAGAAGGCGCCGGCGGCGGAGAAGGCGCCGGCGAAGAAGGCGCCGGCGAAGAAGGTCCCGGCGAAGAAGGTCCCGGCGAAGAAGACGCCCGCCCCGAACACCGCCGCCGAGGTGGCGCCGGCGACCGAGCGGGACGAGACCGCGACCGAGCCGATGGTGGAGCCCACCGAGGCGGACCTCGCCGCGGCCAAGGAGGCCAGCCCGGCCGACGTGGCGAAGAAGGCGGCGCCCGCCAAGAAGACTGCCGCGAAGAAGACTGCCGCCAAGAAGACGCCGGCGAAGGCACCCGCGAAGAAGACGCCGGCGAAGAAGACGCCCGCCGCTAAGTCGGCCGCGGGCTCTCCCGGCGACAAGCTGCCGGCGAAGAAGACCGCACCGAAGCCGGACCGGATCGAGGCCAACCCCGAGGCAGGCAGCTGACCGGTCCCGCCGTACTGCACGGTAGGCACCTCCCGGACCCAGTTGAGGTGCCGACCGTGACAAGCGGCGGATTCGGCGTGCTCCGGCGCCCGCCGTACCCTTGACCGGTCATGACTGCGACGCCACAGACCACGCCCCGCCCGACCCCCGGCGCACCCCACGAGGCCGCTGCCGGCCGGCCGCGCACCTACGAGGTGCGGACCTACGGGTGCCAGATGAACGTGCACGACTCCGAGCGGCTGACCGGCCTGCTGGAGGACGCCGGCTACGTCCCCGCGCCGCACGACGCGCAGGCGGACGTCGTCGTGTTCAACACCTGCGCGGTGCGGGAGAACGCCGACAACAAGCTCTACGGCAACCTCGGGCACCTCGCGCCGGTGAAGGCCGCGAACCCCGGCATGCAGATCGCCGTCGGTGGCTGCCTCGCGCAGAAGGACAAGGGCGAGATCACCACGAAGGCGCCGTGGGTGGATGTCGTCTTCGGCACCCACAACATCGGCTCGCTGCCGGTGCTGCTCGAGCGGGCGCGCGTCCAGGAGGAGGCGCAGGTCGAGATCCTCGAGTCGCTCGAGGTGTTCCCCTCGACGCTGCCGACCAAGCGTGAGTCCGCGTACGCCGCCTGGGTGTCGATCTCGGTCGGGTGCAACAACACCTGCACGTTCTGCATCGTGCCGTCGCTGCGCGGCAAGGAGAAGGACCGCCGGCCCGGCGACGTGCTCGCCGAGATCCGCGCGCTGGTCGCCGAAGGGGTCAGCGAGGTCACGCTCCTGGGCCAGAACGTGAACTCCTACGGTGTCGAGTTCGGCGACCGGTTCGCGTTCGGCAAGCTGCTACGGGCCTGCGGCGAGATCGAGGGCCTCGAGCGCGTGCGGTTCACCAGCCCGCACCCGAAGGACTTCACCGACGACGTGATCGCGGCGATGGCCCAGACGCCCAACGTGATGCCGCAGCTGCACATGCCGCTGCAGTCGGGGTCCGACAAGGTGCTCAAGGACATGCGCCGGTCCTACCGGCAGGAGAAGTTCCTCGGCATCATCGAGCGGGTGCGCGCGGCCATGCCCGAGGCGGCGATCACCACCGACATCATCGTCGGGTTCCCCGGCGAGACCGAGGAGGACTTCCTCGAGACGATGAAGGTGGTCGAGGCGGCCCGATTCTCCGGCGCGTTCACCTTCCAGTACTCCAAGCGCCCCGGCACGCCTGCGGCCGTGCTCGAGGAGCAGGTGCCCAAGGCGGTCGTCCAGGAGCGCTACGAGCGGCTGGTCGCGCTGGTCAACGACATCGCCTGGGACGAGAACCGGCGGCTCGAGGGCCGGGTCGTGGAGCTGATGGTCGCGGAAGGGGAGGGCCGCAAGGACGAGCAGACCCACCGGCTCTCCGGCCGCGCCCGGGACAACCGGCTGGTGCACTTCACGCCCGTGGACGAGACCGGCCGCCCGGTCGACGTACGCCCCGGCGACGTGGTCGAGGTCGAGGTGACCTACGGCGCGCCGCACCACCTGGTCTCCGACGCGCCGGTCCGGTCGGTACGACGTACCCGCGCCGGCGACGCCTGGGAGGCCCGGACGTCCGCGCCGGCGACGGGCAGCGCCGTCACGCTCGGCCTGCCCACCGTCGGCGTGCCCGCGCCGCTGCCCGACGCGCCCGCCTGCGGCTGATCGGACCGTAGGCTGCGGGCCATGGACCCGCTGCGCGACCGCCGTTCGGTGCGCCGCGTGCTGGCCAACGGCCACGAGGAGCTCGGACGCTGGCCGGCGACGATCCCGGCCGTCGCGCAGCTGCTCGCCGACGGTCTGGAGCTGTCGTCGGGAGTCACGCTGCTCGTCGGCGAGAACGGGAGCGGCAAGTCCACGATCGTCGAAGCGGTCGCGATGGCATTCGGGCTCTCGCCCGAGGGCGGCTCGACCGGCGCCATGCACTCGACCCGGGAGTCCGAGTCGGACCTGTGGCGGTGGATCCGGCTGGAGCGCTCCGCCGGCGGGTCGCGCTGGGGATTCTTCCTGCGCGCCGAGACGATGCACGGGTTCTACTCCTACCTCGAGGACCATCCCGGCGGCGGGGACCCGCGGTTCCACCGGCTGAGCCACGGCGAGTCGTTCCTGGAGATCCTGCGGACGCGGTTCGACTCCCCGGGTCTCTACTGCCTGGACGAGCCGGAGGCCGCGCTCTCGTTCTCCGCGCAGATGGCGCTCGTGGGGACGATGCACGACCTGGCGCAGCAGGGGGCGCAGCTGCTGTGCGCGACGCACTCGCCGCTGCTGGCGGCCCTGCCCGGCGCCACGCTGCTCGAGGTCGGGCCGTGGGGGATGCGGCCGACTGCCTTTGAGGACCTCGAGCTGGTGGGGCACTGGAAGGCCTACCTGGCCGAGCCGATGCGCTACCTGCGGCACGTGCTCTGACGCGGCGCCTGGCCGACCAGAAGGACGTGCAGCATCGCCGGTATCCGCCGCGAACGGTGTCCGGCAGGGGAGGGGTGCACGTCCGGGTGGTCGCCGTGCACGCGGGCCCGCGGGTCAGAAGCCGTGCACCAGGACCGGCGGCACGTCCCCGGACCGGAGTGCCTCCAGCACCCTCAGCTCGTGCGGCACCACCGGGTCGGGCAGTGCTGAGAGGGCGAACCAGCGCAGGTCGGCGCACTTCTCCGGCTCGACGATGCGGGGCTCGCCGTCCCAGCTCGTGGCGCTGAAGAAGTAGTCCACGCGCTCGTCGATCGGCTCGGCGTGGCCCGACGCGCCGAGGTGCGTGCGCTGCATGGCGCAGACCGGGCTCAGCTCGACGGCGGTGACGCCGAGCTCCTCGCGGGCCTCGCGGGCGGCTGCGTCGTACACCGACTCGCCGCGCTCGACGTGCCCCGCCGCGGCGCACGCCCAGTGCCCGTCCATGTAGCCGGTGCCCTGCCGCAGCTGCAGCAGCACCTCGCGACCGGCGGGCTCGTCGGGCGAGTCGCGCAGGAAGATCACGTAGGCGGCCGGCACCACCACGAACCGGTTGTGGGTCATGGCGGCCCACCCTACGCAGCAGCCGGCGCGGTCAGCCGTGCAAGGTCGGCCGTGGCCGGGTCGGTCGGCCGTGCCGGGTCAGCCGTGCGAGTGTCCGGGGTTGTGCGACGGGTCGCTCACGTGGCTGGGCACGTCGTTGTCGGGCTCGGGCTCGACGCCCTGGTCGGCGACGCCCGGCTCGTCGCGCCGCACCTGCGGCTGCTCCTGGCCGGGGTGGGTCGGCGACGCACCGTCCGTGCGGCCCTGCGCCGACGCCATCGTGCCGGTGCCCTGGACGCCCCCCTCGGGGTCGGTGCGCTCGCTGCTCACGCCGAGATCCCCGGAGAGGTCCGGGGCCAGCTCGTCCTCCTGCACCGGCTCCGGCACGCCCTCGCGGGGCTCCTCGGCGGCGGGGTCCTGCTCAGCCATCGTCGTCCTCCTCCATCAGCTCGTCGTCGAGCGGGGTCTCCTCGGGGGACCCCTCCTGGTCGTAGACGACGCCGGTCTCGTCCGACACGCCGCCCTGCTGGTCGGTGGAGGTGTACTCCTCGGGGGTGGCGTCGCCGGCCGGGCCCGTGCCGACGAAGGCGTCGTCCTGGCCGGGGTCGGGCTCGTGCGTGTCCTGGGTCATGGTGTGCTCCTCACTCGCCGCCGGAGCGGTCCGACGGCTCGTCGAGCGACGTCTCGGCGTTCTCCAGCTGGGTGGCTTCGCCGGCCGGGTCCTGCCGGCCGCGCTCGGACTCGGACGGGGACCGGGGTTCCACGTCGTCGGGGTGTGTCGTGGAGGGTCTCGGCGTCTGCGGGTCGTCCGCGGAGTCGGGTGCCGGCACCGGCGCCGGGTTCACGTTGCCGGCGGGCGCGTCCTGGCGCAACGGTCCGCCCGGCGGGGCCGGGGCGTCGAGGTTGCGCTCGGTGTCGTCGTCGAGGTGTGCCATGCGACCGACGTACCCCCTCCCGGGGCCCGGAAACGTGAGCTCAGCGGATGTCGTCGTTCTTGCCGTCGAGCTTGTCGAGACCGTCCTTGGCCTTCGTGCGGCCCTTGGCGATCTTCTCGGAGTACTTGCCCTTGGTCTGCTTGTCGAGGGCGTCGGCAGTCTTGTCGACACCCTTGGCGATCTTGTCGCCGTGCTGGTCGACGGCCTTGGTGAGTCCGGCCTTGGCCTTGTCCAGGAATCCCATGCGGGTGCCCTCTCGTGTGGTGGTGGTGCCCTTTGGAAGACTCTTGCCCATGGACCCCTACCGCACAAGGCCGCGCCTGCCGGTGGTGGCGGTCGTGGGCCCCACGGCGTCGGGCAAGAGCGACCTCTCGCTCGACCTCGCGCAGGCCCTGGGCGGGGAGGTCGTGAACACCGACTCCATGCAGCTCTACCGCGGGATGGACATCGGTACGGCGAAGCTGCCGGTCGGCGAGCGACGCGGGATCGTGCACCACCTGCTCGACGTGCTCGACGTGACCGAGCCGGCGACGGTCGCGCAGTTCCAGGGCTGGGCGCGGGCCGCGATCGACGACTGCCGTGCACGCGGCGTCGTACCCGTCCTGGTCGGCGGCTCCGCGCTCTACACCCGGGCCGTCTTGGACCGGTTCGAGTTCCCCGGGACCGACCCGGCGGTCCGGGCCGCACTGGAGGACGAGCTCGCCGCCGTCGGCGCCGAGGCGCTGCACGAGCGGCTCGCCGCCACGGACCCGACCGCCGCCGAACGGATCATCGCGACCAACGGACGGCGGGTGGTGCGGGCGCTGGAGGTCATCGCGATCACCGGTCGCCCGTTCAGCGCCACGCTGCCGTCGTTGAGGTACTTCTACGACGACGCGGTCCAGGTCGGAGTCGACATCTCGCGGCCGGTGCTCGACGAGCGGATCGCCCTGCGGGTGCGGCGGATGTGGGACGCCGGCCTCGTCGACGAGGTCCGGGAGCTGGCGGTCCGCGGCCTGGCCGGCGGCCGGACGGCGAGCCGGGCGCTCGGCTACCAGCAGGTGCTCGCCTTCCTGGCCGGGGAGTGCACGGAGGACGAGGCGTTCGAGCAGACGGTGACCGGCACCCGGCGGTTCGCCCGCCGGCAGGACGCGTGGTACCGCAAGGACGCCCGGATCTCCTGGGTCGGCTGGGAGGCCCCCGACCGGGCCGACCAGGCCCTGGCCGCGATCGGTGAGGTCGTCCGAGGCTGACTCTCTGGACGAGTTGCCGGGTCGGTGCTGAGATGAGTGTGACCTGTGTCACGTCCCAGGTAGGGGCGCGACACCATCTGCACCTTCTCGGGAGGCACCATGGCCCACCACGCTCGACGCCGGCTCGTCATCGCCGGCGGAGCAGCGACCTCGCTCGCGCTCGCCCTTTCCGGCGCCGCCGTCTCCGGGCTGGCCGCCGGCGCGACCGCTGCCGAGGGCTCGCCCTACTACTCCACCAAGACGCCCACCAGCCGCGGCTTCGGGGGCGCCGTCACCTCGGTCGACCCGGAGGCGTCCCGGATCGGCATCCGGGTGCTCAGGCACGGCGGCAACGCGGTCGACGCCGCCGTCGCCACCGCGGCCGCCCTCGGGGTGACCGAGCCCTACAGCGCCGGCATCGGCGGTGGCGGGTACTTCGTCTACTACGACGCCAAGAAGAAGCGCGTCTACACCATCGACGGCCGGGAGACCGCGCCGGACACGATGTCGCACGACGCGTTCATCGACCCCGCGACCGGTGAGCCCTACAACTTCACCCCGGAGCGGGTGACCAGCGGCGTCTCCATCGGGGTGCCGGGGACGGCGCTGACCTGGAAGCGGGCGGTGCGGCTGTGGGGCCGGCACGGCTTCGCGAAGGCCTTGCAGCCGGCCAAGCGCCTGGCCCGCCGTGGCTTCGTCGTCGACCAGACCTTCCACGACCAGACCGCCGACAACCAGGCGCGGTTCGAGGCCTACACGACCACGCCGGAGCTGTTCCTGCCCGGCGGGAAGCCGCCGAAGGTCGGCTCGGTGTTCAAGAACCCCGACCTCGCCCGGACCTACGCCAAGCTGCAGCGCAAGGGCGTGCGGTGGCTCTACCACGGGCGTCTGGCCAAGGAGATCGCCGTCGCGACCCGGAAGCCTCCGGTCAGCCCCGACACCGACCTGCCGGTGCCACGCGGCACGATGCACAAGCGCGACCTCGAGCGCTACGACGCCCCGGTGCGGCGGCCCACGCACGTCGACTACCGCGGCCTCGACGTCTACGGCATGCCACCGAGCTCGTCGGGCGGGTCGACCGTCGGCGAGGCGCTGAACATCATGGAGCAGTTCCGGATCGGGAGGATGAGCGCCGCCGCCGCACTGCACCGGTACCTGGAGTCGACCGCGCTGGCGTTCGCGGACCGGGGTGCCTACCTCGGTGACCGCCGATACGTCGACGTGCCCCTGAAGGACCTGCTCTCGGACAAGTTCGCCGCCGAGCGGGCCTGCCGGATCCGGCCGCACAAGGCGCTGGCCAAGCCGGTCGCCGCCGGTGACGTCACGTCGTACGACGGCACGTGCGGCTCGGGCGCCCGCTCCGGGCAGGCCGCCCCCGACACCGAGAACGTCGAGACGACCAACCTCGCCGTGACCGACAAGTGGGGCAACGTCGTGGAGTACACCCTCACCATCGAGCAGACCGGCGGGTCCGGGCTGCTGGTGAAGAACCGCGGCTTCCTGCTCAACAACGAGCTGACCGACTTCTCGGCCGTGTTCGACAAGGCGGACCCGAACCGGATCCAGCCCGGCAAGCGCCCGCGCTCGTCGATGTCGCCCACGATCGTGCTGAAGAACCGCAAGCCCTACCTGGCGCTCGGCTCTCCGGGCGGCTCCACGATCATCACCACGGTCACCCAGCTGCTGTTCAACTACGTCGACCGGGACATGAGCATCGTGCGGGCGATCGCCGAGCCGCGGGCGTCCCAGCGCAACACCGAGAAGGTGTTCGCCGAGCCGGAGTTCATCGACAAGTACGGTGCCCGGCTCACGCCCTACGGCCACCAGTTCCAGGCCTCGGGCGACCAGTTCACCAGCGCGGCCGAGATCGGTGCCGCGACCGCGATCAAGTTCGGCCGACACGGCCGGCTGACCGCGGTCTCCGAGCCGACCCGGCGCGGAGGTGGCTCCGCGCTCGTGGTCCGTCAGCGTCGCTAGCCGGCCAGGCGGGTCACCAGAGCGGCGGCGCCGACTTCGTCCATCACGAAGACGGCGCCGTCGCACGTGGTGCAGCAGTACTCCATGTCCGCGACGGCGACCAGCAGGCAGTTGTCGCCGCAGTCGGGGCACCGGCCCACGGTGCTGCTCAGCATCAGCGTCTCTGCGTCGATCTCCATGCCTCCTACGGTCGCACCCGGCTCCGACAGTTCCGCGGTGCCACGCGGGCCCGATCCGCCCGGTGGCGCCTAGACTCGGACGGGTGAGCTTCCGCTTCCTGAAGGGCCATGGCACCGAGAACGACTTCGTGCTGCTGCCCGACCCCGACGGCACGGTGCACGGTGACCTGTCCGCCGACGTCGTGGCCGCGCTGTGCGAGCGTCGCGCAGGCATCGGGGGTGACGGCGTGATGCGGGCGGTCCGGTGTGCGTCCTACGACGACCCGGCGGCCGTCGCCGCACGCGAGCAGGCCGAGTGGTTCATGGACTACCGCAACTCCGACGGGTCCACCTCGGAGATGTGCGGCAACGGCGTGCGGGTGTTCGCGCGCTACCTCGTCGAGCACGAGGGCGCGACGAGCCCGGTGCGGATCGGCACCCGCGCCGGCGTGAAGACGCTCACCGTCGCCGCCGACGGGCGGATCACCGTCGACATGGGGGAGCCGGTCGTGCTCGGCGAGACCAAGGTCGGGGTCGACGGGCACACCTGGCCGGCGACCCACGTGTCGATGGGCAACCCGCACGCGGTGGCGTTCGTGGACTCCCTCGACGACGCCGGCGCCCTGCTGGAGCCGCCGTCGCACGACCCGGCGGAGTACCCGGCCGGGGTCAACGTCGAGTTCGTCGTACGACGCGGCGAGCGGCACGTCGCCCTGCGGGTGCACGAGCGGGGCTCGGGGGAGACCCGGTCCTGCGGCACGGGCGCCTGCGCGGTGATGGTCGCCGCGGCGCTCGCCGACGGGGCCGGGCGCGGCACGACGTACACCGTCGACGTGCCCGGCGGGCGCCTGGAGGTGACCTGGACCGAGGACGACCGGGTGCTGCTCACCGGACCCGCCGTGCTCGTCGCGGAAGGAAATTGGCTCGCCGGGCGTTGATACCTCATGCGACGCTTGGAGGCATATGACGAACGCACCTGACGAGACCTTCAACCTCGACGACGAGCTCGGGGCCACCGAGGCCTGGGAGTCCGACGACGTCACCAGCGGCTACGCCGACGAACCGGACCCCGAAGAGGCCGAGGACACCACCGGCGAGATGGACCTCGCCGAACGGCACGCGCTGCGCCGGGTGGCGGGGCTGTCGACCGAGCTCGAGGACATCACCGAGGTCGAGTACCGCCAGCTGCGTCTGGAGCGGGTCGTGCTCGTCGGCGTCTGGACCGAGGGGTCGATCGAGGACGCCGAGAACTCCATGGCCGAGCTCGCGCTGCTCGCCGAGACGGCCGGTTCCCAGGTGCTCGACGCGCTCTACCAGCGCCGGCAGAAGCCCGACCCCGCGACCTACATCGGCCGCGGCAAGGTCGACGGTCTGCGCGAGATCGTCCAGGCCACCGGCGCCGACACCGTGATCTGTGACGGCGAGCTCGCTCCCTCGCAGCTGAGGAACCTCGAGGACCGGGTCAAGGTCAAGGTCGTCGACCGCACCGCGCTGATCCTCGACATCTTCGCCCAGCACGCCAAGTCGCGCGAGGGCCAGGCCCAGGTCGAGCTCGCCCAGCTCAGCTACATGAAGCAGCGGCTGCGCGGCTGGGGCGGCAACCTGTCCCGCCAGGCGGGTGGCCGGGTGGCCGGTGGTGCCGGTATCGGTGGCCGTGGACCCGGTGAGACGAAGATCGAGACCGACCGGCGGCGGATCAACACCAAGATCGCCAAGCTGCGCCGCGACCTCAAGCACATGCGGACCACCCGCGACACCAAGCGCTCCGAGCGTCAGCGCCACCAGATCCCGTCGGTCGCCATCGCCGGCTACACCAACGCGGGCAAGTCCTCGTTGCTCAACCGGCTCACCGACGCCGGGGTGCTGGTCGAGGACTCGCTGTTCGCGACGCTGGACCCGACGACCCGCCGTACGACGACCGCCGACGGCCGCATCTACACGATGTCGGACACCGTCGGGTTCGTCCGGCACCTGCCGCACCAGCTCGTCGAGGCGTTCCGCTCGACGCTGGAGGAGGTCGCCGACTCCGACCTGGTGCTGCACGTGGTCGACGGCTCCCACGCCGACCCCGAGGGCCAGCTCGCCGCCGTCCGCGAGGTGTTCGCCGAGATCGGCGCCGACAAGGTGCCCGAGCTCGTCGTGATCAACAAGGCCGACGTCGCCGACCCGATGGTGCTGGCCCGGCTGCGCCAGCGCGAGCCGCACTCGGTGGTGGTGTCGGCCAAGACCGGTGAGGGCGTCCGCGACGTGCTCGCGGCGGTCGAGGCGGACCTGCCGCGCCCGGGGGTGGCGTTCGAGGCGCTGCTGCCGTTCGAGCGGGGCGACCTGCTGAACCGGATCCACACCTCCGGCGACATCGACCACCTCGAGCACACCGGCGAGGGCACGGTCGTGCGCGGCCGGGTCAACGAGGACCTCGCCGGCGACCTGGCGCCGTACCTGACCACCCCGGCCTGAGGTCGGGGGCCGCGTCGGCTCGGCCCCCGGAATGGGTCACGAACTGCGGGTTCCACCCGCTGGAACATGCAGTTCGTGACCCATTTGCGTCCCCAGCCGATGGGACCTGGGCGCCGTCCACAGCCGTCGGCAGCTCATTGGGCACCGCTGCCTGCTCTGGTCGACGATCGCAGGATGCACCCACAAACCGGCCCCCGACGGGGGCACTTCCGGTCCCGCCTGTGGACGCCGGTCAGCCACGGCTTGTTCAAGCCGACGAGGGACCTCGACGGGCCGCGCCAGGACCTCGAGGCCTGGCGTCTCGTGCTCCCGCCGTCCGGCGCGTTCACCCATCTCACGGCGGCGCAGGACTTCGGGTGGTGGTTGCCGCCGCTGCCCGAGGACCTCCCGGTCTTCGCCTCGATCCGGCACGCCGAGCACCGACCGCGCCGGTCTGGCCTGAGGATCATGCGGCTGCCGCACCAGTTCGAGGTGGTCACGAGGGAGGGCCTGCCGTTCACGGCGCCGGGGGAGACCCTGCTCTGCTGTGCCAGGGACCTCGGCCTCCTGGACCTCGTGGTGCTGATCGACGCCGCTGTGCACCTCGGGTGGTGCACCTTCGAGGAGCTCGTTCGTGCCGCCTCGGCCCGTCGGCGCGGGGCCCCGATGCTGCGCCGGGCGCTGCGCTGGGCCGACGGCCGGTCCGAGTCGCCGTGGGAGACGCTGCTGCGGATCCTGCACGTGGTCTGCGACATCCCGGTCGAGCCGCAGTTCGTCCTGGCCGACGAGCACGGTGGGTTCGTGGCGCGGGGCGACCTGTGGTTGAAGGGGACCACGACCTTGCACGAGTACGACGGGGGCGAGCACAGGACGAAGGGTCGGCAGCGCAAGGACCTCGCCCGAGAGCGGCGGATCGGCCACACGGGATGGACCCGGCGCGGCTACACCCTCGGTGAGGTGCTGAACCAGGGCGTGACGATCCTGCGCGACGCGGACCGGTCCCTGGGCCGCCCGCACCGGCCCGGACGGATCCGGGCCTGGCACGACCTTCTGCTCGAGTCGATGTTCACGCCGAGCGGGATGGCCCGCGCCCGGTCGCGGTGGGGGCTGCCGGCGACAATGGGTCAGGAACTGCAACTTCGCCGCGCCGGAACGTGCAGTTCGTGACCCATTCCGGAGCCACGGCGTCGGCCGGCCCGGCTCAGCCGGCGAGGTAGCGGCGGACCGCCTGCCATGCCGGCGCCGCGGTGTCGAAGCACCCCGCGAGCACCCGGGCCGCCAGCTCGAGCAGCCCCCGGGCGGTCTCCTCCAGGTCGCCGGTCGCGAAGACCCGGGCCAGCTCGGCTCCGACATCGGGGTAGGCCAGCTCCACCCGCCGGAACGGGTTGAGGTTGTCGCGCACGTCGGGCCGCGCCGCCTCGACGTGCCGGGCCAGCAGCACCAGGAAGTGCCGCAGCGCGTACCGGTGCACGAAGTCGATCCCCGACAGGTGCTCGCCGCGCCGGTGCCGCTGCACCCCGACGAGCAGCGCGGTCAGCAGCTGACCGTGCAGGTGGTCGTCGGACTCGGCCTCGGACGCCTCCAGGTCGGGCGTCCCGGCGACCACCTCCGCGACCCGTGCGGTGACGTCGGCGCGGTCGAAGACCACCCGGGTCCGGTTCAACCGTGCCGAGGCGATCTCGTCGGGTGCGAACACCGCGAACTCGACCAGGTGGCCGTCGTCGTACACCGCCTTCATCCCGTGCGGGGTCTCCCGGAAGTGCAGCACCAGCCGCTCGTGGTCGGGGAGCCAGGTCGGGTCGGTGCGCAGCGACTCGGTGACCGACGGCTCGGCGACCACCAGGAAGTCGTGGTCGGACCACTCGTCGGGCCCGCTGGCGAACGAGCCGGCGGCGACGAGGCCGAGCACCCCCGGACGGGCCTCGAGCGACGCGGTGAGGCGGATGGCGAAGGCGTCGTACGACGCGCGGTCCATGAGTCCTCCGAACGGCGGTGCTCCGGGTGGGTGGAGCACTAGCATCACACTCGTGATGGGGAGCGTGGGACGCCTGGTCGCCGCGCTGGCGGCCCTGGTCGGGCTGCTCTGGCCCGCCCTGGCGTACGACGTGCCCGGCGGCTCCGCGGCCGCCGACGACCCCGCGACCATCACCGACTACCGGGCCGACCTGGTCTTCGCCGACGACGGGGCCCTGACCGCGACGGAGCGGATCACCACCGAGATGCCGTCCGGTCGGCACGGGATCTTCCGGTTCTTCGACGTCGTCGACGCCGGCGACCCGCACGCGCGGCTCGTCCCGCGGGACATCGTGGTCAGCCAGGACAACGGGCCGGCGGTCGTCGACCTGTCCTGGCAGGACAACCGCCGCTACCGGGTCGTCCGGATCGGTGACCCGGCGAACCTGGTGACCCCGGGCAAGCACGTCTACACGATCACGTACCGGATCGACGGGGCGCTGGGGGAGTCCGACGGGCGCGCGGCGCTCGTGTGGGACGCCGTCGCCCGCGGGTGGCGGATGCCGATCCGGCGCAGCGAGGTCCGGATCGGCCTGCCCGGCGCGCCCCAGGGCGCCTCGTGCGCAACCGGGACCGGCGAGGTCTGCCGCGTCGACCGGTCGCGCGGCGGGCTCGTCGTGACCACCGGAGCGCTCGCCCCCGACACCGGCGTGACCGTGCGCACCACCCTGGACACCCCGGCGACCGACCGGGTCACGCTGCCGTGGACGCCCCGCTTCGACGGGGTGCTCTCCCGCAGCCCGGTGCTCGCGCTGCTGCTGGTGCTGCTCGCCGCCGCCGCGGCCGTCCCCGGCTGGGTGCTGGCGCGTCGGTCCCGCGAGCCGCAGCCCGGACACCCGGTGCTGTACGCCCCGCCGGAGGGGATCGGGCCGGTGCAGGCCGTCTACATCACCCGCGAGTCGGTGCCCGACCAGGCGCTGCAGGCCACGTTGCTCTACCAGGCCGAGCAGGGACTCGCCCGGCTCGAGCAGCTGCCGGACGGCGACTGGGTGGTGGAGAACGTGGCGCCGCACGAGCGGTGGAACGCCGCCGACCCGGTCACGGCGGGCGTGGGCGCGGCGTTGGGGGTGGACCGTCGCGGCGGCCGGTTCGTCGCCGACGGAGGGGTGACGAGCGGCCAGCAGCTCCTCGCCGCCCAGAAGATCGCGAACGGCCAGGCCAAGCAGTGGGCGATCGGCACCGGCCTGATGCGGCGCGACGTGCCGGAGACGCTCGCCAAGCTCTACGTCGTGGGCGCGATCGTCCTGGCCGGCCTCGGATTCGCCTTCAGCCCCTGGGACGTGACCGCGATCGGACTGCCCCCGGCCGCCTTCGCCGTCGGGGGCCTGCCGCTGCTGAGCACCGGCGTCGGCACCCGTCGTACGGCGTCCGGGCGCGACCTGTGGTCCCGCGCCGGCGGCTTCAGCCGGATCCTCAGCACGCCGTCCTCCGTCGAGCGCTTCGACTTCTCCGGCCGCGAGGACCTCTACACCGCCTACATCCCCTGGGCCGTCGCGTTCGGGTGCGCCGAGCTGTGGGCGGAGAAGTACCGCGTCGAGACCGGGTCCGAGCCCACCGCCCCGGTGTGGTTCGCCGGCAGCGGCAGCGGCTGGACCGGCGCAGGGTCCGGCATCACCGGCGCCCTCAGCAGCTTCGACGCCTCCCTGAAGTCGTCCATCAGCGCCTACGAGGCCACCCAGCGCTCGTCCTCCGGTGGAGGGGGAGGCGGCGGTGGCGGTGGAGGAGGCGGCGGTGGCGGCGGTTCCTGGTAACACCCGACCGAGAGGACTCACCCGATGTGGTTCGTGATCGTGGCCGTCGTCGTCATCGCCCTGGTGGCGTTCGGCGTGCTGGCCTTCAACAAGCTGCGCACCACCGACATCGGTGCGCAGGAGGCACTGGGCGGCATCGACGTCCAGCTGACCCGCCGTGCCGACCTGATCCCCAACCTGGTCAACACGGTGAAGGGGTACGCCGCCCACGAGCGCGGCGTGTTCGAGGAGGTCACCGAGGCCCGGGCCGGCGTGGCCGCGGCCACCCGCGGGGGGACGGTCGACGAGCGCGCGCAGTCCCAGGCCCGGCTCGACAAGGCCATCGTGAACGTGCTCGCCGTCGCCGAGGCCTACCCGGAGCTGAAGGCGTCGGCCAACTTCATGCAGCTGCAGGAGCAGCTCGCCGACACCGAGAACCAGCTCGCGTTCGCCCGGCAGTACTACAACGACGCCGCTGCGCAGCTGAACAAGCTGGTCGCGACGGTCCCGTGGATGTTCTTCGCGCCGATGGCCAAGGTGGAGCGCCGGGAGTTCTACGAGGCACCGGCGGGCCAGGAGACGCCGCCGACCGTGTCGTTCTGACGCCGGCTCCGGCGGGGCCGGAGGCGAGCCGTCCACAGGCTCGGGGCCGCCTGGTCCGCGGCGTCAGCGGGGCGGGCTAGGGTTCTTCGGTGCCCGACTCCAAGCCCCCCGTCACCGACGTCCTCGCCACCGCGGTCGAGGCGCTGGGCGGGGAGGAGCGCCCCGGTCAGATCCAGATGGCCGAGGCGGTCGCGCGGGCCATGACGACCGGGGAGCACCTGCTCGTCCAGGCGGGCACGGGCACCGGCAAGTCGCTGGGCTACCTCGTGCCGGCGCTGCTGCACGACCACCGCGTCGTGGTCGCGACGGCGACGCTCGCCCTGCAGCACCAGCTCGTCGAGCGCGACATCCCGGCGCTGGTGAAGGCGGTCACGCCGGTGCTGCACAAGACCCCGTCGTACGCCGTGCTCAAGGGCCGTTCCAACTACGCCTGCCTGCACCGGGTCCGCGAGGGCGTCCCCGACGACCAGGGCACGCTCGTCGACGTGCCCGAGGGGTCGATGGGCTCCGAGGTGCTCAAGCTGCGGGCCTGGGCCGAGGAGCAGGTCGAGTCCGGGGGCCCCGGCGACCGCGACTCCGCTCCGAAGCACACCGACCGGTTGTGGCGGCAGGTCTCGGTGAACCACCGCGAGTGCCTCGGCGCCAGCCGCTGCCGGTTCGCCAACGAGTGCTTCGCCGAGGCTGCCAAGGAGAAGGCCGCGAAGTCGCAGGTGGTCATCACCAACCACTCCTTGCTCGCGATCGACGCGATCGAGGGCGTGCCGATGATCCCGGAGTACGACGTGGTGGTGATCGACGAGGCGCACGAGCTGTCCGCCCGGGTCACCCAGGCCGCGACCGACGAGCTGTCCGTGCCGGAGATCGACCGGGCCGCGCGCCGGTCGGCCAAGCACGTGGCGGGGTCTGCCGGTGGCGGCACGGAGGCCGACGACCTCTCGGACGCCGCGGAGGCGTTGCGCACGGCGATGGAGGACTGCGCGCCGGGGCGGCTCGACACCTTGCCTACCGACCTGTCCGACGCCCTGGCGCTCGTGCGCGACGCGGCCCGGTCGCTGCTGTCGGCGTTCCCCAAGGAGTCGCCCGGCGAGGCCGGTGAGGCCGACCCCGGCCGGACCCAGGCGCGCGGGTGGGTGCAGGAGCTGTTCAAGACGGCCGAACGGATGGCGGCCCACCTCGAGTCCGACGTGCTGTGGCTGGCCGAGCGGGACCGCGCCCGCGGCGGGAACCAGCTGTGCGTCGCGCCGCTGCAGGTGTGGGGGCCGCTGCGCGACAAGCTGCTCACCGACAAGACGGTCGTGTTCACCAGTGCGACGTTGATGCTCGGCGGCGACTTCAACTCCGTGGCGACGAGCATCGGGCTCCGGCCCGCCGAACGCGTCGACCACAGCCTCGAGCCCGACGCGGTCGAGGCCGAGCCGGCGCCCGCCGACCAGGCCGACGGGGCCGAGCGGTCCGAGCGGTCCGAGGACGTGCTGCCGTGGCGCGGGATCGACGTCGGGTCGCCGTTCGACTACGCCAAGCAGGGGATCCTCTACGTCGCCCGGCACCTGCCCCAGCCGGGTCGCGACGGCCTGGGCGAGAAGCAGGTCGACGAGATCGTCGACCTCGTGGACGCCGCCAACGGCCGCACCCTCGGCCTGTTCTCCTCGCGCCGGGCGGCGGAGGCGGCGGCCGAGGCGGTCCGCGGCCGGTTGCCGCACCTGACGATCCTGGCCCAGGGCGAGGCCCAGCTGCCGGAGCTCGCACGGCTCTTCGTCGAGGACCCGCACGCCTGCCTGTTCGGGACGCTGTCGTTGTGGCAGGGCCTCGACGTCCCCGGCGACACCTGCCAGCTGGTGCTGATCGACCGGATCCCGTTCCCGCGCCCCGACGACCCGCTGATGTCGGCCCGGCAGCGCGCCGTGGACAAGGCCGGGCGCAGCGGGTTCATGGCGGTGTCGGCCACGCACGCCGCCCTGCTGCTGGCCCAGGGCGCCGGACGGCTGATCCGCACCACCGCGGACCGCGGCGTCGTCGCCGTACTCGACCCGCGGCTGGTGACCGCCGGCTACGGGTCGTTCCTGCGGGCCTCCCTGCCGCCGATGTGGCCGACCACGGACCGGGCAGTCGTGCTCAAGGCGCTGGCCAGGCTCTCCGCCGGTTGAGCGGCCGGCGACCGCCCCTGTCGGTCGCCGGCCGCGGCCCGGCGCCTGCCGGGACCGGGTCGCCGCGGCGGCGCATGGCCGGCCCCGGCGATGGCCAGGCCACCGAGTGCGCCCAGACCGATCTCGAGCCACGGGGTGTCGCCGTCGGTGGTGACGATCGGGTCCCCCCTCTTGCTCAAGTCCGGGACCTTGGCCTGCATCGCGGTGGCCGGTGCAGCGAGCGCCGGAGTCGCCACGACGGTGGCGATCGCTGAGCCCGTGTAGGTGATGAGCTTGTTGCGGATCATGACGTGTCGCCTGTCCTGGGTGGCTGGTACTTGGCGTTGTCATCGACGATGACGGTGAGGCCGGTGGCCGCACATCGGGAACACCCCCTCCGATTTGCCGGGGACCCCCTCAGATGGGGGACCAGTGCGCACGGACCCGACCTCGGTCCGTCGGACGGCGAGCTCGACGGCGTGGGCACGAAGGGCACGAAGGCAGCGGAACCCGGAACGCCGGGTGACCCGCCGGGTCGACTGTTAGCGTTCGAGGCATGCACCGGCCGTACCGCACCCTGCTCGCCGCCCTGGTCGCCGCCGCCGCGCTCCTCGCGGGCTGCGCGAGCGGGTCGGGGGGCCCTGGGCAGCAGCGCGCCGTGCCTGCCGCCGCGCAGGCCGGCTTCACCTTCGCCGCCGCAGGCGACCTCGGCGCGACCCGCGAGACCGCCCGGAGCCTGCGGCTGTTGGACGCGTCGGACGCTGAGTTCTTCGTGGCGGTCGGGGACCTGGACTACGACCAGACGCCCACGGACCGGGCCTGGTGCCGCTACGTGAAGAAACGGCTGCCCACCAAGGGTGCGGGCTTCCCGTTCGAGGTGCTGGTGGGCAACCACGAAGGGGACCACGGGCCGGACGGCCGGATCGCCCACTTCGCGAAGTGCCTGCCGGACCGGCTCGACGCGCGCGGTCGCTATGGACGCCAGTACGCGTTCGACTACCCGCGCACCGACCCGATCGCGACGATCATCAACATCGCGCCGAACATCCCGGCCGGCGGGCACCGGTTCGACTACCGCGCCGGCACGGCCGACCGGAAGTGGCTCAAGCGGCAGATCCGGCACGCCCAGGCGGCCGGTCGCTGGGTGATCGTGACCGCGCACTACCCGTGCATCTCCACCGGCACGGACCACCCCGGCTGCGCGTCCGGGCACGCGGTCCACACGCTGCTGCTGCGCAAGGGCGTCGACGTGATCGTCAACGGCCACAACCACGTCTACGAGCGCAGCAAGCAGCTCGCGCTGTCACCCGCCTGCCCCCGGGTGCCCTCGGGGCGCTACGACGCCGACTGCGTGGTCGACGACGGGGCCGACGGGACGTATCCGCGCGGGGCCGGCACGGTGCAGGTGACCTCGGGCCGGTTCGGAGGGCGCGAGGCCGGCCTGGACCGGAACGCCCCGGACGCGCCGTACTTCGCCGTGCTCGACGACAGCACGACCGGCTACACGGCGTTCCACGTGACCGCGGACCGGATCGACGCGCACTACGTGGCGTCGACGGGCTCGCTCAAGGACGCGTTCTCCATCACCCGTTGAGTCGCCAGGTTCGGTCCGTCGAGCCGCCAGGTTCCGTCCGTCGAGTCGCCAGGTTCGGTCCGGAGCGCTGCCCGCACAGGACGGAAAGTGACTACTCGCGAGACGGAAAGTGGCGGCTCGACGGAGAGCGCTCAGAGCCGGGAGCGGCCGTCGTAGCCGCCGGACGGCTCGGACAGCCCGAACACGGCCCCGACCGTCGGCGCCACGTCGATCGTCTTCGCCCGGGCGGTCCGGGACACGCCGTGCGCGACTAGCGGGGAGCCGCCGGTGAGGAAGAACGGGATCGGCCGGGTCGCGGGATGGCCGTGGTTGCCGGGGATCGGGTTGGACCACTGGTCGGGGTCGCTGAACCGCCAGCCGGCCTTGCAGTAGGCCACCAGGTCGCCGCCGCGCTCCCCGAGTCGCAGGTCGCCCGGGTCGTGCACCGACAGCACGCCCTCGGTCGACTCGGCCAGGGTCCGCATCCGGGCCGCGGCCTCGTCGCGACGGTCAGCCGGGCCGGTCCAGTAGAGCAGGTCCGCGCCGCCGTTGTCGGCGATCTGCACGTTGCCTGCCAGCAGCGGGTCGGAGTCGAACACCGGGGACAGGCTGACGATCGCGCCCGGCAGCGACCAGTCCATCGAGTGATCGGCGAGCACGATCACGACCGAGGACGCCCAGCGCCCGCTGGACTTCAGCATGTCCACGAACCGGCCGACCTGGGTGTCGGCGGTGGCCAGCGCGGCGCTCCGGGCGGCCTGGAGGGTCGTACCGGTGAGGTCCGCGTGGCCGACCCGGTCGCAGTCGCCGAGGTTGACGAAGACCAGGTTCGGGTCGAACTCGTCGACCATGGCCAGCGCGGCGTCCATCGTGAACTGGTCGGGCGCGTGCCCGCTGACCGGGACGACCGGCTGGGGCTCCCAGCGGTGGGTCGCACGGGTGCCGAAGATCCCGTAGAGGTACTGCTTCGACAGCACCGTCCCGGTCGTGTAGCCGTGCCGGTTGAGCCGTTCGATGACGGTGGGGTAGTGCAGGTCGGTGGCCCGGTCCAGGTCGCGCACCACCTGCTCGTCGCGGTCGTAGACCGAGTTGGCCGGGACGCCGCTGCGGTCGGGCCGCACCCCGGTCATCATCATCACGTGGTTCGGGATGGTCTCCATCACCGGCATCGACCGGGCCCGCGGGAAGTTCGTGCCGTGGTCGCGCAGCGCGGCGAGCCGCGGCGTGCGGTCGGCGGTGATCTCGCCGGGCTTGCAGCCGTCGACGACGACCACGTAGACGCGGGTGCGGCCCTTCGCGGCGTACGACGGGGAGCCGAGCGCACTGGAGAACACCAGAGCCGTCCCGGAGGCCGCACCGACCTGGAGGAGGCGTCGCCGGGTGAGGTCGGGGCCGGTCGGGCCGGCAGCCGGACCGGCCGTCCGCGTGCCCCTGCCCGCGGGCGTCATCACGCCACCGGCCCGTCGACCGCGTGCACCCGCTGGGTGTTCGCGTCGGTGGCCCACGAGGCCGTCCAGCTCACGCCGGCGTTGCGGTCCGCCCGGTCGCCGATCAGGTAGTAGTCCATCTGGGTCCTCCTGCTCGTGACGTCGAGGACCGAGAAGCCGTGGTCGTCGAAGTCGAGGTACTTGACGTGCCGGTTTGCCGCCTGGATCGCGGCCTCCACCGCGAGGCTGGTGGTGCGCGGCGGTGAGCCGGTGATGTCCTTGAGGTTGTTGCTGGTCACGCTGGTGCCGACGAACTCGGTGGCCACCGACGGGCTGGCCGGGTAGCTGCCGGCGTCCAGCGGCAGGTCGCACGCCCAGCCGGAGTGGATGTCGCCGGTGAGGAACACCGTGTCGGTGATCCCGTGGTCGGCCAGGAAGCCGAACAGCTCGTGCCGGTCGGCGGTGTAGCCGTCCCACTGGTCGACGTTGTAGGGCAGGCCGTCCTCGGGCAGCAGGCCGGTGACGTCGTTGATCGGCCCGGTGAGCTCGTGCACGGTGGGCGGGAACACCACCGGCGCGATCATCACCGGGTTGCCGACCAGCTTCCACTGAGCCGTGTCGCGGGCGAGCGAGCTCTTGAGCCAGGCCATCTGCTTGTTGCCGGTGATGGTGCGGTCGGGGTCGCTGACCGCCGGGTCGGTGGACGGCACCGGCGCCTGCGCCTGGTCGGCCTGCGCGGATCGGTAGCTGCGCAGGTCCAGCATGCTCAGCTCGGCCAGCGTGCCGAAACGCAGCCGGCGGAAGAGCCTCGTGCCGTCCCTCAGGCCGGTGGTGCCGCCCATCCGCACCGGCATCCACTCGTCGTAGGCACGGTGTGCGCGGCGGCGTCGTACCAGGTAGTCGCCCTCGTCGGGCTGGTGGTTCTCCGCGCCGCGGCGCCACTGGTCGTTGGCGACCTCGTGGTCGTCCCAGGTCGCGATCACGGGGTGCCGGGCGTGCAGCTCCTGCAGGTCGGCGTCGCGCTTGTACTGCGCGTGCCGCTGCCGGTAGTCGGCCAGGCTGACCGTCTCGCGCGGCGGCTCGTGCGGGCGGATGTCCTCGTCGGACTGGCCGTAGCCGTACTGGCCGGGGGCGTACTCGTAGAGGTAGTCACCGAGGTGGATCACCGCGTCGAGGTCGTTGCGCGCGGCGAGGTGGCGGTACGCCGAGAACCAGCCGGCCTGCAGGTTGGCGCAGGACACCACGCCGAAGCGCAGGTTGCCCGGTGACGCGTGGTGGGCCGGGGCGGTACGGGTGCGGCCGGTCCGGCTGGTGACGCCGTCGTGGCTGAACCGGTAGAAGTACGTCGTCGCGGGGTCCAGGCCGCCGGCGTCGACCTTCACGGTGTGGTCGCGCCCGGCGTGGGTGCGGGCCGCCCCGCGGGCCACGACGTGGCGGAACGCGCGGTCGCGGGCGACCTGCCAGCGCACCGTCACCGCCGGGCCCCGGCCCGACCCGGGGGTCGCGGCGGGGGTGGGGGTGACCCGCGTCCACAGCAGTACCCGGTGCGGCTGCGGGTCACCCGAGGCGACGCCGTGCGCGAAGCGGCGGTGTGCGGCGGAGCCGGCGTACGCCGCCCACTGCGGTCCCAGCGTGAGCGCGCCGACCCCGGACGCGCCGGCCACGATCAGCGAGCGCCGGTCCAGGGCCGGGCCGCGGGCCGCGGCGGGGCCGGTGCCGGCGGGCGGCACGGTGGGCGGGGTCGGCTGCGGGGTGCGGTCGTCCGAGGTCACGGTGGGCACAACGACGCAGGTCCCCCGTGGTGACGGGACCGAACCGCCGTTCACGACACGTTCACGGAGCCGTTGTTCTCGCGGTGGCGTGGCTCACGTCGAGGGCGGTGCGCCTGACAGGATGGCGCCATGGCATCCCTCTTCGTGGTCTCCGACATCCACGGGTACGTCGACGACCTGCGCTCCTCGCTCGCCGACGCGGGCCTCGTCGACGGGGCCGGTGCGTGGGCCGGAGGCGAGGCGCAGCTGTGGGTTCTGGGCGATCTGCTCGACCGCGGCCCCGACGGGATCGGCGTGATCGACCTGGTGATGTCGCTGCAGCAGCAGGCGCCCGAGCACGTGCACATGCTGATGGGCAACCACGAGGCACTGGCGCTGGGCTACCGGCTCTTTCCCGACAGTCACTTCGGCGAAGTGTGGGCGATCAACGGCGGGCGTTCCTCCGACCAGGAGCGACTGTCCGACGAGCACGTGGCCTGGCTGCGGACGCTGCCGGTGCTGGCGCGGCACGGCGGCTACCTGCTGATGCACTCCGACACCACCGACTACCTCGAGTGGGGCGAGTCGGTCGAGGAGATCAACGACACCGTGACCACGCTCCTTGCGGACGACGACGCCGAGGCGATGTGGGAGGTGTTCGCGACGCTGACCAGCCGCTACGACTTTGCGCGCGACGACGGGTCGCGGGTCGCCGAGGACGTGCTGTCCACCCTGGGCGGCCGGTGCATCGTGCACGGGCACAGCATCATCGGCACGCTCACCGACCAGCCATCGGAGCAGATCGAAGGACCGATCGCGTACGCCGACGGGCTGGTCGTCGCGATCGACGGCGGCCGGTACGACGGGGGACCGCTGCTCCTCGTCGAGCTGACCGAGTCGAACTCCTAGGACGCCGGGACGCCGGCCGGCCCGGTCGCGCCGCCCGGCGGTCGTGCCGGGCTCAGACCCTCCGCAGGACCGCGGTGACCTTGCCGAGGATCGTCGCGTGGGTGCCGTCGATCGGCTCGTAGGCGTCGTTGTGGGGGAGCAGCCAGACGTGCCCGTCCTTGCGCTGGAACGTCTTGACGGTGGCCTCGCCGTCGATCATCGCGGCCACGATCTCGCCGTTCTCGGCGGTGGGCTGCTGGCGGATGACCACGTAGTCACCGTTGCAGATCGCCGCGTCGATCATCGAGTCGCCGGCGACCTCGAGCAGGAACAGCGTGCCGTCGCCGACGAGCGTCTTGGGCAGCGGGAAGACCTCCTCGACACGCTCCTCGGCGAGGATCGGCCCGCCGGCGGCGATCCGGCCGACCAGCGGCACGTAGTTGGCGGCCGGGCGGGCGTCGCCGCTCCCGGTCTCGTCGACCTCGGTCTCGGCCTCACCCGGGGCGTAGACCGACAGCGCGCGCGGGCGGTGCGGGTCGCGCTTGATGTAGCCCTTCTCCTCGAGCATCCGCAGCTGGTGCGCCACCGAGGAGGAGCTGGTCAGCCCGACCCGCTCGCCGATCTCGCGCATGCTCGGCGGGTAGCCCTTGCGCTCGATCGAGTCCTTGATGACCATCAGCACCCGCTGCTGGCGTGGGGTGAGCCCAGAGGCGTCCGGCGGGCCGTCGGGGAGCTCGGAGACCTTGGTGCTCTTGCCTGCCATGGTGTGCCTCTCTCGCCAGTGCTCGTCCCGGGACCGGGTGTTGTCACCGTAGTGCGGATCCGACCTTTGGTTCAAACACCTGTTCGAACGGCGTGTCGTGGTTTGCTTCGCGGCATGAAGAACGTCGCCGTCGTCACGGGGGCCGGGCGCGGGATCGGCCGGGCCGTCGCACAGCTGCTGGTCCGACGTGGGTACGCCGTGGTCGTCACCGACGTCGACGGCGAGGCCGCCCGTCGTACCGCCGAGGAGATCGGCGCCGTCGAGGGCCTGCACCAGGACGTGCGGGACGAGGCCGGGCACGGCGCGGTCGCCGAGGCCGCCGGGCGGCACGGACGACTCACGGTCTGGGTCAACAACGCCGGCGTCGGCGACGACGGCACGCTGGTCGACCTGAGCTCGGAGTCGGTGCAACGGCTGGTCCAGGTCAACCTGCTCGGCGTGATCTGGGGGATGCGCGCCGCGATCGCCGCGTTCGGCGAGGGCTCCGGTGACGTGGTGAACATCGCCTCCGCGTCGGGCATCGGCCCGGTGCCGGGGCTGTCGGTGTACGCCGCCACCAAGGCGGCTGTCGTGTCCTTGACGGCCAGCACCGCCCTCGAGCTGCCGCGGCGGCTCCGGGTGCACGCCGTGCTGCCCGACGGGGTCGACACCGAGATGGTCAAGGTGATGCGCCACCCGGGCGCCAAGGCGCTGGTGCACTCCGGCGGGCGGCTGCTGACCGTGGACGAGGTCGCCGAGCACGCCGTCGCGATGATCGGGGTACGCCGGGTGATCCGCACCGTGCCGGCCTGGCGCGGCCCACTGATCCGGATCGGCAACATCGCGCCGTCGCGTTCGGGCGGGGTGTTCCGGCTGTTCGAGCGGCTCGGCCACCGGGTGGTGCGGCGGCGGGGCTGACACCGGGGGCCCGCCGGCCGGCCGGATGGGTCCGGCTCCGATGGCGGGGTCGGTGCTCAGCCGCTCGCGAGGCCGCGGGCGGGCGTCGTACCGAGTCCGCTGAAGGCGGCGGCCGGGGACGCCAGGGGACCCGCCGGGTCCGGTGCCCGCGCCGGCGGGGGCACCGGGTGGGCGGGATGGCCGGGCAGGTCGCCGCGCCGCCGGAACGGCAGCCCGAGCACGACGATCTCGTCCGCGGCCTCCTCGAGCCACTGCTCGAAGCACGAGTCGATCACCGCCAGCACGCGCGGATGGGTCACGCGCTCCGCCAGTGCCGCCTGCCAGCCGGCCCGGAAGGCCTCGACCATCAGCTCTCGCTCGTGGGCCCGGTGCGAATCCTTCATGGCGATACCCCCAGAAAAGATGTCTCTCCCAAGGACACCACCGCCGCCGTGCGGGCGACATCCACCGGGTGAGGCAGGGGAGGGCGGCCCGAACGGACTATGCGGGCCGCTCGGGGCCTCGCGGCCGGGCCGGAGTCGCGGCGAGCCCGTGACCGGGCCCGACCGCCGCGACACGCCGTTCGAACATCTGTTCGTGTCATCCTTGATTCGTTCGAACACATGCTCTAACTTCGTACGTGTGTTCGATCGAACAGTCATTCGACCGGGTTTCGCGCCCGGATCTGAAAACTGTCGGTGGGACTCCGTAGAACTCAGGTCATGGACACGACGACCGGTTCCCGCCCCAGGAGGTCACAGATGAGCAGCTTCGCGATCAGCCCCGGCTACACCGCCCCCCGCGGTCGTGCGGTGCGAGCGGCAGCCCGTCCCGCCCCCGCGGTCCGGCTCACCCGTCGAGGACGCCTCGCCGTGACCCTGCTCTTCCTCGGTGTGGTCCTCGCGGCGCTGACCGTGTTCGGCTCCACCTCGGCCGCGACCGGGGAGGCCGGGCAGCCGGTGCCCACGCGAACGGTGCTGGTGGACGAGGGCGACACGCTGTGGAACATCGCGGCCGGGGTGGCCGCGCCCGGCGAGACCCGCGAGATGGTGCACCGGATCCAGGAGCTGAACGCACTCTCCGACGCCCGCCTCGACGTGGGCCAGCGGATCGCGGTCCCGGTCGGGTAGCCCGACCGACCAAGCCTTGCCGACGCCCTCCTCGACCCGGGTCTCGGCATGAGGGGAAAGCAGGGGCGGGACCCCTCCCAGGTCCCGCCCCTGCTGCACGTCCGGGTGCCGCGACGGATCCGGGTGCCGCGGCGCGTGTCCGGGTGCCGCGGCGCTGACCGATTGCCTCAGCGGTGGGCGACACCGCCGGCGATGAGTCCCTGCCCGGCGGTGTAGGTCGCCATCACCGCCGCCTCGAGTGCCGGGTGGTCCTTGGGGAGCAGGAACTTCTGGACGCCGAGGATCGAGTCCGAGATCAGGAACAAGGTGGTGCCGGCCTGGATCGTGCGGCGAGCCCGCGGATCGATCGCGGGGTCGAGCATCGTCGAGGTGGCGAACATCGCCGCGAGGACGCCGGCGTACCCGACGACCGGAAGGGCCAGCTCCGGGCTCCTGCGCCGGGCCGCCAGCCCGAGCACCGGTGCAGCCGTGAGGAAGAGCGCGGCGGCCGCCTTGATGCCGGGGGAGTCCCACCGGACCGGGCGGGCCCGCAGCGAGGCGAACCCGGTGATGTAGGCGGCGTGCGCCCCGAAGAACGAGCCGGTCCCGGCGAGGAAGGCGCGGTCGCCGGAGCCGAGCAGGGCGACGTCGCCGCCCCAGGAGAACGCCTGCGCCGTCGCGGTGGTCCGCTTGAGCCGGTCGTAGCGGCCCGGAGTGGCTTCGAGGAACGCAGTGCGCAGGGCGGGCATCAGCAACGGCTTGACCAGGTAGCGCGCCCGGCGGGCCGCCTTGGAGGTCTTCGACGCGAGCATCGTGTCGACGGTCGAGAGGGCGGCGTATCCGGCGGTGGCGGCGAGCGTGCGGCGTGACGGCATGCTCGTATCTTGGTGGCCGCGACCGTGTCGCCACCAGAGGCCGCCCACGTGGTGGTGCTCACGTGGCCGCGCCGAGCCGCGCCGCCGGGCCGCGCCGCCGGTCGCCTCCGCCACAGCCGGTCACCGTGACAGGCTGGGTCTGGCGATGACCACCCGTCAACCGGGGCTTGCTCGTGGCTACTCGTAGTCGCCGGACAGAACCGGCGTGGCCTCGCTGATCCGCAGCGGCGTCGGCGGTCCGGCGATGGTCACTGTCTCCGGGATGTCCTGCCACGCGCCGCCGCCGACGCGGAACCGCGCCGTATAGACGACGTCCACGCTCGCCTGCACCGTGCGATGCGCGGCGGTGTACTCGTAGGTGACGTCCTTCGCCGGGTACGGCGCGCCCGGCGTGGCGGTTCGAGCGAGGGTCCCATCGCCGTGGTGCCAGACGTACTGCGTCGGCCGCGCCTCGACATCGACGGACTGGCCCAGCAGGGTGATCGTGCGCGTGAAGGTCTGCGGCTCCGCGTAGAAGATCGTCTCGAAGTTGACCAGGGTCTTGTCCTCGGGTTGCGTCCGCGCCTGGATCGCTGGAAGTCCGATGCGGCGCAGAGCGGTCAGCACGAGCCCTGGTGTCACGGTCGGCTGCGGCGTGTCTGCTGCCGTCGGTGGCCGCCCGAAGCACTGGGAGTAGAGCGGTTCCCAGGCCCCGTCGTCAGCGCTCGACCCCAGAGATCCCAGAGTCGCTCGAGCGGGTCGGGGCAGGCGCGTGGCTCGCAGCACAGTCGACGCGCCGCTCCGGCCGACTCGGCGTCGCGGTCAATCGTGCACGCGGACACCCACCTGGTACTCGACGAACGTGTGCGGCGCTGCTCCGCACCGCGGCTGGGCCGGCCTCGGAGCGACGGCACTGCTGGGTTGCGCTGCACTCCGACTCAATCAGCGATGCAGTCGCCGCAGCGTCTGCCGCTCGATCGCAGGCAGTCGTCGGCAACTGGCGACGATCGGACCAGGAGCACCGCGCGCTCAACGATCGACGCCACGAGCACGAGCGCCAACGTCGGAACGCCGAACGGATGCGTCACGCTGAACGCTCGAGCTCACGTGACAGTCCAGCCGTCTAGACGCCATTGTCCCAGACTTGAAGACGTCGCAGCGGATGTCTGGCCGCCCTCGAAGTGCTTCGCCTTGGCGCCCGCGCGTTCGTGACCGTCTTGAGGCGATAGGCAGACTCCCGACTGACAGCACAGACTCCGCGGAGGCAGGAGCCGCTGAGATGCTGATCTGTGCGAGCTTCCAGCCATCAGACTCGATGTGTCCGCCGGCGGCGTAGATCTCCTCGATTCTGTTGGCGATGGCTTCGCAGGACGACGCAGTCGAGGGTGCGCCAGCTTGCGCGAGCGTCGCCGTGTCGCCGGTACTCGCCGAGTAGTTGATGACGTCGAAGTAGTGCCGAACGAACGCCTTGGCGGCTCGGGGCGAGGTCCCCTCCGCCTCCGCGGGCATCGTCGGGGGAGTGGCGCTCGGGCTCGGCGTGGCAGAGGGGGACGCCGACACAGTCGGGGTCGGGAGCGGACTGGGCTCGGCGTTCGACGTACAGCCGGTCAGGGAGGCAGCGATCACCGCCACCGACGCAGCGAGGCCGCGTGCACGGCGGCGACCGGCGCTCGCAGACAGGGCGCCCGCCGACAGGAGGTGCGGGCCGCGCTCAGATCGCGCCGGCGCAGCGGCGTCACGCGCGGCAGACATCACTCGACCCCCAAGATGATCGTCCCGAGCGTCGCCAGGAGCGGGCGGCGACCGTTCGGAATCTACCCAGATCCGCCTGATTCGGCCAGACCCGTGTGCCGGACCTGTGGACAACCCGCTTGACGGCCGCAGCGACTGGCCAGGCAGCCCGCCGAGGCAGCCTGCCCAGGCGCGAAGGCGGTCACCGAGCGACCATCAGGACGTGCAGCCTTCGTCCGAGCCGGTGCTCGCCACGCTCAGCCGAGAGGGCGCAGGCCGGAGGTTGCACGTCCGAACGGCCGCCTCGCCGACGGCCCGGACGTCAGCGGGGCTCGAGGTCCTTGATCATCCAGTGCTCGTCCTTGCGTACGACGATCATCCGGAACCGCTGGTCGCCGCCGGCGAAGGACTGCGCCTTCGCGTCCTGCGAGGAGTACACCTTGTTCGGCGGCACCGTCACGGTCAGCAGCATCCCGACCTGCTGGTCGGTGGCGCCGTGCTCGGGGATCACCGACTTCACCGTCCAGTCCGCCGACTCCACCCGCCCGCCGGCGCCGTACAGGGTGTCGAGGTGCTTCGCGAAGTCCGTGCAGGTGTCGCACTCGGGCAGCCCGAGGGCCTTGAGCGGCTTGGTCTTCCCGGTGGCCGACGCCTGGTTGATCTGGTCCACCCAGTAGCCGGCGAACTTCTCCGCGCCGTCGCGGCCCTGTTGGTTGGCGTAGTCCGGGCGGGCCTCGGCAACGGAGTCGCCGCCTCCGCACGCCGTGAGGGCGAGCAGGAGCACGGCGATCAGAGCGGCAGCACGAGATTTCACGTCCTGAATCCTGACACGGAGATGCCCTCGACCAAGAACCGGGGACAATCACGAAATGGACACAGTCACCGGGCAGCTCGCGGCCCTGCGGCGCGGTGCGGTGTCCTCGAAGGAGCTCACCGAGGCCGCGCTGGCGGCCGTCGACACGACGCAGGCGACGTTGAACGCGTTCCGGGTGGTGTCCACCGACGACGCCCGCCGGGCCGCGCAGGAGGCCGACGTACGGCGTGCCCGCGGCGAGGACGCGCCGCTGCTCGGCGTCCCGGTGTGCGTCAAGGACGACACCGACCTGGCCGGCCACCCGACGGCGTTCGGCTGCTCCGGCGAGTTCCCGCCCGTCACGCAGGACGCCGAGGTCGTACGACGGCTGAAGGAGGCCGGCGCGGTCATCGTCGGCAAGACCCACTCCTCGGAGCTCGGCCAGTGGCCGCTCACCGGTACGGCCGAGACCGGCTACACCCGCAACCCGTGGGCGCGGGACCGGTCCCCGGGCGGCAGCAGCGGGGGTACGGCGGCCGCCGTGTCCGCCGGGATCGTCGCCGCCGGGCTGGGGTCCGACGGGGCCGGGTCGATCCGCATCCCGGCCGCGTGGACGAACCTCGTCGGGATCAAGCCGCAGCGCGGCCGGCTCTCCAGCCACCCATGGCCGGAGTCGTTCTACGGCCTCACCGTCATCGGTCCGCTCGCCCGCACGGTCGAGGACGCGGCACTGCTGCTCGACGTGCTCCAGGGCGCCCACCCCCACGACCTGCACCGGCCTGACCGGGTCGACCTCGCCGAGGCCGCTCACCGGGAGCCGCCCCGGCTGCGGATCGGGCTGTCCACCGAGCCGCCGCTGTCCGGCATCGCCAGCACGCTCGACGCCCGGATCGGGCGGGCCGTCGACGAGACCGGTGCTGCCCTGGTGCGGCTCGGGCACTACGTCGAGCGGCGGGAGCCGGACTACGGCCCGGCGATGGGCCTGGGCTTCCTGGCCCGCTCGACGGTCGGCCTCGCGGACTGGCGGGCCCACCTGCCGCCGGGCACGACGTACGACCGGCGCACGCTCGGCAACATCCGGACCGGACGCGCCCTGCGCCGCACCCTGGCCGCCGCCCGTCGGGGTGAGGGCCGTTCGGCGCGCCGGGTGTTGCGCCAGCTCGAGCACGTCGACGTGTTCGTCGCGCCGACCACCGCGCAGCCGCCGCTCGCGGTGGAGGCGCTCGACGGGCTGTCGGCGTGGCGCACCGACCAGGTGATGGTGCGGGCGTGCCCCTTCACGTGGCCGTGGAACGTGCTCGGCTGGCCGGCGGTGAACGTGCCGGCCGGGTTCACCGACGACGGGCTGCCGATCGGGGTCCAGCTGATGGGCGGGCCGGGCTCGGAGCCGCTGCTGGTGGCACTCGCCGCCCAGCTCGAGGCGGCGCACGGCCACCACCTGCGCGCGCCGGGTCGCTGGTGGTGAGCCCGGCCGGCTACTCCGGCAAGCCGCTGGTCGAGAAGCTCGGTCTGAAGCCCGGACTCACCGTGTACGTCGGGCCGGCGCCGTCGTACGTCGACGAGCTGCTGGCCGGCGCGTCGTACACCGCCCGGCTGCCCAAGCACGTCGACGTGGCGCTGACGTTCCACGACGCGCGCCGCACCCTCGAGCGGCGGCTTCCCGTCCTGCTCGAGCGCCTGGTGCCGAACGGGATGATCTGGGTCTGCTGGCCGAAGCGGGCCAGCGGCGTGCCGACCGACGTCACCGAGGACGTGGTCCGCGAGGTCGCCCTGCCACTCGGTCTCGTCGACGTCAAGGTCGTTGCCGTCGACGCCACGTGGAGCGGGCTGAAGCTGGTCCGGAGGCTCAGCGCGCGCTGAGCGGCCCCGGCCCGCGCCCCGCCCCGAGCCGGGGCCGAGGCCGGTCCTGGGTCACGGCAGGGCGACCGGCCAGCTCAGCAGCGCCGAGGTCAGCACCATCGCGTCCAGGCCGATCCCGAAGAGCAGCCACGGGTCGAAGTAGAGGACCTTCAGCGCGAGCCCGACGACTGCCGCCGCCGCGACCAGCGCGGCTGCCGACGACAGCCCGGCCCCGACCGCCACGCCGGCCACCACGTAGACGGCCGCAGCGGACACGGCGAGCAGCACCGCGGTCCGGTGGGCCGTCTTCGGCTGGACGTGCACGGCGGTCAGGACGGTGGAGTGGTCGGGCTCGAACGGCGCCGGGTGCTCGGGTCGTGGATCGGGGTGCGGCAGCCAGATCGACAGGTGCAGCATCCCGTGCACGACGAGGAAAGCGACGACCAGGAAGATCGTCATCGAGGGACACCTTCTGTGGTGGGGGGAGCGGTGGGAGCCGACGGCTCGGACCGGTCGCGGAACGCGATCAGCAGCAGCGCGATCGCGATGATCAGCCCGATGCCGGCCAGCGAGAGCAGCACGCCGACGAGCCAGGACATGCCCGGGACGGTGACGCCGGCGGCGACGTCGGCGAACACGCCGTTCCCGCCGCCGGGGTCCATCACCACGACGGTGTAGGTCCCGCTCTCCAGGGTCCAGTCGATCGACTGGGTGCCGGTGCCGGACGCCTGGGCGAGCCAGAAGTCCTGGGCGGCCGGCGCGGTGGGCGCGTTGTCCCCGGGGACGGTGCGGTAGTTCGGGTCGCCGAGGTCGCCGTTCATCCGCAGGTCGGTGACGACCGCGTGCTCGACGCCGTCGAGGTAGCCGGCCACGTCGGCGCTCGACGCCACGCCCACGAACACCGGGTCGCCGGCGCTGCCGGTCGCGGTCACCTGGGCGTCACCGAGGAGCGCCTCGGGAAGCCACGACACGTCGGAGTGCAGCTCCATGTCCTCGGACACGATCGCGTACGTCTGGGTCGCCACCGGCTGGTCGCCGCTCATCAGGAAGCCGGCGTCGTCGCGCAGCTGGCTGTCGGCGAACGCCAGCGAGGCGCCGGCGACCCCGAGACCCATCGACACCAGGAACGCCAGGGTCCCGAAGGCCAGGGCGAGCACGCGTCCGGTCGTCCACGGGGACGTCTGGCCGGGCGGGGACGTCGAGGTCCCGGTCGGGGCGGAGGTCGGCAGCACACCCGGAGGCGCACCGGGCGCGGTGGGCCCGCTAACCGCCGGCGGTACGGCGACCCGCGCGGCCGTGCCACCACCCGGGTCGTCCTCGCCGGCGTCGAACCGGAACGGCGGGTAGTCGTCGGTCATCAGCCCGGCGTACGCCGCGACCCGGAGCACCCAGCGGTTCATGCCGAGCACGAAGTCGAACAGCGGCTTCGGGTAGCGGCCGGTGAACAGCAAGATCACACCGGCGATGAAGACCAGGATGCCGATCAGCCCGGCGCTGCTCCACCGGACCGAGCCGTCGCGGCCGGCGACCTCGGTGGTCCAGTACCAGCCGCCGCCGGCGAAGATCGCCACGATGATGTAGTGCGGCAGTGCCAGCAGCCACCACTTGACCAGCACCAGTCCGCGCGACAGGTGCTCGGGGTAGTCGACGCTCAGGTGGGCCGGATAGTCCGGGACCTCGGCGAGGGTGAAGGGCGGGTACCGGTCGGTCCCGAGCGCGCCGTACGCGTAGTAGGCGACCCGCCAGCTCCAGCGCAGCACTCCGACGTTGAAGTCGAAGATGCCCCGCGGGTAGCGGCCGGTGAACAGGATCGCGAAAAAGGCGATCACGCTCAGCACCACGAAGGCCAGCCACAAGAACGCGAGGACGACGTAGTGGGGGATGACCAACAGCCACTTCACCAGCCAGAGCCACCGGCTGAGTCCGGAGTCGAGATGGGCGTCCACGTGCAGGGGATACGTATTCATCACAAGCCTCCTAGGGTTCAGCCAAGCGCTGTGCGACCCGCGCCGTCAGTGACGTTGGTCCTCTGCGAGCGGTGCCAACGGCCCGCTGCTCAGGCGACGGTCGGGTGCGGCCTGGCGTACCGCACCGACCAGGGGTGCCTGCCCTGCCCGACCGGCGTCCAGCCGTCCTCCTCGAGGCGTCGCTGGAGGTCCTCCAGCGTGCTGGTCATCCCCGGGCACCACCGCTCGTCCGGGAGTACGTCGTCCGGCAGGCTTCGCGGCCGGGCGAACGGGCTTCCGCGCGCCGCCACCCCGCCCGGCTCGCCGTCATCGGTGAGGCGGCCGACGAAGCGCAGGTAGGCGTTGCCGTACTGCGAGCCGAGGACCGAGATCACGCCGGCCCACCAGGACGTCGATCCGGCGTCCTCGAGCTCGATCTCCAGGGTCTGCAAGTCCTTGTTGTGTGCGTGCTCCACCGGTCACCCACCTCCAGCCCACTGTCGTACGCCGGGCAGCGGGGCGGACAGAGGCCAACGGCCCGACGTGACCTCGTGGCGCTCGGTCCTCGACCGGCGGCCGGTGGCCTCAGCGGCCGCGGCGGTTCGCGGCGCGACGACCCTTGTACTCGCTGAGGATTCCGAGCGCGACGAGCACCCGCGCGATCAGCACGAACATCAGCAGCAGACACGCGGTGGCGCCGACCGACGCGGCGAGCGTGAACGCCCAGGCGAGGCTCTGGCCGTCGCGGGCCAGCCGGCCGAACTCGATGGCGGCACGGACCAGGAACACCCAGGCCAGGCCGCTGCCGAGGGCGGCCAGGGCCAGCGCGGTGAGGATCGGGCGCCGGTTCGGGCCCCGTTTCTTCTCCGCCCGTCGCCTGCCTTCGCTCACCGTCCGCCGTCCGCTCACCGAGACCACTGCCACCCGCGCATTGTGTCCCAGTTGGGACCGCCGGGGCAGCCGAACGCGCGGGTTGGCCGGGTTCGTCGGGAACCGGACGCGGGTGCCCCGCTTCGACCGGTGGGGGTGCGAACGACCTGCCCGACGGGCCGGTGGTCCCTACCGGGGCGGGTCCGACTGCGACATGGTGAGAGTGACGGGCCGTGCCGGAAGGAGACCCCGTGGCTGCCACCCAAACCATCTCGGTGCGACACGCTGCGGCGGCGTCCGCCACGTTCGCGCTCCTGCTCGGCATCTCCGTGCTCACGCCGCTGCTGGGACTGCCGCAGCTCTTCACCGGCACAGTGGTCAACGCCGCCCTGCTGGTCGCCGTCGTGCTGGTCGGTCCTCGGGCGGCCATCAGCATCGGGGTCCTGCCCAGCCTGTTCGCGGTCATGTCCGGGCAGCTGCCCGCGCCGCTCACACCGCTGGTGCCGCTGATCATCGTCGGGAACACGCTGTTGGTCCTCGTCTTCGAGCGCGCCCGACGGCGCGGCTGGTCGATCGGTGTCGTCGCTGCGGCGGCCACGAAGTGGTGCTGGCTGTTCGGGACGACCACCCTCCTGACCGCCACCACCGGACTGCTGGCAACTGCGGCGGTCCCGGTCGCGCTCGCGATGATGGGCTGGGCCCAGCTGGTCACCGCCCTGGCCGGTGGCGCGATCGCCTACGCGGTCGCCGGGCCTGCGAGACGGCCGTGACCGTCGCCGTCACCTTCGTCCGCGACGACCGCGTCATCGCCGGGCGAGAGACGGTCGCCGTGCCCGAGGGCACCACGATCAAGCAAGCAGGGGACCGCTGCGGCGTCGAGTGCCCCACCTTCTGCATGGTGACGGAGATGCCGCCGGGCAGCACGAAGCCAGCCTTCACCGCGGGCAACTGCGGTCAGTGCAACGTGGAGGTCCGCTGGGCCCGCGGCCGCACCAACACGGTCTCCGCGTGCCGCTACGCGCTGACGTCACTGGACGACGGGGCCGTGATCACCGTGCACAGCGCGAAGCTCGACAAGGGCCGGGACACCAGCGCGGAGCTGGTCGCGCTCCGGCACCGGGCCTCCTGCCTCACCTGCCAGTACGGCGCCGAGGAGTGCGAGCTGCGCGCGATGCTGGCCGCCCACGACCTGCGACTGGGCGGCTACCCACTCGAGTCGCTCGAGAACTACGAGCCGGAGCCGCCGGACGAGAGCCACCCGGTGCTCACGGTGCAACACGACAACTGCGTGCTGTGTCGCCGCTGCGAGACGATCTGCCCGGTCGGAGCCATCCAGTTCGTCGGTCGCGGTCACGAGACCAGGATCGCCATCGACCCGGACCGCTGCATCAACTGCGGCCAGTGCACCCACGTGTGCCCGGCAGCGGCGATCGTGGAGAAGTCCGCCATCGCGCAGGCCCGCGCCGCCCTGGCCGATCCCGCGAAGATCGTCACCGTGCAGGTCGCTCCCGCCGTCCGCGTGGCGGTGGGCGAGGCGTTCGGCGTGCCACCGGGCACGAACCTGATCGCCCGGTTGTACGGCGCCCTGCGGCTGCTCGGCTTCGACGCGGTCTTCGACACCGACTTCGCGGCGGACCTGACGATCATCGAGGAGGCGACCGAGCTCGTCGACCGGCTGGGCGGCGCGGGCGCGCTCCCGATGATCACCAGCTGCTGCCCGGGGTGGGTCACCTACGTCGAGACCTACTGGCCCGACCTCATCTCGCACCTGTCCTCGTGCAAGTCGCCGCAGCAGATGCTGGGCGCGGTCACGAAGAACTGGTGGGCGCAGCAGCGAGGCATCGACCCGGAAAGCATCGTCAGCGTGTCGATCATGCCGTGCACCGCCAAGAAGTTCGAGGCGGCGCGCGAGGAGATGGCGGAACACGGCCGGCGCGACGTGGACCTGGTCCTGACCACCCGCGAGCTGATCCGGATGTTGAAGGCGGCGGGACTGCGGCTGCCCGACGTGGCGGAGGGCGCCCCGACGCCGATGCTGTCGGAGCAGACCGGGGCCGGCGCGATCTTCGGATCGACCGGAGGGGTGCTCGAGGCGGCGCTGCGCACGGTGCACGCGCGCGTGACCGGCACGGAAATGGCGGACCTGGACGTGCAAGCCGTGCGCGGCATGGAGGGTGTCCGGGCGGCGACGCTCGACCTCGCCGGCCGGCCGGTCGAGGTCGCCGTCGTACACGGGCTGCACAACCTGCCGCCGCTCCTGCAGGAGATCCGGGAGGGGCGCTCGCCGTACACGTTCATCGAAGTGATGGCCTGCCCGGGAGGCTGCGTCGGTGGCGGCGGGCAGCCGCGCGGCTTCGACATGACGGTCCGCCGGCAACGGGCCATGGGCCTCTACGCCACCGACATCGCGCTGCCGAAGCGGCGCTCCCACGAGAACACCGAGGTCGCCACGCTGCGGGCCGCCCTCACCGAGGATGAACGGCACCGGCTGCTGCACACGGGCTACCGGGCGGACGTCCGGTCGCGCGCTCAGTCGGTGTAGAGGCAGAACGGGTGGCCCGCCGGGTCGAGCATGACCCGGACGTCGTCCTGCGGCTGGTACGACGCCTCCTCGGCGCCCACCTCGATCGCGTACGCCACCGCCTCCTCCAGGTCGTCGACCTCGAGGTCGAGGTGCATCGACATCTGCGGCTCGCCGTCCACGGTCGGCCACACCGGCCGGGCGTAGTCCTTCTCGGTGGCGAAGGCGAAGTTGTAGCCCGCGTCCTTCGACGGCGCGAGGTCCACCCACCCGTCGGACTCGTTGAAGATCGTCCAGCCCAGCAGCCGTCGGTAGAAGTGCGCGAGCTCCCGGGCGTCGGGCGCGTCGAGGACGACGCCGAACCAGGTCGTCCGGGTCCGTAGCGGCATGGGGCCACTGTGCCGTGCCCGCGACCCGGCGTCCACGGCGGTCGGGCGACCCAGCCCGCGCCACGGGGCCGAGGCCGGGGCGGCACGGCCCCCGTGGCAGCGCTGGTTGGCGGCATTGGCCAGGATGGAGCCATGGCTCTCTACCGCGACGTCCTCTTCCCCCGGCTCGTCGACCGGGTGATGGACACGGAGCTGATCCGGGAGATCCGGCAGCGGGTGTGCGCCGGCCTCGCGGGCGAGGTGGTCGAGATCGGCTTCGGCACCGGCCACAACCTCCCGTTCCTGCCGCCGGAGGTGACCCGACTGCGCGCGGTTGACCCGATGGAGACGGGCGCGAAGCTCGGCGCCGACCGGATCTCGGCGTCGCCGGTGCAGGTCGACATGGCCGGCCTGGACGGGCAGCGGCTGCCGTTCGAGGACGGGTCGGCAGACGCGGTGCTGTGCACGTGGACGCTGTGCTCGATCCCGGACGCCGTGGCGGCGATGCGGGAGGTGCGCCGGGTGCTCAGGCCGGGCGGCACGCTGCACTTCGTCGAGCACGGCCGCGCGCCCGACGCGGGTGTGGCCCGCTGGCAGGACCGGCTCAACCCGGTCCAGAACGTGGTCGCCGGCGGCTGCAACCTCAACCGGGACATCCCGGCGCTGATCGAGGCGGGCGGTCTGCGGATCGACCAGCTGGACAGCCACTACCTGCGGGGCACCCCGAAGTTCCTCGGGTGGACCTACGAGGGCGTCGCCGGCCCGGCCTGACCGGGTGCGGCACGCGCGGCCGGCGGGAGGTCGTCGTACGACGCCGCCGCGAACCGGCCCGGCGCGGACTCCACCCCGGTGAGCGCGGCGACCTGCTCCACGCACCACGGCGACACCGGCCGCGACCCGTCGAGCACCGCGCCGCGGAACCGCTCCCACGGCGCCCAGTCGGTGTCGACGACCTCGGCCGCGTCGGGCCGGACCTCGTGGGGGGTCGTCGCGACGAACACCGGGCAGAGCTCGTTCTCGCGCACGCCGTTGTCCATCGTGGCCTCGTAGCGGAACCTCGGCAGCACCAGCTCGAGCGACTCGAGCCTGACCCCGAGCTCCTGCTCGGCCCGGCGCCGGACGGCCGCGACCATGTCCTCGCCCGGTCCGGGGTGGCCGCAGAAGCTGTTGGTCCACACGCCCGGCCAGGTCGGCTTGTGCAGCGCCCGACGGGTGACCAGCAGCCGGCCGTCGCCGTCGAAGACGTAGCAGGAGAACGCCAGGTGCAGCGGCGTCGCCGCGTGGTGCGCGTCGCGCTTGGGCAGGGTGCCGACGGCGCGGCCGGCGTCGTCGACCAGCACGACGAGCTCCTCGGTCTCGGCTCCGGGCGCCATCACGCCTCCTTCGCCAGGGAGTTCACGGCCGCGGCGAACACCCCCGGCAGCCGCTCGGCGGCGGGCAGCAGCGCCCGGCGCAGCGGACCGACCTGGGTCGCGCCGAGCAGCGAGGCGGTGAGCAGCCGGTAGCGGCGGGTGATGGTGTGCCAGTCCCGCTCGTAGCGGTCCGGGTTCCCGTCGACGATCGCGGCGACGGCGGCACGGGCCTGCGCGATCGCCAGCGCGACCCCCTCGCCGGTGAGCGCGTCGACGTAGCCGGCCGCGTCGCCCACGAGCAGGACCCGTCCGGCGACCCGGTGCGTGGCCCGCTGGTGCAGCGGTCCGGCGCCGAGCACGTCGCTGGCCACCTCGGCCCCGGCGAGCTGCTCGCGCAGGGTGGGGAACATCGCCAGGTGGTCGTCGAACGACCCGCGCGACGCGGTCAGCATCGCGACGCCCACCAGGTCGTCCCCGACCGGCGTGACGTAGGCCTCGATGCTGTCGGCCCAGTGCACCTCCACGTACGACGTCCACGCCGCGACCCGGTAGTGCCGGCGCAGCCCGTAGCGCCGCAGCGACACCGGGTCGCCCTCGAGCCCGAGCGCGCGCCGGGTGGGGGAGTGCAGGCCGTCGGCGGCGACCAGGTAACGGGTCCGGTGCCCGTCGACGGTGACCCCGGCGCCGTCCGGTCGGACGTCCTCGGCCGCGCGCGCCTCGACGGTGATGCCGGCGGCGTGGACGGCGTCGCGCATCGCGGTGTGCAGGGCGGTACGACGTACGCCGCGGCCGGGACCGGACCGGAACGGCGCCTCCACGCGACGGTGGCCGGCGATGTAGCGGATCCCGGTCAGCTCGGCGCCGTCCGGGTCGACGCCGAGCCCCGCGAGCGCGGTGACCGCCCCCGGCATCAGCCCCTCGCCGCACGCCTTGTCGATCGCGCCGGCCCGCGGCTCCCAGACGGTCACGTCGAGGCCGGCCCGCGCGGCGTACAGCGCCGTCGCCAGTCCGGCCGGTCCGCCGCCGGCGACGAGGAGGTCGCTCACGTCCCCACCCTGTCACGGCCGGCGGCGCCCGGTGCGGGCAGCGTGGCCAGGGCGGTGTTCTCCACCCGGATCCGGACCGTGAGCAGCAGCGCGTTGCAGACGGTGAACACGAGCGCGGTGACCCAGGCGGTGTGCACCAGCGGCAGCGCGAACCCCTCGAGGACCACGGCGACGTAGTTGGGGTGGGGGAGCAGGCGGTACGGCCCGCCGGTGACCGGGGGCAGGTCCGGTACGACGATCACGTGGGTGTTCCAGCGCCGCCCGAGCGTGCCGATGCACCACCAGCGCAGGGCCTGGGACGCGACGACGAGGGCCAGCATCGTCGCGCCGAGCGCCGGCACGAAGTCCGGGCGGCGCAGCCAGACCTCGGCCAGCGCGCCGGCGAGCAGGCCGGTGTGCAGTACCACCATCACGGCGTAGTGCCGCTGCCCGGTCTCGACGCCGCCGCGGCGCATCGACCACGCGGCGTTGCGTTTCGAGACGACCAGCTCGGCGACCCGCTCCAGGCCGACCGCGGCGACGAGCAGGGTGAACCAGACCTCGCTGCTCATGCTCCGGTCTCCGGCGCCCGGAGCAGCACGAGCTCGGAGCAGAAGCCCGGCCCCATCGCGATCATCAGCCCGTAGGACCCGGGTCGCGGCGGCCGGTCGGCGAGCGTGTCGCCGAGCACGTGCAGCACCGACGCGGACGACAGGTTGCCGATCCGGGCCAGCGAGTCCCAGGTGACCTGCAGGGCGTCGCGGTCCACCCCGAGGGCGGACTGCATCGCCTCGAGCACCTTCGGCCCGCCGGGGTGCGCGACGTACCACTCGACGTCCTGCGGCGTCAGCGAGTGGTCGGCGAGGAAGCCCCGGACGTCGTCGCCGAGGTAGGTCGTCACCAGCTCGGGCACCTTCGCGTCGAGCACGATCTTCAGGCCGGTGGCGCCGACGTCCCAGCCCATCGTCCGCTCCGAGTCGGGGTAGAGCCGGCTCCGGGAGGCCAGCACCTCCGGACGGGCCGGGCCGGGGGAGTCGACGAGGTCGCGGGCCCGGTCCGCCCCCACCGCGACGACCGCCGCGGCACCGTCGCCGAACAGGCCGCTCGCGACCAGGTTGGCCACCGAGGTGTCGTCGCGCTGCAGGGTCAGCGAGCACAGCTCCACGCTCATCAGCACCGCGACGGCGTCGGGATGGCCGACCAGGTAGTCGTGCAGGCGGGCGACGCCGGCCGCCCCGGCCACGCAGCCCAGCCCGACCAGCGGCATCCGGACCACGTCGGGGCGCATCCCGATCAGCGCGGCCACCCGGGCGTCCAGCGACGGCACGGCCAGCCCGGTGACGGTGGCGGAGACGACCAGGTCGACGTCCTGCGGGGTCAGGCCGGCCGCCTTCAGCGCGTCGGTGACGGCCCGGGCGCCCAGCTCGGTGCCGTGCTCGATGAACGCGTCGTTGGACTCGCCGAAGTCGCGCAGCTCGCCGTACCGCTCCACCGGGAGCGCCAGGTGCCGGGAGTCGACCTGGGCGTTGGCGTGGAAGCGGCGGACCACCTTCTCGTCCACCGCTCCCTGCAGCATGGTGCGGGTGAACGCGTCGGTGAGCTCGGCCTGCGCGTAGCGGTGCTCGGGGAGCACACCGTGGGCGGCGAGGATACGGGGACCGGGCGTCCGGGGGCTGGGCGTCATGCCTCGACGCTACCCAGGGACCGGGCGCAGTAGGCCGCGGCGTCGTGAGGTCCGCGTCACCGGCGCGTGGCGGTGACCAGCCAGCAGGCCGAGTCGAAGCTGACCCCGCCCGGTCCGGCGTGCTCGTGCATCGTCGCCGCGAGGTCTCCGAGTGCCCGCTCGCGGGCCTGGTCGTCGAGGTCCTGCAGCAGGGACGCGTTGAACCCCGCCGCGAACGCGGTCGCCTCGTCGGCGGTGTCGCCGAAGTGGAGGGGCTCCCGGACGTCGCGCAGCTCCGGCTCGTCGAAGCCGGCGCCCGTGAGCAGCTCGCGTACCCGGCCGGGATCGGCGAGCGCGAGCGGTCCGGGCGCGCCGGGTGGGGGGAGCGGCAGGTCGCGGCCGGCGGCAAGGGCGCCCAGCGTGCTGCGCAGCCACTCGTTGTCGGCGAGCGAGCGCCAGACCAGCAGCACGATCCGGCCGCCGGGGCGCAGCGCCCGGGCGAGATTGGCGAACGCCGCCGGCGGGTCGGTGAAGAACATCGTGCTGTGCCGGCCGAGCACGATGTCGAAGCCGCCGGGATCGAAGGGGTGCACCTGCGCGTCGGCCTGCAGGAAGGACACGTTGGCGACACGTTCGACCGCCGCGCGGCGCCGTGCCACCTCGAGCATCGGGCCGGACAGGTCCACCGCCAGCACCGTCCCGCCGGCCCCGGCCACGGCCTGGCCGGCGTCGATCGAGGTCTGCCCCGCGCCGCAGCCGACGTCGAGGACCCGTTCACCGTCCCGGAGCGCGGCCGCCGCCAGGAACACCGGGTGGATCGAGCGCAGCGAGGCGTCGAAGTGCTCGGCGTGGTCGGCCCAGAACTGGCCCTGTGCGCCGCTCCAGGCGGCTGCCTGCTCGGTGCCGGCGGTCTCTGTGGCTCTGATGTCCTGGTCCGTCATCACGTGTCTCCCCGAGGTCGATGCTCCCAGGACACGACGGGCGCAGCGGGCGGGTCAATGACCCGGACGGGCCGTGGAAAGCGGGCGAAGGCGCCGATCCGGGGAGGGATCGTGCGCCGAGGGGGTCCGGCTCGCTCAGCCGAGCTCGCGGGCCAGGGCGGTGATCGAGTCGACCTCGAGCTCGGGGGAGCGGAAGTGGGTCGGGTACGACGTACCCCCGCGGTTGACGTATGCCGCGCGCAGGCCGGCCCGGGTCGCGCCGTCGGTGTCCCACGGGTGCACCGCCACGAGCATCGCGTCGCCGGCCTCGACGCCGCAGGTCTGGAGTGCGTAGCCGTAGGCGTCGGCGTGCGGCTTCCACACCCCGGCGTCCTCCACCGACATCAGCCGCTCGAACTTGTCGAGCACCCCGGACCGCTCGAGCAGCCCCTCGCCGACCGCGGCGGCGCCGTTGGTGAGCGTGACCAGCCTGATCCCGAGGCCGGCCAGGGCCTCGATGCCCTCGACCACGTCCGGGTGGACCGAGAGCCCCAGGAAGCCCTCCATGATGTGGGCGACGGCGTCGTCGAGCGGCCGGTCGAGGTCGGCCTCGGGCAGCAGGTTGCGCAGGTTGGTCCTGCCGAGGTCGGCGAACGCCGGGTTCTGCCGGTGCACGGTCAGCGCGAACCCGTCGCGCAGCAGCCCGGCGAACCACGGCTGGGCAAGGGCGCCGGGGACGCCGACCTCCTCGAACCGCTGGGCCATCGCGGACATGTCCGACAGCGTCTCGTTGACGTCGAAGACCAGCAGGGCGGGTGCGGTAGCCATGAGGGGCCCTTACCCATTGGCGCGCCGCTGACACGCCGGTGCGCAGGCGGGTGGTGCGGGCCGGGCGCGGCACGGCGGCGTCGGCGCGGCGGCGTCGTACCCGCCACGACCGGTCACGTGAACGACGATGGCTGCCGGTCGATCCTCTGGGCCAGCCACAACCGTTCAGGTGACCGGGTGTGGCGGCGGCGGGCCTGTGGACGACGACCGACGTCGTACGACGCTTCGCGGCATCCTGAGCCGATGGTCGCCCAACCGTCCCCCGAGCTCGACATCCGTCGTCCGTTCACCTATGGCGCCGCGATCAGCGCCGGCCTGACCCGGACGCAGCTGCGCAGCAAGAGGTTCCGCAGGCTGCTCACCGGGGTCTACATCTCCGCTGCCGTGCCGCCGCTGCCGATCCACCTGATCCAGGCTGCGTTGCTGGTCCACCCGGTCACGGCGTTCGCGAGCCACACGAGCGCGGCCCGGCTGCTCGACGCGCCGCTCCCTGCCGGCCTCGCCGAGGAGCACATCAGCGTTTTCGAGGCCCGGGACCGGCGCCACCGCGAGGGGATCCGCACCCACGTCGCGTCCCGCGCCACGCCGGTCGTGCACTGCCGCGGGCTGCGCTGCTCGGCGCCGGAACAGGTGTTCGTCGAGCTGGCCGGGCTGCTGCCGCTCGTGGACCTGGTCGTCGTCGGCGACTACTTCGTGAAGAAGCGGTGGGTCACGCCGGCCCAGCTGGTGGCGCACGCGAACGCTCCCTTCGGCAACCCGGCGGCGGCGCGGGCGGCGGGGTACGTCCGCGCCGGGGTCGACTCGCCGATGGAGACCCGGCTGCGGATGCTGCTCGTGCTTGCCGGGCTGCCCGAGCCGGTCGTGAACCACACGATCTACCACGCCGACGGACGGGTGCGGTACCGGTTCGACCTGTCCTATCCCGACCTCAAGCTGGTGGTCGAGTACGACGGGCGCCAGCACCGGGCCGACCTCGCCCAGTGGGACCACGACGTCGAGCGCGGCGAGTGGCTCGACGACGACGGCTGGAAGCACCTGCCGGTGTTCTCTTGGGGGATCTACCGCCGGCCCGACCGGACGCTGGAGCGGGTGCTGAAGGCGCTGCGTGAGCGGGGTTGCCGCGGGCTGCCCGCGAGGCTGTCGGAGGACTGGCGGCCGCACTTCCCGGTCCGGTCCTGACCCGCGGGTCACACCGCGGGGTCGTCCCCGACCCGCGCGGCCGCCCGCCACGACCGGTCACGTGAACGGGTATGGCTGCTGATCGGGGTCCCGAGCCAGCCACAACGGCGCAGGAGAGCTCGTATGGCTGCGAGGCGCGGCGCGGCGCGGCCCGGACCGGCGTCGTTCGGTGGGCGGACCGACCCGACCTGGCGTGGCCGGTGTGACCAGTGGGAAATAGCCCGGACGGGCCGTGGACGGCCCGGACGGGCCGTGCTGCGCGTCGTACCCGACACGCCCGGCCGGCACCGCGACACGCGCGACCGGCGTCCGTTTTGCGCCTCTGACCTGCGGTTTTACGCACCGACGAGAAGTACTTCGAACAACTTCTCCGATTCAGTTGCGTCCGTGGGGGCACGGGCCTACGGTTACCACTACATCTAGTACTTACACCGCTGTAGTTCTCCACAGATTGTGGTCGGTTCTACACAGGTCAGGGGCTGGTTGTCCCCACGTTACCCCCAGTTTCGTCCCCAGATGAGGGGCCGGACCGGGCAGAAACGGGGGGTGGGGAGCGTTCTACTAAGACGCGTGGAGAAGCGCGCGCAACACGGGGAAGGGAGCGGCACGATGCACTGTCCGTACTGCCGCAACACCGACACCCGGGTGCTCGACAGCCGGGTCGCGGAGGACGGCGGCGCGATCCGTCGCCGGCGCACCTGCCCGGCTTGTGAGAAGCGCTTCTCGACCGTCGAGCAGATGCAGCTGACGGTGCTGAAGCGGAGCGGAGCGGCCGAGCCGTTCACCCGCGAGAAGGCGGTCAGCGGCGTCCGCAAGGCGTGCAAGGGCCGGCCGGTGTCGGAGGACGACCTGGCCTGCCTCGGGCAGCAGGTCGAGGACACGCTGCGCACCGAGGGGTGGGCCGAGGTGCCCGCCCACGAGGTGGGCCTGGCGATCCTCGGACCGCTGCGCGAGCTCGACGAGGTCGCCTACCTGCGGTTCGCAAGCGTCTACCGGGCGTTCGAGTCCGCGGACGACTTCGAGGCCGAGATCGCGATGCTCCGCGCCGAGCGTGACGCCGGCACCGCGCCCGAGCCGGGCGGCACTCCCGCCGGCTCGCGCAGCGGATAACCACAGACCGCCCGGCGCCCATCGTGGGGAAGCGGTGTGCGCCGGGCGCACCAAACATTCGAAGAACACAGGCAGCACAGGCACCAGTCAGTACGACGAAGCAGCAAGCCAGCCAGGCAGCAGCACCAGACAACGACGTCACTCAGGGGACAAGGAGCAGGGCATGACGGAGACGGCCAGCGGGGCACGCACCGGATCGACGCGCAAGGGCAAGGGCATCAAGATCGAGCGCGTCTTCTCGACCGAGGGGGTGCACCCCTACGACGAGATCACCTGGGAGCGCCGCGACGTCGTCCAGACCAACTGGAAGACCGGCGAGGCCGTCTTCGAGCAGCGCGGCGTGGAGTTCCCCGACTTCTGGAGCGTCAACGCCTCCACGATCGTCACCACCAAGTACTTCCGCGGCGCGGTCGGCACCGACGCCCGCGAGTGGAGCCTCAAGCAGCTCGTCGACCGGGTCGTGAAGACCTACCGCAAGGGCGGCGAGGACAACGGCTACTTCGCGTCCGTGGCCGACGCCGAGCTGTTCGAGCACGAGCTGACCTGGCTGCTCGTGCACCAGTACTTCTCCTTCAACTCCCCGGTCTGGTTCAACGTCGGCACGTCGTCCCCGCAGCAGGTCAGCGCCTGCTTCATCCTCTCCGTCGACGACTCGATGGACTCGATCCTGAACTGGTACAAGGAGGAGGGCTTCATCTTCAAGGGCGGCTCCGGCGCCGGCCTGAACCTCTCCCGCATCCGGTCGTCCAAGGAGCTGCTCTCCAGCGGCGGTACGGCGTCCGGCCCGGTCTCGTTCATGCGCGGCGCCGACGCGTCCGCGGGCACCATCAAGTCCGGCGGCGCGACCCGTCGTGCGGCCAAGATGGTCGTGCTCGACGTGGACCACCCCGACATCGAGGAGTTCGTCGAGACCAAGGCGCGCGAGGAGGACAAGATCCGCGCGCTGCGTGACGCCGGCTTCGACATGGACCTCGGCGGCAAGGACATCACCTCCGTCCAGTACCAGAACGCCAACAACTCCGTCCGCGTCACCGACGAGTTCATGCGCGCGGTCGAGGAGGGCACCGAGTTCGGCCTGCGGGCCCGCGGCACCGGCGAGGTCATCGAGACCGTCGACGCCCGCGAGCTGTGGCGCAAGATCGCCCAGGCCGCCTGGGAGTGCGCCGACCCGGGCCTGCAGTACGACGACACGATCAACGACTGGCACACCAACCCGGAGACGGGCCGGATCACCGCGTCGAACCCGTGCTCGGAGTACATGTCGCTCGACAACTCCTCGTGCAACCTCGCCAGCCTCAACCTGATGAAGTTCCTCAAGGACGACGACACCTTCGACGCCGAGCTGTTCGCCAAGGCCGTCGAGGTGATCATCACCGCGATGGACATCTCGATCTGCTTCGCGGACTTCCCGACCGAGTCGATCGGCGAGACCACGCGCAACTACCGCCAGCTCGGCATCGGCTACGCCAACCTCGGCGCGCTGCTGATGGCGATGGGCCTCGGCTACGACTCCGACGGCGGCCGGGCGATGGCGGCCACGATCACCTCGCTGATGACCGGTACGTCGTACCGGCGCTCGGCGGAGCTCGCCGCGGTCGTCGGCCCCTACAACGGCTACGCCCGCAACGCCGACGCCCACAAGCGCGTGATGCGCAAGCACCAGGCCGCCAACGACGCGGTCCGCACGCTGCACATCGCCGACGAGCAGGTCCACAAGCTCGCCACCAAGGAGTGGGCCGACGTCGTCAAGCTGGGGGAGAAGAACGGCTTCCGCAACGCGCAGGCCAGTGTTCTCGCGCCCACCGGCACCATCTCGTTCATGATGGACGCCGACACCACCGGCATCGAGCCCGACTTCTCGCTGGTGAAGTTCAAGAAGCTCGTCGGCGGCGGCTCGATGCAGATCGTCAACCAGACCGTGCCCCGCGCGCTGCGCAAGCTGGGCTACCAGGAGGAGCAGGTCGAGGCGATCGTCGAGTACATCGCCGAGCACGGTCACGTGATCGACGCTCCGGGCCTGAAGGCCGAGCACTACGAGGTCTTCGACTGCGCGATGGGCGAGCGCGCGCTGACCCCGATGGGTCACGTGCGGATGATGGCGGCCTGCCAGCCGTTCATTTCGGGGGCCATCAGCAAGACGGTCAACCTTCCCGAGACCGCCACGATCGAGGAGATCGAGGAGGTCCACATGGCCGCCTGGAAGCTCGGTCTCAAAGCTTTGGCGGTCTATCGCGACAACTGCAAGGTGGGCCAGCCGCTCAGCGGCGGCAAGGGCGAGAACAAGGGCAAGGCCGCCGAGGCCGAGACCAAGGTCGAGAAGGTCGTCGAGTACCGCCCGACCCGCAAGCGTCTGCCGAAGTCGCGTCCGTCGCAGACCACGTCGTTCACCGTGGGCGGCGCCGAGGGCTACATGACCTCCGGCTCCTACCCGGACGACGGGCTCGGCGAGGTGTTCCTCAAGCTCGGCAAGCAGGGCTCGACCCTGGCCGGTGTGATGGACGCCTTCTCGATCGCGGTGTCGATCGGCCTGCAGTACGGCGTGCCGCTGGAGACCTACGTCTCGAAGTTCACCAACCTGAAGTTCGAGCCGGCCGGCCTCACCGACGACCCGGACGTGCGGATGGCGCAGTCGATCATGGACTACATCTTCCGTCGCCTGGCGCTGGACTACCTGCCGTTCGAGTCGCGGGCTGCGATGGGCATCTACTCGGCCGACGAGCGTCAGCGTCAGCTCGAGACCGGCTCCTACGTGGCCCCGGTCGAGGTCGTCGACCAGGGCACGCGTCGAGGTCGACCACGCGCCGGAGGCCGAGGCTGTCGAGACCGCCGCGCCGCGAAGCCGGCTCCCAAGGAGGCGCACACCTCCGCGGAGCTGATGGAGACCATCACCGGCACCGCTGTCGACAGCCCGCTGTGCTTCACCTGCGGCACGAAGATGCGGCCGGCCGGCAGCTGCTACGTCTGCGAGGGCTGCGGGAGCACCAGCGGCT
>CAWDDL010000016.1:5000-307725 GCA_963801125.1 uncultured Actinomycetota bacterium
GCGAAGCAGCAAGAGGTGCTTGGTCGGATGTGACGGGTCGTGCTGGGCGTGCGCAGTTCGTCTCCCCCTCACGTGAGAGCCAGTACCTTCTTCAGAACCTCGAGCAAGGCAGGTCGCGAGCCGGTATGGCATGCGTCTTTTCGCCGCGTGCTGGGCGGGCACCGAAGGGCGCTCATCCGATGCCAGGTGGGAATCACGAAGGCTGCGGGAACGTCTCCGCAGAGGACGATCTCAAGGACACAGGGTGGTGGGTTCGGGTGGCAGGCAAGCCCTCAGGGCGTGACTCCTCCAGACCGCTTGCTGGCCTTTAGCCGAACCAGGTAGGCGTCGCCGGCAGGCGTGAGCGTCCAGTAGACAGCCTTGTCGGACACGGTCCGCTTCTTGACGCCCGTCCTGATGATGCCCAGAGCTCGCAGCTGCACCAGGACCTTCCCCCAGGAGTCGTCCGAGATCACGGCGCGGGGGTGGTACGCAGACCGGTATTGGTCGTCGTCATCCTCTCGATCAGCGTATCCATCGCGAAGTCACCAATTATCCTGCGGAGCTGCGGATCTGAGGCCTCGTCCAACATGTGCGGCCCGAGGATCTCGACGATCTCGTCCCAAGTGAAGTTGAGCTCCGCGGAGTGCTTGGAGAACCCCATCGACGAGCTATCCACTGTGAAACTAAGGTCGACCGTGTCCGCGCCGTGCTCGAAAGACTCATCGATGGCGCTTGCTTCGCGGCTCCTAGCCGCCTCGGACTGCTGCTTATCTGCCTCCGCAAGCGCGGCGCGTAGTTCGGCGATCTCTGCGCGGACGGCGTCGGTCATCGCGTGGTCGCCGCGCACCCACCCTGGACGCGGGTTGGTCTTCATGGCCCGGACCAGTCCGCGGGACACAACCGAGGCAAGTTCGTCTGGATTGCTGTAGGTCTTCACCATCCGAGTCATGACCTTCTCGCGAAAGGCGTCCAACTTCTTACGGGCCGCCCTGTCGATCTCCGAGTGGTCGAAAGGGATCGACCCCGGGATCTGCGTGGACGAAGCCCAAGACCGGCAGCCCCTCCTCGACCGCGTGGTCGTACTCCTTCTCCGTGAAACTAACGCCTTCGACGGTGACGGAACCGTATCGACCGCCGACGATGACGACGTAGTAGTCGCAGGAGTCGATGACCTCCTTGAGTCGATGACCTCCTTGATAAGGGTCCATTGGTCGTCGTCCGCTGCGGGGAACATCTCCATCCCGGCGGGGATGCAATCGAGTTCTAACAACGCCTGGATCACCGCTTGCCGCTCGGGCACGAGGTCGACGTAGGTGGAACTGACGAATACCTGATGTCTCCGCTCCAATGCCGAGTCACTCATGGAGTCAGCGTAGAAGACTCTGCCGACGGCCCCGACAACAGACTCTTCACAAGAGCGCCCGCCTTCCGGATCGACAGTTAGCTGAGGTGCTCCTTTGATCGACCTGAGCGGGCGCGCCGCTCAGGTGCGTCATATCGCCGCGACTGACGCGGCGAGGCGCCGGGGGAGTCAGCGGCGACCGACTCGTTACTACGCCGACAACCGACAGCATTACCCCGCGAAGAACCCGAACGGGTACCGCTGCCACTCCGCGACCGGGATCCGTTCCCCGCCGACGCCTAGAAACAGGTCCGGTTCCAGGGGAGTCGACGTCCCGGCCGCTGGGAGACTGGGAGGCATGGATGCCATCCAGGTCGAGCACGTCGACGAGCGCAACTCCGGCTGGGAGAATCCGCATCCCCGGTTCAGGGTCTACCTGCACGGGAGCGGTGCGGACTCAACACAGGGGTGGACGGACACCTACGACGTGACCGGCGCCGACGTACTGCAGGTGATCGACTGGGCGCAGCGGCAGGCTGGCGACTCTCTCACGTATGCAGTCGCCCTCGTCTACGACGATGCAGCGAAGGAACAAAGGAACCCCGGCTTCGGACGCGGCCTGGTGTGGCTGGTGGGCGTCGACGGAAACGGCACCCCCCTCGACGCCCAGGAGGCAGACCGCCAGCGGCGCATGCTCGTGCGCCGTACTGATCCCGTGCGCATTCCTGTCACGGACCAGATGCCGCCTGGCACTGCCGACCCCTACAAGGACGGGACGAGGAAGCGCCCGACGTGACCCGGTGAGGCGGCGATTCGCACGGCCCCGACCCCACTACGCCGACGGCGCGGAGAGCGATGGCGTCGATTTCGGCAGCGAAGAGCCCCGGCCGCGTGCGGCCGGGCCTCTTCGGTGTGAGGTCAGGAGACGCGGACGTTCTCGGCCTGCGGGCCCTTCGGGCCGGCGGTGACGTCGAACTCGACCTTCTGGTTCTCGTCGAGCGACTTGTAGCCCTGCGACTGGATCGCCGAGTAGTGCACGAAGACGTCCTCGCCGCCGCCGTCCTGCGCGATGAAACCGAAACCCTTTTCGGCGTTGAACCACTTGACGGTTCCTTGAGCCATGATCGTTTCCCTTGTTCGTGCCGGGGGCACTGTGCCCTCGAGCTGCTGAAGACACCCATCTGTGCTGATGTCCAGCGAACCGAATACCAGGAGTACGAGATACAAGCCGCAACATCTTGTGCGGCCAGGACGGCTTGCAGAGCCATCCCTTCAACAGGTCCCACGATACGGCATCGGTCGGGTGTCCCGTGCATCTTCGAAACGCGCACGCGCCGAGCCCGATCGCGAACCGTGCCAGGCACGTCCCGTCGCCGCCCGGTCTGAGGGACCGAGGGGGTCTGCTGCCGGCTGTCGGATCCGGCTGCCCGCGTTCGTGGAGTAGAAGTAGAGGCGGACGCCGGGTCCGCGAACGAGCGAGGAGCAGACATGACCGAGTACCTCATCTACTTCAACCAGCAGTGGGTGGGCGACCACAGCGAGGACTGGTTCCGCGGGCGCGGGCCGCTCGCCATGGCGGTCCTGGACGAGATGAAGGCTGCCGGTGTCTACGTATTCGGCGGCGGGCTCGAGGAGGACGGCCCGGTCTTCAGCGCCGACGCGACCAGCGGCACGTTGACGTTCACCGACGGACCGTACGTCGAGACCAAGGAGTTCCTGGGTGGCCTCACCGTGGTGGACGTGACCGACGAGCAGGCCGCCAGGATGTGGGCCGGCAAGGTCGCGGAAGCGTGCGGGTGGCCCCAGGAGGCCCGCCGGTTCGGGCCGCAACCCGAGGTCTGATCACGCGGAGGGGCGTCGGCGACCACTGGGACGGGCAACCCGGGTCTTGGAACGTGCCAACGTCACCGATCCGGGGAGGTTGCACGTCGGAGTGGTCGCCCGCGCGGCGAGGGCGGCGGACTAGAGTCGGTTCCGGACGGTTCACTTCCGGATCGGAGCCCGATGCACCCAGACACCAGCCCCACGGCCCGGGCCCTGCTCGCCCTCGAGCTGCTCCAGGGCCACCCCGGGATCACCGCGGACCGGCTCGGCGACAAGCTCGGCGTCTCCGAGCGCGCGGCCCGTCGCTACGTCGGCATCCTGCGCGAGGCCGGCATCCCGATCGACTCCGTCCGCGGCCCGTACGGCGGCTACCGCGTCGGCCGCGGCCTGCGGCTGCCGCCGCTGGTGTTCAGCGCCACCGAGGCCCTCGGCCTGGTGATGGCGGTGCTCGACGGCCACCACGAGGCGGGCAGCCCGACCGACCCGGTCGGCAGCGCGCTCGGCAAGATCGTGCGGGCACTGCCGGAGCCGGTCGCCGCTCAGGCCGAGGCGGTACGACGTACCGCGGCGCCGGTGCCCGACCGCTCCGCCGCACGCCCCGACCCCGGCACCACCGCCGCCCTGGTGCAGGCCTGCTCCGACCACCGCCGGGTGCGCATCGACTACCGCTCGGAGGCGGGCTCGGAGTGGGCGGCCGACGTCGAGCCGTGGGCGGTGGTCGTGCGGCACGGCAGGTGGTACCTGGTCTGCCGGACCCTGCGCGCGGACGCCGTGCGGACCTACCGGGTCGACCGGGTCCGCGCCGTCGAAGCGCTGGTGGACACATTCGTGCCGCCGGCCGACCTCGATCCGGTCGCGCTGCTCGAGGAGCACCTGGCGGTCGGCTGGGAGTACGACGTCGAGGTGATCATCGACGCGCCGCCGGAGCTCGTGGGCCGCTGCCTGGGGCGCTCGCTCGGGCGGCTCGAGGCGGTCGACGAGGCGTCGACCCGGCTGGTCGGCAGCACGAGCAACCCACGCTGGTACGCCGAGCAGCTGGCGGCAGCGCCGGCGCCGTACCGGATCGTCAGCGGCCCGGAGGTGCGGGCCGCCGCGCGAGCCGTCGGGGAGCGCTTGCTTGCGGCAGCGGGAGCCGGTGCGGAGCCCGAGCTCGCCTGACCGCGAGGCGCCGGGCCGTGGTTCAACGGGGCTCGTGCTGCCCGAAGCTCGCCGCGGCACACATGTCATAGAACCCGCCGATCACCGGGGGTGTCCGGTCCACCCAGCCGACCTCGTCGTACAGCGCGATCGGGCGGTGGCAGTGCCGACACTCGCCGTCGAAGCTGCTCTGGTGAAACACGACGACGGGGCTCTCGTCGCGGACGGTTGATCGTACCCTCATAGCCTGCCTGGTCCTCATATGTAGTTGTTTCTTCCAACTACTGTACTGCGCCGATCGCACGGATACGTACCGGTTCATCAGTCCCGTCCCCGCAGGACCTACTCGCCGCGCTCCCCGTCGATCGACTCCCGGATCAGGTCGGCGTGCCCGTTGTGCCGCGCGTACTCCTCGATCATGTGCAGCACCACCCAGCGCAGGCTGAACTTCTCCCCGGTACGCCGGTTCGGCCGCACCGACAGCGCGTCGAGGTGCTCCCCCTCGACCACGTGCCTGGAGTGCGCGACGATCTCGACGAGCAGCGACCGAAGCACGGCCGGCCGGTCGTCGGCCGCCGAGGCCCAGTCCCAGTCCGGGTCGGTGGACCAGTCGACGTCGGCGAAGACCCGCGCCACGTCGTTGCCGGCGAAGACGTAGGAGAACCAGTAGTCCTCCACGAACGCGAGGTGCTTGAGCATCCCGCCCAGCGTCATCGTCGACGGCGGCAGCGTCGCGTTGAGCCCGTCGGCCTCGAGCCCGGCCGCCTTCCGCAGCAACGTCGCTCGCTGGTACTCCAGGAAGCCGAACACCTGATCGATCTCCGTGCCGATCTGGGGCGGATCCGTGCGGGCGACCATGCTCGAGGCTAGCGCGGGGCCGCCGCCGTCGACCGGCGTTCCGCGGAATCAGGCACGGGCCTAACCTCGGGGCGTGCCGGAACACCTGCTCACCCGTTGGGGCCGCGACCTCGACCCCGAACGGGTGCTGCAGGGGTACCCGCGCCCGCAGCTCGTCCGCGCGTCCTGCCTCAACCTGAACGGCTGGTGGGAGCACGCGTTCACCCCCGCTGCGGCCGACGAGCCGCGCGAGTACGACGGGCGCATCCTGGTGCCGTTCTCCCCCGAGTCGGTCCTCTCCGGGGTCGGCCGGCAGCTCCAGCCGCACGAGCTGCTGTGGTACCGCCGCACGCTCCGGCTGCCCGACGGCTTCGTCGAGCGTCCCGGCGGCCGGGTGCTGCTGCACTTCGGCGCGGTCGACCAGACCTGCACGGTCCGGCTCAACGGGGTCGAGGTCGGCGCGAACCACGGCGGCTACCTGCCGTTCATGTGCGACCTCACCGATGCTCTGGTCGCCGGCGACAACGAGCTCGTGGTCCGGGTGCGCGACCTGAGCAACAACCGCGGCCCGAGCAGCGGCAAGCAGCGGCTCGCCCGCGGCGGCATCTGGTACACCGCGCAGTCCGGGATCTGGCAGACCGTGTGGGCCGAGTGGGTGCCGCCCGGGTACGTCGAGTCGCTGGTGCTCGTGCCGCGGCTGGAGGAGTCCGCGCTCGAGGTCACGGTGGAGGTCGAGGAGGCTGAGGTTTCGAGACGCTCGCGGGCTCGCTCCTCAACCACCGGCACGGCGCGGGTCCGGGTGCTCGCCGACGGCGCGGAGGTGGCCGACGCGCTGGTCGAGCCGGGCCGCAGCGCGCGCATCCCGCTGCCCGCCGTACGCCCGTGGACGCCCGAGGACCCGTTCCTGTACGACGTCGAGGTGGAGTGCGGCGAGGATCGGGTGACGTCCTACGTCGGCATGCGCTCGTTCGGGGTCGGCCCGGACACGGCCGGCGTCCCGCGGCTGCTGCTGAACGGCACGCCGTACCCGCACGTGGGCGTGCTCGACCAGGGCTACTGGTCGGACGGCATGATGACGGCGCCGTCCGACGAGGCGATGGTGCACGACATCGCGACGATGAAGCGGCTCGGGTTCACCGTGCTGCGCAAGCACGTCAAGGTCGAGCCGCTGCGGTGGTACGCCCACTGCGACCGGCTCGGAATGATCGTCTGGCAGGACCTGGTCAACGGCGGCGAGCGCTACCGGACCTCGACGATGACCTGGCCGGGGCGGCGCTGGTGGCCGAGGCTGCACCTGTCGGACCGCCGCCACGGCTGGTTCGGCCGGGCGGACGCGGGCGACCGGGAGGAGTTCCGCGCCGAGCTGCGCCGCACCGTCGAGCTGCTGCGCAACGTGGCGTCGCTGGCGGTGTGGGTGCCGTTCAACGAGGGTTGGGGTCAGTTCGACGCGGCCCGGATCGCCGACGAGCTGCGCCGGCTCGACCCCACCCGGGTGGTCGACCACGCCAGCGGCTGGCACGACCAGCGCGGCGGCGACCTGCGCAGTGTCCATGTCTACGCGCGCAGGTTCCGGGTGCCGAGGCGAGAGCGGGACGGGCGGGCGCTGGTGCTCTCGGAGTACGGCGGCTACGACCTGGCCGTCGACGGGCACACGTTCGGCGACGTCGACTTCGGCTACCGCCACTTCGACGACGCCGAGGCGCTGGGCGAGGCTTTCGCCGGGCTGCACGCGGAGCTGGCCGACGCGGTCCCGCGCGGGCTCGCCGGCACCGTCTACACCCAGCTGTCCGACGTCGAGGACGAGCTGAACGGGCTGCTCACCTATGACCGCGAGGTGCAGAAGGTCCCCGACGAGTCGGTGCGGCCCGCCCTCGACCGGCTGCGCGAGGCGCTCAGTCGACTGGCCGCCGGGTGATGCAGTAGTCGCGTCCGCTCGGGTCGGTCAGGGTGACCCACCCCGCCGTACGACGCACCACCTTCGCGCCGAGCGCGACGTGCCGGGCCGCCTCCGCGTCCGCGTCGTCCGAGGCGAGGTCGAGGTGGCCGGTCACCACCGGCTGCTCGTCGTCGAGCCGTTGCAGCAGCAGGCCGACCGCCGTCCGGTCGGGCCGGGCGAGCCGGCGGAAGCCGTGGCTCTCGGCGCCCAGGTCCCAGCCGGTGAGGTCGGCCCAGAAGGCGCACTCGGCGTCGAACCGGCCGGGCGGGATGTCGAGGCAGACCTGGTCGACGATGCTGCGCCCGCCCGGCCAGCGCTGCGGCCTGGGCCGGCGGGCACCCGGGTGGCCGACCACGCAGAACGTCATCCCGCCCGGCGAGCCGCAGACCACGTAGCCGAGGTCGAGGTAGCTCGCGCTCCCCCCGAGCCCCTCGACCCGTCGCGCGAGCGCGCCCACGTCGTCGGTGTGCAGGTCGAGGTGCAGGCCGCCGGGGCTGGACTGGACGACGCGCTGCAGCCGCAGGTAGGGGTCACCGGCGTCGGGCAGCAGCGTCGCGAACTCCTCGCGGCGACCGCGCCGGGAGGACACCACCTGGCCGGTGGCGCGCGCCCAGAACACCTCCGCCTCCTCGGCCCGCTCCTCGGCGGTGTCGAGGAACGCGGTGATCCAACGGACCTGTCCTGAGGTCATCCCTCGCCCAGGGGGACGCAGTCGTTGCCGCAGCCGGTCGCACCCGGAGCGGCGCCCTCCTCGGCGGGGCGGTGCAGCACCGCGTGCTCGGGCGTGATCGTGGCGCCCTGCTCGGCGAGCGCGGCCCGGCCGTCCAGGATCAGCGAGTAGCCGCCGTGGTCGAAGGGCGGCCACACCAGGGAGATCCCGGGCCGCGCCTCGAGGTTGGCGCGGGTCCGGCGGCCCAGCCCCTCGAGCTGGAGGACGGGGCCGTCCAGGGTCGGCCGGACGGCCACCGCGTGGGCGCGCTGGTCCTCGCCGACCGTCATCAGGTAGGCGAAGTTGTAGTGCTGCAGGTGCTCGGCGAGCTCGGCCAGGTCGACGGGAACGCTCATGGCGACAATCTACGCGTCGACCCAGACCGCCCCGGTCGCCTCCGGGCCCGGGCCGCCTCCGGTCAGCTCGGCCAGCAGCGCCGCGAACCCGTCGGCGTCGACGGCCGGGACGGCGAGGTGCAGGGTGGCGCTCTCGGCGTAGTCCACGCCGAGCACGGTGACGTCGCGGGCCCGCAGGTCGCTCTCCAGCCTTCCGGCGTCGGCGTGGTCGGCGACCACGTCGTACCGTTCCAGGAGCAGGCGGCGTCGTACGCCGGCCTCGTCGAGCGTGGCGCGTACGGCGTCGCCGTAGGCCCGGACCAGTCCGCCGGCACCGAGCAGCACCCCGCCGAACCAGCGGGTCACGACCGCCACCACGTCGCTCACCTCGCGGCCGCGGAGCACCTCCAGCATCGGGGCACCGGCCGTGCCGGACGGCTCGCCGTCGTCGTTGGACCGCTGGACCGCCCCGTCCGGTCCGAGCACGAACGCGGAGCAGTGGTGGCGCGCGTCCCAGTGCTGCTTGCGGATCCGCTCGACGACCGCGCGCGCCTCGTCCTCGGACCCGACGCGTTCGACGTGGCCGAGGAAGCGGGAGCGCTTGACCTCGATCTCCGCCTCGGCGGTGCGGGCGACGGTGCGGTAGGAGGTGTTCACCGCGTGGTGCTCACAGCCACTCGCCGAGCACGTCGGCGCCGATCTTGATCGTGAACGCCGCGACGACGACCACGAAGAACACCCGCACGAACGTCGCGCCCCGGGCCACGGCGGTGCGCGCGCCGAGGTAGCCGCCGACGAGGTTGCAGCCGCCCATCACCAGCCCGACCTTCCACATCACCGCGCCCTGAGGGATGAACACGCACAGCGCCGCGACGTTGGTGGCCCAGTTGGCCATCCGGGCCTTCGCGGACGCGTCGAGGAAGTTGTAGCCGAGCAGCCCGACCAGCGTGAAGACGAAGAACGAGCCGGTGCCGGGGCCGAGCGCGCCGTCGTAGAAGCCGATCACCAGGCCCGCGGCCATCGCGGCGAGCGTGTGCCGGTGGCCGGCGAAGCGCAGCGCGGTGACCTTGCCGACGTCGGGCTTGAGCAGCACGTAGGTCCCCACGACCACGAGGACCAACAGCACGATCGGGTTGAACGCCGACTTGGGGATGTGGCTCGCGACGACCGCGCCGACGAGCGAGCCGAGGAAGGCCAGCAGCATCAGCGGCCCGAACGTCTTCGGGTCGGGGCGGACGCGTCGGTAGTAGGTGAGCGAGCTGACCGTCGTACCGCACACCGACCCGAGCTTGTTGGTCGCGAGGATGTGCACCGGCGCGGCGCCGGGCAGGCCGACGACGAGCGCGGGGAGCTGGATCAGCCCGCCCCCGCCGACGACCGCGTCGACGAAGCCGGCCGAGAGACCCGCGAGCCCGAGCAGCACGAACGTGAGCAGCGACGGGTCCTCCACGCGCACACCCTAGCCAGCCGCGCCGGACCCGCCGACCCGGCGCGTCCTCACACGCCCGGCCCGCCGACCCGGCGCCTCCTCACCGCCGGCGGCCGCGCGCAGCCACTCGGACGGGCAGACGGCGCCGGAACGGCCCGGATCACCCGGTTAGGGCTCTGTTTGCCCGTCCGACGGGCCGTCGTCACCAGCGCGCCCCGGGGTTCGGCTGGCTCACGTGGTGCCCGCCCGGTCTCGGAAACCGGGGTGCGCCGCCTGCACGGCTCTCGGGCGATGTTGCTACTTGACCTGGATCGCCGAGGTGGTGGTGTAGGCCGCGAACTTGCCGCTGTCCGACCCGCCCTGGTCGTCCTGGTATCCGAAGACGTAGACCGTGACCGGCGTGTCCTCAGACACGGTGATCACCCGGGTCGTCGAGCAGGTCGCCTCACGGTCTTTCAGCGGGCTGGCTGCCCCGGTGAAGCACGTACCGAGGTCCTGACCACCGGCGCGGACCGCGACCTGGAGCCGCGTCTTGCCGGAGTTCGCGGCGGTCGACGTGAAGAACCCGTCGGTGGTGATTTGGTGTGTACCCGCCGGGAGGTCGAACGTGTCGGCGACCGTGGCGCCCTGACCCTCGTTAGGGTCGTTGAAGCGGCCGCCGATGTCAGCCACCGTGACGAAACCGCCGCTGGTGGAATTCACGGAGAGCTCCGCGTGTCGGTCATGTTCGTGAACCCGACCTTCCAGCCCGCTCCGTAGGCGTCGGTGCCGGGAGCGCCGGGCGTGGCGTAGCTGTAGTACGTCGTCACCCCGCCCTTGTAGGAGCCGGCCGTGTATCCACCGGCGATGGCCAGGTGACCCGGCTTCTGGCACTCGGCCACCAGCTCAGTAGAGCCGGGCATGTAGGTCGGGTCGGTCGGATCGGCCTGCGAGAACGGCTTGTTCGCGGCCGGGACAGTCCCGCCCACGGACCAGTGGCTGATGCCGACGGTCGCATCGTCGCCCTTGTCGCCCTTCGGGCCCTGCGGCCCCTGCGGGCCCTGGTCGCCCTTGTCGCCCTTCGCCCCCTGCGGCGCGTCGCCGGCGGTCTTCGCGCCCTGCAGCGCGGCGATCGTGGCCGGGTCGAGGTCGCGGATCTTCAGCGAACCGTCCTTGACCTTGCCGCTGCCGACTGCGCCGCGGTCGATGTCGGCGGTCTTCACTTGGTGGTTCTTGATGTCGCTGGACGTGATCATCCCGGACGCGACAGCGCCGAAGGAGCCGAAGCCGACGAGGATGGTGGCGCCGGCTGCGACGGCAGCGACGCGGTGCTTGGACGTGCTCATGGGAACGGAACCCCCCGATTGTGATGATTGGTACTGACAAGGGAGATTAAGCACACATCGGTCCGATCTACCACCGGCGCCCGGCTGGATCTAGTCATAATTGACTATCAAGATTCATACTTCCGCAGCCGACAGCACCAAGCCGGAGGCCCGACGAGGACTACCGCCAAGAGCCTCAGCTGCCGCCGGCGAGGTAGGCCAGCAGGTCCTGACGCGTGACCACGCCGATCGGCTTGCCGTCCTCCTGCACGAGCAGCGCGTCCTCGCCCTCGAGGGCGGCCACCGCGGCCGAGACCGGCTCGTTGGAGCCGATCGTGGGCAGCGCCGCGTCCATGTGCTGCTCGACGGGGTCGACGAGCTTCGCGTGCCCGGAGAAGAGCGCCTCGAGCAGGTTGCGCTCGGACACGGATCCGGCGACCTCGGCGGCCACGATCGGCGGTTCGGCCCGCACCACGGGCATCTGCGAGACGCCGTACTCCTGCAGGATGTGCACCGCCTCGGCGATCGTCTCGTTGGGATGGGTGTGCACGAGGTCGGGGATCTGACCGCTCTTGCCACGCAGCACCTCGCCGACGGTCTGCGTCCCGGTGGCGGGCAGGAAGCCGTACTGGCCGAGCCACTCGTCGTTGAACACCTTGGTCAGGTAGCCGCGGCCCGAGTCCGGCAGGAGTACGACGATGACCGCGTCCTCACCTTCGGGCGTCCCGTCCAGCTCGTGGGCGAGCTGGATCGCGGCGAACGCGGCCATGCCGGAGGACCCGCCGACGAGCAGCGACTCCTCGCGCGCGAGGCGGCGCGTCATCGCGAACGAGTCGGCGTCGGAGACCTCGATGATCCGGTCCGCGATGTCCTTGTCGTAGGTGGTCGGCCAGAAGTCCTCGCCGACCCCCTCGACCAGGTAGGGCCGCCCGGACCCGCCGGAGTAGACCGACCCGGCCGGGTCCGCGCCGACGATCTGCACCGACGCGTTCTTCTCCTTGAGGTACTTCCCGATCCCGCTGATCGTGCCGCCGGTGCCGACGCCGCAGACGAAGTGGGTGATCTTGCCGTCGGTCTGCTCCCAGATCTCCGGTCCGGTGGTCTCGTAGTGCGAGCGCGGGTTGTTCTGGTTGGAGTACTGGTCGGGCTTCCAGGCGCCCTCGATCTCGCGCACCAGGCGGTCCGAGACGTTGTAGTAGGAGTCGGGGTGCTCGGGCGGGACGGCCGTCGGGCAGACGACCACCTCCGCGCCGTACGCCTTGAGCACGTTGCGCTTGTCCTCGCTCACCTTGTCCGGGCACACGAACACGCACGTGTAGCCCTTGGCCTGCGCGACCATCGCCAGCCCCACCCCGGTGTTGCCCGAGGTCGGCTCGACGATCGTGCCGCCGGGCTTCAGCTCGCCGGACGCCTCGGCGGCCTCGACCATGCGGACCGCGATCCGGTCCTTCACCGAGCCGCCCGGGTTGAGGTACTCGACCTTGGCCAGCACCATCGGCCCGCCGTCACCGATCCCGTCGAGCGTCTTGTGCAGCCGGAGCAGCGGGGTGTTGCCGACCAGGTCCAGGAGCGAGTTCACGTAGCGCACGTCGCGAGTTTATGCGCGAGTGAATAGGGTGGGCCGCGTGGGGAAGGCAGCAGCAGCTCGCAAGCTTGCGGCTGCCGCTGCGTATGGCGGCGGCGGCCTGTCGTTGGCGGGCGCGTCCCTGTACGGCGTCCTGCGCGCCGAGGCGGTGCTCGCCCGTCGCCAGATCGGCAACGCCGACGGCGAGCCGCCCCAGCCGAGCGGCTGGTACGGACACGGCCGGCCGGGGCCGGCGATCAAGGTCGCGCTGCTCGGCGACTCGTCGGCCGCCGGGTACGGGGTGGAGCAGGTGCAGCAGACGCCCGGGGCACACCTGGCCTCCGGGCTCGCCGAGGGCGCCAGCCGACGCGTCTACCTCCGATCGGTCGCGAAGGTCGGGGCGCAGACCCGCGACCTCGCCGGCCAGATCGACGAGGTGCTCACCGTCGAGCCGGACGTGGCGGTGATCCTGGTCGGCGCCAACGACGTGACGCACACGCGACTCCCGTCGGAGTCGGTGCGGCTGCTGTCCGAGGGCGTACGACGCCTGCGCGATGAGGGCGTCGAGGTGGTGGTCGGTACCTGCCCCGACCTCGGCACGATCGAGCCGATCGCCCCGCCGCTCAGGCAGGTCGCGCGGGCGTGGTCGCGACGACTCGCCGCCGCGCAGACCGTGGCCGTCGTCGAGGCCGGGGGCCGGACCGTGTCGTTGGGCTCGGTCCTCGGGCCGGAGTTCGCCGCCACCCCGAAGGAGCTGTTCGGACCGGACCGGTTCCACCCCTCGGCCGCGGGCTACTCCAGCCTGGCGGCGGTGATGCTGCCGTCGGTGCTGGCCGCGGTCGGCGTCATCCCGTTCGAGGAGCTCGTGCCCGAGGCGTCCCGCGGCGAGGCGGTGCTGCCGATCGCCAAGGCCGCGGTCGAGGCCGCGAAGTCGCCCGGCACGGAGATCGACGGGACCGAGGTCGGCGGCGCCAAGCGCGGTCGGCGCGGCCGGTGGGTGCAGCTGCGGCACCGCCGCCGGCACGCCGAGTCGATCGCGGAGTCGCCCAGCGAGGAGCCCGACAGCGCCGAGGCCGCCGCCGACTGACCCCCGCCCTCGCCCGTTGAGCCGTCAGGTTCCGTCCGTTGAGCCGTCAGGTTCCGTCCGTCGAGCCGTCAGGTTCCGTCCGTCGAGCCGTCAGGTTCCGTCCGTCGAGCCGTCAGGTTCCGTCCGTCGAGCCGTCAGGTTCCGTCCGTCGAGCCGTCAGGTCCCGTCCGGGCCTCGGTCAGCCGGGTCCCGGCGTGGCCCCGCTGCTCGACGTACTCCCGGCCGGTCCGCGGGCAGCGCCACCGGCCCTCCCCCGCCTCCTCCAGGCGCACACCGGCATGGCCCACCCAGCCGACCTGCCGGGCCGGCACGCCCATCACCAGCGCGAAGTCCGCGACGTCCCTGGTCACCACCGCGCCGGCCGCCACCAGCGCCCACCGGCCCACCCGCACCGGCGCGACGCACACCGACCGCGCGCCGAGCGACGCACCCTCGCCGACCTCGACGCCGACCGCCTCCCAGTCGCCGGCGCGCTTGAGCGTCCCGTCGGGGTCGACCGCGCGCGGGTAGGCGTCGTTGGTCAGCACCGCGGCCGGTCCGACGAAGACGCCGTCGGCCAAGGTCGCCGGCTCGTAGACGAGCGCGTAGTTCTGCAGCTTCACGTTGTCGCCGAGGTGGACCCCGGACCCGACGTACGCCCCTCGCCCGATCACGCAGCCCGAACCCAGCCTCGCGCGCTCCCGGATCTGGGCGAGCTCCCACACCGTGGTGTCCTCGCCCAGGACGGCGCTGTCGTCGACCTGCGCAGTCGGCTTGATCGTGGCACTCATGATGTCGCCGGACTCTACGCCAGCCTCCGGGCCCGGCGTACGACGCCGCCGGGCCGGTCGGGACGGAACCCGGCGACTCGACGGACGGACCCTGACGGCTCGACAGACGGGACCTGACGGCTCGACGGACGGAACCTGACGGCTCGACGAGGGGGTGCGGATTGGTAGTGTCACGGCGTCGTCGACGGTCGGAGGGATGGTCATGGCGGACGCACCCGGGCTCGACGTCAGCGTCATCGTGCCGGTGTACAACACCATGCCCTACCTGACCCGGACCCTCGAGTCGCTGCTCGCCCAGACCATCGGCCACGACCGGCTGCAGGTGATCGCCGTCGACGACGGGTCCACCGACGGCAGCGGCGAGGAGCTCGACCGGTTCGCCGAAGCCCACCCCGACGTGTTCGTCGTCGTGCACCAGCCCAACTCCGGCGGCCCCGCCACCCCGTGCAACCGCGGGCTCGAGCTGGCCCGGGGCCGCTACGTGTTCTTCCTCGGCGCCGACGACTACCTCGGCGAGGAGGCCCTGGAGCGGCTGGTGGCCAAGGCGGACAAGTGGGGCTCCGACGTGATCTTCGGCCGGATGGTCGGCGTCGACGGCCGCAACGTGGACCAGCGGATCTTCGCCAAGACCCGCAAGGACCTCGACCTGGTCGAGTCCGACCTCGCGTTCGCGCTGTCCAACACCAAGCTCTACCGCCGCTCCCTCATCGTCGAACGCGACCTGCACTTCTCCCGCGACCTGCGCGTCGGCAGCGACCAGCCGTTCACGATCGACGCGGTCACGCACGCGAAGCGGGTCTCGGTGCTGGCCGACTACACCTACTACTACGCGGTGAAACGCGCCGACGAGACCAACATCAGCTACTCCACCCGCTGGCGCCAGCGGGTCGGCGACATCGGCGCGGTGATGGACCACGTCGCCGCGCTGCTCGAGCCGGGCCGGCAGCGCGACGCGTTCCTGCGCCGGCACTTCGCGTGGGAGCTGACCAAGGTGCTCAACCGCGAGCTCCCCGAGCTGACCGACGCCGGCGAGCAGGCCGAGCTGGTCGAGGCGGTCGGCGAGCTGGCCGACCGCTACCTCACCGAGGGCGTCGTGGAGCGGCTCGGGTTCCCCAGCCGGCTCGCGCTGCGGCTGACCCAGGCCCGCGACCTCGACAACCTGCGCGCCCTGGTGTCGGTCGAGGAGCCGGTCAAGGCCGCGCCGCTGACCCTGGCCGGCGACCGCGTGTACGCCGTCCTTGCCCGGCTTCCGCGACGGTTCCGGCCACCCGGACGCGTGGTACGACGCCACCGACAAGTCGATCCGCAAGCGGGTGAAGACGCGAGGTCGTCGTGCGTCACCCGCGGCTCGACGGGCACACGCTCACCGTGTCCGGGACGGTCCCGTTCACCGCCGACAGCGCGGACCACCTGAGCGTGTCCCTGGTCCGGCTCGAGGACCGGGTCGTGCCGAAGGCGCGCCGGCGCGAGCTCGGGAAGATCGAGCCCGGCGCCGACTTCCCGGTGACGCTGACCGACCGCGGCCGCGGCGAGCCGACCGGCCTGACCGGCGAGGTGGACCTCCGCGCGCTGCTCGACGAGGAGGCGCCCGAGGGCACCCGGTGGGCGGTCCGGATCCGCGCCCACGCCGGCCCCTGGACCTACGACGTGCCGGTCTCCTACAAGCGCGGCCCGCTCACCACCGAGGCGGCCCGCGGGCGGCGCCGGGCGTCGTTCACGGCGCGGCGGGCCAAGCGCGGGTACCTCTTCGTGGAGCGCGAGATGCTGCCCGCCGAGCTCGGCCGCCGTGTCCTGCGGCGGGCCCTGAACCGATTGACCCCGACACGTTGACCCCGGCCCCCGACACCGCCCCCCGGAACGAGGAACCCATGCGCATCTGCGTCGTCGCGCTCGGCAAGATCGGCCTGCCGCTGGCGGTCCAGTTCGCGACCAAGGGCCATCAGGTGGTCGGCGCCGACATCGATCCCCGCGTGGTCGACCTGGTCAACGCCGCGACCGAGCCGTTCCCCGGCGAGGGCGGCCTCGGCGAGGCGATGACGCGCGTGGTCGGCGAGGGACTGCTCACCGCGACGACCGACGTGACCCAAGCCGTGCGCGGCAGCGAGGCGGTCGTGCTGGTCGTCCCGCTGTTCGTGGACGACCAGAGCCGGCCCGACTTCCGCGCGATGGATGCCGCCACCCGCGCCGTCGCGGCCGGGCTGCAGCCGGGGACCCTGGTCAGCTACGAGACCACGCTGCCGGTCGGCACCACCCGGACCCGGTGGGCGCCGATGCTCGCGGAGGGGTCCGGCCTGACGCCCGGCGAGGACTTCCACCTGGTGTTCAGCCCCGAGCGGGTGCTCACCGGGCGGGTGTTCGCGGACCTGCGCCGCTACCCGAAGCTGGTCGGCGGGATCGACGAGGCGTCGGCCCGCGCGGGCATCGCGTTCTACGAGGCGGTCCTCGACTTCGACGAGCGGCCCGACCTGGACCGGCCCAACGGCGTGTGGGACCTCGGGTCGGCCGAGGCCGCGGAGCTCGCCAAGCTGGCGGAGACGACGTACCGCGACGTCAACATCGGACTCGCGAACCAGTTCGCGCGGTACGCCGGCTCCATCGGCGTCGACGTGATGAAGGTGATCGAGGCCTGCAACACCCAGCCCTACAGCCACATCCACCTGCCCGGCATCGCGGTCGGCGGCCACTGCATCCCGGTCTACCCGCGGCTCTACCTGTGGAACGACCCCGACGCCACGGTGGTGTCCGCGGCGCGCGCGGCCAACGCCTCGATGCCGGCCTACGCGGTCGACCTGCTCGCCGCGGCGCTCGGCGACCTGGTCGGCGTGTCCGTGCTGGTGCTGGGCGCCTCCTACCGCGGCGGCGTGAAGGAGACCGCCTTCTCCGGCGTGTTCGGCGCGGTGGCGGAGCTGCAGGCGCGTGGGGCCGAGCCGCTGGTCTCCGACCCGATGTACTCAGCGGAGGAGCTCGAGGGGCTCGGCCTGCCGCCGCACCGGGGTGAGCCGGTGACCGCGGCGGTGATCCAGGCCGACCACGCCGAGTACCGCTCGCTCACCCCCGACGACCTGCCCGGCGTCGAGGTGCTCGTCGACGGCCGGCGCGTGACCGACCCCGCGGCGTGGGCGGGCAAGCGCCGGATCGTCATCGGCGCCTGAGCCCACCCGGTGATTGAGGAGCGAGCGCAGCGAGCGTCTCGAAACCACCCCAGCGGCCTCCGGTAGTGTCCCCACCCATGAGCCGCTCGCTGTTGCTGGTCACCGGCGCGGGGCGCAGCGGCACCAGCACGATCGCCGGCACGCTGCACCACCTCGGCGTCCACGTCCCCGGCCCCTACCTCAAGGCCAACGAGTCGAACCCGCGCGGCTTCTACGAGTCGAAGTGGTCGGTCGACTTCCACAACCGGCTCCTCAAGCGCGCCAACGTGAGCATCGCCGACGGCCGGCCCGAGGCCGCCGACCTGATGCACGACGCGTTCGGCGAGGAGGAATCACGAGCACTCGGCGCCTGGCTCGACGAGCACGCCGCCGCCGAAGGCTGGACCGCGGTCAAGGACCCGCGCACCACCTGGACGCTCGAGCGCTGGGTGGAGGCGACCGATGGGCTCGGCATGGACCTGGCGTTCGTGGTGATGCTGCGCCACCCCGCCGAGGTGCTCGGCAGCCGCGCCACGCACTACGGCGCACGGACCGACGCCGCCGAAGACGCGTTCGCGGTGAAGAACCTCGCCGGCTGGGTCAACGCGCTGCTGGTCACCGAGCGGCGGACCCGCGGGCGGCGGCGCAGCTTCCTGCGGTACGACGACCTCCTCAGCGACTGGCGTGCGGCCATGGGACGGGTCTCCCCCGAGCTCGGACTCGGCGTCCCGGCCGTCCCGGAGGGCGAGCCGCACCCCGTCGACGAGTTCATCGACCCGCAGCTGAGCCGGCACCGACTGACGTGGGACGACGTACCGGTGCTGCCCGAGCTCGCCGCAGTCGCCGACCAGGTCTGGGACGCATGCGATCGCCTGGCGGACGCCGGAGGCAGCGACGCCGAGGCCGAGGCCGCGATGGACGCCGCCTGGCGAGCGCTACGCGGCGATGTACCGCGCCGCGGTCCACCTCGCCCAGGACGCCACCACCGCCGCCGCCAACGACGCGCGGCGGGAAGGCCGGCGCGAGGGCCGCAAGAAGGCGCAGACACCGGTGGTTGAGGAGCGAGCGCAGCGAGCGTCTCGAAACCCCGGCCCCGACAAGCCCGGCCTGCTCGCCCGCGTCACCCGCCGGCCCCACCGCTGACACCCGGACGACCCGTCGAACGGGCAAACGGCGGCCCCAACGTCCAATTCGGGCTCAACAGCGCGACTTTGCCCGTCCGAGTGGTCGCGCACGACGACCAGCGGCGCCGAGCCCAGCCCTACCCCACCGGCGGCAGCGTCACCGTGCCGCCGGACGACGCCGACTCCAGCACCGCCTCGGCGACCTCGACGGTCCGCAGCCCCTGCCGCAGCGTGACGATCCCGGCCCCGCCGCCGCCCATCGCGTCGCGGAACCGCTCGTGCTCGACGAGCAGCGGCTCGCGCTTGTCCAGGGCGTAGCGGATGCTGTCGCCCTCGGACACGCCGCGGAACGTCTGCAGCGCCTCCCACCCCATCGACTGCTCGCCGTTGGCGTGGAAGCTCAGGTCACCGGTCAGCGTGTCCGCGATGAAGCAGCCGCGCGCGCCGGTGACCGCGGTGAACCGCTCCTTGAACGGGCTCAGCCAGTTCACCAGGTGGCTGACGATCGATCCGGACGTCAGGTCGCCGGTCACCGACACCATGTCCTCGTGCGGGCGGCCACTCTTGTGGAACGTCCGCGCCGAGACCGAGGCGTACTCCTCACCGGTCACCCAGGCGGTCAGGTCGATGTCGTGGGTGGCGAGGTCCTTGACCACACCGACGTCGGCGATCCGGTGCGGGAACGGACCCTGCCGGCGGGTCACCACCTGGTAGACCTCGCCGAGGTCACCCGCCTCCAGCCGGCTGCGCAGGCTCTGCAGCGCCGGGTTGTAGCGCTCGATGTGACCGACCCCGGCGACGAGGCCCGCCGCCTCGAAGGCCTCGGTCAGCTTGCGGGCCGCGACCAGCGACTCGGCGAGCGGCTTCTCGATCAGCGCACCGACCCCGGCAGCGGCCAGCTCCAGCCCGACCTCCTCGTGCATGCCGGTCGGGCAGGCCACCACGGCGTAGTCGATCCCGCGCGCGATCATCGAGGTGACGTCCGGCACGACGTCGACGCCCTGACCGCGCCCGTGCGGGTCGCCGTCCGGGTCCGCGATCGCCACCAGGTCGACACCCTCGAGCCCGGCCAGCACGCGGGCGTGGTGGCGGCCCATCGCGCCGAGCCCGACCAGCCCGGCCCGCAGCGGCGCGGTCACGACTCCTCCGTCAGCTCGTTGACCGCATCGACGATCCGGCCGAGCTGCTCGTCGGTGAGGCCGGGCCAGACCGGCAGCGACAGCACCTCGTCGGCGGCGCGCATCGTCTCCGGCAGGTCCCAGTCCCGGTTCGCGGGGTGCGCGCCGGGCACGAACGGGCGCAGCAGGTGGATCGGCGTCGGGTAGTAGACCGCGCTGCCGATCCCGCGCTCGGTCAGCCCGGCCTGTACGGCGTCCCGGCGCCCGTCGGGCACCCGGATCGTGTACTGGTGGAAGACGTGCGTGGCCTGCGGCGCCACCGGCGGCACCCCGACGTGCTTGAGACCGGCCGACAGCGTCGCCGCGTTGGCCTGTCGCTGCTCGTTCCAGCCGGCCAGCTTGGTGAGCTGGACGCGTCCGATGGCGGCCGCGACGTCGGTCAGCCGCATGTTGGCGCCGACGAGCTCGTTGGCGTAGCGCTGCTCCATGCCCTGGTTGCGCAGCAGCCGGACCGTCCGGGCGAAGTCGTCGTCGGCGGTGGTGACCATGCCGCCCTCGAGCGAGTGCATGTTCTTGGTCGGGTAGAAGCTGAAGCAGCCCGCCTGCCCCCACGCCCCGACCGGGCGACCGTCCCAGGTCGCGCCGTGCGCCTGGGCGGCGTCCTCGACGACGGCGAGCCCGTGCCGGTCGGCGACCGCCTGGATCGCGGTCATGTCCGTGGGGTGGCCGTAGAGGTGCACCGGCATGATCGCGGCGGTCCGCGGGCCGACCGCCGCCGCGACCGCGTCCGGGTCGAGGCAGAAGTGGTCGGGCTCGATGTCGGCGAAGACCGGCTCGGCGCCGGCGAGGCGTACGGCGTTGGCCGTCGCTGCGAACGAGAACGACGGGACGATCACCTCGTCGCCGGGCTGGAGCCCGAGCGCCATCAGCGCGAGCTGCAGCGCGGAGGTCCCGGAGTTGACGGCGACGCAGTGCCGACCGTCGACGAGGGCGCCGAACTCGTCCTCGAAGCCCTTGACCTCGGGCCCCTGGACGACCATGCCGCTGCGCAGGACGCGCACGGCGGCCTCGATCTCGTCGTCGCCGATGACCGGGCGTGCCGGCGGGATGAAGTCTGGCCGCGACATGCGTCGGAGCCTAACAGCGGCCCCCGGTCAGCTCGCGCACTGCCTGGTGGCCGCTCCGTCCCGGAGGCTGAGGGTCCCGCCGAGCAGGATCCGGTCCTGCATGCCGAGGCTCTGCACCTCGCCGTACACCGGCGCCGGCAGGCACCGCGGCCGCGCGAGCAGCAGCGGGCCGCCCTTCACCGTCGCGGCCGGCACCCCGGCCAGCGCGTCGGGGAAGTCGAGGGCGGAGGCGAAGTAGCCGAGCGGGGCCGTGGACCAGCCGCTCTGCGCGACCAGCGCGGAGGTCTCGTACCGGTTCGCGCCGGCGATCCGCGACACCGTGGCGTTCGGCAGCAGCTGGCGGACCTGGGCGGCGACCTCGTCGGTCAGCGCGACCGTCCCGCCGAGCATCACGACCCGGTTCGGCGCGAGCCGGGTGAGCGTCTTGCGAGTGGGCGTCGGGATCCGGCTGGTGGCCGAGAGCAGCACCGGCGCGTTGGCGCGGGCCGCCAGGACCCCGCCGGAGAGCGCGTCCGGGTAGGCGAGTCCAGAGGCCAGATAGACGGTGGCGGAGCGATCGGGCCAGAACTGCTTGCTGATCAGCTTGCCGGTGCCGTAGCGGCTGTAGCCGGCGAGCCGGACGACCGGGGCGTACGACGCGGCCTGCTGGGCCACCGACGCGGAGACGGCGCTCTCACCGCCGAGCACGTAGATCGTCGACGGCATCAGCGTCTTCAAGGCCGCGGCCGTCTGGTCGGGCAGCGTCGAGCCCCGGGTGAGCAGCACCGGTCCGCGCCGGCCCGCGGCAGGGCCCGCGGACAGGGCGTCGGGGAAGTTCTCGCCGGAAGCCAGGAACACCGCTCCCACCGGGCCGGTGAACGTGTCCTTCGCGATCGCGGCCGCGGTGGCGTAGCGGTCGTCGGCGGCGACGCGGCTGACCGAGGGGGGCGGCGGTTCGGTCGGGCTCGGCGACGGGCTGACCGACGGAGAAGTGGATGCCGACGGGGACTCGCTCGGCGGCGGCGCGTCGGCGATCATCTTCTTCACGCGCGAGCGCAGGTTGCCGTTCACCAGCCAGTCGTAGGCGTACTTGCCCGGACAGGCAGTCGCCGTAGCCGGACGGATCCCGGACTTGTAGACGTCCCGGTGCCCGGCGATCGCCGGAATCGACCGGCCACCGAAGGTCGCCGTACCCATCGGGTCGACGCCGAACGACGCGAGCCGCCAGGCCATGAACCGGACCACCGCGTCCTGGAGGGCCGGGGGAACGATGGCGTTCTCGAAGTTGCCGATCATCGAGATGCCGGTCGTGTAGGTGTTCACGTCCCAGTTGCCGGCGTGCGCGCCGCGGACCTGCTTGTTGATGCCGCCGCGACGACCCTGGTAGATCACGCCGTACTTGTCGACGAGGAAGTTGTAACCGACGTCGCACCAGCCGCGCGACTTGGTGTGGTACAGGTGGATCGCCCGCACGATGCCCGGGGCCTCCTCGGGCGTGTAGTCGTTGCTGTTCACCGTGTGGTGCAGCACGATCCCGCGCATGGTCGGCACGGTGTTGGGGCTGTCGCAGGCGGACTCGCTGCTGCGGTCGACGCCCCACTGCTTGCGGGTCACGATCGTCGGGCGGGCCGGGATGCCGCCGCCGCTCGCGGCGGAGAGCTGCGCGGAGCTGGAGTCGGAGTCCGGCGCCTCGGCGAGGCCGGTGCCGCCGTCGATGAGCGCGACCTGTACGTCGTCCGGCGCCGGCCCGGCGGCCGAGAGCAACCGCACCGCGACGCCGTCCGAGGTCCCGACCCAGGTCGGCTTGGTGCCCGCGCGGACCTGGGTGGCCTCCGCCGTGTCGCTCTGCGTCTCCGACTCCGAGGGCCCGTCGTCGTCGATGACCAGCGCCTGCCAACCGGTCCAGCCGGACGTGGCGTCGTGGACGCGGACCTCGACCTCGAGATCGTCGGCGCCGGTGCCGGCGATCCAGGTGACGCCGACCATGCCGTAGTGCTGGGTGTTCTCCGCGCCGAGCTCTGCGACCACGACCTTGTCTCCGGAGCCGGCGAGCTGCAGGTCGCCGGCGGCCGGCACCGAGAGCGAGGTCAGCGACGCGTTGCCATCCCCGACCGGCAGGTCAGCGGCGGGGTTGTCGGCACGGTTGTCGCTCGATCCGCCGTCGAAGCCGGGCCCGAGGGCCCACAGCGGGAGCGCGACCGCGGCGAGGCCGAGCAGCAGCGACAGGCTCACCCGCACCAGGAGCGCGAGCGCGAGCGCGGACGGTCGGACGTTGCTGCATTGCGGCACCCCAGGACGACGAAGAGAAAAGCGTTACCAAAGTGACCATTGTGACAAAGGCTGGGCGATTTCGCAGGCTCCCATGCCGATCCCCGCCCGCCCGGCTCCGGCGCTGCCTACCAATACACTGACCCGCAGCCGGACACACCCCACGAAAGCGAGCACTTGTGACGTCCTCGGACCCCACGCCGACGCCAGACCCGGCGCCGCGCGGCAAGCTCGTCGTCGCCGGCCAGGGGTACGTAGGGCTGCCGCTCGCCATGCGGGCCGTCGAGGTCGGCTGGGAGGTCGTCGGCGTCGAGCCCGACGCCGCTCGCGCCGCCCGGCTGCGCGGCGGGCGACTCCTACGTCGAGGACATCCCGAGCGAGCAGCTCGCGGCCGCGCTGGCGACCGGGCGCTACCGGCCGAGCGCCGGGTACGACGACTGCGGCGGGTTCGACGTCGCGGTGATCACGGTGCCGACCCCCCTCCGCGAGGGCAACCCGGACCTGTCCTACATCGAGGAGTCGAGCCGTTCCCTCGCCGAGCACCTCGTCGCGGGCGCCACGGTCATCCTGGAGTCCACGACATACCCCGGGACCACCGAGGAGCTCGTGGCTCCGCTGCTCGAGGAGGGCTCGGGCCTCAGGGCGGGCGTCGACTTCCACCTCGGCTACAGCCCCGAGCGGATCGACCCGGGCAACACGACGTGGACCTTCGTGACCACGCCGAAGGTCGTCGCCGGCACCGACGAGGCCGCGCTCGCCGAAGGTCCAGGGCTTCTACGACACGGTCGTCGACCGGACCGTGCCGGTCTCCTCCCCCAAGGAGGCCGAGCTCACCAAGCTGCTGGAGAACACCTTCCGGCACGTCAACATCGCGCTGGTCAACGAGCTCGCGATCTTCGCCCACGAGCTCGACATCGACGTCTGGGAGGCGATCGACGCCGCCTCGACCAAGCCGTTCGGCTTCATGCGCTTCACCCCGGGCCCCGGGGTCGGCGGACACTGCCTGCCCATCGACCCGTCCTACCTGTCCTGGCAGGTCAAGCAGTCCCTCGGCCAGTCGTTCCGCTTCGTCGAGCTCGCCAACGACATCAACGACCACATGCCCGACTACGTGGTCCACCGGATCAGCGCGTCGCTGAACCGGCAGCGCAAGCCGATCAACGGCTCGCGGATCCTGCTGCTGGGAATGGCCTACAAGAAGAACACCGGCGACGCCCGGGAGTCCCCCGGCCCGCGGGTGGCAGGCCTGCTCGCCGCGATGGGTGGCGAGGTGCGGGTCAGCGACCCGTACGTCGACGTCCCCCCGCCGGGCACGACCCAGGCGGAGCTCACCGAGCAGGAGGTGGCGGCCGCCGACCTGGTCGTCGTCCTGACCGACCACGACGCGTTCGACTTCGAGCTGGTGGGCGCGCACGCCGACCACGTCCTGGACTGCCGGCGAGTGCCCGCGCTGGAGTCGGCCGAGAGGCTCTGAACTACTCGCGTGGTGGCATCTCGCGGATCCACCCACCACTGGCGGCCAACTGTTTCTCGTACCTCGGTCTCAGGCGTCGACCGAACGCCGGCGGCTTGAACTCGGGCTTCTGGTCCGTCGGGTTGATCCGGACCTGCCAGTCGGTGGTGTGGATGATCGTGTGGTGGGCTCGGCAGAGCAGCACCATGCCACTGAGGGAGGTGGATCCTCCGTCGATCCAGTGCGTCACGTGGTGGGCGTCGCAGGCGATCGGTGGCCGGCGACACCCGGGGAAGGCGCAGTGCCGGTCCCGCGCGACGAGGGCGAGCCAGATGCCCATCGTCACCAGCCGGGCGCTGCGCCCGACATCGAGCACCTGGCTGTGCGTGCCCAGCAGCACGGGGATGACATGAGCGTCGCAGGCCAGCTTCCTCACCGCCGCCGCGGAGATCCGCTCCCCGCTGTCGAGGGTGGCCGTGCCCAGGCCGGAGCGCAGCTGCTCGTAGTCGATGAAGACCATGACCCGCGGCTTGGCGCCGTGCGCAGCCGGGAGAACCTCCGCGTCCTGGAGCCGCTGGCAGGCCTCCACCAGCGCGTCCCAGGTGCGGGCGCCGTGGTCGCGAGGGTCGCGACCCTCCACTCCGGATTCGGGATCGGTGTGCTCGAGGTCCTCGGCGGCGGGTGCAGACAGCGACGCGAGCGCAGCCCGGATGACGGCCGCGTCCTCCACCGTGCCGCGACCGCGCAGCTTCACCCCGCCCAGCCCGTCGTCGATGATCGACAGGCAACGATTCAGGTGAGCAGACCGCTCGTGCTTGTCGAGGCGACGCTCCTCCCGCTTCGCGACGCCGTCGGGATCGAGCACCTCCAGCAGGTGGTCGCCCGCCGTCTGCAGATCGGTGGCGTTGAGGTGCGCGGCCTGGTCGATGAGGAAGCGCTCGGCCTCGTCCCGCAGACCGCCGTCAACCGGGAGCAGGTCGATGACACGCACGATGACGTCGGCGTGCTCGGGAGAGATCCCGCCGTCATGCAGCGCCGACCAGGTGGCGCGGCGTGCACCCGCCAGCGCGGTCGCCGTCTTCACCAGGCGCGGCCCGTGCCCGCGCCGCCCTCCGGCCGTCGCGGTGACGTAGTCCTTGGTCGAGGCCCAGCCCTGCTCGGTCTTCGCGGCCTCGGTCTGGTCGATCTCGACGATCGTGAGCGCCTCGACCGCCGCCAGGGTCGACCGCAGCTGCTCGAGCTCTGCGGTCACCTCGAGCAGGTCCGCCGGTGTCTTGGCCGCCCACAGCACATGCTGGAGATCGCCGACGACCTCGCGCGCAGCCCTGACCACGCCCGCGGGCGCTTCGGGGACCGAGTCGAACAGCTGTGCCGTCATGGGAACCAGTCAACATGTGGCCGCCGACAGTTTTCGAACTGCTCGCAAATCAGCAGGCTCGAGTCCGCCTTCCGGGGACCCGTGCTCGCCGCGGCGCTGATCGGCCGTGCACCCGCAGTGGCCGGCGACCAACGCCTCAGGCCGTATCGTGTCCGCCGAGGACACGCCGCCCGAACCCCGGAGGACGCGATGAACGCCGCACCCGGAGCCGCCCGACCCTCTCGCCGGGCCGACCGTGGCCGCGCGCGCGGTCGAGGCCGTGTGGTGATGCTGGTCGACAACAAGGTCGAGGGCGACTCGCGGGTGCAGAAGGAAGCCCGGTCGATGGCGGACCGCGGCTGGGACGTCGTCCTGCTCGGCAAGTCACCGGACAACAAGGAGCACCGCTGGCGGCTCGGCGACGCGCGGGTCCGGCTCGTACCGGTGCCGATGGTGCTGGCCAAGAGACGCTACGAGTTCCGACGGGCGCCGCTCCGCTCGCCCCTGGCCTACCCGCCGGGCAGGATGTCGAAGTACGCCAAACAAAGGGCGCTCGCCCGCCGTGCCGAGGTGCGCACCGAACGGCTCGCACTGGCCGCGCAGCTCGCCGACGGCACTGGCCCTCAGCCCGCCCTGCCGCGCCGCCTGCGTGTGCTCGCCAACCGGGTGCAGGCCAAGGCGTACGGCGACCTCGTCGACCTGCGGGTCGCCCGGACCGAGGCCCTGGACGAGCGACGGGCCCGGATGGACGCGCCGCTGGACCGGTTCACCACCGCGTTCTGGCAGCGGACGATGGGCGACCGGGCCTGGCGCCGGCTCGACCCCAGCCTCTGGGACTGGGAGCTCGCGATGGGCCCCGTGGTCGACCAGCTGAAGCCCGACCTGATCCACGCCAACGACTTCCGGATGCTCGGCGTCGGCGCCCGTGCCAAGCTCCGTGCCCGCGGCGAGGGTCGTCGTACCGCTCTGGTCTGGGACTCCCACGACTACCTGCCCGGCATCAACCCGTGGAACAGCCACCCACGCTGGCACAAGGCGATGATCGCCCATGAACGCGAGTACGCGCCGTACGCCGACGCCGTCACCACCGTCTCCGAGACGATGTGCGAGCTGCTCACCAATGGCCACGGCCTGACCACGGACTCCGGTGATCGTCCGCAACGCCCCGACTGTCGGGCTCGACCCCAAGGACCCTGGGCCGGGCGTGCGCGAGCTGTGTGGCCTCGACGCCGACGTCCCGCTGCTGCTGTACGTCGGCGTGATGACACCCGCGCGCGGCATCGACACGATGGTCCAGGCGCTCCCCCGGCTCCCCGGCGTCCACGTGGGCTTCGTGGCCCGCGAGTCGGCGAACCTCGACCGCGTCCTCGGGGTGGCGAAGGACCTCGGTGTCGCCGACCGGGTCCACCACCTGCCCTATGTCGAGGTGGACCGGATCTGCAGCTACATCTCCTCCGCCGACGTCGGCGTCTTCCCCGGCCTCCATCTGCCGAACCACGAAGTCGACCTGCCGACCAAGATCTACGAGTACGCCCAGGCCCGGCTGCCGATGGTGGTCAGTGACCTCAAGACCACCGGCGAGACGGTCAGCCGGCTCGGCATCGGCGAGGTGTTCGTGGCCGAGGACGTCGACGACTACATCCGCGCGGTTCGCCGGGTCCTCGACGACCCGGACACCTACCAGAAGGCGTACGACGAGGCACAGCCCGTTCTGTCCGAATGGATGTGGGAGAAGCAGGCCGACGTCCTCGACGACGTCTACACCTCGGTCATCGACCGCTGACGCGCTGTCACTGCGGGGTGCAGACCTCGTTCGACTCGCAACTTCCGTTGTTGGCCGCCGAGTACGCCGCGCTTTCCTGTCCGTCGAAGGTCGGACCGAACATCCGGTTCAGCCCGCCGTATCCGTAGCTGTTCAACGACGTGATCAGCTGGCCGTCGAGCGAACCCTGGTACCACGGCCCGCCGGACGATCCACCGGTCATGTCGCATGCCATGGAGACCGTGTTCTCCCCGTCGTAGTACCCGAGGTCCACCGGCCCCTGACAGTAGGTGAGGGTCCCGCCGTGGTACTTCTTCGCCGCCGGGTAGCCGAAGGCCGAGAACGGGGTGACGGAAGCGTTCGTCGAGCTGCCCATCGACGGCAGCTGCCCGAGCACACCCGAGAGCGTGCCGCCCGAGCCATTGGCCACGACTGCCAGTCCCGCGTCGTTCGGGAAGTCCCGGTTACCGGCGGCGTGCCACCCACTCGTGGTGAACAGGGCGCTGGCCGTCCAGGTGCCGTACGGCGTGCTCCCGTTGTCGTAGCCCGGCCAGAACATCCAGTTCGTCGCGAAGCCGTCGGAGTCGTCCCACACGCAGTGCCCGGCGGTCAGGACGAGGTTGGCACTGCCCGCGATCGCAGAGCCGGAGCAGACGTAGTTGGAGGACCCCATGCTGAAGTACACCTTGCCGGTGGTCTTCACGACGCTGCCGCCTCCGGTCCATGTGGCGCCGGTGACGACTCCGCTGGTGCCGCCACCGCCGCCCCCGCCCCCGCCGCCCGGCTTCCCCGGCTTGCCGCCCTTCGCGCGCGTGGACGGCAGCACGACGTCGCGCGGGATCGCGTGGGCACGCCGCGCCGGGGTCCAGTACGCCGCGATGCGATCGTGTGCAGACCGCTCTGCTCCGGCCTTGGCGGGTGCGGCCGCCGCGGCTCCACCCGCGGCGAGCGCCACCGTCATGAGCCCGGCGGTGATGAGGACAAGGTGACGTCGTCGCATGGAGGTCTCCAGCCATAGCGGGTCGAACTGGCCACCTCACGCTAGAGCGACCTCTCGGACACTGGCGGTGAGTCTGCGGGATTGATCCGCAGCGCGCCCCGTTTGCCCCGATGTGGGGCTCAGATTTTCAGAACCGGCTTCCGGTGGTCTAGCAAGCTCTCGAACTGCTGTCCGACCACCGTCCAGTCCCACCTCTCGAGGGCGTGCTGAGCAGCGGCGCTCGCGGCTTCGCGCCACACCGCCTCGTCCTGCGTGAGCGCGAGGATCCGCTGCGCCGCCGCCTCCGGGTCGTCAACGACCCAGTCGGCGGGGAACAGCTCGCGGGCGGCTCCGGGGAAGAACGGCCAGTCGCGTACGACGGGCACCGCCCCGCTGCCCACTCCCTCGACGAAGCCGATGTGGAAGCTCTCCCGGGCCGAGGAGCTCACCGCCACCCCGATGTCCTGGAGCGCGGCGGGGACGTCGTCGGTGTGCCCGAGCACCTGCACGGCCCCGACCGGCTCGAGCTCGGCGAGGTCGCGCTGAAACGCCTCGACGTACAGCGCGCCGCCTCGGTCGGCTCCTCCAGCTCCCCGCGCACCAGAAGCAGCCGGTAGCGCTCGTCGCGCGTGCGCAGCTCGCGCAGCACCGCGATCGCCCAGCGCGGGTCCTTGACCATCTTCGACGCCCCGACCAGGCCGAGGGTGAACCGCGCCTCCGCGCGCTTGGCTCGGACGCAGCGCCGCAGGTCCACCGCGTTGGTGATCACGTGCAGCCGGGGCGCCCCGGCCTCCTGCAGCCCCGGGATCGCCGCCACGGCCAGGTCCCGCAGGTGGTCGCTGACGAACACCATGTCATCGACCCGGCTCATGTCCATCAGGTGCGGCCACAGCGTGAACGCCTCGTAGCTGTGCATCCGGACCACCACCCGGGTGTCGCCGGGGTCGACCTGCGTCAGCAGCGCAGCCAGCGCGGTGCACCACTCGACGAACACGACGTCCGCCCAGTCCAGGTGCTCTCGGAACACGTCCTCGGCCACAGCGGGCAGCTTGGGCTTGCCGGTCAGCGTCTGCAGCACGATGCGTTCGGGGTTCTTCGCGAACCGGTCCAGCTCGCGGGCCTCCGCGAAGTCGACGAACCTGGTCTCGAACCCGGGATGCTCGTCGAAGTGCTCGCGGATCTCGGTGAGGAAGTCGGCGTTCATCCGGGTCGCGATCAGCAGCCGCACCGGACGAGTGCCGGTCGCCGCGACACCGTCCGTCGAGCCGCTACGGGCCCTCCCTCGCGCCGCCCGCACCGCCGTGGCAACCGCGCTGTCCCGCAGCGGCGCCGTGTAGCCGGTGGGGTCGTCCGCCAGTGGCGAGGTGATGCTGTCGAAGTGCAGCACCCGGTGGGTGGCGAGCTTCAGCGCGTCGGTGAACAGCTCGGCCGCGGCGCTCCGGTCGCCCTCGGCGAGCCGCTCGTCCGCGAGCGCGAGCTGTGCTGCGTACGCCGGCCGCGCCAGTCGGGTCGAATGGCCCTGCTCCAGCGCGGCTCGTGCCGTCTCGACCAACAGTTCGGCCCTCGCAGCCGCGGTCTTCATCCGGCCGGCCGCGGCGACGGCGACGTCGTCGGCCCCGTCCTCCCGCCCGGCCGCTCGCAGCTTCGCCATGGCCGTGCGCGCCAGCCCGGCACGGCGTCGGTCGCCCAGGCCGGGCGCACCGACCGCGGAACGGATCAGCGGCAGGGACGGGGACACGGGGGAACCCTACAAGCGCGCGAGTCACTCGACGGCTCGAGGAGGCGGCGTATCCGGCGAGCGCAGGCTCTCAGAACACCCGACGCACGTAGGGCACGCGAGCAGCGAGAAGCGAGATCAGGTAGGACACGACGAAGACGGTGGCGCAGCGAGCCAGGAGCTCAGCGACCGAAGCCGCCGCCGGCGCCCCACCGATCCCCGGCATCCGCAGCACGGCCTGCAGCACCAGCAGGTGGATCGCGAAGACGCCGAGCGTGCTGTCGCCCAGCCGTCGACCGGCCAGCGCAGGCCCTCGGGCGCTGAGCACGCCCAGCCAGCCGCCCGGCCTGACCAGCGCACGGGCGAGCAGGAAGATCGCCACCGCAAGCACCACCAGTGTCACCGAGTAGTAAGCCTCGGCGGGCAGGTAGCGCTCCAGGACGCCGGCGAGACCGGCTTCGGCGCCCCATTGCCAGATCAGAAGCGCAGTGAGCGCGACTGCGGTGGCCGCAGCCATGGCCAGTCGCCAGCCGCGTGAGCACCACGTCGCGCAGGGCGTAACCCCAGCACGTAGTAGCCCAGGTAAGGGATCCACCAGGTCCAGGGCGTCTCGACCCAGGACATGTCGGCCTTCCACAGCACGTCGGTGCGCATCGGGACGGTGAGCACCGTCAGCGCGGGGACGGCCGCCAGGGCGAGCCCGGCGGCGACCTGCGCCCTTCGGGTCGCCGAGGCGATCCAGGGCACCAGCAGGGGGGTGACCAGGGCCAGACCCAGGACGATCCAGAGGAAGTACAGCGCCGTCCAGAGCCTGCCGGTGAGAAACAGCTGCGCCAGCGTGTGGAAGTCGGTGGGCCGGTCCGTGAACGCCACGATGTAGCCGAGGTAGACGAGGTTCCACACGATCACCGCGGGCACGAGACGCAGCGCCCGCTTGCGCAAGAATTCGCCAGGCCCGCGGTAGCGCTCAGGGTCCAGCAGGAGCGCACCGCTCACCATCACGAAGACGGGCACGCTCCACCGGGACGCGAAGTCGAGCGCGATGGCGAGGCTGCCCTGAGCGGTGCTGCGGGCGTCCGGCGCCACGGCGGTGATGCCCGCGACGTGGATCAGCACGACGGCGAGGATGGCCAGGACCCGCAGCCAGGAGACCCAGGCGAGTCCGTCGGTCGTCCCGGGCGATGCGTCGGTCGATGTCGCTCGACGGGTCCCGGCGACGGTCCGGGCGGGTCGGGGGCTCGCGTCGCTCATGGTGCGCCCAGTATCGCGGATGCACCCGCCCAGAACGTGCATCAGGGGGCCGGGACGAGGTCCCGACCCCCTGATGGGGTGTTGCTAGTTAACCGTTGCGACTAGACCGTCACGGAGCCGGGTTAGGCAGCTTCGCGCCCGGGCCGATCGCCGCGGCGGCGTCGTCGATCATCGAGTTGCTCGTCGCGGCGGTGAGGCCGAGGGCGAACAGCTCCTGGATGTGTGCACCGTCGTCGTTGTGCTGGACCGTCTTGGTACCGAGGTACTTCTCGAGGTCCGCACCGACCGTGTTGGCGTCCTTGGCCAGCAGCACCGGGGACGGGCCGTAGTCGGAAGCAACGGGGCCAGCAGACGAGTGCGTCGGCGAAGCCGAGGCCGTTGGTGATGAAGGTGGTGCTCTCGTCGAGACCCTGGTCACCCTCGGCGTTGTCGGCCGTGTCGTCGTCACCGTTGAAGTCGTAGCCCACGGTGCCCCAGGTGGCGATCGCCGTGGCGGTCGCGTAGCGGGTGGCGCCGGCGAGGCGGACCACGTTGTAGCCGTCAGCCTTGAGCTGGTCCTCGACAGCCTGCGAGACCACAGCCAGACCGCCGACAATGACGACGGTGTTCGCGTTGATGTTCTGAAGCTGGGTCTCCTCACCGTTGTTGAGGTTCGAACCGTTCGTCAGCACCAGCGGGTAGCTGTTGTTGTAGACGATCGGGCCCACGGCGAGCGAGTCGTACGGAGCCGTACCGGCAGCCAGGATCGCGATGTTGGAGTTGTGCAGCTGGCTGGTGTTGATCTTCCGGTTGGTGGCGTAGCGGTCGGCGCCACCGAGACGGATCACGTTGATGAAGGCGTTGCTCGCGTTGTTGCTCACGTGCATCGACTTGATCTCGTCCTCGACGGACTGGCTGACCGCAGCGGTCCCGCCGGTGATGTAGACGTTCTCGACGTCGCTGTCGAGGATCGCCTGACGCGCCTCCGGGGAGAGCGAGTTCGAGCGGGTGAGCAGCGTGCCGGTGCCCAGCTCGGTGGCAAGGTAGTTCGCGGACAGCGCGTCCGGGAACAGCTCGCCGCCGGAGAGGACCACGTTCGTCCTCGGTAGCCGAACTCGTAGTTGAAGAGCTTGGCGGCCGTGGCGTAGCGGTCGTCGCCGCCGACGCGCTCCTGGTTGACCACGTTCAGCGCGTCCATCGCCGTGCCGGCGTCGCCACCCACGGTCGGGGTGACGTAGATGGTCTCGACGCCACCGACGTCGGCGCGCAGGCCGTCGACGGTCACGGTCGCCTTGGTCGCCGTGGCGGCCGACTTGACGTAGAAGGTGTAGTCAGGCGAGGCGGTGGTGGCCGGGGTGCCCTCGGTCACGCAGCCGGCGTCCTTGTAGACCTTGTAGCCGCTGGGAACCGTGATGGTCGGCGTGACGCCGGCCGTGTAGGTGCCCTGGCCGCTGAGGTTCAGCACGACGGTCGGTGCAGGCCTCGGAGCCCGGGAAGTAGGAACCGGCGGTCGACTCGGTGAAGGTCGCCTTGCCGAGCTTGTTGTTGTCCGAGTTCGGCACTGCCGACAGACGCGGGATGAACGTGAAGTTCTTGTTCACGACGACGGCGTTGAGTCCGTGTCAGCGAGCAGCGCCGGACGATGCCGGTCGGGGGTCGCGGTCGACGTCGACGTCGCCGGTGGCGGTGTGCCGAGCCGACGTTGTAATCGATGGACGACACGTTGATGTCGAGCTGGTCGCGTCGCTGACGCCACCGCTGTTCGGCTGGGTGAGCGTGACAGTGACCAGGTCCTGGATGCCCGCGGTCGCGCACGCGGTGCGTGCTGCTGCCCAGGGTCGTGGTGAAGGTCGGGATCCGACCGGTGTCAGCGGCGTTGTCGTGCGTGATCGTGACCGCGGGGGTGTCGGCGAACTCGATCGCCTCGTCGATGCCGCGCCTGCGTGGTGCAGTCGTTCGCCGGGCGGCGCTGTCGACGTCGAACTCGACCGTCGCGTTCGTCGTGAACACGTTCGGGAACCCGTAGGTGAGGTCACCGGCGGCCTGGTTGGAAGCACCCTGGGTGACGTTCGGGGCACTGTCGGCCGTCAGGCCGGGCGCCGCGGCGAAGGCAGCGCCCGCGCCTGCGAAGGAAGCGCCGGCTACAAGAGCCGTGGTCGCGACGACCGCAAGGCCGCGGCGACGCGCGTTGGTTGACTTACTCAAGATCTCCTCCATAGAGACTCTGGTGAACAGTGGGGAGCGTCCCCCGGGTGAACGACTGCGACCCCACGGATCTCAGTCCCCGGCACAACATACAGGTGCCGCGTGGGCGCACGCGCCTACCGAACCGTTCGATTCGAACGAGTTCCGTCAGGCTCATGACCCACGCTTCAGCTGGATGGTGCGTACCGGGTGTTGCTGTGGCCTCAGGGGGCTCCCTCAGACCGGTTGGCACGTTACCGCACTGGACTCACTCACGTGCACATTGATAACGAAACCACCTTGAGCCTCAACATTCCGAGGCTCCACATGGGTTATCGCCTTGGGAGGGGCCTGGGTTACGCGGTTCGGGCCACGATCTCAGAAACGGCTCAAATCGCCTTGGTGTGCGAGGGCGATGAGGGCCGAGACCCGCCCCCAGAGCCACCGGCAGGAGACACGAGAAGGCCCCCGGGACATCCCGGGGGCCTTCCCAAATCGTTATAAAGCCTCAGTCGTTTCCGCGCAGGATCGCCAGGATCCGGAGCAGCTCGATGTAGATCCAGATGATCGTCACGGTCAGGCCGAACGCCGCCCGCCACGACTCCTGCTCGGGCAGCCGGGCCGCGATCCCCCGCTCGACGAAGTCGAAGTCGAGGATCAGCAGCAGCACGCCGAGGCCGAGGCCGACCAGGCTCATCACGAACCCGATGCCGCCGAAGCCGTTGATCCCGATCGAGGCGCTGAAGAAGCTCAGCACGAAGTCGAGCAGCGACACGGCGACGAAGCCGAACATCGCGGCGACGACCCACTTGCGGAACTTGGTGCCGACCTGGATGTTGAAGTACTTGTACGCCGCCAGCGTGCCGGCGACCGCCGCGACCGTGCCGACCACGGCGCCCATGACGAGGCCGGGCTGCGCCGGGTTGCCGAACTGGGCCTCCATCGCCTTGGAGAAGGCGCCGACGAACAGGCCCTCCACCGCGGCGTAGGCGAGCACCAGCGGCGGGCTGACCACGCGCTTGAACGAGTTGACCATCGACAGCGCGAGGCCGCCGAACGCGCCGAGCATCGAGAGCATGTAGAGCGTGCTCACCGCGGAGGCGCTGTCGATCGGGCCGGTGAGGAACCAGGTCGCCGCCGCGACCAGCACGGTCACGCCGAGGGTGATGCCGGTCTTCTGCACGACCGAGTCGATCGTCATCACCGCGCCCGAGCGGTCGTAGCCGGTCGGTGCGGAGGGGCCGCCGTACGAGGGCTGCATGCCCTGGGGCGAGGTGTACTGGGGTGCCCGTGGGGCGTTCTGTCCGGGGTAGGTCATGCCGCTCGCGCTGCCGCGGCCGTTGAAGCCTTCGGCCCGAGCGAACACGGGGTTGCTGCTGCGCATGTGTGGTCTCTCCTTGGAGGCCGGAAGGACCTCCGCTCCGGAGGCCCTGGGTTACCGCGGATCCATCCTACGGTCCCCGCTACGGGATAGAACGAGCGTCGGGCCCGCCCTGTTCCCGGCCGCCGGCGACTCTCAGCGGGCTCTCAGCCTCGCGTGCGCCGCCGGACGATCAGGCCGACTCCGGCAACCGCGAGCGCGGCGAGGCCGAGCACCGCGGGGGAGGGCTTGCCGGAGTCGGTGGTCGCGGACGCGCGCAGCCGCGCGACGCGCGCCTTGGCCTGAGCCTTGACGTCCAGCTTGTGGTGCAGCGCGTCGACGGTGGCCGCGAGCTGCTCGCGGTTGCGCTCGACCTCGGCCTCGAGCGCCTCGGGCGTCCCGGGTTCGTACGTCGTTCCGTGGCCGTTCTGCTCGGCGGTCGACTGGCTCACGGGCGACCCTCCTTGAGCGTGGCGATGTCCTCGCGGACACCTTCCATGGCCCGCTCCGGCTTGGCGGGCGTGGCCTCGGAGACCTTGTTCTTGCCCATCAGCGCCGCGACGCCCGCGGCGGCGAGGAGCAGCACGCCGATGATCAACGCCGAGGCCCAGGCGGGCAGCGCCAGCGCGAGCGCCAGGATGGCGGTGGTGATCAGCACGGCGGCGCCGAAGAAGGCCGAGCAGCCCGGCGGCGCTGAACAGGCCGATCCCGATGCCGGCCTGCTTGCCCTTCTGGGCCAGCTCCGCCTTGGCGAGCTCGACCTCGCTGCGCACGAGCTGGGAGGTCTGCTCGCTCAGGTCGTGGACGAGCGCGCCCAGCGTGGGGTCCTGCTCGGTGGGGCGCCCGTGCGCCGGATCCGTCGTGGTCATGCCCCGCCGGTGCCCACCGCGCCGCCCGGCAAACGTGGACCTCCCCCAAGTCGATTCGTCCGCGGGCGCTCCGGGGCGGGGCGGCTCGATTCCGCGGACGAATCGGCTCAGCGGTCAGGTCTTGCGCGGGTGCGCCCGGTAGTACTCGCGCCAGATCAGCCGGTGCACGGGGACCCAGCGCGGGATGTCCCGCAGCCCCGGGATGAACGGCAGGAACATCAGCCCGAGGGTGAGGACCATCATCAGCGCCCACACCTCGGCGTCCGCGTTCTCGGAGGTCGAGAACGGCTTCACCTGGTACCAGAACGTGTAGAGCCACATCCAGGGCTGCCCCGGGTAGTTGCCGGTCTCGTTCATCATGCCCCACTGGTCACCGCCGAGCTGTTGGGCCACGGCGAGGTCCTCGAGGTAGGCGCCGTCGGCGAGCAGCAGGATCGAGCGGGTCTCGTCGCCGCCGTAGAAGTTGCCCGACGCGGTGAGGGAGCCCTCGAGGTCACCGGAGCGCGCCAGGTCGAGGAAGCTCGTGGCGAGCACTGGCACCGGACCGTAGTCCCCGGCCGGCACCTTCCCGGGATCGCCGTCCGGCGCCTGCGCCAGCGCGTCCGAGTAGCCGGTGGCCCACGACGACTGCTGCTCCGGCGAGGCCGAGCGCCACTGGTCCAGCGCGCCGGTGAGCGCCGGCGAGCCGGCCTGGTCGCTCAGCGGCTGGAGCACCAGGTCCTGCGAGTCCACCGGGATCCGGACGCCGCCCCACTTCTGCAGCGGGATCCCCAGCACGCTCTGGCCGTCGGCGTTGTGGTTGTACGGCGGCCCGTACGTCGCGCTCGCCGTGGTCCCGGCCAGCTCTCCGGCAGCGGTGGCCACCACGTCGTTCGGGTCGGCGCTGGCCCACCGCTGCATGGTGATCGCGTTCTCGTCCGGGGAGGAGAACACCACTGCCAGCGCGGTGGTGAGCACGCTGACGACCACCAGCGCGATCACGAACTCCTTGACCAGGTCGTAGGGCCGTTTGGCGAAGGTGTGGGAGTCCGGGGTGGTCTCGCTCCGGTGGAACACCGCGGTCATCTCACTCGCCACCTTCCGCGTCGAGCGGGGGTACGACGCCGTGCCGGCGGACCAGTACGACGTGCAGGACGACGACCACGCCGACCGCGAGCGGGAGCAGGACCACGTGCCACAGCAGCATCTGTCCCGGGTTGAGCACGTTGAACCAGGCACCGACGCCGATCGAGTTGATCCCGTCCTTGCCCTCCGCACCGATCCACTGGGAGTCGAAGTTGGACTGGGACAGGTAGCCGGTGAACGCGGTCCCGATCGAGGCCACGAAGGCGACCACGCCGGTGATCCAGGTGAGAGCGCGCTTGCCGCGCCAGGCCGCCATCCAGAACTTGCCCCACAGGTGGATCACCATGAACGCGAAGAACAGCTCGACGCTCCACAGGTGCAGCGAGTTCACGAAGTGCCCCAGCGACGACACGTGCCACCAGGCGGCACCCCCGACGGCCAGCACGCCGCCGGAGACGAGCACCACGACCAGGGCGGCAAGCGTGAGGACCCCGAACACGTAGATCCAGGAGGCGACGTAGGCGGGCTGCTTGTCCGGGAGCGCCTCCCCGGGCGGGACCACTCCGACCAGCCGTTCGCGCAGACGCACGGTCCAGCTCGGGTCACCGTGGAGCTCGCCGGCCCGCAGCTGCGCGGTCATGGCCGGCTCCCCCGGCCTTCGCCGGTCCCGTGCCGGCGGCCGAACGGGACCACCAGGGCCAGCACGAAGACCACGATCATCGCGAGGATGATCAGCGCGTTGGTGACGCTGATGCTGATGACGCCCCAGTGCAGGTAGCGCCCGGCTTCCAACATGGCGGTCATGGCGACCCCCCTCGTCCGAGGTCACGTCGGTGTGACGCGTACCACACCTGAAAGGGTGCGCGCGCGCAACGGTCTGCGTACAGGGACTTTGGTCCCGATTGGCAACACCAAGCAAGTCGCAAGGAGGCCGCGTCGGCGATGGCTAGTCTGTGACGCCATGACCTCGTGGACCCGCAGCAGGATCTCCGGCCTCTTCGACGCCCTGGACAAGCACGCCGCGGCGGCCGTCGAGCTGCGGCACCGGCTGCACGCCGACCCGCGGGTCAGCGGCGACGAGCAGGACACCACCGCACTCCTCGTCGAGGAGCTCGGCGGCGGCGAGTTCCTGCCCGAGGGCGGCGCCGTCATCCGGGTCGGCGCGAAGGACGGCCCGGCCGTCGGACTCCGCGCCGAGCTCGACGCGCTCCCGGTCGTCGAGCGCACCGGCGTGGAGTGGGCCTCCACCAACAAGTCGATGCACGCCTGCGGACACGACGTACACCTGGCCGCGGCGTACGCGGTCGCACGCACGCTCCAGGAGCACGACGGCCCGCTGCCGCTGGTGCTCGCCCTGCAACCGCGGGAGGAGACCCTGCCCTCCGGGGCGCGCGACGTGGTCGGCGCCGAGGCGTTCACCCGCCAGGGCATCCGGGCGTTCATCGGGGCGCACGTGCAGCCGCGCCTGGCGGCCGGGGAGTTCTCGGCCGTCCCCGGACCGGTCAACGCCGCCGCCGACGAGTTCGTGATCACGATCAACGGCCGGCCCGGCCACGCGGCGTACCCGCACCTGACCGCCGACCCGGTCGTCGCCTCCGCGGACCTGATCGGCACGCTGCAGCACCTGATCTCGCGGCAGGTCGACCCCACGAACCCGACCGTGCTGACCGTGGGGTCGATCAGCGGCGGCAACTCCCCCAACGTGGTGCCGGCGGCGGTCCGGATGAGCGGCATCCTGCGCACCTTCGACGAGCACGATCGGACCAAGCTGCACGCCGCCCTCGGGAGCGCCTCGGAGGCGATCGCCGACGTGCACGGCTGCGACGCGGAGGTGACGGTGTCGACCGGCGCGCCGGTGCTGCGCAACGACCCGGGGCTGGCCACGATGGCCGCGACCTGGATCGAGGAGGCCGGCTTCGAGGCCGCTCCCCCGCTGCGCTCCTGCGGCGCGGACGACTTCTCCTACTACTGCCCGGTCGTGCCGTCGCTGATGGTGTTCATGGGCGTCGGGTCGGGCGGCCCGGACGGCCCGGGGCTGCACCACCCGGACTTCCTGCCGCCGGACGAGACCGTGATGTCGATGGCGAAGCTGATGCTCGCGGCCTACCTCGCCGGCTGCTCGACGGTCGAGGAGCTGCCGCTGCCGCTGCTCGGGGAGGGCTGAGAGCGCCATACACGTGCAGTACACCTGAGGTGTACGTTAGGTGTATGGCCCGGGTCCGTACGAACATCGAGATCGAGGACGACGACGTCCAGGCGGTCATGGACCGCTACGGCCTCCGCACGAAGACCGAGGCGGTGGCCCTCGCCCTCCGCCACCTCGCCGGACAGCCGATGTCCCGCGAGGAGGCGCTCGCCATGCGCGGGGCCAACGCGCTCGCTGACGTCGCGGTGGACGTCGGGCCACGCGGCGCAGCATGATCCTGGCCGACACCTCGGCGTGGGTCGAGTACGACCGGGCCACGGGCAGCCCGGTGGACCAGCGCCTGGCGACCTTGATCGCCGAGGATGGCCCGGTCGCGGTGACCGAGCCAGTGGTCATGGAGGTCCTCGCGGGTGCGCGCGACGACGTGCGGGAACGGATGCTGCGACGACTGTTGCTGCGGTTTCGCCTGCTCCCCTTCGACGCCGCCGTCGACTTCGACGCGGCGACCCTGATCTATCGACGGTGCCGGAAGTCGGGCATCACCCCTCGCGGCATGGTCGATTGCATGATCGCCGCCGTCGCCTGGCGGCGGGAAGCGGTGCTGCTCTCGCGCGACGTCGACCTCGCCCGGGTAGCACGGGTCGTCGGCGTCGAGATGGACGCCGCGTCACTGTCCTGACGAGACGTTCCCCGCCCTGTCAGGCTGCTCCGGCACCAGCGGTCGGCGCGTCGGCCTGACCGGCGGTGACGCGGCCGAGCTCGGCGGCGACCTCGGAGAGCTGACCGGTGCGTTCGAGCACCTCCAGCTGGCGGCGGGCGCCGTTGCCGTGCTCGAGCACGTCGTCCAGCCGCTCCTCGACCAGGTCCAGGTCACCGTTGTCGCTCAGGGCTGGACGGACGTGCTCCACCAGCCCGGCGAGGACGTCCGCGGCCGGGCGGGGGCGCCCGTCGTACGGGTCCAGCAGCCGTCCGTCGACACCGTCACGTCCCGCCTGCCAGGTCGCGAGCCGGAGCACCTCGGTGCGCACGTCCGGTGCGGCCTTGCCCTCGCGCCACTCCGCCGACGCGGTGTCGACCAGCGCGCGGCACAGCCCGGCGAGCAGGGTGGCGTGCCGGGCGTCGAGGCAGACGTCGGCGACCCGGATCTCGACGGTCTGATACTTCGCGGAGAACCGGGCGTCGAAGTAGACCATCCCCGCGTCGAGCAGCACCCCGGTGGAGACCAGGTCCTTCACGGTCCGGTGGTAGGCGTCGGCGGACCCGAACACGCCGTACGGGCCGGCGGACGGCCAGCGGATCATCAACTGCGACCGGAAGCTCGCGTAGCGGGAGTCCTCGCCCTGCCAGTACGGCGAGTTCGCGGTGATCGCGAGCAGCGACGGCAGCCAGACCCGGATCCGATCCAGCACCGCGACGGCCTCCTCGTCGGACTCCACGCCGACGTGGACGTGGCAGCCGCAGCTGAGGTGGTCCGCGGTGGTCTGGCCGTACTGCTCGACGATCTGCAGGTAGCGCGGGTCGGCCACGGTCTCCGGCGTGACCGGCAGCGGCGACGTGCCGGAGGCGACCACGCGGGCTCCCTCCTTGCGGGCGGCCGCGATGGTCTTGTCCCGCCAGGCGCGCAGGTCGGCGTCGAGGTCGGCGAGGGCCAGGCGCGGTGCCGTGCCGGTCTCCAGCTGCTGGCGCTGGAACTCTCCCTCGAGGTTCCCGCCGTCGACCGGTCGGGCCTCCGCACCGGCACGGTCCAGCACGCGCTGGGACACGGACAGGGGACGTCCGCTCTCCCGGTCGACCAGCAGCAGCTCTTCTTCGATTCCCAGAGTTCGCATCACGAGCAGGTACCCACCTCACCTGTGCGTCAGACAGCCGGGCGCCCACTGATCTCGGCGGTCCCGGCCGGGACCCCGGATCGGCGCCGGGGCACGCCCACGACCTGCGTGATTGGTCCCGTGACCTGTACCACTCGTAGGATGTCGAGTCGCACGAAGCCTGGTGGCCGCCAGGAACGTGCAAGACCCTCCGTCCACGAGCCGAAACCGCCCAACGATGACGAGCTGGACCTCAACTCCCACACCCGGAGTGGCGCTGCCGGCCCCCGCGCGGCCGACCGTCGGACCGTCGCACCGCACGCGGAGAGGCGAAGAGCGGCATGTCTGGTGAGCCCGGCGGCTCCGTGGGGTCGGTCGAACAGACGCTCCGGCGCGCACAGGCGGTCGCCGAGGAGCTCCGCGCGTCCGCCCAGCGCGAGCTCGACGAAGCCGTCGCGCAGCGCGAGACGCTGCACGCCGAGGTGCTGTCGCTGCACGACACCGCGACTGCCGAGCGCGAGCGGGCCGTCGCAGAGCTGAGCCGCGCCCGGAGCGAGGTCGAGGCGGCGCGGCGGGAAGCTCAGCAGCTGGTGGCCGACGCCTCCGAGCAGGCCGCGCTGCTCATGCAGGCCGCGGAGGAGCACCGCGACGAGATCGTCGCCGAGGCCGAGACGTCCGCCGAGCAGCTGCGCGCCGAAGGCACGCGAGGCCTCGACGAGGCGCGCGTCGAGACGGAGCGACTGCTCGACGAGGCGCGCGCCCAGGCCGAGGCGACGCGGGCGGAGTCCTCGCGCGTCGAGGACGAGCGCCGGGCCGAGGTCGACGCGCAGCTCGCCCGGCAACGGGAGCAGGCCGACGCGGTCCTGGCCGCGCTCCGTGGGGAGGTCGAGCAGGAGGTTGCGGCGCTGCGCCGTGACGCCGCGGCCCACGCCGACGCCCTCGGTGAGCAGGCCGCCGCCGAGGCCGCCGACGTCCGCGAGCGAGCCGAGGCGACGGCCCGGAAGACCCGCGAGGACGCGGAGCGTTTCGCGCAGGAGACCAGCGCCCAGCTCGACGAGGCGCTGCGAGCGTCGCAGGAGCAGACCGAGTGGACCCGCGCCACCATGGCCGAGCTGCTCCGGACCGCCGAGCTCGAGGCGGAGCGTGTCCGGACCCGCGCGCACGCCGCGGCGGCGGACCACCTGCGCAGCCGCCGGCGTCGGCTGCAGGACGTGGTGTCCCGGCTCACCGATCGGCTCCGGCTCGAGGTCCAGGAGGCCGACGACCAGGCCGTCGGCCTCGGCGAGGCCGGCCGGCAGGTGCTGGCGGCCGCCCGCAAGGACGCCGAGCTGGTCGTCTCCGCGGCCGAGGAGGAGGCGGCCCGGATCCGTGCCGATGTCGAAGCGCACGCGGCCTCGGTGGAGGAGCGGGCGCAACGACGGGTGCAGGAGGCCGAGACCGGCGCCCGGTTCCTGCGGGAGCGGGTCGCCGAGGAGGTGACCCGCCGGCAACGGGCCGCGCAGGACCACGAGCGACAGGCCCGGCAGCAGGCCGCCGACCTCGTGCGCGAGGCCCGCGAGGAGGCCGACACCATCCGGTCGCGAGCGAGGACCCAGGTCGAGCTCGCGCGGCACGAGACCGCCGAGCTGGCCCGCCGCCGCGACGACATCGCCACCGAGCTCGAGCAGCTTTCGGGCGTCATCCAGGCCCTCGCCGTGCCCGACGGCGGTCATCTCGCCGCCGGACACGACGGCCCCGACGCCCCGACCTCCCCCACCGCACCGCCCAGTGAAGAGGAACCCCACCGATGAACGACTCCCCCATCCCCGTCGTCCGCCGCGGCTACGACCCCGAGGTCGTGGACCGACGCCTCGACGGTCTCCGGGCAGCCGCCGAGGAGGCGCACCAGCGGGCCGAAGAGCTCGAGGCCCGGCTGCGCGAGGTCGAGCAGCGGCACGAGGAGGAAGCGGCCGCCGAACCGGTCGCCGTGGCTCCGACGTTCGAGCACCTCGGCGAGCGGGTCGGCCAGATCCTGTCGCTCGCGGAGGCCGAGGCCGAGGAGATCCGCAGCCGGGCGCAGGACGAGGCGTCCGCGCAGGTCGACGGGGCGACCGAGCGGGCACACGCGATCCGCGAGGAGGCCGACCGCTACGCCGAGGAGAAGCGCGCCGACACCGAGGCCGCGGCGGCGCGGGTCCTCGAGAACGCCCACCGGACCGCCGACGAGCGCCTCGACGCCGCGGAGCGCGACAGCATGGCGCGGCGCCAGGAGGCCGAGGCGGTCTACGAGGCGCAGCGTGCCAAGGCCGCGCAGGCGGCCGCGGACTTCGAGACCACCCTGGCGAGTCGGCGCGAGAACGCGGAGGCGGAGTACGCCGAGCGGATGGCCGAGGCGCAGCAGCGGCTCGAGGCGGCCGAGCAGCACGCCCAACGGGTGGCCACGGAGGCGGATGCGGCCCAGGTCGAGGCCCAGCGGCAGGCGCGACAGACCGTGCACGAGGCGGACAACGAGGCCGCGGCGATCGTCACCGACGCGCGCAACACCGCTGCGCGGATCCGGGCCAACTTCGAGCGGGAGCTCGCCGCGGCCACCCAGCGGCGCGACAGCATCAACGCGCAGCTGGCCAACGTGCGGCAGATGCTGACCACGCTGACCGGCGGTGCGGTGCGGGCGAACCCGGGGCCCGACGAGGCGGCGGACGCCGGCGCCGAGGCGGAGGACGTGCCCGCGGCCCGCGGTCTCGAGGCCGGACAGGAGTCCGAGGCCGCGCAGGAGTCCGCGGAGGCACCCGCAGCGGAGGGGGAGTCCCCCGGAGCCGACCCCCAGGACAGCGGACCCGCGGACCACCTGGCAGCGGCGATCGCCGAGGCGGACGACGCCGACGAGGACGCCACGAACCAGCCTGAGCCCTCCTCGCACGGGGAGGACGCTGAGTCCGCCGACGACGAGCCCGAGCCGGAGTTCACGCCGTACATCCCGCCGCGGGTGGAGTAGGCGGCACGACCGGGTGCCCCCGCTGGGACTCGAACCCAGACTGAAAGGTTTTTAAGACCTCTGCCTCTGCCATTGGGCTACGGGGGCGACGGTTGCGTGACCGGAGTGATCCGGGGACGCCGGCGCGTCAAAGATAGGTCTTGCGCGGGTGGATCGCGTGCGCGCCCGCCACCCGGTCCAGGAACAGCAGCCCGTCGCAGTGGTCGATCTCGTGCTGCAGCGCCCGCGCCTCGAACGCCTCGGCGCGCACCTCGACCGTCTCCCCCGTGCCGGGCAGCTGGCCGCGTACGACGACCCGGCTCGCCCGCTTCACGTCGCCGGTGAAGTCCGGCACGCTCATGCAGCCCTCCCGGGCCTTCTCGTTGCGGGAGGACTCGACCACCTCGGCGTTGCACAGCACGAACGTGCCGTGGTGCGACCGGGTCTTCGGGTGCGCCACCACGTCGACGCAGAACACCTTCACCCCGACGCCGACCTGCGGCGCGGCGAGGCCCACGCAGCCCGGGGACACCCGCATGGTGGCGACGAGGTCCGCGGCGAGCTGTACGACGTCAGCCGCGGTCGGGTCGACCGGGGCGCCCGGCGTGGACAGCACCGAGTCGGGGGCGCGGACCACCTCGAGCACCGACCCGTCGACGCCCAGGTCGGCAGCCGACCAGCGTCCGACGGCGTCGTCCACCAACGCGTCGTCGAACGACCCGTCCTGTGTCGGGGAGCTCACAGGTCGTCGCTCTCCACCTCACGCAGGGTGACCCCCACGCCGAGGGCGGCGGCGACCCCGTCGAGCGACCCGCGCAGGGCGTCGAGCTGCACGCCCGCCGGCAGGTCGACCTCGGCGACGAGCAGGTAGAGCTCGCCGGCCAGCCGCGTGGTCAGGTCGGTGATGTTGCCGCCGACCCGGGCGACCTCCTCGGCGACGGCCGAGACGATGCCGGGACGGTCGCCGCCGTGCACGGTGAGGACGTACGACGCCCCGACGGCGGCGTGCTCCGGCTCCTCGGGGACCTCGCGCACCGAGACGCTCAGGGAGCCGTCGGCCGTCAGGGGCGCGAGGGCCGCCTCCACCTCCGCGGCCGCGGGTGCGCCGGCACAGATCAGCGTCATCGCGAAGTGCCCCCGCAGCAGGGTCATCGTCGAGTCCTCGAGGTTGAGCCCGAGGTCGGCGAGGAGGCGGGTGGTCTCGGCGATGATGCCGGGGCGGTCGTGTCCGAGGACGGTGATGGCGTGCAGGCTCACGGCGGTCATCCTTCCACGGCGCCGGCGAGCTCGGCGGCCCGTCCCAGCACCGCGTCGAGCATCGGCTCGGTGAGCTTGCCGGTGAACGTGTTCTGCTGCGACGGGTGGTAGCTGCCGAGCAGCACGACCTCGCGTCCGTCGGGCGCCACCAGGGCGGCCTCGGCGGCGTGGCCGAACCGGGGCTGCGGCCGCGGCACGTCGTACCCGAGCGCACGGAAGGTCCGCAGGGCGGCGGCCCAGCCGAACGACCCGAGGCAGACCACGGCGCGCAGGCTGTCCCCGACCAGCGCCACCTCGCGCTCGAGCCACGGGGCGCAGGCGTCCCGCTCGTCGGTGGTCGGCTTGTTGTCCGGCGGCGCGCACCGGACCGCGGCCGCCATTCGCGCGTTGACGAGCCGCTGGCCGTCCCCGGCGTGCACCGAGGTGGGCTGGGTGGCGAGCCCGACCCGGTGCAGGGAGGCGAACAGCCAGTCGCCGGACCGGTCGCCGGTGAAGATCCGTCCGGTGCGGTTGCCGCCGTTGGCGGCCGGGGCCAGTCCGACGATCAGCACGCCGGGGTGCGGGTCGCCCCAGCCGGCGATCGGTCGGCCCCAGTAGGGCTCCTCGGCGAAGGACGCCCGTTTCGTCGCGGCCACGTCCTCGCGCCACCGGACCAGGCGCGGGCAGGCCCGGCAGACGGTCACCCGCGCGTCGAGCTCGGCCAGGTCGGCCGACGCGGCGAGGCGTCGTACGCCGGCCGCAGTCTTGGCCACCGGAGTGTCCGCGGTGGCGGGGTCGTCGGGCCAACCGGTTCCCGGCGGCACCGGGCTGACGAACGAGCTCCCCGTCACCGGGTGGGGTGACGGGGAGCTGGATGCGGGCCTCGACATGGGCCCCAGTGTCTCAGTCAGACGTGTGCCCGGACGGCTCAGGTCTGCGGGTACGCCGTGGTGGTGGTCGAGCTCTGGCCGGCGTCGGACCCGTTGCCGTTCATCTTGTCCTGGGCGGCCGACTTGGCCTGTCCGGCCGCCTCGGCGACCTTGTCCTTGACGATCGGCGCGTGCTCCTTCGCGGCCTGCGCCGCATCGTGCGCCTTCTGCTGGACGGTGGGGTTGTTCTTCAGCTTCACCGCTCCGGCCTTGATCTGCTCGTAGCGCTCGCGACCCGCCTTGGTGCCGAGCACGTAACCGATCGCGCCTGCGGTGAGCAACATCAGCTTCTTCATGAGTTCTCCCTGTTGTCGTCGTTCCCGTTGTTTCGGTCGTCGTGGCCGCTGCCGTTGCGCTCGGCGGCCAGTCGCAGCTCCCGCCCGCGCTCGACGTCCTCGGCCTCCTTCTGCTCTGCCTTCTCGATCTTGCGGTCGTCGCGCAACGGAAGCTGCAGCTCCCTCTCGGCCGGGATGCCGGCCTGCAGCTCGCGGCCGCGCTCCACCTCGGAGTCCATCTCGGCGCCGAGCAGCAGCGCCAGGTTCGTGATCCACAGCCACAGCAGCCCGGCGATCACGCCGCCCAGCGAGCCGTAGGTCTTGTCGTAGTTGGAGAAGTTCGCCACGTAGAGGCCGAACAGCACCGAGGCGACCAGCCACGTCCCGATCGCGACGACGGCGCCGAGCGAGACCCAGCGGAACTTCGGCTGCTTGATGTTCGGCGTCGCGTAGTAGAGCAGCGCGACCACCATCACCATCACCAGCAGCAGCACCGGCCACTTCACGAACTGCCAGACGCTCACCACGGTCGAACCGATCCCGAGAGCGCGCCCGACGGACTCCGCCACCGGGCCGGAGAGGATCAGGATCAGCAGGGCGACCGCGATCAGCAGCACCGCGACCAGCGTGATCAGCAGCATGATCGGGCGGAGCTTCCAGAACGGCCGACCCTCGCGGATCTCGTAGATCCGGTTCATCGCCCGCGAGAACGCCGTCACGTAGCCCGAGGCCGACCACAACGCCAGCACCAGCCCGAGGATCAGCGTGAGGCCGGCGCCCTGGGAGCTCGCGAGGTTGGTGACCACCGGCTGGACCGCTTCCAGCGTCTGCTTGCTGACGAGGGGTTCGAGGATGTCCATGACCTTCTGCACGGCCTTGGACGGGTCTGTCACCAGGCCGAGGACCGAGACCAGCGCCAGCAGCGCGGGGAAGATCGAGAGCACCGCGTAGTAGGTCAGGGCTGCGGCGAGGTCGGTGCACTCGTCGTCGAGGAACTCCCGGAACGACTTGCGCAGGGAGTACTTCCACGACCGCTTCGTCAGGTCGGTCGGGCCGTCGGGCTTCACATCGGCGTCGGGGGCGTACGCGGCGGCGTCCCCGCGGCGGTGGGTGGTCATGGCTGACCGGTACCCACTCACCTGCGGGCCAACCGCCCGAGGGGCGGGCGAGGAGGCGCCGGGTCGGCGGGTCTCGCGGGCGAGGAGGCGCCGGGTCGGCGGGTCTCCGGCGAGGAGGCGCCGGGTCGGCGGGTTCACAGGCGAGGACGCGCCGGGGCGGCGGGTTTCAGGCCACGGACCAGGCGATCCCGTCGAGGATGTCGGAGTCGGACACCAGCAGGCTGTCGGTCCCGGCGCGCGCGAGCACCCGGTCGAGGATCAGCGCGCCGGCCCCGATCACGTCGGCGCGGCCCTCGGGGATTCCGAGCTCCTGCCGCTGCGCCGCGGTCATGCCCAGGAGCCGCCGGGTCAGCTGGTCCAGGTCGGACCGGTCGAGCCGCGCGTGGTGGACCCGGTCGCGGTCCCAGCGGGTGAGGCCGAGGAGTACGGCGGTCAGCGTGGTGACCGTGCCGGCGACACCGACCACCGTGCCCGCCTCGCCGAGCTGCACGCCGTACGACGGCAGCCGGTCGAGCGCGGTGTCGATCGCGGCGACGGCCGACTCGACCTCCGCAGCCGTCGGCGGGTCCGAGGGCATCAGCCGCTCGGTGATCCGGACCGACCCGATGTCGAGGGACCGCGCCGCATGGACGTTGCCGTGGGTCTCCCCGGCCGCGGGCGGGTCGCCGAGGATCAGCTCGGTGGAGCCTCCCCCGATGTCGACGACGAGTACCGGGACCGGGACGTCGGGCAGTGATCGGGTCGCGCCGTCGTACGACAGCTGCGCCTCCTCGTCGCCGGTGACCACCTCCGGCTCCACGCCGAGCCGCTCCCGCACGCCGTCGCGGAACACGTCCGCGTTCGAGGCGTCGCGGGCCGCCGACGTGGCGCAGAACCGGAGCACGTCGACACCGTGCTCGGTGGTGATCGCGGCGTACTCGTCGACGGCGGCGAACGTCCGGGCCAGCGCCTCGTCGGCGAGCCGGCCGGTGCGGTCGACGTCCTGGCCGAGCCGGACGATCCGCACCTCGCGCGCCAGCGTGTGCTCCTCGCCGGTGGCCGGGTCCAGGTCGGCGACGAGCAGCTTGATCGTGTTGGTGCCGCAGTCCACCGCCCCGACCCGGGTCACGGCTGCTCCGGGTGGTCGGGCTCGCCGAGATCCACGCACGGCCCGGCCGCCCAGTACTCGCCCAGCCGGTCGAGCACCTCGTCGCCGAGCGGGTTCACCCCGCGGCCCTGGGCGAGCGACTGCCCGGCCAGGACGTGCAGGCACTTCACCCGGCTCGGCATCCCGCCCGCCGACGTACCGGCGATCTCGGGGACGTGGCCGATCGACTCGCGGTAGTCCAGGTAGGCGCGGTGCGCCACGGCGTACGACGCGGCCAGCTCCGGGTCGGCCTCGAGCCGCTCGGTCATCTCCTTCATCAGCCCCGACGCCTCGAGGGTGCCGATCATCGACGCCGCCCGCGGGCAGGTGAGGTAGAACGTCGTCGGGAACGGCGTCCCGTCGTCGAGCCGCGGCTCGGTGGCGACGACGTCGGGGTTGCCGCACGGGCACCGGTGCGCGACGGCGTGGATCGACCGCGGCGCACGGCCGAGCTGGGCGCCGACCACCGCCTCGTCGTGCGCGTCGATCCCCGGGTCGGCGGCGTCGCTCACCGCTGTCCCGACCGGTCAGCCGGCTTGGGCGCGCGGATCTGTGCCGCCGGCGGCGGCACCGCGCTCTTGTCCTCGGGGTTGCCCGCGACCTCCACGCTGCGCCACGCCGACTGCCACCACAGCGGCTGCGCGGCCTCGGTGACCGTCTCGGGGTCGGTGAGCGAGTCGTCGTGGTCCAGCGGCTTGCCGTCCTCGCCGATCACCTGGAAGGCGATCTCGCCGGGCAGCACCCAGCCGAACCGCTGCCGCGCCTGCGCCCGGACGTAGGCGGGGTCGTCCCAGCGCTGCTTCTCGCGCTTCAGGGCGGCGATGTTGGCCTTCGACGCGTCGATGTCGGCCTGCAGCGCGTCGAGGTGGTGCCGCTGCTCGAAGTACGCCCGCATGCTCGAGGCGTAGGAGACCATCAGCACCGCCAGCACGAGCACCAGCACGGCGGCACGGCTGGTCAGCCGGGGCCGCGGCGGGAGCGCCGAGGCGGTGGTCTGCGCGCGGGGTCGCGGGCCACCGGGGCGGGTGCCGGCGCGGTTGGCCGGCCGCGGGCGCGACTGGGCGCGCGGCCGCGAGCTCCGCGTGGACGGTCGGTTGCCGGGCATGGGTGCGAGCCGGTCCTCAGCTGTCGCGGCCGTAGCGCGGGAACGCCCCGCGACCGGCGTACCGCGCCGCGTCGTCGAGCTCCTCCTCGATGCGCAGCAGCTGGTTGTACTTCGCGACGCGCTCGGACCGGGCCGGGGCGCCGGTCTTGATCTGGCCGCAGTTCGTCGCGACGGCGAGGTCGGCGATCGTGGTGTCCTCGGTCTCGCCGGAGCGGTGGCTCATCATGCAGCGGAACCCGGAGCGGTGGGCGAGGTCGACGGCGTCGATGGTCTCGGTGAGCGAGCCGATCTGGTTGACCTTGACCAGCAGCGCGTTGGCGGACCGCTCGTCGATGCCGCGCTGCAGTCGCTCCACGTTGGTGACGAAGATGTCGTCGCCGACGATCTGGATCTTCTCGTCGAGCGCTGCGGTCATCGCGGCCCAGCCCGTCCAGTCCTCCTCGTCGAGGGGGTCCTCGACGGAGACGATCGGGTACGACGCGCACAGGTCGCTGTAGTAGGCGACCATCTGCTCGGCCGACCGGGCGGACCCCTCGAACTGGTAGGCGCCGTCCTCGAAGAACTCGCTCGCGGCCGCGTCGAGGGCGAAGGCGATGTCCTGCCCGACCTTCAGGCCGGCCTTGTCGACCGCGGTGGAGATCAGGTCGAGGGCGTCGCGGTTGGACGGCAGGTCGGGGGCGAATCCGCCCTCGTCGCCGAGCCCGGTGGCCAGCCCCTTCTCCTTCAGCACGCCTTTGAGTGCGTGGTAGACCGCCGCACCCTGCTCGAGCGCCTCGCGGAACGTGGCGGCGCCGATCGGCGCGATCATGAACTCCTGGATGTTCACCCCGGTGTCCGCGTGGGCGCCGCCGTTGAGGATGTTCATCATCGGCACGGGCAGCAGGTGCGCGTTGGGCCCGCCGACGTAGCGGAACAGCGGCAGGTTCGCCGACTCCGCCGCGGCGCGAGCGACCGCCAGGGAGACGCCGAGGATCGCGTTGGCGCCCAGGTTGGCCTTGTTGGGCGTGCCGTCGAGCTCGAACAGCCGCTGGTCGACGAGGCGCTGCTCGGAGGCCTCGAACCCGATCAGCTCGGGGCCGATGGTGTCGAGGACGGCCGAGACCGCCTTGTCGACCCCCTTGCCGCCGTACCGCTTGCCGCCGTCGCGCAGCTCCACCGCCTCGAAGGCACCGGTCGAGGCGCCGGACGGGACCGCCGCCCGGCTGACCGTGCCGTCGTCGAGTGCGACCTCGACCTCGATGGTGGGGTTGCCGCGCGAGTCGAGGATCTCGCGTGCGCCGACTGCCTCGATGGACGCCATGAGGGATGCTCCTAGTCCGGGGATGGCACGTGCGGTCCCAGCCTAGCCGCGGGCGGCTGCGCCGACGGTCACGGCTCGCCCTGCGGCCCCCTGCCGACCCGGCGCCTCCTCACGCCCGAGACCCGCGACCCGGCGCCTCCTCACGCCCGAGACCCGCGACCCGGCGCCTCCTCGCGCCGGCGTGGGCCACCACCGGCGTTGCGGAGCCGCAATCACCGGTCGCGGAGCGAGAGACTGGTGCGATGCCCGATGACTACCTCACGCACCCTGCATCCTCGCCCTGGCACGACCGGGTCCCGATCGGCGAGCGCCTGTCCGCGCAACCGCTGATCGACCACCCGATGGTTGGCTTCGAGGGTGACATGCAGATGGCGCCGCTGGAGCCGATGCTGGTCCCGGAGGCGCCGCGCCACGGCGAGCTCGACCCGTCCGAGTGCGGCCACTGCTCCCCCGGCGACTGGGGCTGGCTGTGGAGGGACGCGCACTGGCACGTGTCGGGGTACCGCGACACCGGCCTGCCGTTCTGGGGCGGGCTCGCACCCAACGACCACGTGCTGCTGCACGAGATGTCCCCCGCACTGCTCGCGACGATGGGCGAGGTGGTCCAGCGCTTCGCAGGGGCGATCAAGGGTCTGCCGGGAGTCGGCCGGACGCACTTCGCCCGGTGGGGCGACGGGTCGGCGCACTTCCACATGCAGTTCTACGCCCGGCCGCTCGGGATGATGCAGGGGCGCGGCTTCATGCTCGCCGTCTGGGACGACGTGCTGCCCCAGACCGACCCGGAGGTGATCGCGGCGAACAACCGCCAGGTTGCGGAGGCGCTGGCGGCCGGCGGCGGCGAGCTGCTGCTCTGACGGAGGTCCCTGGTGGTGCCGGCCGCCGCTCGATGGTCATGAACAGCACGTCTTCGGTGCTCGAGCAGGTCGTTTGTGACCAGCGACGGCGGATGACCGTGCTCCTCGCGGCAATGGGTCACCAACTGCACGTTTCGTCGCGTCAAGCCTGCAGTTCGTGACCCATTGCGCGCCGGGCGGCAGGACGCGCCGGGTCGGCAGGGTCCCCGCGCCAGGACGCGCCGGGTCGGCAGGGGTCAGCGTTCGGCGGCGCGGACGGCGTCGGTGAGCCGGCGTACGGCGTGCCGGAGCTCTTGCTCCGCGTCCAGACCGGCCGCCCTGGCCTCGACGACCAGCCGCAGCAGCCGGTCCCCCAGGGCCTCGGCGGCCTCAGCCGGCTCGGCGGACTCAGCCGGCTCGGCGGGCTCAGGCAGATTGCTGGAGCCGGCCGGCTCGACCGGCTGCGGCTCGGGCGCGACGCCGACCTTGGCGGCCTTGCCGACCACCTTGTCGGCGAGCGCCAGCGCCGGCAGGGCGAGGGGGACGCCGTCGAGCACGGAGGCGCGGCCCTTCTCGGCATGCTTGAGCGCCTCCCAGTTCGCCTCCACCTCACGCGCATCAGCCACGTCGAGCCCGGCGAACACGTGCGGGTGCCGGTGCACGAGCTTGTCGACGATCCCGCCGGCGACGTCGTCGATCGTGAACGGGTCGTCGGGGTCCTCGGCGGCGATCCGGGCGTGGAAGTACACCTGCAGCAGCAGGTCGCCGAGCTCCTCGCGCAGGTGGGTGTAGTCGCCGCTCTCGATCGCCTCGAGGGTCTCGTAGGTCTCCTCGAGCAGGTACTTCGCCAGCGACTCGTGGGTCTGCTCGCGGTCCCACGGACAGTTCCGGCGCAGCTCGTCCATGACCGTGACCAGGTCGAGCAGGCGGGCACCGGGCACGTCGTACGACGCGTGCAGCACCTCGACGGCCGGCACCGGTTCGTCCCCGCTCCCCTCGATCGGCCCCTCGATCGGCCCCTCGCCGGGCCTCTCGACGAGCGCGGTCGCCAGCTCGGTGGGCAACCGTTCGGCCTCGGCGTCGTCGGCCAGCCACACCACGTCGCCGTCGCGGGCCGCGGCGAGCAGCGCGTCGACCGTGACCGGCGCGAGCACCTCGACCCGATGACCGGCCGCGGCCACGGCCCGGCACACCGGGTGCTCCGCGCTCGAGGCGAGCCGCCGGTCCGCGGACGCGACCGCCTGCCAGGCGGACCAGGACATCAGCCCGGGAGCGACCCGCGGGCTGGTGAGGAGCAGGGTCAGCTGCACTTCTGCGACGACGGCAGTCCGGCCACCCAGCCGGCGCCCGGCTCCATGTTGGCGCCGGTCGCGGCCCGGTCGGACACCGGCACCGAGAGCGAGCCGCTCGCGGAGTGCAGCGAGCCCTCGGACCAGTCGCCGTAGCGGGGGTCGACCTCGACGTCGACCTGCTTGGCCCACGTGTCGCGCGCCTTCGTGCCGGCCGCGAGGGCCTTGTCGTCGGCGGCGTTCGGGTCGCCGAGCTCCTGCTTGCCGATCTCGATCAGCATCAGCTGGCCCTCGGCGTAGTTGCGCAGGATCTGGGAGAAGTCGGCCTTGTTCGCCTCGGGGAGCAGGTCGACGGTCTGCTTCTGCTGGGCGATCGCGCTGGACACCTTGGCCCGGTCGGGGCTCACCCCGCGCGACTCGGCGAACTGGTGGGACAGCTCGCTGTCGATGAGCAGCTGCACGGCTGCCTGGCGCGCGCCGCGGGTCGCGAGATCGGGCTTCGGCTGCCCGTTGGCCTTCGCGCCGGTGATGTTGGCCGAGCACAGCGCGGCGGCCGCGTCGTCGACCTCGCTGCCGGAGATCGTCGTAGCGCCGACGACGGCAGCTGAGCCGGGATGCAGGCCGCAGCCGGTCAGGGCCAGCGCCGCACCGGCGACGAGGACGGACAGCCGGACGGAACGGCCGGGGCGGACTCGGGTCACGACTTCTCCACCTTCTGCCCCGCCGGAACGGCTCCCGCGGGGTCAATCACTGTGTCGACTACCTGACGGGCCCAGGTCAGCAGGGCCTCGTCGCGGATGGGCGTCCCGCCCACGACGGCGGTCGAAGGACGGGGCACGAGCATCGTACGCACCCCGGGCTTGAGGATGCTGCCCGGGTGAAGCCGGTTGAGGCGGACTCCCGCCGAGTCGGGCAGCTCGACGGGCGCGAACCGGACGTACTTGCCCTGCACGGTGACGTCGGTCAGCTTCGCCGCCCGGGCACGGGCCCGGAAGCGCGCCACTTCGAGCAGCGAGGCGACGGCCGGCTGCGGGTCGCCGTAGCGGTCCTGCATCTCCTCGCGGATCAGGTCGACGTCCTCGTCGCTGCGCACCTCCGCGAGCCGCTTGTACATCTCGAGCCGCAGCCGCTCCGAGCCGACGTAGTCGTGCGGCAGGTGCGCGTCGATCGGGAGCTCGATCTTGACGTCGAGCACCTCGTCCTCGGCCGGCCCGCCGCGGAACTCCGCGACCGCCTCGCCGACGAGCCGGACGTAGAGGTCGAAGCCGACGTCGGCGATGTGGCCGGACTGCTCACCGCCGAGCAGGTTGCCGGCGCCGCGGATCTCGAGGTCCTTCATCGCGATCGCCATCCCGCCGCCGAGGTCGGAGTGCTGCGCCAGCGTGGCGAGCCGCTCGTGGGCGGTCTCGGTCAGCGGCTTGTCGGCGGGGTACAAGAAGTAGGCGTAGGCCCGTTCGCGGCCACGGCCGACCCGGCCGCGGAGCTGGTGCAGCTGGGAGAGGCCGAGCATGTCGGCGCGCTCGATCACCATCGTGTTGGCGTTGGACACGTCGAGCCCGGACTCGACGATCGTGGTGCAGACGAGCACGTCGAACCGCTTCTCCCAGAAGTCGACCATGACCTCCTCGAGCTTGTGCTCGCCCATCTGGCCGTGCGCGGTCGCGACCCGGGCCTCCGGGACGAGCCGGCGGATGTGCGCCGCGGCCTTGTCGATCGACTGCACCCGGTTGTGGATGTAGAAGACCTGGCCCTCCCGGAGCAGCTCGCGGCGGATCGCGGCGGTGACCTGCCGGTCCTCGTAGGCGCCGACGTAGGTCAGCACCGGGTGCCGTTCCTCGGGCGGGGTGGTGATCGTGGACATCTCGCGGATGCCGGTGATCGCCATCTCGAGCGTGCGCGGGATCGGGGTCGCCGACATCGCCAGCACGTCGACGCTGGTGCGCAGCCGCTTCATCTGCTCCTTGTGCTCGACGCCGAAGCGCTGCTCCTCGTCGACGATGATCAGGCCGAGGTCCTTGATCGTGATGTCAGGGTTCAGCAGCCGGTGCGTGCCGATCACGATGTCGACGGTGCCGTCGGCGAGGCCGGCGATCGTCTCGGCCGCCTCCTTGTCGGTCTGGAACCGCGACAGCCCCTTGAGCACGATCGGGAAGCCGGCCATCCGCTCGGCGAACGTCGAGTAGTGCTGCTGCACGAGCAGCGTCGTCGGCACCAGCACGGCGACCTGCTTGCCGTCCTGCACGGCCTTGAACGCCGCCCGCACCGCGATCTCCGTCTTGCCGTAGCCCACGTCGCCGCAGACCAGCCGGTCCATCGGCACGGTCTGCTGCATGTCGGCCTTCACCTCGTCGACCGTGGAGAGCTGGTCGGGGGTCTCCACGAACGGGAACGCGTCCTCGAGCTCGCGCTGCCACGGCGAGTCCGGCCCGAAGGCGTAGCCCTTGGTGGCCTGCCGCGCGGCGTAGAGCTTGATCAGCTCCGCGGCGATCTGGCGCACCGCCTTGCGGGCCCGGCCCTTGCGCTTGGACCAGTCCGCCCCGCCGAGCCGGTCCAGCGCCGGCTGCTCCCCGCCGACGTAGCGGGTGACCTGGTCGAGCTGGTCGGTCGGGACGTAGAGCCGGTCCGGCGGGTGGCCACGCTTGCTGGCGCCGTACTCCAGCACGAGGTACTCGCGCGTCGCGCCCTGCACCTCGCGCTGCTTCATCTCGACGTAGCGGCCCACCCCGTGCTGCTCGTGCACCACGTAGTCGCCGGCCTTGAGCTCCAGCGGGTCGATCTGGCGCTTGCGCCGCGCCGGCATCCGGCGCATGTCCTTGGTCGAGGACTTCTGCCCGGACAGGTCGTCGCCGGTGAGCACGGCGAGCCCGTCGCCGACCAGGCCGTGGGCGATGCAGGCGGTGCTGACGACGACGAGGTCCTGGGGTACGTCGTCCGGTGCGGCGAGCTCCTCGACGAAGCGGACCGGCACGTCGTGCTCCTTGAGCACCTCGACCAGCCGGTGCGCCGGGCCGTGACCCTCGTTGAGCAGCACGACACGGCTGCCGCCGGCCAGCCAGGTCTTCATGTCGGAGACGGCCGCCTCGATGTCGCCGCGGTACTCCTCGACCGGCTTCAGCGGGACGGCCCGGGTCTCGACCGCGCCGGACTCGACGTCGACGTCGGCGCGGACGACCTCGCCCATCACGTCGCGCAGCGGCTCCTCCGATGGTTGAGGAGCGAGCGAAGCGAGCGTCTCGAAACCGGCCTCGGCGGTGTCGATGCCGAACGGCGACACGCTCCACCACGGCTTGCCCTGGGACAGGCTCAGCGCCCGGACGTCGCCGAGCGAGCGGTACGACGCGGCGCCGAGGTCGATCGGCGCCTGGCCTCCCCCGGCTGCCGCGGCCCAGGACGCCCCGAGGAACTCGTCGCTGGTCGCCACCAGGTCGTGGGCGCGGCTGCGGGCTCGCTCCGGGTCGAGCACCAGCACGTGCGTGTCGTCCGGCATCAGGTCGACGAGCATCTCCATCTCGTCGACGAGCGCGGGGGCGAGCGACTCCATCCCCTCGACGGCGTGGCCCTCGGCGAGCTTCGCGGTGATCTCGGCGAGCTGCGGGTGCTCCTCGCCGAGCCGGCGGGCCCGCGCGCGGACCTCGTCGGTGAGCAGCAGCTCGCGGCACGGCGGCGCCCACAACCGGCTCACCGGCTCCAGGGTGCGCTGGTCCGCGACGGCGAACGACCGGATCTCCTCGACCTCGTCGCCCCAGAACTCGACCCGGAGCGGGTGCTCCTCGGTGGGCGGGAAGACGTCGACGATGCCACCGCGCACCGCGAACTCGCCCCGCTTCTCGACGAGGTCGACCCGGGTGTACGCCGCGCCCGCGAGCCGGCGTACGACGTCCTCGAGGTCCGCCTCGGCGCCGACGCTCAGCTCGACCGGCTCCAGGTCGGCCAGACCCTTGACCTGGGGCTGGAGCACGGAGCGGACCGGGGCGACGACGACCTTGAGCGGTCCGTTGCTGGGGTCGTCGCCGGGGTGCGCGAGGCGCCGCAGCACGGCCAGCCGGCGCCCGACGGTGTCACTGCGCGGCGAGAGCCGTTCGTGCGGCAGCGTCTCCCAGGACGGGTAGTAGCCGACCAGCGCCGGGTCCATCAGGCTGCCGAGCGCCTCGACGAGGTCCTCGGCCTCCCGGGCCGTCGCGGCGACGGCCAGCACGGTGCGGCCCGCGTCGACGAGCCCGCGCACCACGAACGGGCGCAGCGCCGCCGGGCCGGTGAGGTCCAGCGCGGCGACGGTGCCGGCGCGGGCGTCCTCGAGCGCCGTCGCCAGCACCTTGTCCTCGAGGACGAGGTCGGCCAGCCCTTGCACACCCACGCTGCGGCTCCTTGCTCTCGGCCTGCGGACACTGGCCTCGGGACAACACGATCACCCCCTGCCGGCGGACCGAGGGGGTCGCGGCGAGGGGGTCCAGCCGCCCAGTCTACGGGGCGCGCAGAGCCGGGCCGGCGGCCGAGGAGCCGAAGCAGCGCCCGGCTCAGCGCAGCCAGCGCCGGTGCTTCTTGCGCTCCAGCTCGGCCCGCACCTCGGCGTACCCCGCCAGCGCCTCCTCCCCGCGGGCCTGCTCCCAGGCGTGCAGCCGGCCGAGCGTGAACACGTGCTCGCTGTCGGTCGGTGCGCCCTCCTCCACGCCGAGCCGGTGCAGCAGGCCCCGGGTGAGCAGGGTGTCGCGGTGCGAGCCGAGGGTGTCCTGCACCTGCTCGGCGACGCCGGCCATCCGCGCGGCCCGCTCGCCGAGCGCCGGCGCCAGGGCCTCCGCGGCGTACCGGGCACGCTTGGCGGCCTTGCGTACGTCGTGCAGCGCGAGCTCGCGCTCCTCCGCGCCGGACCGGTCCGCCGAGCGGGCGCGCCGCCGGACCCGGCGCCAGTCCTTGCGCAGCCGCTTCCGAGCCGCCTCCTCGGTGACCCCGTCCCAGGAGACGTCGCCGGCCAGGGCGTCGAGGTCGGCGACCAGCCGCCTGTAGCGCACCGAGGCGAGCAGGTGCTCGACCTGGACGCGTGCGGCCGTGCCGGCCTGCTCGCGGTGCCGGTCGAGCCGCGCGGTGACCGAGGGCGGCGCCTCCGGCGTGGAAGCCGCACCGAGCCGTCCGTGGACGACCTCGAGGTCGCGGACCGCGCTGAGCTCGCCACCGGCCCACTTCAGCTCGGCGCGGAGCCGCTCGGTGGTGGGCACGACCGCGGCGTCGAACAGCGGGCGGAACGTCCGCAGCAGGCTGCGGATCCGGCGCATCGCCACGCGCAGGTCGTGCACGCCCTCCTCGCCGGCGTCGCGGACCACCTGCTCGGCGGCGTGCAGCTGCTCGACGAGCTCGTGCAGCCGTTCGTCGAGGACGGCGCCGGGAGCGGGCACGGCGGCCGGCCGGTCAGTCCCCGGCCATCGGGGCCGCCGCCATCTCGGCGTCGCTGCGCAGGATGCAGAACTCGTTGCCCTCCGGGTCGGCGAGCACCACCCAGCCGACGCCGGAGCCGTAGTGGTCGCGCTGGTCGTCGACCTGACGAGCGCCCAGAGCGACCACCCGGGCCACCTCCTCGTCGCGCGTGCCGTCCGCCGGGCGGAGGTCGAAGTGGATCCGGTTCTTGACCTGCTTGCCCTCCGGCACCTCGATGAACAGCACCCGGTGGCCGCCTCCGGGCTGCTCGATCATGCACTCCTCGTGCCCGGGCTCGTTGGGGTCGCCCGCGAGGTCGACGTACCCCAGCAGCTGCTTCCACCACTCGCTCAGCTCATAGGCGTTTCGGCAGTCGATCGTCGTGTGCGAGATGTATGACGTCATGGGCTCATCCTGCCCTCCCAACCCGGGCAGGTCGCTAGGTTTTGTCCATGGCAGCCTCCAAGAGCCCGGCGATCGAGCTGGAGATCGACGACCGGGTCGTGCGGCTGTCCAACCCCGACCGGATCTACTTCCCGGCGCGCGGCGAGACGAAGCGCGACCTGGCGCAGTACTACCTCGCCGTCGGGCCCGGGATCGTCAACGCGCTCTACGAGCGGCCGTGCATGCTGCACCGGTTCCCCACCGGGGTGAGCGGCGAGAAGGTGCACCAGAAGCGGCTGCCGGCCGGCGCCCCGCCGTGGATGGAGACCGTGCGGCTGCACTTCCCGCGCTGGAACCGCACCGCCGACGAGCTCTGCGTCACCGAGCTCGCGCAGGTGATCTGGGCGGTGCAGATGTCCACGGTGGAGTTCCATCCCTGGAACAGCCGCCGCTCCGACACCGAGAAGCCGGACGAGTGGCGGATCGACCTCGACCCCGGTCCCGCGTGTGACTACGCGACGGTACGGCGGGTGGCGCACGTCGCCCACGAGGTGCTCGACGAGCTCGGCGCGGTCGGCTACCCGAAGACGTCCGGCGGCAACGGCATGCACGTCTACGTCCGGATCGCCGCCGAGCACGGGTTCACCGACGTGCGGCGGGCCGCGCTCGCGTTCGCGCGGGAGGTCGAGCGCCGCGCACCCGACGACGTGACCACGACCTGGTGGCGCAAGGACCGCGACCCCGCGGCGCTGTTCGTGGACTACAACCAGAACGCCCGCGACCACACGATCGCGGCGGCGTACTCGGTGCGCGGCAACCCGGAGGGGACGGTGTCCACGCCGATCCGCTGGGCCGAGGTCGACGACGCCGAGCCCGGCGACTTCACGATCGCGACCGTGCCGGCGCGGTTCGCCGAGCTGGGCGACCTGCACGCCGACATCGACGAGCACGTGTTCGACATCGCGCCGCTGCTCGAGTGGGCCGCCCGGGACGAGGCGCGGGGCGCGGAGCCGCCGGCGGACCCGGACGCGTGACGAGACGGCGCGCCGTCGTAGAGCTGCAATTGAACGGATACGACGCCGATCCGCCCAGCGAAACGTCATGCGGCCGCAATTGAACTGATCCGACGTGGGTACGACGACCGGAGCGAGCCGACGGGCCGCCGGGAGGGAGACCCGCATGACCGCGATCTCGAGAACCGCTGACCTGTGGTGGAAGACCGCCGTGATCTACTGCGTCGACGTCGAGACCTACGCCGACTCGAACGGCGACGGGGTCGGCGACTTCGCGGGCCTGACCCGGCGGATCGACTACCTGGCCGAGCTGGGCGTGACCTGCCTGTGGCTGATGCCGTTCTACCCCACGCGCGACCGCGACGACGGGTACGACGTGACCGACCTGTACGGCGTCGACCACCGGCTCGGAACCCACGGTGACCTGGTGGAGCTGATCCGGGTAGCCGGGGACCGCGGGATCCGGGTGATCGCCGACCTCGTGGTCAACCACACGTCCGCGAAGCACCCGTGGTTCCAGGCCGCCCGGCGCAGCGTGGCGCCGCCGGCGATCAGGCCGGGAGCCCGTGGCCGCGCAGCCGCTCGCGCAGCATCTCGATCCCGTCGTCGACGTGCCACCGTTCCGCACGCAGGCCGACCGCCCGGGCGCTGTCGACGTTCGCGGCGTTGTCGTCGACGAACAGGACCTGGCCGGGGGGCAGCCCGAGCCGCTCGAGGATCACCCGGAAGTACGACGGGTCCGGCTTGGCCACCCGCAGCTCGAAGGAGTAGAAGGTGTCGTCGAACAGGTCGGCGTAGCCGAGGTGCTGGTGCATGTGTCGGCCGCGGTGCTCGTCCTGGTTCGTCGCCAGGTAGCACCGGATCCCGGCCTCGCGCAGCGCCGCGACGAGCTCCCGGACCTCCGCGACCGGCTCGATCGTCAGCCAGACCTTCAGCGCGTCGTCGAAGGAGTCCGCGATCCCCCACTTCTCGAGCAGCCGGGGCAGCACCTCGACCCAGCGGGCGTCGCCGGTCAGCGCCGGCCGCTCGGCCGCGAAAGCCTCGGCGAGGAAGGCCTCCACGTCGTCGACGAGGTGACCGACCACCGGGCGCATCGACGCCTCGAACCCCGCGGGCAGGTGCTGGAGCACCCCGTCGGCGTCCCACAGGACCGCCCGGACCGGTCCCGCGTCAGGGACCGGCCCCGCGTCAGGCACCGGCTCCACGTCGCCCGGCGGCCCCGCCTCGCGCACCGGACTCAGTCGGTCCCGTGCCGGCGGATGAACTCGAGGATCGGCTCGGCCAGCTCCGGCCGGCACACCACCAGGTCCGGGAGCAGGACCTCGCGCTGGTTGTAGACCAGCGGCGACCCGTCGACCCGGCTGGTGAACAGCCCGGCCGCGCGGGCCACGGCCACCGGCGCGGCGGAGTCCCACTCGTACTGCCCGCCGGCGTGCACGTAGGCGTCGGTCACGTCGCGCACCACGGAGATCACCTTCGCTCCGGCGGACCCCATCGGCACGAGCTCGGCGCCGATCTCCTCCGCCATCGCCTGCACGAACGCCGGCGGCCGGGTCCGCGACACCGCGATGCGGGGCCGATCCGACGTACGCGCCGGGACCATCGGCGGCTCGCCGGTGTGGAAGGTGGTCGCGAGCCCGGGCTGCGCGACGGCGCCGGCGACGAGCTCGCCGGCGTCCGGACCGGTGCGCGCCCACAGCGCGACGTGCACCGCCCAGTCCTCGCGCGGCGGTTCGGAGAACTCCCGGGTGCCGTCGAGCGGGTCGATGATCCAGACCCGGTCGGCCTCGAGCCGGGCCGCGTCGGTGTGGGTCGCCTTGCTCTCCTCCGACAGCACCGAGTCGCCGGGCCGGTAGGCGGCCAGCAGCCGCATCAGCAGGTCCTGCGCCGCGGCGTCCCCGGCGTCCTTGAGCTCCCTGCCTTCGAGCCCCTGGGTGCGGACCTCGGTGAGCAGGTCGCCGGCGACGGTGGCCGCCCAGGAGGCGAAGCGGTGGTCGTCCTCGAGGACGCCCTCGGGCGGGGTGGGGATGTCGGTCACGGGTACCTCACATGTCGGCGAGTCGGCGGGGTCGTCGTACGGGGAACTCAGCTGTTGAACCTGCTCTGCGCCGCGTCGAGGCCCTCGGCGAGCAGGGCCTCGACGGCGTCGGCGGCGCGGTCGACCTGGAACGGGAGCACCTTGCGCTCGGCGGAGGAGTAGTCCGACAGCACGAAGTCGGCGGGGCTCTGCCGGCCCGGGGGCCGGCCGATGCCGACCCGCACCCGGTGGAACTCCCCGGAACCGAGCGAGGCGCGCATGGAGCGCAGGCCGTTGTGGCCGTTGTCGCCGCCGCCCTTCTTGAGCCGCAGCGTGTCGAAGCCGATGTCGAGCTCGTCGTGGATCGCGACGACCCGCTCGACGGGGACCTTGTAGAACTTCGCGAGCGTGGACACCGGTCCGCCGGTCTCGTTCATGTAGCAGCGTGGACGGGCGAGTACGACGCGCACGCCCCCGACCCCCGAGCCGGCCATCGGCCCGCCGAGCCGGCCCTCGACCACGTCGGCACGCCCGGACTTGTGCGGACGGAAGCCGCTGCCCATCCGGGAGGCCAGCTCGTCGGCGACCCGGTAGCCGATGTTGTGCCGGTTGCCGGCATAGGAAGGGCCGGGGTTCCCCAGCCCCACGATCAACCAGACACCGGTGTCGGAGCTGGTCGAACCGTCGGTCACGGGATCCCCGGCCTTCCTGTTGAAGATCGCATCCACGAGCGCGCGCCACACAGCTCGGAGCCTAACGGCGCCGGGCGTGCGGCCCGAGGTCACTCCTGCTCGGAGGACTCCTCGCCGGACTCGCCCTCGGCGGCCTCGCCCTCGGCGCCCTCCTCGGACTCCTCGCGCTCGATGCCGACCTCGGCCTCGGCCTCCTCGAGCTCCTCCTCGAGCTCCTCGGCCGTCGGCGCGTGGGTGACGTTGACGATCAGCGTGTCGCCGTCGAGCAGCACGGTCGAGCCGGTGGGGACCTCGAGGTCGCGGGCGAAGATCTGGGTGCCGACCTCGGCGCCCTCGATCGAGACCTCGACGTACTCGGGGATGTGCGTGGCCTCGGCCTCGACCGAGATCGTGGGGTGCTCGGTCACGACCAGGGCGTCGGGGCCCGGCTCGCCGTTGAGGTGCACCGGGATCTCCACGGTGACCTTCTCGCCCTTCTTCACGATGACCAGGTCGAGGTGCTCCAGGAAGCCCTTGATCGGGTCGCGCTGGATCTGCTTGGGCAGCGACAGGATCTTCTTGCCGTCCACCGTCAGCGTCAGCAGCGCGTTCACGCCGCCGTGCTTGAGGGCCAGCATCGTGTCGTGGCCGGGCAGGGTGACGTGGATCGGCTCGCTGCCGTGGCTGTACAGGACGGCAGGGACCTTGTCCGCCCGGCGGATGCGGCGGGCCGCGCCCTTGCCGAACTCGGTACGGGGCTCAGCCTGGATGTTGCTCTCAGACATCGGGGACTCCTCAGCTCAACTTCTCGACAACCGTCATTGCGACAGACATGGGGGTCGCCGGCGAGGAGGTCCGGGGGCTCCGGGACACGGAGCAGGGCGCAGCGAACACTGGCCGAGCAACCGCGTCGATCACGGAGCGAGAACGATCTCCCTCGCCGAGGCAACTGCCCGATCTTAGCGAGGCACGGCGCCCGACGCGAATCGGGAGGCAGGTGGTCGAGGAGCGAGCGCAGCGAGCGTCTCGAAACCCCGTCGCACGACGGGTCAGGCGCGCCCGTCGAACAGCGAGGTGACCGAGCCGTCCTCGAACACCTCGCGGATCGCCCGGCTGATCAGCGGCGCGATCGAGAGGATCGTCAGCTTGTCGAAGTGCTTCTCGGGCGAGATCGGCAGCGTGTTGGTCACCACCACCTCGGTGGCCGGGCTGTTCTTCAGCCGGTCGACCGCGGGGTCGGACAAGATGGCATGGGTCGCGGCGATGACCACGCCGGCGGCACCGTCGTTCATCAGCGCCTCGGCGGCCTTCACGATCGTCCCGCCGGTGTCGATCATGTCGTCGACCAGCACGCAGATCCGGCCCTCGACCTGGCCGACCACCCGGTTGGCCACCGACTCGTTGGGCCGGTCGATGTCGCGGGTCTTGTGGATGAACGCCAGCGGCGCGCCGCCGAGCCGGTCCGACCACTGCTCGGCGACCTTGATCCGGCCGGCGTCGGGCGAGACGACCGCGAGGGACTCGTGGCCGTACTTCTCCTTGACGTACTCCGACAGGATCGGCAGCGCCATCAGGTGGTCGACCGGCCCGTCGAAGAAGCCCTGGATCTGCGCGGTGTGCAGGTCGACCGCGATCAGCCGGTCCGCGCCCGCGGTCTTGAACAGGTCGGCCATCAGCCGGGCCGAGATCGGCTCGCGGCCGCGGTGCTTCTTGTCCTGGCGGGCGTAGCCGTAGAACGGCAGCACCACCGTGATCCGCTTGGCCGAGGCCCGCTTGAGCGCGTCGACCATGATCAGGTGCTCCATGATCCACTCGTTCACCGGCGCGGTGTGGCTCTGGATCACGAACGCGTCGCAGCCGCGGACCGACTCCTCGAAGCGGACGTAGATCTCGCTGTTCGCGAACTCGTAGGCCGAGGTCGGCACCAGGCCGGAGCCGAGCATCTCGACGACCTCCTCGGCCAGCTCGGGGTGGGCGCGACCGCTGAAGACCATCAGGTTCTTCTCGGGGGTCCGCTTCAGTCCGCTCACGACGGGGCTCCTCGAAACGTCGGGGTTACTCGGATTGTGTCCCAGATCCGTCGTTCGAAGCGACCTGGGAGCCGTCGGTGTGAGACGACGCACCTTCGCCGAGCGCCTCGAGCGCCTGCTCGGCGGCCTGCGCCGCCGGAGATCCCGGTCGCCGGTTGACCACCCAGCCGTCGTGGTGCCGCTGCGGACCGGCCGAGACGGCCAGGGCACCGGGCGGCACGTCACGACGTACGACGGTGCCGCCGCCGGTCACCGCGCCGTCGCCGATCTCCACCGGGGCCACGAACGTGTTGTTGGCGCCCGTCTTGGCGTGCCGGCCCACCGTCGTGCGGTGCTTGGCGACCCCGTCGTAGTTGGCGAAGATCGTGCCGGCGCCGATGTTGGTGCCCTCCCCGATCTCGGCGTCGCCGACGTAGGTCAGGTGCGGCACCTTGGCGCCGGCGCCGATCTGCGCGTTCTTGGTCTCCACGAAGGCGCCGACCTTGCCCGCCGCGCCGAGGATCGTGCCGGGGCGCAGGTAGGAGAACGGCCCGACGACCGAGCCGGCCCCGATCACGGCGAGCTCGGCGTGGGTGCGGACCACCCGGGCTCCGGCGCCCACCTCGGTGTCCTTGAGCGTGCAGTCCGGGCCGATGACGGCGTCCTCGGCGACCACGGTGGCGCCCTGGAGCTGTACGCCCGGCAGGATCGTCACGTCGGGCGCCAGCACCACGTCGGCGTCCACCCAGGTCGTCGCCGGATCCACGACCGTGACACCGTCGCGCATCCACGCCTCGAGGATCCTCCGGTTGAGCTCGGCCCCGAGGGCGGCGAGCTGGGCCCGGTCGTTGGCGCCCTCGGTCTGCATCACGTCGTCGACCCGGAAGGCCCCCACGGCCTGCCCCGCAGCGCGGGCGATCCCGACGACGTCGGTGAGGTAGTACTCGCCCTTGGCGTTGTCGTTGCCGATCCGGGTCAGCGCCTCGGCGAGGAAGGACCCGTCGAAGGCGAACACCCCGCTGTTGATCTCGCGGACCGCCGCCTGGGCCTCGTCGGCGTCCTTCTGCTCGACGATCGCGCTCACCGAGCCGTCCGCGTCGCGGATCACCCGCCCGTAGCCGAACGGGTCGGCCACCTCGCCGGAGAGGACCGTGACCGCGCGTCCGGAGCCGGCGTGGTCGGCGACCAGTGCGGCGATCGTGTCGCCCTGGAGGAGGGGGGTGTCGCCGGCCATCACCACGACGGTCCCCGCCGTCGTACCGGCCTTCTCCCGCAGCGCGTCCATCCCGACGCGTACGGCGTGCCCGGTGCCGTCCTGGGTCTCCTGCACGGCGAGCAGCGCCTCGGGGGCGAGCTCGAGCAGGTGCGGACCGACCTGGTCGCGACCGTTGCCGACCACCGCGACGAGATGCTCGGGCTCGACGGCGAGCGCCGCGGTGACGACGTGACCGATCATGCTGCGCCCGCACACCGGGTGGAGCACCTTCATCGTCTTGGACTTCATCCGGGTGCCGCTGCCGGCGGCCAGGACGACGACCGCTGCGGGCCGGGTCTGCGTCACGGGTTGCTCCCTCTCGGTCGGTCGGCCGGCTGCGTCCGCGACTCGCTCGCCGTCGTGTCTGGGCAGCTCATACCCGCCTCCTCGCTGCGCTCGTCCTCGAGCGCTCGCTCCCCGGGTAGGAGTCGAACCTACGTCGCTTGTCCTGATTCAAAGTCAGGCGGGCCCTGCCGACAGACCAACCGGGGATCGCCCCGGGCGCCTCCCGGGGATCGGCCTGCACAGCGTACGAGATCGGCACCCCCGCGGCGGGGACGGCCGACGACCACAACGGTTCACGTGCGCCCTGCTGGCGGGTCCGGAGCCGCCCGGGACCGCCATACCCGCGCACGTGCACCCTCTCGGCGGAGGCGGACACCACCGCGCGCGTGCCCGCACCCCGCCGCGACCGGTGGCTACTTACGGTTGCGTAGGTTACGGTTACGTAGGTAAGCACTCGAGCACCTGTGAGGTACCCCCACATGACGCCACCCACCGCGACCGCGGTCCGCCCGACGGACGTCGACCAGGCCACCGAGCCGGGAACCGCGACCTGGGGCGGGGACGTGCAGTCCCGCAAGGAGCAGATCGCCCTCGGCATCTTCATCGTGGTGCCGTTCCTCGCCGTGGTCGCCGCGATCCCGATCGCCTGGGGCGGCTGGCTCGGCTGGAGCGACGTGGCGATCATGGTGCTGATGTACTGGCTGACCGGGCACGGCATCACGGTCGGCTTCCACCGGCTCTTCACGCACAAGTCCTACAAGCCGAACCGCGCCGTCAAGATCTTCTGGGCGATCGCCGGCTCGATGGCGATCCAGGGCCCGGTCATCCGCTGGGTGGCCGACCACCGCAAGCACCACAAGTTCTCCGACCGCGACGGCGACCCGCACTCCCCGTGGCGCTACGGCAAGGACCTCAAGGCGCTGACCAAGGGCTTCTTCTACGCCCACATGATGTGGCTGTTCAACCCCGAGCAGACCCCGCAGCGCAAGTACGCCCCGGACCTGATGAAGGACCGCGACATCGTCCGGATCTCCAAGCAGTTCCCGGCCTGGGTCGCGGTGTCTCTGATCGCCCCCGCGGTGCTCGGCGCGCTGGTGACCTGGTCGTGGCAGGGCGGGCTCACCGCGTTCTTCTGGGCCTCGCTGGTGCGGGTCAGCCTGCTGCACCACGTCACCTGGTCGATCAACTCGATCTGCCACACGATCGGCGACCGCCCGTTCGTCTCCCGCGACAAGTCGGCCAACGTGTGGTGGCTGGCGATCCCCTCGATGGGCGAGTCCTGGCACAACCTGCACCACGCCGACCCGACCTGCGCGCGGCACGGCGTGCTCAAGGGCCAGGTCGACACCTCCGCCCGGGTCATCTGGGCGATGGAGAAGGCCGGCTGGGTCAGCGACGTGCGCTGGCCGGTCAAGGAGCGGATCGACGCCAAGCTCGTCGCCAACCAGCACCCCGAAGCGGCATGAGGCGTACGGCGCGCGCGGACGGCGTGCGTCGTACCCCGGCAGCGGCAGGCATGATGGGCACGTGAGCCCCGCCGCCGAACCCGACAAAGTGGTGTCCCTGGACGCCGCCGAGCGGCGTACCCGCAAGGCGCGCAGCCGGATGACCTCCGCCGAGCGGCGCGAGCAGCTGATCGCGATCGCCCGCGGCCTGTTCGCCGAGCGCGGGTTCGACGGGACGTCGATCGAGGAGATCGCGTCGCGCGCCGAGGTGTCCAAGCCGGTGGTCTACGAGCACTTCGGCGGCAAGGAGGGCCTCTACGCCGTCGTGGTGGACCGCGAGGTGCGCTCGCTGCTCACCAACGTGCAGGAGGCACTCACCGCCGGGCACCCGCGGATGCTGCTCGAGCAGGCCGCCCTCGCGCTGCTGGACTACATCGAGCAGTCCTCCGACGGTTTCCGGATCCTGGTGCGCGACAGCCCGATCGGGTCCGCGTCGGGGTCGTTCGTGTCGATCATCGGCGACATCGCCAACCGGGTGGAGTACATCATCGCGGCGGAGTTCAAGGCCCGCGGGTTCGACGCCAAGACGGCCCCGATGTACTCCCAGATGCTCGTCGGCATGGTCGGCACGACCGGCCAGTGGTGGCTCGACGAGCGCAAGCCGTCCAAGGAGCGGGTCGCCGCGCACCTGGTCAACCTGGCCTGGAACGGCCTGGCCGGCATGGAGAAGAAGCCGACCCTGCGCACCAGGCCCTGAGGCTCACCCGGGCGAGCTCGTCGCCTCGCGCCCGAGCACCGGCAGGCCGAACGCCTTGACCACCTGCCGCGCCACCTCGGCCGGCGACAGGTCGGTGTTGTCGATGCGGACGAAGTCGCGGTCCTCGAACAGGCTCGCCGCCGGCTCCGGCGCCGGCCCGTCGGGCGAGTTGAGCACGTAGCGCTCCAGGTCGTGCAGGATCCGCTCGGACAGCTCGGCGTCGCGATGGGTGCGCTTGTGCTCGCGCCGCAGCTCGGTGGCGTTGCGGACGCGTCGTACGTCGAAGGGGAGCGGTGAGCTCGACGAAGTGGACCGTGCCGCCGCCGCGCTCGACGATGTCGACCAGCCCCGCGACGAAGTGGGTGTCGCCCTCGTCCTCCAGGTCCCAGACGTAGGTGAAGACGAGCCCGGGCAGCTCCGCGGACGACGGCCTCCTCGACGACCCGGCGCCGGATCTCGCCGACCAGACGGGCGAACGGCGGGCTGCCGAAGTCGAAGATCTCCAGCGATCGGCTCGACGCTCATGTGGTTGTGGAAGAGCCTGAAGCCGGTCAGGTCACACAGCGCGCGCCCGACCGTCATCTTGCCGACGGCGGGCGGCCCGAACACGCAGACGAAGTGCATGCGGCGATGGTGTCAGTACGACGCGTCTGCGGGCGAGCCGATTTGTCCGGAGCCCGTCGTACGCCGGGGCCGTCGGGGCCGGCGGTCACGATAGCGTCAGCGGGAGGCCATCCGGGCCTTGAGCACGTCGCGCTTGTCCTCGAACCGGAGCGCCTGCTTCTCCAGCTCCTCCATGAACTCCGCGAGCTCGGTGCGGGCCTGCTCGCCCTCGGCGTCGAGGCCCTCGATCTCGAAGACGTTCCAGAACCGCAGCACCGGCGCGACCACGTCGTCCCGGTGCTGGCGCAGGTCGTAGACGCCGGCGACCGCCATCTGCACGGCCTTGCGCTGGAAGCCGGCGATGTCGGTGCCGGGCATGGCGAACTGCTTCACCACGTCGGCGATCGCCCGCATCGTGTGGTTGGGGTCGAGCTCGAGCGCACCCTTGAGCAGGTTGCGGTAGAAGATCATGTGCAGGTTCTCGTCGGCCGCGACCTTGGCCAGCAGCGCGTCCGCGACGGGGTCGTCGGTCAGCTTGCCGGTGTTGCGGTGCGAGACCCGGGTGGCGAGCTCCTGGAACGACACGTAGGCCAGCGAGCGCACCAGGTCCTGGCTGTGCGCGGACTCGTAGCCGGTGGACATGTGGTCCATCCGCAGCCGCTCGAGCTCGGTGGGGTCGACGGCGCGCGAGGTCAGCAGGTAGTCGCGGATCGCGATCCCGTGCCGGCCCTCCTCGGCGGTCCAGCGGTGCACCCAGCTGCCCCAGGCGGCGTCGCGACCGAACAGCGAGGCGATCTCGTGGTGGTAGCTCGGGAGGTTGTCCTCGGTCAGCAGGTTCACGATCAGCGAGGACCGGGCCACGTCGGACATCGGCGAGTCCTCGGGTGACCAGGCGTCGCCGTTCAGGGGGCCGTCGAAGTTGCGCCCGTCGCTCCACGGGACGTATTCGTGCGGGAGCCACTCCTTGGCCACCGAGAGGTGGCGGTTGAGGTTCTCCTCCACCACGTGCTCCAGCTCGAGCAGCATCTGGGTCTGGGTCATGGTCGCGGTCATCGTGCTCCCTTCGGCAGACCGGAAACAGCCTACCTACGCCACCGTAACCTTCGGCGGCGTAGGTAGGCGAACCCAGATGTCAGAGACTGGCCAGTAACTCCACCCGGTTGCCGTTGCCGTCGGCGGAGTGGAACCGCCGGTAGCCCGGGAAGTCGTCGTCCCAGGTCACCGGCAGCCCGGCCGCCTCGACCCGGACGGCGAGCTCCTCGAGCGCCGTCACGTCGTCGAGCACGAACGCGGGATGCGCCTTCTTCGCCGGGTCGAAACCGTCCTCGACGCCGACGTGGATCTCGACGCCGTCGGCCCGGAACCAGCAGCCGCCCCGAGCGGCGAGCACGGGCGGCTTCTCGACCTCGGGGATACCGAGCAGCTCCCCGTAGAACCTGCGGGCGGCGTCCTCGCCGCCCTCGGGGCAGGACACCTGCACGTGGTGGAGCCTCATCGTCGACCTCCTGGGTAGCGACTCGTGCTGACGGGTGGAACGTTGCTGCTCACTGCGGGACCTCGGCGACGACGAAGACGCGCCGGAACGGCAGTACGACGCCCGCCGGCCCGGGCGGGTAGGCCGCGCGCAGCCGCTGCTTGAACTCGTCCTCGAACGCCGGACGCAGGTCGTCGGGCAGGGCCTGCAGCGTCGGTCGGGCCCCGGTTCCCGACACCCAGGTGAACACCGGGTCCTCGCCGGTGAGCACGTGCAGGTAGGTCGTCTCCCAGGCATCGACGCGGCAGCCCCGACCGGCCAGCGCCTCGAGGTACACCGCGGCCCCGAACGCGTCCGGGGCCGCCACGCCGCCCGTGTGCTCGGCGTACGGCTCCTCGGCGGCGAGGTCGCGCCGGATCGTGTGGCTCGGCTCGTCGAAGTTCCCGGGGACCTGGAAGGCGAACCAGCCGCCGGGCGCCACCTGCCCGACCAACCGGGGCAGCAGGTCGAGGTGTCCGGGGACCCACTGGAGCGTCGCGTTGGAGACCAGCACGTCGACCGGTTGCGCGGGCGCCCAGTCGCGCAGGTCCGCCACCGCGAAGTCCACGCCCGGCACGTCCCGGGCGGCGGCGACCATCTCGGGCGAGGAGTCCAGTCCGACGACCCGCGCGTCCGGCCAGCGCTCGGCCAGCAGCGCGGTGAGGTTGCCGGGGCCGCAGCCGAGGTCGACGACGCGGCGTGGTGCGCTCGCGCCGACCCGGCCCACGAGCTCCACGAAGGGCCGCCCCCGCTCGTCGGCGTAGGTCAGGTAGCGCCCGGGGTCCCAGGTGTGGCCCATCGTCCCTCCTCGAAGTCTCTTGACGTCAAGATACATCACGGAACCGCGGTTTGTCTCGATATCAAGAATCTCGATGGTTATGATCGGGTCATGCAGGACGAGGTGGACCGCCTGGTCGAGGCCTGGACCCGGGAGCGGGGCGACCTCGACCTGCGCCCGATGGAGGTGCTCAGCCGGGTCAGCCGGCTCGGCCACCACCTCGACCGGGCCCGGCGCGCGGCGTTCGCCGAGCACGACCTCGAGCCGTGGGAGTTCGACGTGCTCGCGGCACTGCGCCGCGCCGGGGCGCCGTACGAGCTCTCCCCCGGCCGGCTGCTGCGCGAGACGCTGGTCACCAGCGGCACGATGACCAACCGGGTGGATCGGCTCGCCGCGCGCGGCCTCGTCGAACGGCTGCCCGACCCGCACGACCGGCGCGGGGTGCTGGTGCGGCTCACCGACACCGGCCGGACCACCGTGGACGGGGCGCTGTCCGGACTGCTCGGCCGCGAGCGCGCCCTGCTCGCGGCACTGCCACCGGCGGACCAGCAGCGCCTCGCCGCGCTGCTGCGCACCCTGGTGCTCCCCTTCGAGCGCGACTGACCCGTGGCCCGGCCCCTGACTGATTACCAGGGTACCCAGGGCAGTTGTGACTTCCCCGGGGATGCATCCCCGGGGAAGTCACAGGTTGACGACATACCCTGGTAATCAGTGGGGAGCCCGGGCGGGCGGGGGGCCTACTCGAGCAGGGAGGCTGCGGCGAGCCACTCCTCCTCGAGCGCGTCCTTCTCCGCCTCCACCACCTCGAGCTCGGCGCCCAGCGCGGCGAGCCGCTCGTAGTCCGCGGCGTGCTCGGCCAGCTCGGCATGCAGGTTGTCGGCCCGCTCGGTGACCCGGGCCAGCTGCTTCTCGATCCGCGCCATCGCCTTCTTGGCCTCGCGGGTCTCCTGCGCCGACGGGGCGCGGTACGACGCTCCCGCGTCCCCACCGCGACCCCCCGCGCGACCGGCCGAGCCGCCGCCCGCCCCGGCACCCGAGGCCGCGGCCGAGCCCGACCCGGCACGTGAGCCGGGCGCTGCGCCGTCGTCCACCGCCGGACTGGTCAGGTCGGCCGCCGCCGAGGCGCCCACCGCACCGGCCCGCAGCGCGGCCTCCCGACGCTCGAGGTACTCGTCCACGCCGCGCGGGAGCATGGAGATCTGCCCGTCGTCGAGCAGCGCCCACACCGAGTCGCAGACCCGCTCCAGGAAGTACCGGTCGTGCGAGACCACGACGAGCGTGCCGGGCCAGCCGTCCAGGAAGTCCTCGAGCACGGTCAGCGTCTCGATGTCGAGGTCGTTGGTCGGCTCGTCGAGCAGCAGCACGTTGGGCTCCTCGAGCAGCAGCCTGAGCATCTGGAACCGCCGCCGCTCCCCGCCGGAGAGGTCGCCGATCCGCGCGGTCAGCCGGTCGCCGGTGAACCCGAACCGCTCCAACATCGACGAGGCGGTGATCTCGCCGCCGGCCACCCGGCTCACCCGCTTGATCGCCTCGACGGCGTCGAGCACTCGGTCCTCGGGGTCGAGGTCGTCCAGCGCCTGGGTGAGGTGGGCCAGCGCGACCGTCCGACCGGTCCGGACCCGACCGGCCACCGGCTTGAGCGTCCCGGAGAGCAGGTTGAGCACCGAGGTCTTGCCGGCCCCGTTCACCCCGACGAGCCCGACCCGGTCGCCGGGGCCGAGCCGCCAGGTGGCGTGCCGCAGCAGGGTCCGCTCGCCGCGGACCAGGTCGACGTCCTCGACGTCGATCACGTCCTTGCCGAGCCGCTGCGCGGCGAAGCGCTGCAGCTCGAGCCGGTCGCGCGGCGGCGGCTCGTCCTCGATCAGCGCGGTGGCGGCATCCATGCGGAACTTCGGCTTCGACGTGCGGGCCGGGGCGCCGCGCCGCAGCCACGCCAGCTCCTTGCGCATCAGGTTCTGCCGCCGCACCTCCGAGGCTGCGGCCTGGCGCTGCCGCTCGGCCTTGGCCAGCACGAAGGCGGCGTACCCGCCGTCGTAGACGTCGACGACCCCGTCGTGCACCTCCCAGGTGGTCTCGCAGACCGCGTCGAGGAACCACCGGTCGTGGGTGACCACCACCAGCGCCGACGTACGACGCACCAGGTGGTCGGCGAGCCACGCGACCGCCTCCACGTCGAGGTGGTTGGTCGGCTCGTCCAGGATCACCAGGTCGTGGTCGCCGAGCAGCAGCCGCGCCAGCGAGCACCGGCGCCGCTCGCCGCCGGAGAGCCCCGCGACGACCCGGTCCAGGGCGACGCCGGCGAGCAGCACCTCGACGACCTCGCGCGTGGTGGTGTCCGCGGCCCACTCGTGGTCGGCGCGGCCCTCCAGCACCGCGGCGCGGACCGTGGCCGCCGGGTCGAGGTCGTCGCCCTGGGTGAGGTATCCCAGCCGCAGCCCCCGGTTTCGCGAGACCCGGCCCTGGTCGGGCCCCTCCAGCCCGCCGAGCAGCCGCAGCAGCGTGGTCTTGCCGTCGCCGTTGCGGCCGACCACGCCGACCCGCTGGCCGACGCCGATGCCGAGCGAGACGTCGTCGAGCAGCGGGCGGATGCCGTAGGCCTTGTGCACGCGCTCCAGGTTGACCAGGTTCGGGACCGCCATCAGCCGATCCTCTCCACGCGCGCGCCGGGCACCGGTCCGCGGGCGAACGACACCGGGCCGATCCCGGCCGCCCGGAGCGAGGCGACGACCTGACCGGCGTGCTTCTTCGACCCGCACACGAACAGGCAGGTCGGACCGGAGCCGGACAGCAACGACCCCAGCGCCGAGACGTCGACGCCGGTGGTCAGCACCTCCGCGAGATCGGGCCGCAGCCGCAGCGCCGGCGCCTCCAGGTCGTTCTGCACGGTCATCGCGAGCTTCTCCAGGTCATGGGCGCGCAGCGCCTCCATCAGCTCGTCGGGGATCTCCGGCTCGGGGACGTGCTCGCCGGCGTGCAGCGCGTCGAACTCGCGGTAGACCGCCGGCGTCGACAGGCCCTCGGGCGACTCGACGACCACCCACCAGTACTCCCCGCGTGCCATCGCCGGGGCCACCAGCTCGCCGTGCCCGGAGCCGACCGCGGTGCCGCCGACCAGCGCGAACGGCACGTCGGACCCCAGTCGGGCGGCCAGCCTCATGAGGTGCTCGCGGGGCGTCTGCAGGCCCCACAGCGCGTCGCAGGCGACGAGCGTCGCGGCGGCGTCGGCCGAACCGCCGGCCAGGCCGCCGGCGACCGGGATCCCCTTGTCGATCCGGACCGAGACCGCACCGTGCACGCCCGCGTCCTCCGCGAGCAACCGGGCCGCCCGGATGGCGATGTTGGTGTCGTCGAGCGGCACGTCGGTCAGCACCAGGCCCCGGGTGCCGGTGACCGTGACCGAGTACGCCGGTGCCGGCGCGACCGTGACCTCGTCGAGCATCCCGATCGCCTGGTAGACCGTCGCCAGCGGGTGGTACCCGTCCGGGCGCACCGGACCGACCCCGAGGTGCAGGTTGATCTTCGCGGGGGCGGTCGCGGTGACGTAGGCCGCCGTCACGGCCTCGGCCCCTGGGCTGCCTGCCGGGCGAGCCCCTCGGCGATCGCGGCGAACTCGGCGATCCCGAGCTGTTCGCCGCGGACCTGCGGGTCGACCCCGGCGTGGGCGAGCGCGGCCTCGGCCGCCGCGGCGGACCCGGCCAGGCCCTTCAGGGTGGACCGGAGCGTCTTGCGGCGCTGGGCGAACGCGGCGTCGATGACCGCGAACACCTGTTCGCGGGTCGCCGCGACGGCCGGCGGGTCCCGGTGGACCCAGGCGACCAGCCCGGAGTCGACGTTGGGCGCCGGCCAGAACACGGTGCGCCCGACCGCACCGGCACGACGTACCTCGGCGAACCAGGCGGCCTTGGCCGACGGCACCCCGTAGGTGCGCGACCCGGGCGGCGCGGCCAGCCGGTCGGCGACCTCGGACTGCACCATCACCAGACCGTGCCGCAGGGACGGCAGCAGCGCCATCAGGTGCAGCAGCACGGGCACGGCCACGTTGTAGGGCAGGTTGGCGACCAGCGCGGTGGGCGGCGGACCGGGCACGGCCGCCACCCGCATCGCGTCGGCCTCGACGACCTCGAACCGGTCGGCCTGCTCGCGCGCGCGCTCGGCGACGGTGGCGGGCAGTGCCCGGGCGAGCACCGGGTCGACCTCGACGGCCACCACCCGGCGTACGACGCCCAGCAGGCCGAGCGTCAGCGACCCGAGCCCCGGGCCGACCTCGAGCACCACGTCGTCGGGGCCGACCCCCGACGCCTTGACGATCCGGCGGACCGTGTTGGCGTCGATGACGAAGTTCTGGCCGCGCTGCTTGGTCGGGCGCAGGTCGAGCGCGGTCGCCAGCGAACGAACCTCCGCCGGCCCGAGGAGTCTCGGACCGGCGGAGGTGATGTCGTTGCCGGGGTGCTCGGTCACGCCGCGAGCCTATGTGCTCGGACGGCCACCTACTGGGGCAGGCCCAGGGACCGCGAGCAGGCCGGCCAGGCGCCGTAGCCGCCGCGCGCGTTGCGCACCTTGGTGGCGATCGCGATCTGCGTCGCGCGGCTGGCGGTGTTCGGGTAGCCCGGGCCGCCGTAGGCGTGCCAGGTCGACAGGTTGAACTGCAGGCCGCCGTAGTAGCCGTTGCCGGTGTTGGCCGCCCAGTTGCCGCCGGACTCGCACTGCGCGAGCCGGTCCCACACGGTGCTGCCGCCGGCGAAGTTCGTGGCGGCCGGTGCGCGCTCCTTGGTGCCGACCCGCATGATCGCGTCGACCGGCTGGCGCAGCACGGTGACCTTCACGGCCTTGCGCTTGGCGACCTCGCCGTTGACCAGGGTGACCTTGTAGACGACCTTGCGGCTGCCGTTCTCACCGGCGCGCACGGTCTCGGACTCGCCGCTGTACATGCCCGAGTCCTCCCGCTTCACCGTGTCGTAGCCGATCGTCTCGGTCACGCGGCGCTTGACCTTGCGCACGTCGGTGAACACGATCTTGTCACCGTCGCCGAGCGTGGCCCCGAGGCCGGGCTCGACCTTGTCGAGCTTGCCGACCTTGACGCCCATCTGCTCGAGAGCCTGGGCGACCGTCAGCGCGGTGATGCGCTTCTTGGTGGCCTTGTGGGCGCCGATCTTCACGGTGAGCTTCTTCGGGGTGACGACGTCGAGCGCCAACCCGCCGCGGCCGATGGACGCGCCGCGGCTCACCGAGAGGTCTGCGTTCGAGAAGCCCTTGCCGATCTGCTCCAGCGCCGAGCTGACGTCGGTCGCGGTCACCCAGTAGCGCTTCTCGTCGCCGTCGACGCTCACGTCGAGCGGGCGGGCGTACTTCACCGCCACCGAGGCGCCGTCCGAGACCGGCGAGTCCAGGCCCGGGACCACGACGTCGCGCTCACCGAGAGAGATGTCCTGCGCCTGCAGGACGTCGCGCACGGTGCCCCCCAGCACATGTACGTCCTGCGAGCTGCCGTCGACCGAGAGGTGCACGGTCTTGCGCATCGCCGCGTAGCCGGCGCCGGTCGCGACGACTGCCATCAGGACAGCGGCGACCATGACCCCCAGGGCGGTCTTGGACTTGGTCAGGTGTGCAAACGTGCTGCGCACATTTCTCCAATGGTGGTGCTCTCCGGGCCGCGGGCGCAGCGATCCAGCACACGCCGCCTCGGCCCCGGCCGCACGCAGTGCGACCTTCGGACCCGGTGCAACGGGCGTCTCCCCCTGGATTGCCACCCGAGAACTTCCCCGCTCCCGGCCAACAGTCACAAGACGATAACGGCGCCCGCGCGCTATACCAAATGCCGAAGGTCCTGTCGAGGGCGGGCTGAGCGGGGCGTCGTGGCGGACGTCACGCGCCCCAGGCCCCGCCGAAGGCCGCCTCGGTGTTCGCGTCGAGCGCCGCGCAGAGCGCCTCGAGGTCCTCAGCACGGGTCTGCGCCATGGCCCGGACCGTGACCGGGACGAGGTAGGAGGCGTTGGTCCTGCCGCGGTAGGGCATCGGGGTCAGGTACGGCGCGTCGGTCTCCACCAGCACCCGGTCCGCGGGGGCCACCCGGAGCGCCTCGCGGAGCGGCTCTGCGTTCTTGAACGTCACCGTGCCCGCGAAGGAGAGCCAGGCGCCGCGGTCCAGGCAGGCCCGTGCGAAGTCGGCGTCGCCGCTGAAGCAGTGCATCACCACGCGGTCCGGGACGCCCTCCTCGTCGAGCACCCGCAGGACGTCGTCGTGGGCGTCCCGGTCGTGGACGACCAGGGTCTTCCCGAGCCGCTTGGCGAGGTCGACGTGCCGCCGGAACGACTCGTGCTGGGCGGCGCGCCCGTCCTCGCCGGTGCGGAAGTAGTCCAGACCGGTCTCCCCCACGGCCCGGACCCGGGCCGACGAGGCGGCGAGCCGCTCGATCTGCGCCATCGCGTCGTCGAACCGGCCGGCCGCGGCCAGGGCGGGCGCCTCGTTGGGGTGCAGGGCCACGCCGGCCACCAGCGCGTCGTACCGGCCGGCCGCCTCGACCGCCCACGCCGCACCCGGCAGGTCGCAGCCGATCTGCACGATCCGGGGCACCCCGACCGCCGTCGACGCCGCCAGCGCCTCGTCGACGAAGCGCCAGGTCTCAGCTGCGCCACCGAGGCCGCTCCCGTCGGCGTCGCCGTCCGGCTCGCGTCGGTCGATGTCGAGGTGGCAGTGGTTGTCGACCACCGGCAGCGGGAGCGGTTCGGGGGCCGGCGGCCTCTCGGGTGATCTCGTCGGCACGGCCGCGACGCTACCCGATCACGATTCGTCCGCGGTCGCCCCGCGGCGCGACCGCTCGGAACCGCGGACGAATCGGGTCAGGACTTGTGGACCGCGTCGTAGACCTCACGCTTGGGCAGGCCGGCACGACGGGCCACGTCGAGGATCGCGTCCTTGCGGGTCAGGCCGCCCTCGTCCTGCGCCTGCGCGACGGCAGCGGCGAGCGAGGCCGGGTCGGTCGGGAGCCCGGTCGAGGCGCTCGCCCCCTCGACGACCACGGTCACCTCGCCGCGGACCCCCTCGGCGGCCCAGGCCACCAGCTCGGCCAGCGTGCCCCGCCGTACCTCCTCGTGGGTCTTGGTCAGCTCCCGGCACACCGCCGCGCGCCGGTCGTCCCCGAACGCCTGCGCCATCGCCGTGAGCGCGACCTCGGTCCGGTGCGGCGCCTCGAAGAACACCATCGTGCGGGGCTCGGCCGCGACCGACGCGAGCCGGCGCGCTCGCTCGCCCCCCTTGCGGGGCAAGAACCCCTCGAAGCAGAACCGGTCCACCGGCAGCCCCGACACCGCCAGCGCGGTGAGCACCGCCGACGGTCCCGGCACCGCCGTCACCGTGATGTCGCGCTCCACCGCGGCCGCGACGAGCCGGTAGCCGGGGTCGGAGACCGACGGCATCCCCGCGTCGGTCACCAGCAGGACCCGCTCGCCGGCCTCCAGCGCCTCGACCAGCCCGGCGGTGCGCGCGGCCTCGTTGCCCTCGAAGTAGGACACCACCCGTCCGGAGACGCTCACGCCGAGCTCGGCGGTGAGCCGCTTGAGCCGGCGGGTGTCCTCGGCGGCGACGACGTCGGCCGCGGCGAGCTCCTCCACGAGCCGCGGCGGGGCGTCGGACACCCGCCCGATCGGGGTCGCCGCCAGGACCAGGACGCCCGTGGCTCTCGCCGGGTCTGTCGTCGCGCGCGTCATCGGGCAATCCTCGCAGGCCTCCGTAGAGTGACGCCGTGACCGTCACGCACCCGCCGCCGCGCCGGAGCATGGGACTCTCCCGCACTGCCGACGACCGAGTCGTGCCGAGCGCGCGCAGACGGATGGTGCCGGTGCTGCCGCGCGACGAGAAGTTCGTGGGCTGGGCGGCCACGCTCGCGGTCACCCTGCTCGCCGGCTTCCTGCGGCTGTGGCATCTCGGCCGCCCCAACCAGTTCCTCTTCGACGAGACGTACTACGCCAAGGACGCCTGGTCGCTGTGGCACCACGGCTACGTCACCGGCTACGTGGACAAGGCCAACCCGAGGATCCTCAAGGGGCAGGTCGACGGGCTGTTCACCGACACCCCGAGCATGGTGGTGCACCCCGAGGTGGGGAAGTGGATCATCGGGCTGGGCGAGCACATCTTCGGGATGAACTCGTTCGGCTGGCGGATCTCCGCGGCGGTCGTGGGGACGCTGATGGTGCTGGTGATGATCCGGCTGGTGCGCCGGCTCACCGGCTCGACCCTGCTGGGCTGCACGGCCGGGCTGCTGCTCACGTTCGACGGCCTGCAGTTCGTGCTGTCCCGGTCGGCCCTGCTCGACGGTTTCCTCGCGTTCTTCCTGCTCAGCGCGGTGGCGTGCCTGGTCGCGGACCGGGACTGGGGCCGGCTGCGGATGGCGAAGCTGGTGCCGACCGGCTACCGCACCACCGGGTCCGACTGGGGCCCCGTGCGCGGGATGCTGTGGCGGCCCTGGCGGCTGGCGGCCGGGATCCTCTTCGGCCTCGCCTGCGCCACCAAGTGGAACGCGGTGATCCCGCTCGCGGCGTTCGGCCTGCTGGTGTGGATGTGGGATGCCGGCGCCCGGCGCGCCCTCGGCGTGCGCAACGCCCGGCTGCGGGCCGCGCTCGTCGACGCGGTCCCCGCGTTCTTCTACCTCGTCGTGGTGGCACTGGTCGTCTACGTGCTCTCGTGGACCGGCTGGCTGCTGCACGCCGGGGAGTACGAGAAGGCGCTGTCCAACACCCAGTACGGCGCCTACTGGGGCAGCTACCTGGAGAAGGACGCCCACGGTTTCTTCCCCGAGCTGTTCCAGTCGCTGCGGTCGCTGTGGAACTACCACCAGGACGTCTACACCTTCCACACCCGATTCCTCAACGACGCGACGCACACCTACCAGTCCAAGCCGCAGTGGTGGCTGATCCTCAACCGTCCGGTCGGCATGCAGGCCGACCTCGGGATCAAGCCCGGCGTCGACGGCTGCGACGCCCCGGCGGACAGCACCTGCCTGCGGCAGATCCTGCTGCTCGGCACCCCGGCGCTGTGGTGGGGCGGCGTGGTCGCGCTGCTCTACGCCTGCTACGGCTGGATCGCGCGGCGGGACTGGCGGTTCGGCATCGTGATGATCGGCCTGCTGACCACCTGGCTGCCGTGGATCCGCTACGACGAGCGGCCGATCTTCTCCTACTACGCGATCACGACCCTGCCGTTCACGGTCATCGCGGTGACGCTCCTGCTCGGCATCGTCATCGGCGGACCGGCCGCGTCGTACCGGCGGCGACTGTGGGGCACGGCGTTCGCCGGCGCCTTCGTCATCCTGGTGATCGTCAACTTCGCCTGGTTCTGGCCGATCTACACCGGCGAGCTGATCTCGACCCCGCACTGGCTGGAACGGATCTGGTTCCGGCAATGGATCTGACCACCTGGCCCGGGTGGGTGTCGCGGGCCTGCGGCAACTGACCCGGACGGGCTATCAAGTCACGGCATCCGGCCCATTCTCGGCCGGATGTATTGTGTGAAATGTCCGTTTCCCGCATGCTCTGGTTGTGACGCTCGACGACGACCCTGGCCGCGCCGGCACGGACGCGCGCCCGTTCCTGCGACGGGGCCGCCGCGAACCTGTGCGAAACGCTCCGCAACCGGCACTGGCGGCAGTAGCGTTGAGCGACGGTGGAGAGGCGACGAGCGCCATCGGATACCGGGAAGAGGGTCACGTCGCCATGTCGAGTGTCAACCAGGAGCAGTCGGACATCGCCCGGCTCGTGGCTGCGTCCACCCGTCAGAGTGCAAGCGGCAAGCTGTGGACCGCCGGCGACCTGCGCTCCGCCATCCGCGGCCAGAACCTCGACCTCGCCTACCAGCCGGTGCTCAACCTGCGCACCGGCCGGATCGTGGCGCTCGAGGCGTTCGCCCGCTGGACCACCCCGACCGGTTCCGCGGTCTCGCCCGACGTGTTCATCCCGATGGCCGAGGAGAGCGGACTGATCGGCGAGCTCGGCGCCCAGGTGCTCCGCAAGGCCACCCGGGCCGCGGTCCGGTGGCAGTCGATCGCGCCGACCGGGGTCCGGGTCAACGTCAGCGCCCGCGAGGTCGAGAGCCCCGGGTTCTACGACGACGTGATGCGCACCCTCGGCCACGCCGATCTCGACCCGCGCCTGCTCGGCCTGGAGATGGACGAGCCGGCCCTGTTCAACGAGGGCACCGCATCGGCGACCACGCTGGCCCGGCTCCGTGCCGCCGGTATCACCCTGCTGCTCGACGACTTCGGCGCCGGTTACAGCTCGCTCGGCTCCGAGCAGCTCATCCCGATGATCGACATGCTGAAGGTCGACCGCACCCTGCTCGCCGGAGACGAGGCGGACCAGGAACGGTTGCGCACCGTCGTCGACCTGGCCCGCGCCCGCAACGTCGAGGTGTCCGCGCAGGGCGTCGAGACCGCGGCGCAGCACAGCCTTGTGGTCCAGAGCGGCGTCAACTACGCCCAGGGCTACTTCTTCGCCCGCCCGATCCTGGGCGCGCTGGTGCCGAAGATGCTGGGCTCCTGGGCGCCGTTCCTGCCCGCCTGACCCCGTGAGACGCCCCCGTCGCCGGACCCGAGTGATCCGGTGGGCGGGGGACCACGGCGCCGGTCAGCCGGTCGGTATCCGCCATCCCGCGAGAAGTTCCGCCACCTCGTCGGCGGCGACCGGTCGGGCGAGCAGGAAGCCCTGGGCGAGCTCGCAGCCCTGCCCCCGCAGGAACCCGAGCTGCTCGAGGGTCTCGACGCCCTCGGCGCAGACCTGGAAGTCGAACGCGCGGGCCAGGCCGATGACGGCCTGCACCACCGCCCGGCCGCGGGTGCCCTCCATCAGGAAGGTGCGGTCGACCTTGAGCACGTCCACGACCGGGAACCGCTCGAGGTAGCTCAGCGAGCTGTAGCCGGTGCCGAAGTCGTCCACCAGCAGGCTCACCCCGGCCTCGCCGAGCCGGACCAGGTTGTCCTGCGTGGTCTTGTCGTCGTCGACCAGCGTGGACTCGGTGATCTCCAGACCGAGCTGACTCGGCTGCGCGCCGTGCCGCTCCAGCGCGGCGAGGACGTCGTCGACGTAGCCGCGCCCACGCAGCTCGTGGGCGCTGACGTTGACCCGCAGGGCCACGTCGAGGTCCGCGAAACGCCACCCGGCGAAGGTGCGCAGCGCTTCGTCGAGCACCCAAGCGCCGAGCTCGGCGATCAGGCCGGTCTCCTCGGCAACCGGGATGAACACGTCCGGCGGCACGGGGCCGTCCTCGGTCTCCCAGCGGGCGAGGGCCTCCAGCGCGACGACGCGGTCCGAGGCCAGCGACACGATCGGTTGGTAGGCCAGCGTGAGCTCGCCCGCCCGTACCGCCGCGCGCAGGTCGCTGGCGACGTTCATCCGGCCCAGGGCGTCCCCGCGCATCGCCTCGTCGAAGACCCGGTAGCTGCCGGGCCGGTCCCGCTTGGCGCGGTACATCGCCATGTCCGCCTCGGCGAGCAGGCGGGGGGCGTCGGAGCCACCGCTGACGGTCAACGCCACGCCCACCGACACGGTCAGGTTGAGGGGACGTCCGTCGATGACGAGGGCGTCGGCACACACGGCGAGCATCGACTCGGCGAGGAGCGCGACCTCGTCCTCGCTGGCGGGTTCCTCGCAGACCACGACGAACTCGTCGCCGCCGAGCCGGGCCACCGTGTCGCCGGCCCGGACCACGCCGCGGAACCGCTCGGCCAGCGCGCGCAGCAGCCGGTCGCCGGCACCGTGGCCGAGCGTGTCGTTGACCGTCTTGAAGTCGTCGAGGTCGAGCAGCAGCACCGCCAGCAGGCCGCCCGTACGGCGTGACCGGCCGAGCGCGTTGACGATCCGGTCCAGCGCCAGCGCCCGGTTCGGCAGTCCGGTGAGCGAGTCGTGCAGCGCCTGGTGCTGCAGCTCGGTCTCGAGCTCCGCGCGCTGCACCGCCGCTCCCATCGTGGCGGCCAGCGACTCGGCGAAGGCGACCTCGTCGGGCAGCCACTCGTGGGGAGTCTCGCCCGAGATCCCGATGACCCCCCAGGGCGCGTGCCGTCCTGGTACGGCGACGACCAGGCCGGCGCGTGCGTGCTCGAGGCGGGCCGTCGCCGAGTCGTAGCGGGGGTCGTCCCACATGTCGGTGCTGTACTGCACGGCCCCGTCGCTCATCACCCGCCCGGTGAGCGAACCGGCATCGAACGTGGTCACCTTGTTCTCCCAGGCGGGGTCCGCGCTGGCGATGGTGCGGAACCGCGTGCCCCCCTCGTGCACCATCACGCCGGCCAGCATGTCGGGGAACCGCAGCTCGAGCCGGCGTACGCACTCCCGCATCAGCTCCGGCAGCGGCTGGACCAGTGCCAGCCGGCCGAGCTCGGCCAGGTCGCGCTGCTCGCGAACCCGGGTGGCGAGCGCGTCCTCCGCCGCCTTCCGCTCGCGCAGGTCGCGCTGCACGGTCGCCAGGGCCAGCGGCTGGCCGGTCGCCCCGGTGACGAGGAACGAGTTGACCCCGACCGGGATGGAGGCGCCCGTCCGCAGGTGCCGCAGCTCGCTCTCCCCCTCCCAGAAGCCCTGCTCGCGCACGGCGTCCTCGATCTCTCGCGACTTCGCCAGCCCGGCGTCGGTGAAGTAGTCGGTCGTGGGACGTCCCAGTGCCTCCTCGTCGGAGTCGACCCCGACCAGGTCCCGGCCCGCCCGGTTGAGGAAGGTCACGGTCCCGTCGAAGTCGGCCATCGCGATGAAGTCGCGCGACAGCTCGACCAGGGCCGCGAACCGCTCCAGGTCGGCCTCCCGGGCGGTCAGGGCGCGGTGCACGTCCGCCTCGTCGGCGAACGTGAGCACGCAGATGCAGCCGCCGGGAGCATCAGGGTGGTCGGCCACCGGGTGCACGGCGACCAGCCACTGCCGACCGTTGAGTCGGGTCGTGCCGGTGACCGACTCTCCGGCCAGGCCCCGGACGACGAGGTCCCGGATGGCGTGGTCGGCGATCATGGTGGCGAGCGGCCGGCCCAACCATTCGTGGCGGTCGTAGCCGAGCCGTTCCAGGAGCGCCCCGCCGACGTCCACGATCACGCCCTCGGCGTCGACGAGGCCGACCACGGCCGGTGCGTGCGCGACCATCAGCGCCGCCGCGACCTCGTGCGAGGTCACCGCCGGTGTGGAGGGAGGTCGTTCCGAGGGCGACACGGGGTCAAGACTCGCCGCCGCGTAGGGGTCCCGCAACCGAAACGGCCACATCGGACTGCATGCCGGACCGGGTATCGGATCGTCGCTTCCCCATCGACGGTGCGACAGCCCCCGGCACCCCGGCTCTTCGACACAGGAGGCCTGCAAAACGTGCGCAGGCGCTCACCCCGTGCTGCGCAGGACCACCTCTCGATGGAGCTCGCAGGCCTCGAGAAGCGCCGGGCCCTCGGGCCGATCGGTCGCCCAGGTGCAGTCCGGGCACCGCCAGTCGGGACGGCTGAAGTCGACGTGCCAGGTGTTCATGCCCCCACCTCCGTCGCCATGATCGGCCCGCCGGAGGAGGTGCGCCTCCGTCACCGGGACGAGCTGGGGGTGGTCCGCTTGCAGGTGCGGCGACCGCCGCGTCATGGAGCACGCGGCAGAAGGGCGGCGTCAGCGCCAGCTCGTCGTTCCCCCGGCCGCGGTCCGCAGCGGGTAACGCCGCCACCACAGCAGCGCGGCGACGACGCTGGTCCCTGCCAGGCACAGGCCCGTCTCGGTCGAGAACCACGCCGCCGAGGACTCGTTCACGGTCACCGGTTCGAGGACCTGGTAGAGCGTGGCGTTCCACACGGCGTGCGCGACGCACACGGGCCACACGCCCCATCGCAGCTGCATGCCGGCGAGGATGGCGGAGAAGGCAGTGAGCGCGGTGGTGAACATGGCGACCGCGAACCACGGCTCCACACCGTCCGGCGTGCCACCGAGCCAGAGGATGAGCGGCCAGTGGAACGCGGACCAGGCGAGGCCGCTGGCCAGCACGACGGTGCGAGGCCGGGCGACCTGGGCCAAGCGCGTCACCACGAGACCTCGCCACCCGAGCTCCTCGCCGAGCGCGAGCAGGGCGTAGGGAAGGACGACCACGGTGAGGCCGAGGACCACCAGCACCTGGTGCTCGCCCACGTGGGGACCGCCCGCCCCGGTGGCCCGGACGAGGCCGCCACTGCCAAGCACAGTGGCCAGGGTCACGCCCCAGGCCAGGCCCAGGCGTCGCGGCGACGTACGCCGCAGGCCCCAGCCGGCCCAGCGCAGCCGGCCGTGGACGACGCGACGCGCCACGAGGGCAGCGACCGTCGACCAGAGCGCCGACAGGTACAACGCCGACTGGCCCCATGCGGAGGCCTCGTCGATCCGGCGGACGTCGACGTCCTGCTGGAGGGCAACGCGGTCGTCGCGGCGGTGAGCAGGAGTTGGACCGCGAGGAACACGCCCAGCTCGCGTGCTACAGCGGCGCGATCGACGCGTCCGGCCTCGCCGACGAGAACGGGCGTGGCAGGGACGGCGGGGGACATCAGCTTCTCCTGTTGAGCGGTCGTCGCCGGTCCGGGCCGGGATCGGCCCCAAGCATTCGCGCCCGCGCAGGTGCGGACCACTGCGGCTACCCGCACATCACTCGCACACTTCGGCCAGCGGGCCGCGCCGGTCCTCGGTCTCGCCGTGCCAAGCGGGTGTTCTCGCGACGGGTGGTGAGTGCGTCCGGTCAGGAGGCGGCAGCGGCGGTGAGCAGCTCGCCGATGTGGGTCGGGGTCAGCACCCGACCGGTCGAGATGACCCGCTCGTCGACCACGAGCGCAGGGGTGGCCATCACGCCGTACCCGGCGATGGTGGCGTAGTCGGTCACCTTCTCCACGGTCGCATCGAGGCCGAGGCGATCGATGGCCTCCCTCGTGGCGCTCTCCAGGGCGACACAGTTCTTGCACCCGGGCCCGAGGATCTTGACCAGCATGACGAGCTCCTTCCCGTACGGATCTGCTCAGGCGAGCAGCACGTTGAACAGGTAGCCGACGGCGACGATGCCGCTGGCGACGACCGAGACGTAGATGGCCAACAGCGGGACCTTGAGCACCCGGCGCAGCAGGATGAGCTCGGGCAGGGACAGGGCGACGACAGCCATCATGAACGCCAGCAGGGTTCCCATCGGCAGCCCCTTGTCGTGCAGGGCCACCACCAGCGGCATGATGCCGGCGGCGTTGGAGTACAACGGGATGCCGATGAGGACCGCGATCAGAACCGCGAAGGGGTTGCCGGCTCCGGCGTAGCGGGTGAACAGGTCCTCGGGTGCCCACCCGTGGATGACCGCACCGAGACCGATGCCGATCAACAGGTAGGGCCAGATCTTGTGCAGGATGCTGACCACTTCCTCGGCACCCATCTGCAGCCGCTGGCTGAAGGTGAGGTCGGAGGTGGATTCGACCAGCTCACCACGCAGGCGCGTCTCGAACACGAACGGCTCCACCCATCGCTCGACTCCCAGGCGGCCCAGGACCCATCCGGCGACGATCGCGATGCCGACCCCCGCGGCGACGTACGCCAGGGTCACCTGCACTCCGAACATCGTCAGCAGCAGCCCGATGGCGATCTCGTTGACCAACGGGCTGGCGATCAGGAACGACAGGGTGACCCCGATGGGGACGCCGGCGGCGACGAAGCCGATGAACGCCGGGACCGCACTGCACGAGCAGAACGGGGTCACCACGCCCAGGCCCGCGGCCATCACGTTGCCGACGCCTTCGCGCCGACCGCCCAGGAGGGCCCGGGTCCGCTCGACGCTCATGTAGGAGCGTGCGACCGTGATGACGAAGATGATGCCCGACAGCAGCAGCGCGATCTTGACGCTGTCGTAGAAGAAGAAGTGCAGGGTCTCCGTCAGCCGGTCGTGGGGCTCCATGCTGAAGACCCGGTACAGCAGCCAGTCCCAGACCCGACCGTTGACCCAGTACGCCGCCACCCACGCGAGGGCCGCGACGGACAGGATCGTCGCCCGGCCACGTCGCGACGTCGGCACCCGCTCAAGGACGCTCATCCAGGCCTCCCACCGGCAGGGCTGCGACGAGGCGGTCGAAACCCGCTGGCGCCAGGGCGTAGTCGACCCAGCGGCCCCGCTTGGCCGCGACGACCAAGCCGGATTCCCGGAGGACGCGTAGGTGGTAGGACAGCAGGTTCGGTGCCACCGCGACCTGTTCCTGGAGCTCGCACACGCATGCCGTTCCGGCGCCGAGCCGGTGCAGCACGGCCCACCGCACCGGATCAGCGACCGCCGCGAGCAAACCGATTGATCGCGCCGCCGCGGACCCATCGCTCGGCTCGAACACCTCAGCCGCAGTTGATGCAGTCACACTTGAAGCATCCGGCTCCTCCGGCTGGCCCGACAGGGCCGGAAGTCAACCACGCGGAGGACCTTCGGCGAGCCGTGGGGCGCCGGCCCGCTGAGCGTGAGGCGGGGGCTGGGGGCCCGAGCTGAAACTGTCACCCGTTCGTGCAGCAGACCCGATAACGTGTGCATCATGGTGCGCCGCCGCACGATCTGCACAGCAGGTAGCCGATCGTCGGCGCGCTCATCGATGCCCTTGACTGCATGGCCGCAGCGTCGATGCTCGACCACCTCGTGGCGGGTGCATGATGGCTCCGGATGAGGTGACCGGCCCGCAGTTCCGCGTCCACCGCTCTGTCGAGGGCTACGTGCGGTGCGACCTTGCCGACGGTGCGGAGGTGACCGGGCAGGATGCGTGCGCCCAGTTGGAGGCCATCTCGTCGGTGACCGGCGGTACCCCGGGCCCCTGCCTGGTCGACCTGCGTCAGGCGCGGTCCGTCTCACGCGAAGCCCGCACGACGTTCTCCAACTATGAGGGCACATCCCGGCTCGCCCTGTTCGTGGATTCCCCGTTGAGCCGGATCATCGCGAACTTCTTCATCGGCGTGTCCGGTTCCCCGGCTCCAACCAAGGTGTTCACCGACCTGGACGCCGCACAACGATGGCTACTCGATGATGAATGACGCATTGCCGGGGCAGGCGACCCGTCGGTCGCGCACTCTCCCGGTGGAGGCGACTGGGACACCGCCGCACGGGTGCTGCGAATTCTCGCGGTGGCGCAGCAGTACGCGGTTCTCGACTTCTCCGACGCCGTGGTCATCGGCGATCGCGGCGACGATCTCGACGCCTTGGCCGCCGGGGTCAACATGCTCGGCGAGGAACTCCGCGGGTGGCACGAGGATTTCGAGCAGCGGGTCGCCGACCGGACCGCCGAGTTGGCCGCGTCGTTCGAGCGGCTCGAGGCTGAGGCCACCGAACGCCGCCGGGCTGAAGAGCTGCTCGCACGCATCAACACCGAACTGAGCGAATCGGTCACACACCTGCGCCGGGTAAACGAGCAGATCGGCCTGTTGGCGGAGATGTCGAACCTGTTGCACCTCGCCGACGAACCGGACCAGGTCTTCGACGCCGTCGGGCGGTTGGCGCTGGGCATCTTCGCCGCGGCAGGAGGAGCCATCTACACCCATGCGCCCGCCGGAGTGGAACGGGTCGTGGCATGGGGACCGGAGGGGGCCTTTCCACCGTCGATCGACCCCGAGCGCTGCTGGGCACTTCGCAGCGGCCGTCCTCATGGCGGGTCCGGTTCCGGCGGCCCGCGGTGTGAACATCTGTCACCCGGAGTGATCGGCCACACGCTGTGCATCCCGCTCACCACTCGGAGCGAAACGCTGGGTCTGCTGAGCCTGTACTGGCCGGTTCGCGGATCCGCGCAGACCGCCGACGAGCAGGCCGCGAACGACCGGGACCTCAGACTGGCCGACGAACGACTGGCTCTGGCCGCGGGTGATCAGCTCAAGCTGTCTCTGTCCAACCTCAGACTGCGTGCTGAACTCCGCAACCAGTCCATCAGAGACGCGCTCACCAGTCTGTACAACCGCCGCTTCCTCGACGAGTCCCTCGCCCGGGAACTGCACCGAGCCGACCGCGCAGACAGTGCCGTTTCCGTGCTGATGCTCGACATCGACCACTTCAAGGACTTCAACGACACGTACGGCCACCTCGCTGGGGACGACGTCCTCTCGCAAGTCGCCACTGTCCTGCGTGAAGGCACCCGCACCGAAGACGTTGTTTGTCGTTACGGCGGCGAGGAGTTCGCCGTGATCATGACCGGGGTCGACCTGCCCGAAGCAACCCGTCGGGCCGAACAGATCCGCGCCAGCATGGCCGAGCAGTCACCCGTCTGGAACCACCGACCCACCCGGCGTGTCACCGTGTCGATCGGCGTCGCCACCCGCCCCCAGCACGGAACCAGGCACGACCTTCCTCAAGTGGGACATGGCTCTGTATCGAGCCAAGAACAGTGGACGCAACTGAGTCGCCACCGCCCTCTGAGCCCTACCCCGCCGGGGCATCTCAGACGAGGACGAGCTCAATTCGCATGTTCCATCTCAGCCACGTCGGGGCCCGGCTCCGTAGGAGTCTGCTTGTCGATTCCAGGATGATGCACGCCATCGGCCAAGAGTTGAGCCAATTCGTTGTTCTGAGCCATGTGCTGATGATCTCCTCAAAGAGAATTTCCAAGTTGGTACACCCTGGCCGTCTGGCGCTACCTTGTCGAGTGAGGAAGGGACTCTCGACCCGGGGGGGCGGGTCCCGGGCAGGAAGACATGTCAGGCAGCGCCGGCTCGCCCGATGAGCGCCATGCGATCGTGGCGACGGCGGACGCGGCCGCATCAGCCGCGCGGGACGCGGTGGCGGTGGAGCGGTCGACCGCCGAGTTGGCGATGACGGCGCAGGAAGCCGCCTCCGGGATCGAAGCGGTGGCTGCATGGGCGCGGTCTGAGACGGCGTCCACGGTTGCTGCTGCGGCGTCAGCCGCCGCGGAGGTTGCTGCCAAGGCGGCGCTGGCGGTCCGGGCTCAGGCTGGGGTTGATGGCGCGAAGATCGAGGCTGCTGCCCTCAGGGCAGTGCAGAACATGGTTGCCGAGTTGCCTGCGGACGTGAACCGGGAGTGGGCGCGCAGGGTGGCAGCGACGGTGGCGTCCACCGTAGCCACGGAGGTGGTCGCGCAAGCGCGATTAGCCCACGACGCGGCGACCAAGGTCGGCGACGCCGTGGAGCTTGCTGCCGAGGGCGCCGCGCTTGCCGCTTTGGCGGCGGCCTCGATCGTGGAGGTGGCCGTGGAGAGCGCCGGCGAGGTCGCGGACGCGGTCGTCGATTCGAGCCTGGAGGTGCGGACCGCCGCGAAAGTCGCGGTCGAGTCCACCGAACGGGTCGCCGAACTCGCGATGCGGCGTGCCAGCCTCCTCTACAAAGCACCGTTGGTCCTGGAGTTGCGCCGTGCGCTTGAGCAGGACGAGCTGCGGCTGCACTACCAGCCCATATACGGCATCAGCAGCGACCGGATTCTCGCGGTAGAAGCGCTGCTCCGCTGGGAGCACCCGACGCGCGGCATGCTCCCCCCGGCGGCGTTCCTCGACGTGGCCGAAGGTCCCCAGCTCATCACGCCGATCGGCGACTGGGTCATGGAGACCGCCGCAGCACAGGCTGCCCAGTGGCAGCGAGACGCCGGCGAACGCGCCCCGCGGATGTGGGTGAACATTTCCTGTGACCAACTGGGACGACGCCATCTGGTCGGCGTCCTCGAGCGGCTGCTCGACGCCCACCGGCTGGTGCCGGGGAGTCTGGGTATCGAGGTGACCGAACGTCAATTGGCTCGCCGGCTGAAGGACGTCTCCTCCGACCTGGACGGACTGCGGAACCTTCAAGTGCCGTTGGCTGTGGACGATTTCGGCACGGGCTACGCCTCGTTGGAGTATCTGCGCCGCTTCGCCTTCGACGAGGTCAAGATCGACCGGTCATTCGTCGCGGGTCTCCCCGAGCGGATCAACGTCGCCATCATCTCCGCCATCATCGCCTTGGGCGACTCGCTGGGACTTGGCGTGGTCGCAGAGGGGGTGGAGACGCAGGCGCAGCACGACAAGCTCCTGGCCCTGGGCTGCGGGTTCGCACAGGGTTACCTGTTGCAGCGTCCCGCGGCCGCCGAGGTCATCAGCAGACTGCTCGGCGCAGCGGTCCCCAGCTAGCGAACACCTCGCTCGAGCAAGCGTCACCTCGCGACCCCCATGTGCAGAGGTCTCCGGGCGGCGAAGAGTTCGTCACCGTCCTGTCTGGAGGCGGCGGCTTCGACGCGTCCGCCAGCCTCGAACGGCTGCGAACCGGGCTGTCCCCGCGATTCGTGGCGGCGTGCCGTCCTGCATAGCCGCAACCGTGATGTCATTCGCCTCTCTGGTGGAGCTGAGGTGATTCGAACCCCCTGACCTTCTCGAAGGGTCGAGGCCGATCAAGACTTCGACGGATCTCGGTGTCTCTCGAGCCAAACCGCTCAATCTGCAGCCCTGCAACGGATCTGAGATGTTCTTCTAGCCAACGCTACCTCACCGCCTCGGACGAACTCGGAGGTCTTCGGATGTCGTTTCTGGTGACTTTCCGGTACCTCTGTTGATCCTCGCCCGCCTGTAGCCCCAGTACAGCGACCCACCGTGTTGGGTTATCGGCCCTACCGCCGCTCGTCGTATTCGCTGACGTACTTCCGGACGGTTGCAATCTTCATGTAGAGACGCAGTGGATTGACACCAGTTGGGAGGAATCCGTGGTCGGCATACCACGGCACCAATGATTCATTGTCTGCGTCGACCACCAATAGGCGACAGCCAGCGGACTCACAGGCGGCGAGGACTGGCGGAACGCGCCGAGCACAGCTGCGTCCCCCACATCTGGACCTTGTCGCCACGAACTTCTCAGCAGGGGCCAACTTGGCGAGCAGATATGCAGGGATGGGGTCGATGCTGCTGGCCTTCGCCTTGTTGGGCATCCCGTCTCGCACGACACCGGTCGGGCAGAGCGCAAAGTAGCCGATGACCTCGACCCCGGACTCACCCTCGCGGACAAGGACTGTGACCGCGGCCTTCCAGCTTGGACGGCTGTACGCGCGGAGTTCTGCAGCCACTTGTTGTACTCTCCTCACACAGTCGAAAGCCCCCAGGTCGTGCCTGGGGGCCGCGGCTCGAAGCGGTGCTGCGTCGGTCCAATTAAGCGATCCTCGGCAGCTGTCCGAGCTTCTTCGCCAGTTCGGGCGACTCGTCGGCTACGTCGAGCGACGACACGAGCTGGTCGAAGGTCTTGGAGTCCAGCATGGTGATGTCGGCACGAGCAACGATCTTCTCAGCCTCCGCTCGCGCGGCGCTCGTCACGAAGGCGGACTTGCTCATGTGCGTGAGCTCAGCGGCCTTGGTGATCAACTCGTCGGTCGCGTCGTCCAGACGAGCTTCGAAGCGTTTGGTCAGGGTCGTTGCCATGGGTCTCCACCTCCTCACACGACTGTACGGCACTTGTACGGAATATGGTAGCCCTTATCCGTTCGGTCAGCGAGGCCGCGGGTCAGTCAGTTGAGGGCATGGGACGGCCGGCCAGCAGGTTGTTCGGTGTGATTCGAGAGGATGGCAGCTGTGCCGGACCTCAACGACGAGCTCGAGAGCCTGCGACGGGAGAACGCGCGCCTACGTCGGCTGCTGAGGTTGACCGATGTCGAGGCGGCGCCGGCGAACGGTACGCAAGCAGCATGGTTCGACAGGTCGCCAGGGTCGGTGGACGCGAGGTCGCAGCCGCAGCAGAAGGTGCAGTTCTATGCCGCGCTCTTCGGCGCGCGCACGGACGTGTACGCCGTGCGGTGGGAGAAGCGCGTTCGGGAAAGTCGGGCTGGATGCCGGCGGTCGAGGGCGGGTGGCGCAAGGGCAGCAAGCCGGCCGACCAGCGCTACCTTCCGCTGACACCCGAGGTGATGGCAGCGCACCTGACCGGCGACGTCCATATCGGCCTGTATCCGATGCTTCCCGGGGACCAGACCTGCTGGCTCGCTGCGGACTTCGACGGGCCGGCCGCCATGCTGGACGCCCTCGCCTATCTCAAGGCCGCCCGAGCAGCCGGGGCACCCGCTGCGGTGGAGGTCTCGCGTTCCGGGGTCGGCGCACACGTGTGGATCTTCTTCACCGACCCCATCCCTGCTGCTACAGCGCGTCAGGTGGGTACGGGTCTTGTGCGTGAGGCGATCGCGATCCGTGGCCGCATGGATCTGCGCTGCTACGACCGGCTCTTCCCCGCCCAGGACCTGCTGCTGGGCAGCGGTCCGGGCAACTTGATCGCGGCACCTCTGCACGGGAAGTCCCGCCGGCTTGGCACGACCGTGTTCCTCGACCTCGGCACACTCGAACCCTACGAGGACCAATGGGACTATCTGTCGACGCTCGAGCGCACTGACGCCCGGGCAGGTGACGAAGCTCGCCGGCAAGCTACGAGAGCCAGCCGTGGGGTCGAGGGTCAAGCACACGCGATCGGCGAAGTCGACCCGGACCCAACCGCAGCCCGCACCCGTCGTGCATCTGGGAGTAGAGGGCGGCGTCAAGATTCCGGGCGCGGAGTTGAGCCCGGCCCTGTACGCAACGCTGAAGCACGCGGCCTCGACGTACAACCCAGACTTCTACGAACGGCAACGACGGCGCCAGTCGACCTGGAACGTGCCCCGGATCATCTGCTCCTACGACGAGACCCTCGATGACCATCTGGTCCTGCCGCGCGGCTTGCTGGACACGGCGACCAGCCTCATCGAGGACAGCCGGCAGCAAGATCGAGGTCGAGGATCGGCGCACGTCTGGCGAATGCTCACGACTTCAGCCCCACTCTGGATCTTCACCCGCGCCAGCAGTCCGCGGTGGACGACCTTCTTCACCATGATCTCGGCCTGCTGGTGGCGCCGCCCGGCACCGGCAAGACCGTGATGGCATGCGCGGTCATCGCCCGCCGGGGTGTGTCCACGCTCGTGCTGGTCGACCGCAAGACACTTGCCGACCAGTGGCGCCGACAGGTCCACGACCTGCTTGGCGTCAAACCGGGCCAACTCGGTGGCGGACGGTCCAAGCTCACCGGCGTGGTCGACGTCGCCACGCTCCAGACACTCGCGCGGCGCGATGATGTCGCCGAGCTGCTCGCCGGTTACGGCTTGGTGGTGGTCGATGAGTGTCATCACGTGCCAGCGACCGCCTTCGAGTCGGCGGTGCGCACCATCCCGGCGCGCTACTTTCTGGGGCTCACCGCCACGCCGTACCGGCGCGACGGGCTCGATGACCTCATCGGATTCCAACTTGGCCCGGTGCGACACACGTTCGAGCACGCCGGCCCCGACACCCTGGAAGGGGCGCACACGGACCGGCCACGGCCGATCCTGACGGTCCATCCCACCAAGTTCCGCATCCATGATCCGGTCGATCTGTCCATCCCGGGCGCGATCGCAGGCATCCATCGCGCGCTTGCCGAGGACGACGCTCGCAACGACCAGATCTTGACCGACGTGCTCGAGGCACACGATCGTGGACGTCACAGCCTGTTGTTGGCGCAGCGAACCTCGCATGTCGACCTGCTCGCGGACCGGCTCGAGCAGCGCGGCCTGGCGCCTGTGGTCCTCAAGGGCGGGATGGGCGCCCGCGCCCGTGCGGCCGCCAACGAGCGCCTCGTCCCCGATCCCGACGGCCCACCGCTCGTGGTCGTGGCCACCGGTCACTTCGTCGGTGAGGGATTCGACTGTCCGGCCCTCGACACCCTGTTCCTCGCCGGCCCGGTCTCCTTCAAGGGAAGGCTCGTTCAGTACGCCGGTCGCGTGCTCCGGGCCTACCCGGGCAAACAGACTGCGGAGGTGCACGACTATCACGATGTCGAGATGCCCGTGCTCGCCGCAGCCCTCGCCAAACGCGCTCCCGGCTACGTCACCCTCGGCTTCCCCGACCCCAGGAAGATCTGAACCGGCCTGCGCGAGATATCAGGCGACCTGGACAGCATCCTTCAGCTTGGCCGGAAGCTTCTCAGGGAAGGACAGAGGAGATGCCGGTTCAGTGCAGTGGCCACCCGAGCGAGAGTGTCGATCCGGTTGCGGGCAGCACCTCCCTCTTCGAGACGGGAGATGACGGACTGGGTGGTCCCCATGCGTTCGGCGAGTTCCCGTTGACTGAGGCCGGCTTCGGTGCGCAGGTCGTAGATGAGCTGTCCGAGGGCGAGGTCCTGCTCGAGTCCGGCTCGAGTCTCGGCCGACGGGGCGGGGCGCATGCCCTTGATCTCGGTCCAGCGTGAGTAGTTGGCCATCGTCTCCTCCTTCACGGGTAGCGCCGTGCACACTCTGCGGCGGCCCTGCGTGCGCGACCTCTCGGTGCATTCGTTGTTGCGTTGGGTGCGGACGGTGGTCAGCAGGATGATCCGGCCGTCTGGGTGATCCGGTATTGATGCGCCGAGCGGTCGGACCGAGGCTGAACCGCAGCTCGAAGACCCCACCCCCTAGGCTGCGGGACAACGGCATCCTCGCCAGCGACCCCAGATCGGCCAGCCGGTCCACGATCACCACGACCCGCGCCCATTCTGCGTCTGTCAGGGAGGCCAGCCACTCGACGACCTTGTCGTGAAGCTCGACTTCCACCACGCCCATCATGATCGTTTCTTTGCGATCATCGCACAAGGGCGATCATTGGGTTGTCGGTCATCAGAGCCCGAGGTCACGGCTGGTCGTGCTCGTCAGTGCTTCGAGCGGACGGATGTAACGAGTGAGCAGGACCGAGAGGTCCTTGTGTCGGGTCTGGGCGGCGATCCGGTCGAGGTGGACGCCGGCCTGGAAGGCGGTGGTGGCGTGCCCGGCGCGCAGGGAGTGGGCGGTGATGCGTTCGGCAGGCAGGCCGGCGTCGCCGGCGCGGGTCCGGAGCATCCGGGCGATGGCGTTGCCGGAGCCTGCCCGCAGGCTGACGTTGGCGTAGAAGAGCCGGGTGAACAGCGCGCCGGGCGCCTCGCCGCGATGGCTGCGCCAGGCGGCGAGAGCCTCGATCGGGTCGGTCTCGGCGTGGTTGCCGTGGGCGACGCCGACGACGGCGCCTTCGGCGTCCTGGTCGGTCTTGGAGCTGCGCAGGTGGAGCAGAAGTCCACCGGGTTTGGGTTCGACGTCGTCCAGGGTGAGCGCGACCAGTTCGGAGCGGCGCAGGGCCGAGGCGTAGCCGAGCAGGATGATCGCGGCGTCACGCGCGCCGAGCGGGGTGCTCCGGTCGATCGTGCCCAGGATCTGGCGGAGGTCGGCCAGGGTGAGGGGTCGGGCCTGACGGACCGGGGCGACGCCGTAGGTGCGCCGCAGGCCGCGGCGGACCTCGCGGACCGCATGGTGGTTGGCGGGGTCGGGGACGCCGCGGACGCGGTGCACGTGCCCGATCGCGGAGCAGGCGACGGTGAGGGTCTGCACGGTGGTGCCGGATTCAGCGCGTTCGGCGAGGTAGGCGCACAGCGCCATCGGGTCGGCGGGGAAGGCGTGGAGGTCGCGGGCGTGGCACCAGCGCTCCCACTGGCGCCACAGGTTGGCGTAGACCTTGCGGGTGGAGGCCGCTCGGGCGGCGGTGACCGCGGCGCCGATGCGTTGCAGGTCGGTGGCGGACAGGCCGTCGTGCGGCTGGAGCCAGGAAGGGGTGGCGTCGAGGTTCATGACCGACTTGGTAGCCGATCGGTTGCGGGTCGGCGCGAGCGAACCGGTCCCGTTACACTGCGTCCGGGACCGCCAGCCGCGCCGGACAGGGACGAAAAATCTGAGTTTCTGCTGAGAGGCCACTGCCTCTCCTGTTTCAGGATCCGTGCAGGGCCTCTGACAAGCGGGATTGGTGGAGCTGAGGGGATTCGAACCCCTGACCTTCTCATTGCGAACGAGACGCGCTACCAACTGCGCCACAGCCCCAGGTGCACCGGTGAACCGGCGCGAGCAGAAAAGATATCACCTGCTCCGGAAGGTTCCGAATCAGGATCCGACCGCCCGCTGCGACTCGCCATGCTCGTCCACGACGGCGGCCTCCTCCGCCTCGGCAGCGGCGGTCTGGGCGACCAGCTCGCTGTCCTCGGTGGAGCGGCCCGAGCTCCAGGTACCGGGCTCGTCGAGGTCGATCGTGCGGACGGTACGGCGTGCCTTCGGCTTGGTGACGTAGGTCGGCAGCGTGACGGGCAGCGGGTCCCACAACGAGCCGCCGTCGACGGTCGGGACGACCACCGCGTCGAGGAGCGCGACGTCGATGGCCACGGTGTCCTCCTCGGGGTCGACCTCCTCGAACCCCTGGGCGTTGCGGACCGCGGGCCGGGGCGCGCCGTACGGAGCGTCCACCCGGGCGGCCCGGCGCGCGGGCTCTGCGTCCCGCACCTGCGCACCGGCGACCGGCAGGGCGTCGATCGATGCGGCCAGGTCGGCGTCCCACGAGGCGTCCCGCTCACGGCGGACCTGCGTGCGGCACAGCACCAGGTAGAGCGCGGTGAGCGCGGCCGGGACGGCCACCGACCACCACGGGACGACGGCGAACGCGCCGAGCCCGGTGACGACGAGCGTGGTGAGCACGAGGAAGGACAGGATCCGGCGGCGCCGGCGAGCGGCGGCGCGGGCCGCGGCGCGTCGGGCGGCCGGACGCGCGACCGGCCTTCGGGACTGGCCCGGCTCGTCGACCATGCGCTCGTCGACCCGACGCTCCTCGACGACGAGTGCGGCGGGCGTCAGCACCCGCGGGTTGTCCGCCGACCGGGCCGGCGCCACGACCAGCCGGGCATCTCGGCGGCTCACCGGCTCGCGCCGGGCCAGCACCCGCATCGCGGTGGAGAACCGGTCGATCGACCGGGTCCGCGCCACCTCGTCGTGGTGCTTGAGCGCCTTGGGAATCAGGTAAACGGCCCACGCGAGGGCGAGCACGACGAAGATGATCCCAGACAAGTCCACGGGAGAGACGATAGGAGCGCTACGCCGCAGCGCCCCGCAGGCGGACCGGTGTGTCGCAAGAGAACTCCTGTGACTGGTGTGACTAACTCTGCTCCTCGCCCCGGAACCGGCGCAGCATGCCGCCCTCGATGTCCTCCACCGTCACCGCGAACAGCCGGTGGTCGCGCCACGCCCCGTCGATGTGCAGGTAACGCGGGGCGTAGCCGACCTCGGTGAAGCCGAGCTTCTCGACCACACGCAGGCTGGCGGTGTTCTCCGGCCGGATAGCCACCTCGATCCGGTGCAGGTCGAGCTCGAAGAGGCAGTAGTCGACGACAAGGGCGACCGCGGTCGGGATGACGCCCTGGCCGGCGTGCCGCTCGTCGACCCAGTACCCGACCTGCCCCCAGCGGGCCGACCCGCCGGTGATGTTGGTGACGGTCAACTGTCCGGCGAAGGCGTCGTCGACGGTGACCGCGAACGGCAGCGTCCGGCGCTGGCGGGCCTGTCGGTGCAGGTCGCGCACGAGGCCGCGGAAGTCCTTGGGGGCGGACCGGTCCCCCGGCGGGACGGTGGCCTCCCAGGGGGTCAGCCACGCGGCGTTGCGGCGTCGTACCTCCGCCCAGGCGCGGGCATCGCGCATCGACAAGGGCCGCACGCCGACCCGGCCGGCGCGCAGCTCCACACGCCAAGGACTGCCCGTCGGTCCGCTCAGTGGTCGCTCCCGACGATCTGCTCCACCGCGTGACGCAGGAGCGGTACGACGACCGCGAGGCCGTCCTTCACGCCGCCGCGCGAGCCCGGCAGGTTGACCACGAACGCCTGTCCCACGACGCCGGAGAGACCCCGCGACAGGGCGGCCGTCGGGACACCGTTCGCCACGCCGTGGGCGCGGATCGCCTCGGCCACCCCGGGCACCTCGCGGTCCAGCAACGGGCGGGTCACCTCCGGGGTGAGGTCGGTGGGGGTCAGCCCGGTGCCACCGGTGGTGATGACTGCCCGCGCGCCCGCGTCGACCGCCGACCGGATCGCCTCGCCGACCGGCTCGCCGTCGGGGACAACGACGGGTCCCTCGACGTCGAACCCGAGCTCCTCCAGGGCAGCGACGATGAGCGGGCCGGTGGTGTCCTCGTAGACCCCGGCCGCCGCCCGGTTGGACGCGGCGACCACGGTGGCCCTCACGTCTCCTCCAGATTCGTCCGCGTTTCCGAGCCGTCGCGCCGCGGAGCGACCGCGGACGAATCGTCGACGGGCCGCGCCCAGTCCCCGGACTTGCCGCCGGTCTTGGTCAGCACCCGGACGTCGCTGATCACCGCCGCCTTGTCGACGGCCTTGACCATGTCCACGACCGTGAGCGCCGCGACCGACACCGCGGTGAGCGCCTCCATCTCCACCCCGGTCCGGTCGCTGGTGCGCACGGTGGCGGTGATCTCCACCGCGTCGTCGGCCACCTCGAGGTCCACCGTCACCCCCGAGATCGCCAGCGGGTGGCACAGCGGCACCAGGTCGGGGGTCCGCTTCGCCGCCATGATCCCGGCGACCCGGGCCACCCCGAGCGCGTCGCCCTTCGGCACGCCCTCCCCGCGCAGCAGGCCGACCACCTCGGCGGAGACCAGCACCCGGCCCGCGGCCACCGCCTCGCGCGCGGTGACGTCCTTGGCGGAGACGTCGACCATCCGGGCGGCGCCGGACTCGTCGACGTGGGTCAGCCGGCCCTGCGGCGCATCGGCCATCAGAAGTCCCGGTCCAGCACGAGGACCTGCACCTGCTCGCCGGCCTGCACCGTGGTGGTGTCCTCAGGTACGACGATCAGCGCGTTGGCATCGGACAGGTCTCCCATCAGGTGCGAGCCGTGCCCACCGACGGGGCTCACGTGGGCGCCCCCACCGTCGATCTCGAACAGCCCCCGGACGAACTGCCGGCGGCCCGCTCCGGAGGAGAACCCCTGGGTGAGCAGGGCCCGGACCATCGGGCGCCGGTAGGGCCGCTTGCCCATCATCTTGCGGATGGCGGGAAGCACGAAGACCTCGAAGGAGACGTACGACGACACCGGGTTGCCCGGCAGCGTGATGATCGGCGTGGTGTCCTCACCGACGAACCCGAAGCCCTGCGGCTTGCCGGGCTGCATCGCCACCTCGCCGAAGGACACCGTGCCGAGCTCGGCGAGCACTTCCTTGACCACGTCGTACTGGCCCTTGCTGACGCCGCCGCTGGTGATCACCAGGTCGGCCCGGACGAGCTGGTCGGACAGCGCGTCCTGGAACTCCTGGGGGTCGTCGGACACGATCCCGACCCGGTAGGCGATCGCCCCCGCGGCGCGGGCCGCCGCGGCGAGCATGTAGGAGTTCGCGTCGTAGACCGAGTCGTGGCCCAGGCCCGTGCCGGGCTCGCGCAGCTCGGAGCCGGTGGACATGATCACCACCCGCGGCCGCGGGCGCGCCTGCACCTGCGAGCGGCCGACCGACGCGAGCAGGCCGAGCTGGCGCGGGCCGAGCACGGTGCCGTCCTCCATCAGCAGGTCGCCGACCCGGACGTCCTCACCGCGGTAGCGCACGTGCTGGCCGCGGGTCGGCGCCTTGGTGATCCGGACGTTCGCGACCCCGCCGTCGGTCCATTCCACCGGCACCACCGCGTCCGCCCCCTGCGGCACGGGCGCACCGGTCATGATCCGCACGCTGGTGCCCGGGGAGAGCGCGAACAGCTTGGTCTGCCCGGCGGCCATCTCCCCCACGACCGGAAGGTGCACCGGGTGGTCCTCGGAGGCCGTCGCGACGTCGTCGAAGTAGACCGCGTACCCGTCCATCGCCGAGTTGTCGAAGGCCGGCAGCGCGATCGGCGCGGAGATGTCCTCGCACACCGGAAGGCCCAGTGCCTCCAGCAGCGGCTGGTCGTAGGGCTGCAGCGGGGTGAGAGCGTCCAGGATGCGCTCGACGTGCTCGTCGACACTGCTCAGCCGGTCGGCGGGCATCACAGGGGAGACCATGAGAGGAACCCTAACGGTGCGCGGGTCCGCGCTACCCGATGGTGGCCCCGGCCTCGACGCGCGAGGGCGGGCCCGGGTCGTCGAGCACGCCGTCGCCGACGACCGACACGTCGGGGCCGAAGTACCAGTCACCGTTCACCACGAGCTGGTGCGCACGTCGCAACGACGGCACGCCGTCGGCGAACCGGGCGTCGAAGTCGGCGACCAGCTTGTAGTGCGCCGGGTCCAGGTCGACGAACGGCACCTTCTGCACTCCCTCCACGAGCCGCAGCTCGGCGTCGTCACCCAGCGCGTAGCAGTCCGAGCGCAGGACCAGCAGGTCGTTGGTGGTCTTCACCGGGATGAACCGGTCTCGGAAGACCTCGATCACCTGAGCGCCCTCGAACACCTCGATCGCGGCGCCCATCGCGGTCTCGATCTGGATGACCGCGGGGCTCGCAGGGTCGGCGGGGTCCACGGTCTTGGTGTTCTTGATCAGCGGCAGGCCGAGGATGCCGTCACGCGCCTCGAGCTCGCGCCTGACCGCGGCCAGGTCGAGCCACAGGTTGTTGGTGGAGGCGTACTTGTGCCGGTCCAGGTCAGCCAGTGCGCCCTTGTCCTCGTCCAGGGTCTGGGCGGTCTCCCGCAGCACGATGCGGCCGTCGTCCCTGCGGATGGCGAAGTGCCCGCCCTTGCGGTCCGAGGGGGTACGTCGTACCGCCTCGACGGCGAACGGGGCGCCCGAACCGGCGAACCAGGCCGCGACCCGCGGGTCCGGCACCGCCCCGAGGTTGTCGGAGTTGGACACGAACGCCTGCGTGTAGCCGGCGTCCAGGAGCCGATCGAGCAGCCCGGTCCCCCGCAGGGCGGTGTAGATGTCGCCGTGACCCGGCGGGCACCACTCGAGGTCCGGGTCTGCTGCCCACTCCACCGGGGTGAGGTCGTCGGCGCGGAGCTTGGGCTCCTTGTTCTGCAGGAACTCCAGGGGCAGGTCGCCCACCGGCAGATCGGGGTACCGGTCGAGCACCCGCAGGGTCTCCGCGGAGGTGCGGAAGCTGTTCATGAACACCAGCGGCAGCCGCACGCCGTGCTTCTCCCGGGCGGACAGCACCTGGCGGACGATGACGTCGAGGAAGCTCAGGCCCTCACGCACCTCGAGCAGCGACTTGGCCCGGTCCAGCCCCATCGAGGTGCCCAGGCCGCCGTTGAGCTTGATCACCGCGGTGCGACCGAGGCCGTCGGTGGGGGCCGGCGTCGCAACGTCGACGTCGGCGATGGAGGGGATCTCGAGGGGATCGAGCGTCGACTCCGGCACCATGCCGGTCTCGCCGCTCTCGACGAGCCGGTAGTAGTACGCGAAGACCTCGATCGCGGCCGGGTCCACACCGGCGTCGGCCATCTTCTCGCGAGCCTGCTGCTGTCCCTGGTCACTCATAGGGGCGAGCCTAGAGGCAGCGCTGTAGCGTCGGGAGGCATGGCGACGCTCTCCCCCGTCGAGGCGCAGAAGCTCGCGCTGCGCGACCGGTTGCTCACCGACCGCCGGCGGCGTCCGTTGGTCGAGGTCGGGGAGGCCGCGCACCGGATCGCTCGCCACCTCGCCGACTGCCCGGAGGTACGCCGGGCGGCGACGGTCGCGGCGTACGTCTCGGTCGGCCAGGAGCCGGGAACGGGGCCGCTGCTCGAGCTGCTCGCCGAGGCGGGCAAGCGCGTGATCCTGCCCGTGCTGCTACCCGACGACGACCTGGACTGGGCGGTCTACACCGGCCCGGCCGGCCTGGTCTCCGCCGGCCGCGGGCTGCTCGAGCCGGCCGGCCCGCGGCTCGGCCCCGACGCGGTCACCACCGCCGACGTGGTGCTCGTCCCGGCGCTCGCGGTGGACCGCAGCGGGATGCGGCTCGGTCGGGGCGGCGGCTCCTACGACCGGGCGCTGGGCCGGGTGCCGGTCGGCACGTTCGTGTGCGCGCTGCTGTACGACGGGGAGGTGCTCGACGAAGTGCCCCGCGACGCCCACGACCGGCCCGTCACCGCGGTGGTGACCCCGTCGGGGGTCAGCCGGACGGCTTCAGCGTGAGCGTGTCCTCCGCTGCGGCCTCGACGGCGTCGCGCGAGTAGGCCCACGGCAGGCTCTTCCCGGCAACCCACAGGTCGGTCTGGTCGACGTAGTGGTCGTTGAAGGCGTGCCCGGACACGCCGGTCAGGTTGACCCAGGTGGACGAGTCGAGGTCGGCCATCGACACCACCATCCGCATCGACGGCGAGGCGGTGACGTCGTAGTTGTCGCTCGCGGCGTCCCACTTCGTGGCGTCGACGATCTCGCCGCCGCCGCCGACCTGGTAGCCGCCCCGGTTGAACAGCCACTTCACCAGGCCGATGTCGGACTGCCCGAGGGTCTGGTTCTCCAGGTTCATCTGGTGCTGGTGCCCCCAGGTCCAGTCGACGGCCCGTCGGGCCTGCCGGCGGACCAGCTCGTCACGCGCGTCGGCCATCGCCCGGGCCAGGATGTCGTCGCGGGTCTCCACGACGGTCTCGGTGGTCACGTCGTCCCACCAGTGACTGTTCGGACGGGCCAGCAGCCGCCGCATCACCTCGAACCAGCGCCCACCTCCGTCGGGCCAGACCGCCTGGGGCAGCTCGTCGTGGAAGGTCAGCGCCAGCACGTTCTTGTAGGTGGCGTTGAAGTAGGCCGCGGCCGGGGAGTCCGGGTCCTGGTCGTAGTCCCAGTTCTTCAGCAGCCGCTGACCGGCGGCGAGGTACTGCGAGGGCATCAGCACGTGGAGCAGGTAGGGCACCATCGTCGGCGCGAAGCCGTTGCGGGTGTCGAGCTGGATCTGCGCCATGTCCTCGACGCCGAGCTTCGCCTTGCGCTGCAGCAGGTCCACGATCCGCTGGCTGCGGTAGCCGTAGGCCCACGAGTCGCCGAGGAAGAACGGGTAGGACTTGCCGACCACCGCCTGGTTGGCCGTCGCGACGAATCCGTCCTGGGGGTCGAGGAGCGTCGGCAGCGACTCGAACGGGATGTACTTGCCGGTCCAGTCATTGGACGGCAGCCAGCCCTCCGCCGGGTAGTCACCGTCGTTGCCGGGCTTGCGGATCGGGATCAGGCCGGGTGCCTGGTAGCCGATGTGGCCGTCCCGGTCGGCGTAGACCAGGTTCTGCGACGGCACTGCGAACTTCGACGCCGCGTCTCGGAACTCGCCCCAGTCGGTGGCCCGGTCGAGCGCGAACACCGCGTCCGCGGTCGGCTGCGGGTCCAGCGCGGTCCAGGCGAGCGCGACCGCGTAGCCGTTGCCCCGGTACGGCGCCTCCTCCTCGTCGACCGGCGAGTTGGCGCCGACCGTGCTGAGCTCGGACGACACGTCGGAGAGCAGCGGGCCGTGTCGCGTGGAGCGGACCGTGAACGTGAACGGCTCGTCACGACCGAGCACGTCGATGGTCTCGTCGCGCATCGTCAGCGGGAGCTGCTTGCCGTCGTACTCGTAGGTCTTGCCCGACACCTTCTCCAGGTACAGGTCGGTGACGTCCGGGCCGAGGTTGGTGAACCCCCAGGCGATCTGCTGGTTGTGCCCGATCACCACCCCGGGCAGCCCGGCGAAGGTGAACCCGGTGACGTCGAACGGGCAGTCCTCGCTGACCTGGTTGCAGTGCAGGCCCATCTGGTACCAGATGCCCGGCACGGAGATGCCCAGGTGCGGGTCGTTGGCCAGGATCGGCTGCCCCGTCGTGGAGTGCTCGCCGTCGACCACCCAGGAGTTGCTGCCGATACCCTCCCCCTTCCCGAGCAGCTCCGGCATCGACCGGACCGTGCTGTCGAGCCGCTCGAGCGCGTCGACCATGCCGGGGGCCAGGGCCGGCCGGACCGGCTTGCGGGATCCGGGCTGCTGGGCGTCGGGCTCGTAGACCCCGTCGACGAGGGCGCCCTGGTCGACGATCGGGCGGTGCCGCTTGTAGGGGTACGACGGGTAGAGCTGCGCGATCTCGTCGGTCGAGAGCCGACCTGAGGTGATCGCGCGGTCGATCTCGTCCTCCATGTTGCCGCGCAGGTCCCACGCCATCGCCTTCAGCCAGGCCAGCGAGTCGACCGGCGTCCAGTCCTCCACGGTGTAGTCGAGGCCGTTGAGCGCGAGCACGGAGTACTCCAGCGACATCTGGGACGGGCTGTGCGTGTCGATGTAGGCGTTGACCCCGGCGCTGAAGGCCTCGAGGTACGCCGTGGTGTCCGGGCTGAGCAGGGCCAGCTCCTTCTCGGCGACCCGCCGCCAGCCCATCGTGCGGATGAACTTGTCGGTGTCCAGCGCGTCCTCCCCCAGCAGCTCGGAGAGCCGGCCGGCGGTGATGTGGCGCCGCACGTCCATCTCGTAGAACCGGTCCTGCGCCTGCACGAAACCCTGGGCGTAGAACAGGTCGGCCGAGGTGTCGGCGTAGATCTGCGGGATGCCGTGGGCGTCCCGCAGCACCTTCACCTGCGCGTCGAGGCCCGGCAGGGTGACCTCGCCGGAGGTCTGCGGGAACGACTTGCGCACCACGACCAGCCCGGCGACGAGGGCCGCGACGACCACCAGGACGAGCACGACCGCGGTGTAGCTGAGCCAGCGGCCCGCCCGCGGCCACGCCCGGAACCGGGTCAGCGGGCCGCGCGGCGGTGAGTCCCCGGCGGACTCGGAGGCGGGGGTCTCTGCGTCGGCGTCGGGCACGGCCGCCATTGTGCCGGACGCGACCCCGCCGCGCTGCGCCGTGGTCGGCGCGCGCGGACGGACGGGAAGTTTACGAATCGCCCGATGGTTGGGATAATTGGCAGTCGAACCCCTCGAGTGCCAAGCCGACCGGGAAGGCGCCCGGGGTTCGGCGACCTGATCCGAATCGTGGAGGACCCGTGCCCACCTACCAGTACGCCTGCACCGAGTGCGGCCACGCCTTCGAGCAGTTCCAGAGCTTCACCGACGACGCCCTGACGGTCTGCCCCGAGTGCGAGGGTCGGCTGCGCAAGGTGTTCAACGCGGTCGGCGTGGTCTTCAAGGGGTCGGGCTTCTACCGCACGGACAACCGGACCGATGCCAAGTCCTCGAGCCCGGCCGCCGCGCCTGCCTCCTCGGGCTCGTCGGAGGGCTCGTCGGAGGGGTCGTCGAAGTCCGAGTCGTCCTCGTCCTCGAGCACGAGCACGACCAAGACGGATAGCGCCAGCCCGGCCGCCTGAGTCGTCCGCCTCCGGCACGTTCGCGGCCTGTGGACAGCCGGACGCACGTCCGGCGGTTTCTTCCTAGCCTCGGGGGATGACCCGCACCCTCCTCCTGCCCCGGCGGCTGCGCCGCCTCCGCGCCCGGATGCTCGCGCATCGGCGACCCCTCGCGGCGCTGCTCGCCGCCCTGGCGGTGGCGGCTGCGCTGCAGGCCAACGCCGCCCCGTCCCCGGCGCGCGTCCCGGTGCTGACCGCGGCGCACGACCTGGCCCCCGGGACGGCCGTGGGAGCCGACGACGTGGCGCGCGTCGGCTTCGCCCCCGGCACCGTCCCCGACGGGGCGCTGTCCCTGGCCGACCTCGCCGGGCGTACGACGGTCGGGCCGGTGCGGCGCGGTGAGCCGCTCACCGACGCCCGGATGCTCGACCGGAGCCTGCTGGAGCGCTACCCCGGCAGCGTGGCCGTGCCGGTGCGGGTCGGCGATGCCGCGTCGGTGGACCTGCTCCGCGTCGGCGACCGGATCAGCGTGCTCGCTGCCGACCCGCAGCAGGCCGGCCCCGCGGCGGTGCTGGCCGAGTCGGTGCCGGTGCTGGCGATCCCCGCCCGCCGCAGGGCCGACGCCGCAGTGACGTCCGGTGCGCTGGTGCTGGTGGCCGCGGACCCGGTGACGGCGCGCGACCTGGCCGGGGCCGCGGTTGCGTCGTACCTCACCGTGCTGCTGGTCCGCTAGCGTGCGAGTCACGCAGCACGCGCACGGCTCGGCCGAGCCGCTTCACGGGAGGATCCACATGTCCGGCTTCAAGAACTTCCTGCTCCGCGGGAACCTGATCGAGACCGCCGTCGCGCTGATCATGGCGCTGGCCTTCGCCACCGTGGTCAGCACGTTCACCACCTGGCTGATGAGCCTGATCCCCGGGCTGGACAGCGTCTTCGACCCCACGAAGCTCAGCGGCCAGTTCCTCAACGCCCTGCTGGCGTTCCTGGTGGTGGCAGCGGTGGTCTACTTCTTCATCGTGGTGCCCTACACCAAGGCCAAGGAGCGGTTCTTCCCCGCAGAGGCACCCGGGGAGCCGGCCGACGTGGCCCTGCTGACCGAGATCCGCGACCTGCTCGCCCAGGGCCGCGGCACCGGCACGCCCGGCATCTGACCGGAGGCCCACCGCCTGAGGGCGGCGCACGGTCGCCGTCGGCTCAGCCGTGGTGCGGCGGCACCTGGCGGCGCAGCCAGTCGTCGCTGCTGTCGTCCCGGTCGCCCCAGGCGTCGCCGCGCTCGTCGGAGGTCGCGTCGGGCAGCACCTCGCCGAAGACCCGGGCGCGCCGCCGGCGCTGCTCGGCCCGCTCGCGCGCGTCGCGCGACTTCCCCGGGTCGTCTCCCTGCTCTGCCTGCCGGTGCTCGTCCGCGGCCCGCGTGCCCGTCTCGTCGGGCACCGACTCGGGCTGCCCCGGGTCCTGCTGACGGGTCACCGAAGCACCGCGCCGCCCGACATCCGGGCGACGTCGAACCAGGACACGTCGAACTGGCGATGCTGCGCGGTCCAGCCGGTGGTCGCGGTGAAGTGGTCGGAGCTGACCCGCAGCGACCGCGTCAGAGGCTCCGCCCTCGCGCCGGCCAGCCGGGTGAGCAGCGGGCCCATGAAGCCGACCGATTCGCGGCCCACGGCGTCGGCGTAGGTCTGCACGTAGTCCGCGCGCAGGACCGGTTCGGCGCCGACGTTGTAGACACCGCTCGGCGCCTGCAGTGCGGCCACCACAGCCGGGCCCAGGTCGTCGGAGTGCACCGGGTGCAGCCAGCCGTCCGGGTCGCCGAGCCCGATCGACCGGCCCCGCTCGGCAGCACGAAGCTGCCACCGCGTCATGGCGTCGTCGCCCACGATCATGCCGAAGCGTAGGACGACCCCGGTGCGCGAGTCGCAGGAGTACTCCTGGACCTGCGCCTCCGCGACGGTGGCCGGTTCGGTCGCCGGGGTGATCTCCAGCGGCGAGGCCTCGGTCAGCCAGTCGTCATCGTGACCGGCGTAGAGGAACGAGATGCTCTCCTGGACGATCCGGCGCACCCCCGCGTCCCGCGCGGCGGCCACGACACGGCGTACCCCCTCGGTGCGCAGCCGGTCGTTGTCGCGCCACGCCCCCGGCAGCATCCCCGAGAACCCGACCGGGATCCGGGTGGCGAAGCTGCACACCGCGTCCGCCCCGTCGAACATCGCGACCAGGCCGTCGTGGTCGCCGAGGCCGGTGACCACGGGTCGGGCACCGAGGGCGGCGAGCAGGGTCGACTTCTCGGGGGTGCGGGTCAAGGCGACCACGTCGTGGCCGGCGGACACGAGCGCGGGCACGGCAGACCTGCCGATGACGCCGGTGGCGCCGGTGACTGCGACCTTCACGCACGGCCTTCCGTGTCGATTCCATCCCCTGATGTGGCGGACCCTGGGCATCCCCACCCGACGTCCATCCGCCAGTGTGACGATAACGGCTTGGTAACGGCAACCCGTAGCGGCCGATTGACCGACAAATCTTCGGGCCGAACGTTCGCTGAGCGGACATCCTGCGGAGGTTTGCGCTTCCCCCGACGGCGGTACGGGGTCCCCATACCAGGTGCGACACCCGATGCGCCCTACTGCACGGCGCACCCGGACGCATCCACGCACCCACCCCAGAGCAGAAGGAGAAGACATGCCGAACGACGCACTCGCCGGCAAGACGGTGGCCTTCCTGGTCGCTGCCGAGGGGATCGAGCAGGTCGAGCTGACCGAGCCCTGGAAGGCCGTGCAGGAGGCCGGCGGCACTCCCCGGCTGCTCTCCCCCGAGAGCGGCAAGGTGCAGGCGTTCAACCACCTGGACAAGGGCGACACCTTCGACGTCGACGTCGCGGTCAAGGAGGCCCAGGTGGCCGACTACGACGGTCTCGTCCTCCCGGGCGGGGTCGCGAACCCCGACGCCCTGCGGATGGACAAGGACGCGGTCGGCTTCGTGAAGGACTTCTTCGAGTCCGGCAAGCCGGTGGCGGCGATCTGCCACGCCCCGTGGTCGCTGGTCGAGGCCGGTGTGCTGTCCGGGCGCAGGCTGACCTCCTGGCCGAGCCTGCAGACCGACATCCGCAACGCGGGGGCGACCTGGGTCGACCAGGAGGTCGTCGTCGACGGCAACCTGGTCACCAGCCGCAACCCCGACGACCTGCCGGCGTTCAACGAGAAGCTCACCGAGATGTTCGCGCAGGCCCCCGCACACAGCTGACCGCGACCGGGACGTCATCCGTCTGGAGGCTCGGGAGCCACCGGCCGGATGGCGTCCCGCTCGGCCGGGCGGGTCCATGCCGAGCGGGTCCATACTGGGCCGATGGACACGCTCTCCCTCACGCAGGTCCTCGACGCCGGCCTGGACGACTGGCGCAAGCTCGCACAGCGACTGCACGCCCGCTTCCAGACAGGTGACTTCGCCTCCGGGCTGAGGTTCGTCACCGCGGTCGCCGAGGCGGCCGAGGCCGCGAACCACCACCCAGACGTGACCCTGACCTATGCCGCGGTCGACGTGACGCTGATCAGCCACGACGCCGGAGCGCTCACCCAGCGCGACCTCGACCTGGCGGCCAGGATCAGCGACCTCGCCCGGGAGCACGGCATCGCGGCCGACGCGAGCGCTCTCACCGAGATCGAGCTCGCACTCGACACCGCCGATGCCGCCGCGATCGGGCCGTTCTGGTCCGCGTTACTGACCGGCAGCCCCGAGAACGTCCGCGGCGACGACATCATCGACCCGCGCGGCCGGGTGCCGCTGCTGTGGTTCCAGCACACCGGCCCGCACGAGACACCCCGGCAGCGGTTCCACCTCGACGTGTGGGTGCCGCACGACCGGGCGCAGGACCGGATCGACGCCGCGGTCGCGGCCGGGGGCAGCGTCGTCGACGACAGCGAGGCGCCCTCGTTCGTGGTGCTCGCAGACGCCGAGGGCAACCGGGCCTGCGTGTGCACCTGTCTCGACCGCTGACCCGGGCCGTTCCTGGCCGGGTCGGGGCCTGGGCAGGCCGAGCCGCCGGTGCCAGACTGGCGGCACGACCGAGCGGACGGAGACCGGGGCATGTCGCGTGTGGTGCACTTCGAGATCCAGGCCGCCGACATCGAGCGGGCGAAGGCGTTCTACGCCGCGGCGTTCGGGTGGACGTTCCAGGACTACGGCGAGTTCACCGGGACGACGTACTGGGGGATCGTGACCGGCCCCGAGGAACAGCCGGGCATCAACGGTGGCCTGCTGCAGCGCCCGGCGCCCACCCCGGGCGCCGGCCAGGGCACCAACGCCTTCGTCTGCACGATGGGCGTCGAGGACTACGACACCAGCGAGCGGAAGATCCTCACCGCCGGGGGCCAGGTGGCACTGCCGAAGATGGCGCTGACCGGGATGGCCTGGCAGGGCTACTACCTCGACACCGAGGGCAACACGTTCGGGATCCACCAGCCGGACCCCGAGGCGAAGTAGGGCGGTCGGCCCGGGAGTCCGGTGGACCCGGGTCCGACTGAGCACGCTCAGGCGCAGAGGCCGTTCTCGGCGGCGGCCCGCGCACGTGCGGCGGCCTCGGCCTGCGACTCGGCGTCGCTCGGGCTCGGGCTCGCAGAACCGGACGGGGTGGCCGACGCAGACTCGGACGGGCTCCGTGACGGCTTGCCGGGCTCCTCGGCCGCGGTGGTGACGTTCTTGCTGAACCGGGCGGGCAGCGGCTCGTCGAGCCGGAGTCGCTTCCACACCTGTGCGGCCTCCGGGGCCCACTGGACCCGGTTGTGATCGGGCGGGTAGGTCTCCCACGGCACGGTGAGGAACTGGATCTGGCCGAGCCCGATGTCCTTGAGCTGGCCGGCCAGGCCGCGGAGCTTGCTGAGGCTCGCGAGCTCCGGATCGGTGGTCAGCGACTTGGTCGCCGCGTCGAGGAAGTTGTAGAGCCGGACCGGGTTGAGCAGGGTGCCGGCGGAGATCGCCTTGTTGGCCATCGCCGCGAGGAACGCCTGCTGGCGCTTCATCCGGCCGATGTCGCCGTTCTCCGAAAGACCGTGCCGAAGCCGCACGTAGCTGAGGGCCTGCTGGCCCTTCACCTCGTAGGAGCCGGCCGGCAGGTAGATGTGCCCGATGTTGTCGTTGACCTCCTCGGGCACGCAGACCGGGACGCCGCCGAGGGCGTCGACCATGCTCTTGAACCCGTTGAAGTCGACGACCACGAAGTGGTTGATCCGGATCTCGGTGAGACTCTCGACCGTCTTGATCGTGCAGGCCGGCCCTCCGACGGCGTACGCCGCGTTGAACATGCTCAGCCCGCCGGGGTCGGTGCCCTGGCCGTCCTTGCGCTCACACTCCGGCCGCTCGACCATCGAGTCGCGCGGGATGCTGACGCCGTAGGCGCGAGACCGGTTGGCGGAGATGTGCAGCAGGATCGTGGTGTCGGACAGACCCGGCGTCTCGCCGCCGATGTGGTTGCCCTGGCCCTCGCGGGTGTCGGACCCGAGCAGCAGGATGTTGAGCGGCTTGTGCTCGACGTCCTTCTTGATGACCTCCGTCGGACGGTCCGTGCCGAGGGCGTCCTGCACGTCCATCGAGGTGATGTTGCCCTCGAGGTGCCGGTAGATCAGGAACCCGCCGGTGAGCACCACGACAAGGACCAAGGCCACGGAGATGGCGACGGTCCTCATGACACGGTGCCGTGGCACGTGGTGCCGGTGACGCGGGTTCTGGGATGACATTCGGGTCCTGCGCTCGACGATGCGCCCACTCGGTGACGTGGGCCACAGCGAAGGGTACGTGACCACCCTCCGCGCGGCGGCCGGAAACTCCGCCGACGGGTCGCTCTGGTCGAGCGGCCCATGGTCACATTCTGCCGCAGGGATCCACAGGCGACGAAATCGAGTGGCCGCACGCGCCGGGCGGAGATCGGGCGCGGGCCGGGCCTGCCGGCGTGGTGCCCCAGGCCAGAGTCGAACTGGCGACCTTTCGCTTAGGAGGCGGCTGCTCTATCCACTGAGCTACTGGGGCGGGCCATGTGCAGATTCGTGTTGAAAACTGTCCAGTGGCGGTGGTCATTTTGTCAGCAGACGGTTGACGTGACGAATGCGGCCCCTGAGCGTGCCCGAGTTCGTCGGTACTGAGGGGCCGTTCCTGGTGAGGGCAGCACGAGCGCCCCGCTGCCCGGAGGGCGCGGGGTGCTCAGGTACGGCTGTTCAATTCCGCGTAAGAGCGGGACGGTTTAGGCCGCCTGTGGGTCGTCGTCGACCGGGCCGAGGCGGTCATGGTCGGCGAGCCGAGCCAGGTGGATGGCCCATGCTCGGCGTTGGCGGCTAGATCCGGACGGATGGCCGCAGCGCGCGGTATTGGCCCGGGATAGTCGCCGATTGCTACCGAGAGCTCCAAGTGTCTGCGAAACTGAAGAGCCCGCGTGGTCACGCTGGCCCGACGTCACGCAACGGAGATTGGTGGGAACCCCGGTGGAGACAAACCCTCTGCTCCCACAATCGGTCCAGTTCGCTGTGCTGTCGACCCTGCTGCTCGGGCTCGTCTGCACCGTCATGGCCGTCCGGTACGCCCTGAGAGGCGAGATGCGAACATCCGCGGCCTTGACGATCTTGCTCCTGAACTTCCTGCTCGTCATCGGGCCTGTGGCGGCGTCGCTCGGGATGATCGCCTGGCATCTCCAGCGACGCAAGCACCGCCACCTGGCCGCCTGACCGCCTGACCGCCTGAAAGTGTCCGCATAACCTAGGCCGCCCCGCACGCTCATCGGCAGTCCCGCACTTTCACTGTCCGCGGCTACTTGTTGCCGCAGCGCACGCTATCTGCGGCAGATGCGGTCAGCCGGGACGGTAGACGTCTCGTCTGTGCTCGATGCGGAGGACCACGACTTCGCGTTTGGCTTCGTTGATCCGATACAAGACGCGGTAGGTGCCGCGCCGTGCGGAGTGGATGCCAGCGAGATCCCCGCGCAACTGCTTACCGACCCGATGCGGGTTCTCGGCCAGGGCTCCGGTGAGGAACTCGATGACCGCCGCCGCTATGCCCTCAGACAGTCCGGACTGGACGGCTCGGATGGCGGGTGGGGTCAGGACCAGTTCGTAGGGGACTTCGCTCACGTGCGCAGGGCGCGGACGGCATCGACTCCGCGGACGACGTCGCCGGCGGCATACGCCGCATCGGCCTCGCGGATGTCGGCGAGGGCATGTGGGTCGCTGAGCACTGCCAGGGTCTCCTCGAGCTCTGCAAGATCCTCGGGGCTGAGGATGACGGCGACCGGGCGTCCGTTGCGGGTGACCGTGACGCGCTCGTGCTCGTGCTCGACGCGGTCGATGACGTCACTGAAGTGATTGCGGACGTCGCGGAGGGGCTCAACGGTCATGCGCACAATTGTGGCGCTCAGCCCGCGTTTCCGCAAGCGGCGACAGTTGAGGTACATCGGCATGCTCGAACTTCACTCTCGGCGGCATGAGCGTGAAACCACCCGCTGGGCTCAGGCGCAGGTCCATACCGCGTCGGGTGCGGGGTGGAACACGAGCCGGATGGGGATCCGGGCGCTGGTGAACACGGCGGTCTCGTCGTCCAGGCGCTCCAAGCGCCCCTCTATGTTCTGGGGCCAGCCCTCCGGCGGGTTGCCGTTGCCGTCGTCCCGGCGCTTCGTCTCCCAGGTCTCCCCGTCGATGCTGGCGTACTGCACTCCGCAATGAGCATCGAGATTGAACGGGACAGCATGAGAGCTGCTCATCCGCGAGAGATCTGATGATGCTTACGCGGAGCGCTCACGATCGAGGCGCTCGAGGATCCAGGCGCGCACCAGTGTGGAGGCAGGTAGGTGCTGGGCGTGGGCGACGCGTTCAACTGCTTCCTGTTCCTCGGCGCTGAGTCGCACCGAGTAGACCTTGGAGCGGTTAGGGCGGGCGACCTTCACGTCCTTCGGGTAGGGCTCGTCCTTGGTCTGCTCGGACTCCTCTCGGAGCCGGGCGGCCAGCTCCCGGTCAATCGTCTTGGCCATCGTCGTTTCCTTCCGTGTACAACTTCAGGTCCATCCCGGTCGCAGGCCAGGCATTGATCCCGTGCAGGTCGCCGTCGCGGTCGCGGTGTGCGATCACGACCAACACCCGCCCTGCCGATGGTGAGTGGCCGATGAACCGGGAGGCTCCCATGCGGGACTTTGGGTCAGGTTCGAGTGCGAGCAGGTCCACATCGGCCATCACCTCTTTGGTCCACTCCGGATCTATGTCCATGCCGTTCGGGTAGCGCTCGCCTCGTGAGCGAATGTAGGCAGCCGAATCCTCGTCCCAGGAGAGCTCGTCAGCCATTCGTCGAGTGTACTGCGTCGTAGCACGATGTAGTACAAGTGCGAACGCCCGACTCTCGGCATGTCCGGACGTGTGCGATGGCCTTCCTCCGCCCGGTGAGTTGTTCCAACTCCAGCGATATCTGTTCAATCGCTGTGAGAAGGGCGTCGTTTCACGCGGGGATCCGGATTATCAACACGGTCTACTGGGGCGTGCGCCGTACAGGGTACCCAGCCTGCCCGCGCCCCCCCGACGCCCCGGCCGCCCGAGGCAGCTCCCCGGGGCGCATGATGGGCGGGTGGACGACGCCAGGGCAGTGCTGCGGGCCAAACGAGCCGAGATCGAGAAGCAGATGGGCGTGCTGGCGGAGCGGCCCGACGAGCAGGGCTCGATCTCGTTCGGCAAGCGCGTGGGCGAAGGGACGTCGATGGCGGTCGACCGGCTGTCCCAGGTCGGGGTCCACGACAAGCTGCAGGTCACGCTGGCGGACGTCCAGCGCGCGCTGGCGAAGCTCGACGAGGGCAGCTACGGCACCTGTGACGTGTGCGGTGGCCCGATCGGCGACGAGCGCCAGGAGGCGCTGCCCTGGGCCGTGCTCTGCGTGCAGGACGCCGCCCGGAGGTAGCCGGTCAGGCTCCGGCGATCATCGTCGCGAAGAGGTCGGCGTACTGGATCAGGTGCCGGTCGCCGAGGAAGCGGTCCTGGACCCGCGCGTGGGCCTCGGTGCCGAGCCGGGTGGCGAGCTCCTCGTCGTGCACCACCCGGGCCACGGCCGCGGCCATGGCGTCGGTGTCGGTGGGGTCGGGAATCAGCAACCCACTCACGCCGTCGTCGATCTGGTCGAGGATGCCCCCGATGCCCGAGGCGACAACGGGCCGCGACTTCCACATCGGCTCCATCACGGTGAGGCCGAAGCCCTCGACCAGGGACTTCTGCACCACCACCGTCGCGTAGCGCTGCAGCGCGTTGACCAGGTGCGCGTTCTCGTCGTTGTCGTCCATCGGCAAGGCGGTGAGGTGCACCCGGCGTCGGGCCTCGGTCGGAAGCGCGTCGCGCTGCGCCCGGCACTCGGCGAGCACCTCGGCCCCTTCGGGGTCGTCGGTCACCCCCAGCACGTCCGGTCCGGCGAGCATCAGGTGTACGTCGGGGGGCAGGTCGTCGAGATGGTCGGTGAACCCGGTCATCACCCCGGCCATGTCCTTGAGCCGGTCCCACCGGCTCACCTGGAGGACCAGCCGGGCCTCGCGGGGCACCGGGGGTGCGTCGATCACCAGGCTGTCGCGAGCCCGGACCGCGCCGGACTTCCCGGACCGTCGGACGAACTCCAGGCTGCCGCCGTCGGGCGGGGTGTCCACCAGGCCGGCGACACGCAGCGCAGTCAGCACGTCGGGCAGGCTGAGGTCCACGTTCTTGGCGCTGTAGGGGTCCAACGACGGCGGCACCACCCACAGCCGGTTCTCGGGCATCCACGCCGGGGCGTACTGGCGGCGTGAGAACACGAACGCGTCGGCACGTTCGGCGTAGCGGCGCAGGAACTCCCAGCCGTGGTCGTGCAGCTCGTTGCCCTCGTCGCGGCCGATGTGGCATCGCCACGCCACGAGCGCGCGGAGCGCCCGGAGGCCGTCGACGAGGCCGGCCGTCTGCGGATCGTGCAGCAGCACGATGTCGCCGGGACGGATCACGTCCACGACCGAGGCCAGGTTCTCCTCCAGCACGTCGGTGTAGTGGGCGTGCTCCTTCTCCCCGAGCTCGCCGCCGTCGCCGGCCGAGCCGTGCAGGAAGTTGTGCAGCCGCTTGGTCGTCGCGAAGAACTCCGGGTCACCGTCCAGCACCAGCCAGCGGGTGTCCACCCCGGCGCCGCGACCGTAGGCGAGAATGGTCTGCAGCATCTCCGCCACGCCGCCGCCGGTGGCTGTGGCGTTGATGTTCCACACCACGCGGCCCTGAAGTTCCTCCCGGGCCCGGGCCGCGGTGGCATGCAGCCGTTCCGCCCGGTCGTCGTCCAGCACGCTCGCCAGCCGGTCCAGGTCCATTGGGTCGACCGCAACCTCCCGCATGTCCCCATGCTGCCATCTCCGGGGACGCTCCGGGCGAACCCGCTTGAAATCGGGCGTGAGCGGCGTTGACTGGGGGCCATGTCCCCCACCGAGAGCACCCTTCCGACCCGCACCCTCGGCACCGGCTCCGGCTCCGGAACTGGCACCGGCACTGGCACTGCGCTCGAGGTCTCCGCCATGGGCCTGGGCTGCATGGGCATGTCGGAGTTCTACGGCACCGCCGACGAGTCCGAGGCGGTGGCGACCATTCACCGCGCGCTCGACCTCGGCGTCTCGTTCCTGGACACCGCCGACATGTACGGACCGTTCACCAACGAGGAGCTCGTCGGTACGGCGATTCGCGACCGTCGCGACACGGTGGTGCTCGCCACCAAGTTCGGCAACCAGCGTGGCGAGGACGGCTCCCGCCTCGGCGTCAACGGACGGCCCGACTACGTGCGGTCCGCCTGCGACGCCTCGCTGCGTCGCCTCGGCGTCGACCACATCGACCTCTACTACCAGCACCGCGTCGACAAGACCGTCCCGATCGAGGAGACCGTCGGGGCGATGAAGGAGTTGGTGGAGGCCGGCAAGGTCCGCCATCTCGGTCTGTCCGAGGCCTCGGCCGCGACGATCCGCCGCGCGCACGCCGTACACCCGATCACCGCGCTGCAGACGGAGTACAGCCTGTTCACCCGGCACGTCGAGGACGAGATCCTGCCGGCGCTGCGCGAGCTGGGGGTCGGGCTGGTGCCCTACTCGCCACTCGGCCGCGGCATCCTGACCGGGGCGATCACCAGCACCGAGGAGCTCGACGCCGCCGACTTCCGCCGGCACAACCCGCGCTACCAGGGCGAGGCGTTCGACGCGAACCTCGCACTCGTCGCCGAGGTCCGCCGGCTCGCGGAGGCCAAGGGCGTGACCGCCGGGCAGCTCGCGCTGGCCTGGGTGCTGGCGCAGGGCGACGACGTGGTGCCGATCCCGGGCACCAAGCGGGTGAAGTACCTCGAGGAGAACGTGGCGGCCGCCTCCGTCGAGATGACTCCGACGGACCTCGACGCGCTCGAGCAGGCCGTGCCCCGCGACGCCGCCCGGGGTGAGCGCTACCCCGACATGTCGACGATCGACGCCTGACCGGACCCGGACGTCGTACGGATGGACGGGTACTCGCCACCGGACGTTTGACGTCCGACGTGGCGATCACACCAGCGAGTTGTAGAGCTGCACCGTGCGCTCGGCCACGGCGTCCCAGCCGAACTCGTCCACGGCTCGACGCCGCCCGGCGACCCCGAACCGTTCGGCCTCGGCAGGGTCCGCGGCCAGGCGGTTCACGGCCGCGGCGAACCGCTCCTCGAAACCGGAGGGGTCCTCGGGCGTGTAGTCGACCAGCAAACCGGTGTCGCCCTCGGCGACGACCTCGGGAATGCCGCCGACCCGGCTGGCCACCACGGCGGTCTCGCAGGCCATCGCCTCGAGGTTGACGATCCCGAGCGGCTCGTAGACCGACGGGCAGCAGAACGCGAGCGCGTGGGTGAGGACCTGGCGAACCTCCTCGCGAGCCAGCATCTCGGAGACCACGAAGACGCCGTCGCGGGTCGACTGCAGCTCCTCGATCAGCGAGTCCGTCTCCGCCTTCAGCTCCTCGGTGTCCGCGGCCCCGGCGAGCAGCACCAGCTGGACCGACGGGTCGAGGTGCAGCCCCGCGCGGAGCAGGTGCGGGACGCCCTTCTGCCGGGTGATCCGGCCGACGAAGCAGACGTACGGCCGATGCAGATCCACGCCGATCCGCTCCAGCACGTCGGTCCCCCGGTCCGGCCGGTAGAAGTCGGAGTCGATGCCGTTGTGGATCACGTGCACGCGCTCCGGCGGGATGGCCGGGTAGGCAGCGAGCACGTCCTCGCGCATGCCGGCGCTCACCGCCACGACCGCGTCGGCGCCCTCCATCGCGCTCTTCTCCGCCCAGGACGAGATCCGGTAGCCGCCGCCGAGCTGCTCGGCCTTCCACGGGCGTTGCGGCTCGAGCGAGTGTGCGGTCACGACGTGCGGCACGCCGTACAGCAGCTTGGCCCAGTGCCCGGCCATGGCGGCGTACCAGGTGTGCGAGTGGACCAGGGCGGCCTCACCGACCGCCGCGGTCATGGTCAGATCCGTGGAGAGAACCTTCAGTGCGGCGTTCGCTCCCGTGAGCCGGGAGTCGTCCTCGGAGTGCGCGGTGGCCCCCTCCCGCGGCTCGCCCATGCACTGCACGTCGACGTCGACGAGCCGGCGCAGCTCGCGGACCAGGAAGTCGACGTGGACCCCGGCTCCGCCGTACACGTCGGGTGGGTACTCGCGGGTCAGGATCGCCACTCTCATGACTGGAGGCTAGGCGATGGGCCCGGTTCCTCCTAGGGTGCAGATATGCCACGCGTCCTGGGAATCGTGCTCGCCGGCGGCGAGGGGAAACGGCTGATGCCGCTGACCGAGGACCGGGCCAAGCCCGCCGTCCCGTTCGGCGGGTCCTACCGGCTCATCGACTTCGCCCTGTCCAACCTCGTCAACGCCGGGTATCTGAAGTGCGCCGTGCTGACGCAGTACAAGTCGCACTCACTCGACCGGCACATCTCGCTGACCTGGCGGATGAGCTCCCTGTTGGGCAACTACGTGGCCCCGGTGCCCGCTCAGCAGCGCCGGGGACCGACGTGGTACCTCGGCAGCGCGGACGCCATCTACCAGTCGATGAACCTGATCAACGACGAACGGCCCGACATCATCGTGGTGTTCGGCGCCGACCACGTCTACCGGATGGACGCCTCTCAGATGGTCGCTGCCCACGTGGAGAACGGTGCCGGGGTCACGGTGGCGGGCATCCGGGTGCCGCGCAAGGATGCCTGGCAGTTCGGGGTGATCAAGACCGGGCCCGACGGGGAGACCATCGAGGACTTCCTGGAGAAGCCGCCCGAGCCGCCGGGGCTGGTGGACTCCCCCGACGAGTCGTTCGCCTCGATGGGCAACTACGTGTTCACGACCGACGTTCTCGTGGAGGCGCTCGAGAAGGACGCCGCCAACCCGGAGTCTCGCCACGACATGGGCGGCGACATCATCCCGATGCTCGTCGAGCAGGGCAGGGCCTGCGTCTACGACTTCAAGCGCAACGAGGTGCCCGGCTCCAACGAGCGCGACAAGGACTACTGGCGTGACGTGGGAACGCTGGACAGCTACCACGAGGCGCACCTGGACCTGGTGTCCGCTCTGCCGATCTTCAACCTCTACAACGACCAGTGGCCGATCTTCACCTCCAACTCCCAGCTGCCGGGCGCGAAGTTCACCTCGGGCGCTAGCGTGCGCGACTCGATCGTGTGCGCCGGCTCGATCGTGGGCCCGGCCAGCGTGGAGACCTCGGTGATCGGCACCCACGACTTCGTCGGCGACGGCGCCTACGTGCAGCGCAGCGTGCTGCTCGACAACGTCCGGATCGGCCGCGGCTGCGTGATCCGCAACGCGATCATCGACAAGAACGTGGTGGTGCCCGACGGCACCCTGATCGGCGTCGACCACGACGAGGATCGCCGCCGCGGCTTCGTGGTCAGCGAGGGCGGCGTGACCGTGCTCGGAAAGGGCCAGCGCGTCGAGCCCTGAGGTCCGGGCGCCGGGCCGCTGCGTCACCGCCCGCCCGGGGTTTCCGGCATCCCCGGATGGGGCACCAGTCACCTGGTGTGGCGTCCGAGCCGGCTGGGACCAGCCGGACGGAGCGGCGCAACAGTCTCGGACCGAGAGGGGTACATCGTGGGACCCGGTGTGGTGTTGATGGTGATCGGGGCGATCCTGGCCTTCGCCGTCCGCAACGAGACGCCGGGGATCGACATCCAGACCGTCGGGCTGATCCTGATGGTCGCCGGGGCAGCCGTCATCGCCCACGCCCGGCACGGCACCCGGCACGAGCACGCGGTCACCCGCGTCGAGGAGGACCCGGCCGACCCCGAGCTGCCGACCCACACCGTTCGCGAGCACATCGTCGACCGCGACATCCCCTGACCGTCTCGGCCCCGCGCTCCCTGCCGCCGTAGCCGCCTATTGACGTCTGGTGAATCGGACTTTGCCGTTGGGGAGGCGGGTGAGGTCGTAGGTCTGGGGGTGGTCGGCCATGTGGTGGTGGGGCGGGCAGTAGGAGGTGCCCTTCTTGGCGTCGGTGGGGCCGCCTTGGTGCCAGGGTTCGTCGTGGTGGTACTCCATCCAGGCCGGTGTCCGGTCGCAGCCCTCGACCGCACAGCCGCGGTAGCGCTGGTTGATCGCGATCTTCTGGTAGCGGGTGAACAGTCGTTGTTCCCGACCGACGTCGAGGGGCATCGATTCGCCGTCGAGGACCATCGGGATGATCCCGGCCTTGCAGGCGAGCCGGCGGGCCTCGCCCGCGGAGATCCGGTGCCCGGTGTCGGTGACCGCGACCCCGAGCCCGGACGTCAGGGCGTCGATGCCGAGGGTGACCACCAGGGTGAACGGGGACCCGTTCACGCGCGGCAGGGCGGAGAGGTGGTTCTCGACCAGCTCGATCAGACCCTGCCCGAGCAGGGTCGCGTGCGGGAGCTTCTTCCCTGTCTCCGGATCGACCCGGCCCTCCCCGATCCGCCGCGGTGAGGTCAGTGCTTCGAGTGCTTTCTTGAGCAGGTGGGCGTGCAGGGTGGGCAGCGTGAACCGGCCCTGACTAATCCCGTCCCCGTGGTCGCGGGTCGAGAAGTGCGCCAACCCCCGCGCCCGGGCCTCTTCCTTCGCCAGCTTCTTCCCTTCCCTCGAATCGGCGGCCTCGGGACAGACGACCTCGAAGAGTCGTTTGCCGAGCCTGCGCAACGTCGCGGCGTCGAATGCCGGTGCGCGTGGTCGACCAGATGGGCCTCGGCCCGGGCGTGGGTGCCGGCCGGCAGGTCGTCGTACTCGCTCGGTCAACGCCTCCACCGCCGCAGTGATGATCACGGGCTTCTCCACATCGATTCCCCGGCAGCCAACGCGGCGCCGGGTCGGCGGTGAAGGCTCGTCGAGCTTGGCCGCCAGGTGCAGGTCGGCGAACCGGGCAGACCGGCTCGTGGCCGTCTCGTGCGCCAGCCAGGCCGGCGTCGACGTCGCCCCCGAATCCGCACCGACCTGGTCGCGGTCGGCCTGGGCCAGCACCCGCAAGCCCAGCTCCTCGAGCCGGGCCTGCTGGCGGCGCAGCCCCACCAGCACGGCGCGTTCCTCGGCCGGGCTCATCGACCACAACGGCATCTGCGTCAACCGGTCCAACGCCGCCGACAACGACCCGAGGAACCGCGGCACCGGATGCCCCACCGGCCCCGGACCCGTGGGCCCGGCCGGCGGCGGAGGTGCGATCGTCGAGGTCATGCCACCACGCTAGAAGCCAGAACCGACGATTTCGGCCCTCGTTTTCGACTCGTGGAAAACTCCCACACCCCCCTCCCTGTTGACGAAAACCGGCCCCGGGTCAGCACCCACACGCGTAAGGACGCGCCGGGTCGACACCCACACGCGCGAGAAGCCGCCGGGTCGGCACTCAGAGGCCGGAGACGAAGAAGGCCAGCACGTTGAGCGCGACGAACGCGAGGGCGACGAGAGTGCCGAGCACCGCCGGGAACAGGGCCGAGCGCGCCCCCGACCTCGCCGCGCGGCGCCCGTAGCCGAGCGCGAGGAGCCCGGGCAGCACGAACACGATGAGCGCGGGCACACCGGCCAGCAGGACCACGAACCACGGCGCAGCCTCCGTCCCACCGGCGGGATAGCCCATCGCGGCCGCCAGACCCTCACCTACCGCGAAGGCTCCGACGAGCGAGACCGGGTAGAGCAACAACGACATCCACGCGTGCACCGCGTCGCGGGAGCGGTCCGCCCAGACGACGTCCACGGGCCCGGGGCCTTCGTGGTGCACCGATCCGAAGGTCGCCATCACGACCTCCCTTCACCTCGAGGTTGCCACGCGCGGCGGACCGTGCGCCAGTGCCGGTCGACCCCGTACACGCCACCGGCTCATCGCCGGCGGGCGAGGCGCTGGAACTGCTCCTGGTCGATCAGCGTGATCGGCTGGCCGGTGCGCAGCCGCTCCCGGACGCCGTAGAGCTTGAGCCCCTCGGCCGCCCCGGCGCCGGGACCCGGTGGACCGACGACCACCACCGTGGTGCTGTCGGTGACCCGGTCCTGGACCCGGGCGCCGGCCCGGCGGGCCCGCGCGACGGCCGCTTCGCGGGGCAGGCCCGGCATCCGCCCGGTGAACACCACGCAGTGGCCGCGCAGCGACCGGGGCGCCCGCCCCGGGGACATGTCGATGTGCCGCAGCGAGGCGAGCGCATCCAGGGCGTCGAACGCGTCGAGGTACCGCTTGGCCCGGGCGCTCGTCGCGTGCCAGATCCAGCTCTTGAACGCGTCGCTCGCCTCGAGGCCCGCGATCGCCCGGATCGAGACCGACTCGTTCCACCACACCTCTCCCGAGAGCAGTGTCGCCGCGAGCAGACCGACCTGGTAGATGTCGTCGTGCGGCCCCCACACCGACCCGGCCCGGACGTTGCCAGGGGCGAAGTCCCCCTCGAAACGTGACCCGACCGACGGGCTCGGGTCGACGACCAGCTTGCTCACCCCGAAGTCACCGAGCGCCAGCTTCCCGGCGCGCAGATAGACGTTGTCGGGCTTGATGTCCCGGTGCAGGATCCAGACGGCGTGCATCCGCTGCAGCACGACGAGCAGAGCCCGGATCTCTCGGCGGACCCTGGCCTCGGTCCACCGGAGCCCGTCGCGCTCGACGGCGTCCCAGACCGTGCCGCCGTCCATGTACTCGAAGACCAGGACGTGGCGGCGGCGCTGCCTCCGGCCGCGGCCGGTGCCGTCGACGAACGCGTCGAGCAGCTCGACGACGCGCAGGTCGCCCGCCAGCAGGCGACCGAAGTAGGCCTCGCCGTGCCAGTCCTCGGCGCTGCGGCAGACCTTGATGCAGACCTGGCGCATCCGGCGGCCCGTCGGCGAGAGCCGCTGCCCGACATAGGTCTGCCCGAAGCCGCCCTCCCCCAGCGACCCGGTCACGAGGTACGGCGTGCCGGCGTCGTTGTGCAGCAGCGTGCCTGCGCGGAGCCTGGCCATGCCGAGCATGATCCCCGACCCGTCCGACGCCGGGCAGGTCGCCCCGGGCCGGGGCCGTCGTCGCGGAGCAGCAGCCGCGCGTCAGGCCAGCGAACCGTCGGCGAACCGGTAGTCGAGCCCCTTCACGACGTAGACGACGGCGGGGGCCGTGCCGGCACCGACCTGCAACGTCACCTCGGTGCCGACCAGTCCGTCGAGCTCGGCGGCGTTGGTCTCGGAGACGTCGCCGTCGCCGTCGTAGTCATGGGCAGCCTTGGCGGCCAGGTGCGTGACCGGGCCGAGGTCGAGCCTGCGGTCCCCGACGCACCAGCCCCCGTCGCCGCAGGAAGACAGCGACCCGCTGATCGTCGCCAGCGCGGGCACGCTGGGACTCGGCTTGGGCGTGGGGCTGGGGGTGGGGCTCGGCTTGGGCGTCGGCTTCGGGGCGGCCGCAACGGGCTCGTCCTTGGCCACCGGCTTCTTCACCGCGGACTTCTTCGGCCGGGGCTTGCTGGAGTGCGCACGGGCGTCCGCGGACAGCTTGTGCTTCTTCTTGTGGACGCCCGGCGCGTCATCACTCGCCGGAGGCGGCGGGGAGGGGATCACGAAGGTGCCGGTGCGGTAGCCGCGCTCGAACGCCTGGACCAGCGCGACGTAGTAGTCCGACGGGTTGTAGCGGAAGATCGCGGCCTGGGCGGAGGCGTCGTCGAGCATGCTGCCCGATCCTGAGCAGAGGTAGTAGGCGGCGGCCAGCGCGGTGTCGTCGATGTCGTGTGGGTTCTTCTTGCCGTCACCGTCCCCGTCGCGACCGGCCCACGCCCAGGTGGAGGGGATGAACTGCATCGGGCCGACCGCTCGGTCCCAGACCTTGTCGCCGTCGAGGCGGCCGTTGTCGGTGTCGTGGATCGCGGCAACCGGTCCCTTGCCGTTCAGCGGCACCCCGATGATCTCCGGGCGGGACACGCCGTCGCTGGCGAGCACGGAGCCGCCGTACCGGCCGTGGTCGGACTCGACCCGCCCGATGCCGGCGAGCAGCGTCCACGGCAGCTGGCAGGACGGGTCGGCGCTCGCCATCACGGATGCGGCGTGTTGGTACGCCGACAGCGCGGCCTGGGGGAGGTCGTGCGACGCCAGCGCGCTGGCGGTCCACACCCGGCTTCCCCGGGGACCGTCGACGCGCACCTCGCGGTTCTTGTCCGCCTTCCACACCAGCGTGGTCGGCGGCTCGATCGGCTGCGGGGTGACGGTGCTGAGCCGCAGTTCCTGGTGCAACGGGTCCACGGGGGCCACGACGTCTCCGGCGCCGACCGGCGAGCCCGCCGCGGGGACCACCGCCGGCGAGGCGCCGGAGCCGGTCAGGACAGGCGCGAGCGTCGCGGCGAACATCGCCGCGAGCCTCGCTCCCTGTCGGAGCCTTCTACCCATGCCTCGCCCTGTCCGCCCGGTCCCGAGATCCCTGCACAGTCCCAGGCTAGGCCGGTCGCACCGGCGGAACGCCCGATCTGCCCAGAATGACCCCAACGGGTGGCTCGGGCTGGCCCTCCCGGGGGCGGCCCCGGGCCGAAGGGCACTGTGCAGCGCCTGCCGGGGCGCCTCAGAGCACCTCGAACCGGATCCCGGCCTTCTCCAGTCGTGCGATCAACCGGTCCCCCATGGCCACGGCCGTGGTGACCTGGCCCGACGTCGACGGGTTGTCGTCGAAGGCCAGGCAAAGCGCCGACTCCGCCAGCATCTTGGCAGTCTCGTCGTAGCCGGGGTCGCCGCCGGAGACCTGGGTGCGCACCGTCCGTCCGCCGGCCTCCGCGATGAACCCCATCCGGAAGTAGGACCGGGCGCGCCGCTCCTCGCTGGGGCCCTCGCCCTGTGGGACGCGCTTGAGCAGCTGGCGTCGCAGCGGGCCCACCTGGGCGGCGGCCGCGAGAACCCCGACCCCCGCGATACCGGCGACCAGCACCGGCAGCCGCTTCACCGCGGCGTAGTGGGCGTACTCGAAGTCCGGGCCGTAGTCGTCGAGCGCGGCCGCCGAGCGCTTGATCACGAACGGGTCGATTGTGGGCAGTGGCACCAGCCAGTAGCCGGTCTGCGCGTCGTGGTGCGGTGGCCGCGCGACCGTGCGCACCCGGCGGCCCTGCGGACGCGGCTCGACCTTGCGACGCTCGGCGAGTGCCTGCTTCATCTGCCGGGCTCGCGACATCGCGGTCAGCGCGGAGGCGAGCGTGCCGCCGGAGAAGGTCGCGTTGGACCGGATGAACCCGCGCATCCGGACGGGCTCACCGGCAGGCAGCTGGTGGACGGTGAACAGTGCGCCGAGGTCGTGCGGGATCGAGTCGAACCCGCAGGCGTGCACCAGCCGCGCGCCGGTCTCGACGGCACGGGCATGGTGGGCGAGGTACATCCGGTCGACGAACTCCGGCTCTCCGGTGAGGTCGACGTAGTCGGTGCCCGCCTCGGCGCAGGCGGCGACCATCGGCTCGCCGTGCTCGATGTAGGGGCCGACCGTGGTGACCACGACACGCGCCTGCTCGGCCACCGCACGCAGCGACGCGGCGTCCGTGGCGTCGGCGACGAGCAGCGGCAGGGAGGCCAGTGCCGGGTCGATGGCCACCAGCCGGTCGCGGACCTGCTCGAGCTTGGCGAGGTTGCGCCCGGCCAGGGCCCAGCGGCAAGCGTCCGGAGCGTTCCGGGCAAGGTACTCGGCGGTCAGCCCGCCGGTGAACCCGGTGGCGCCGAAGAGCACCAGGTCGTAGCGGCGGGTCTCGGGCTGTTCGGGCACGTGTGGTTCTCCTGGTCGGCTCGGTCGCTCCCCGCCTCAACTGTGCCAGGGAACCGGTGACGCGACTGCTGCGTCACAGGGTGAGATCGACCACGCGGCGGCTGGGTTGACCGGCTCCCGCGCAGGCACCAGGGGGCCGCATGCGTATCCGGACACCCGCCGTCGTCGGGCTGGCGGCCACCGCGGGCTTGCTCGCCGGGGTCCTGGCCGCCGGCGTGGTGACGACGACACCGTCCGGCCCGGCGTCCCAGGGCCGCGCCGCCCGGCTCGATGAGCGGTCGACCTCCGAGCTGAAGACCTTCGCGAGCGCGCGGACCGCCGTCGTGGCGGCGGCCCGCGCCGCCGCGCTCCCGGCCTTCCACAGCTGCGAGGCCGTGCGGCGCTGGTACGTCGAGGCCGCCCTCCCCGACGTCGGTGCGTGGGGGTTCGGCGGGCCGTGGGGCTACGGCGGCCCGCTGTTCGCCCGCGCCGACGTCCGCGCGCCTGCGCCGGTCGGCGGCCGAGCCGTCACCGGCGACGCGGTCGGCACCAGCCCGACCGGCACCAACGTCCAGGAGGCGGGCGTCGACGAGGCGGACCTCGCGAAGACCGACGGCCGCGTCGTCGTACGCGTGGTCAACCACCACCTCGTCGTCGTCGACGTCGGCCACGCTCGGGCCGAACAGCTCGCGCGGGTCGCCCTGCCCGGACCGCGGAGCGACGCCGAGGAGCTGCTCCTGGTCGGGGACACGGCCCTGGTCGTGGGTCAGCGCAGCTACGGCTCCTGGGGCCCGATGCTCGACACGGCCCGTCCATGGGTGCCACCGACCGGCGGCAGCACGGTCACCCACCTGACCCGCATCGACCTGTCGACCCCGCAGGCGCCGCGCGTGACCGGGCACGAGCGGCTGGACGGCTCGCCCCTGGCGGTGCGCTCCTACGACGACGGCACCGTGCGGGTCGTGCTCCGCACCGGCTACCCCTCGCTGGACTTCGTCCGGCCGACTCGTCACCGGACCCGTCGTGAGGCGACCCGGCTCAACCGCGAGATCGTCCGGCACACCCCGGTCGAGGCGTGGCTCCCGGGCGTCCGCCGAGGAGACGGCACCGGTCGGCACGCGTTGGTCGGGTGCTCCGACGTGCGCCACCCACGCTCCCCCTCGGGGTTCGGCACGATCACCGTCCTCACCCTGCCCGGCGGCGACCCAGCCGCGGCGACCACGACCGCGATCACCGCCGCCGGGGACCTCGTCTACTCCTCCCCGAACCGGTTGTACGTCGCCACGTTGCGGACCGGCTGGTGGGAGCCGGCCGGGGCGGGCCGCTCGCGACCCCCGCTGCCGAGGACACAGGTGCACGCCTTCGCGCTCGCCGGCACCGGCACGACGTACCTGGCGAGCGGCGCCGTGCCGGGCACCCTGCGCGACCGGTGGTCCCTCGACGAGCAGGACGGCCGGCTCCGCGTCGCCACCGCCCTGGGCCGCAGCTGGCGGCCGCGGGAGAACGCCGTCTCCGTCCTCGCCGAGGACGGTGACCGGCTCCGGGTGGTCGGCTCCGTTCGCGGTCTGGGCCGCGGCGAGAACATCGAGTCTGTGCGCTGGTTCGACGATCTCGCGATCGTGGTCACGTTCCGGCAGACGGACCCTCTGTACACGGTGGACCTCTCGGACCCCGTCTCCCCGCGGCTGCTGGGCGCACTGAAGGTGCCCGGCTTCTCCGCCTACCTGCACCCGCTGGGTGACGACCTGGTGCTGGGCGTCGGCGCGGACGCCACGGGCGGCGGGACCACGCTCGGAGCTCAGCTGGCCAGCTTCGACCTCCACGACCCGCGTCGGGTGACCCGGGTAGACGCCCAGCGCCTCGGCGCACACACCGACGCCGTGGTGCGCGACCCCCGGGCGTTCAGCTACCTGCCCGAGGGGCGGCTCGCCCTCGTGCCGGTCGAGGACGCGAACACCGGAAGCACCACTGTCCGGGCCGTCCGGGTCGGGCACGACGGGACGCTGCACCCGGTGCGGACCTGGACGCTGGCTCGCTGGTGGGGCTCGAACACGCGCAGCCTCCCGCTGGGCGACGGGCGGGTGGCCCTGGTCGGCCGGTCCGTGCACATCGTCCACGCAGGGTGACGGCGCGGCGTACGTTGGACACATGTGCCGCAACATCCGCACCCTCCACAACTTCGAGCCGCCCGCCACCCGCGACGAGGTGAGCGCCGCCGCGGTGCAGTACGTCCGGAAGGTCAGCGGGGCGACCCGCCCCTCCCAGGCCAACCAGGAGGCGTTCGACCGCGCCGTCGCCGAGGTCGCCGCGAGCACCCAGCGGCTGCTCGACTCGCTCACCACGTCTGCTCCGCCCAAGGACCGCGAGGTCGAGGCGGCCAAGGCCCGGGCGCGGGCCGCCGTGCGATACGGCTGAGCCATGACCGGCCAGCGCATCCTCGACGCCTTCGCAGCCGCCCCACGCGAGCGGTTCCTTCCGCACGGCGAGATGCGGTTCGCGGACCTGGACCGTCCGCTCGACATCGGGCACGGGCAGACCAACAGCCAGCCGACGACGGTGCGCCACCTGCTCGAGCTGCTGGAGGTGGAGCCCGGCGACCGGGTCCTCGACGTCGGTTGCGGATCCGGCTGGACGACCGCGCTGCTCGGCCACCTGGTGGGTCCGGACGGGTCGGTCGTGGGCGTCGAGATCGTGCCCGAGCTCGTCGAGTTCGGCCGGACCAACCTGGCCGCCGCCGGGCTGCCCTGGGCGCGGATCGAGCCGGCCGACCCCGACGTGCTGGGCCGACCCGCCGAGGCGCCGTACGACCGGATCCTGGTGTCCGCCGAGGCCTCCGACCTGCCGGTTTCCCTGGTCGAGCAGCTGCGCGAGGACGGTCTGCTGGTGCTCCCCGTCCGCGGCCGACTGTGGGCGGCGCGGCGCCCATCGGGCTGGCCGCAGGTGCCGGCCGACGTCGTCCGGCACGGGCACTACGCGTTCGTGCCGCTGCACGAGCCCGGCGAGCGGCACGGGTAGCCGCACGGCCGCACGCACGTCCGGCGTCGAGGTCAGAAGGTCTGGCCCACCACGTCGCCCTCATGGACCTGGTTGACCGCGGTGATCGCGATCCCGGTGAATGCGACGGCCAGCGCCATCACCTGCAGCACCTGGCCGACCCGACCGATCTCTCCGGCGAAGGGGAACAGCGCCACGAAGGCGACCAGCAGCACCGATACCCAGGTCGGGGTGCGCTTCGCCACGAACAGCGCGAGCGCGATCAGCAGCAGCCCGACGTAGAACCCGGCGATCCACCCGTAGAGGAAGATGCCCAGGCCGTTGTCGGCGGTGACGTCCTCGAGCCGGGAGTTCTGCAGGGCGCCCGCCTTGACCAGCGCCCGGAAGAACACCAGCAGCATCGCGTAGCCGGACGTGCCGATGACGCCGACCGAGAACACCGAGATGGCGAACAGCCCCAGGCGCCGGCCCCGCTTGGTGAACAGCGAGAGCAGCGCGGGCAGACCGAGCGTGAGCGCGACCGAGGCACCGAAGTACATCACCGACATGCCGAGCCAGCGGCCACCGTCGCGGGCGACGACCTGCATCGTCTCCGCCGCACTCGCGCCGGCCTCCTGCGGGTTGAGCAGTGACCCGAACACCAGAGCCATTGCGCCGATCACCAGGGCGGAGGCAGACAGGGGCACCCACTCCGAACGCATGGACACACGGTAGGCGCTCTGCGACACGCCCGGACCTCGAACCCGGCAATTTCGATCGTGCCCGCTGCCGCACTCCTGCCCGAGGGACCGGTTCGGGCGGAAACCTCCGGCTGGCGCGGGCCCGTACGCTGGGTGGGTGGTCCAGCCCACCTCGCCCCGTCCGACGCCCACCGGGGACGTCGCCGCCGCGTACGACGTGCACCGGGCTCTCGCGACGCTCGCCGACCGACCGGTGCTTGCCCTGTCCGGGGCCGGCATGAGCACCGACTCGGGCATCCCCGACTACCGGGGACCCGGCGCCCCGGTCCGCGCCCCGATGACCTACGCCGAGTTCGTGTCCGGGCCGCAGGCCCGGCAGCGCTACTGGGCGCGCTCGCACGTCGGGTGGTCGCGGATGCGCGCGGCGCTGCCCAACCCCGGCCACCGCGCCCTCGCCCGGCTCGAGGCCGAGGGACGGGTGGGCATGCTGATCACCCAGAACGTCGACGGCCTGCACGAGGCGGCCGGCTCGCGCCGGGTCTGCGCCCTGCACGGCCGGATCGCCGACGTCCGCTGCCTGGGCTGCGGCACCAAGTCGCGGCGAGGTGCGCTCGGGGAGCGGATGGAGCGGCTGAACCCCGGCTGGGCCGAGCGGCACCGGGACGTCGCCGACCGACCCGACGGGGACGTGGCCCTGGAGGAGACCGCGGACTTCGTGGTCCCCGACTGCGAGCGCTGCGGCGGCGTGCTCAAGCCCGACGTGGTGTTCTTCGGCGAGAACGTGCCCAAGCCGCGGGTCGAGCGGTGCTACGCCGCCGTCGAACGGCTGGCCGAGCTCGGCGGCGCGCTGCTGGTGCTCGGGTCGTCGCTCACGGTGATGTCGGGGTTCCGGTTCGTCCGGCACGCCGCCAAGCTCGACGTACCCGTGGTGATCGTCAACCGCGGCGCGACCCGGGCCGACGACCTGGCCACGGTGAAGCTCGACGTCGGCACCACGCAGCTGCTCGGGCTGCTGTCCGGCGAGCCGGTCGGCGAGACCGGGTCAGGTCACGTCGCGGCGCACGGACAGCAGCATCCCCAGACCGCCGAACAGCACGGCGTAGCCGACCAGGACCAGACCGCCGGCCCACCAGTCGAGGTAGTCCAGGAGCCCGTTGTCCGGTGAGGTCAGCGCTGCGGAGGCGTTCGTCGGCAGCCACTTCACCACGGCGTCGAGGTCGACCGCCGCGAGCAGGTACGTCGCCAGCGGCTCGATCAGGAACGTCACCGCGACCGCGATCAGGATTGCCGCGACCTGGTTGCGGATCAGCGTGCCGACACCGATCCCGAACATCGTCCACAGGCCGACGGCCAGCACGGCCAGGGCGGCGCTGGACCACAGCCCCTCCGCGCCGTAGCCGAGGCCGGCGCCGCGGATCGTGATCGTCACCCCACCGGCGAGCAGCGCCACGAGCAGCCCGGCGAGCGCGTAGCCGACACCCACCAGCAGGTTGGCGGCCATCTTGGCGGCCACCACCCGCGAGCGCCTCGGCGTGACGAGGAAGGTCGGTGTGACGGTCTGGTAGCGGTACTCCCCGGTCATCGCGGTGACACCGAGCACCAACGCGAAGATGTAGGTGCCGCTGAACAGGCTGCCGGCGTAGATCGAGCGGATCGCCGAGGCCGTGTCAAGACCCGGGGAGGCGGGGACGCCGGGCCCGGGCGGCGTGCCCGCGGTGGCGGCGACGGCGACGGCCTGGATCGCGGTCAGGAGAACCGCGCCGATCAGCATCCCCCACCACAGCCGGGTGGAGCTGACCTTGCGCAGCTCGGAGCGGACGAGGGCGAGGTTCACGCGGCGCTCCCTTCGCTCGTCATGTCGAGGAAGACCCGTTCGAGGTCGCTGGGCTCGGGGGAGAGCTCGTGCAGCTCGACGCCGGCCGTGTACGCGGCGTGGCCGACCTGCTCCGCCGTGCAACCCTGAACCCGGAGCACGCCCGCGGGCAGGTCCTGCACGGTCAGGCCCGGCAGCGCGTCGCGCAGCGCCTCGGGTGTCGGGGTGCGCACCAGCACGTTCGCCGGGCCGCTGTCGATCTCCGCGAGCGGTCCTTGGCGCACCAGCCGGCCGCGGGTGATCACCACGACGTCGTCGACGGTCTGCTCGACCTCGCTGAGCACGTGGCTGGAGACCAGCACCGTGCGCCCCTCGGCGGCCAGGGCCCGCAGGAAGCCGCGCAGCCACGCGATGCCTGCGGGGTCCAGGCCGTTGGCCGGCTCGTCGAGCAGGAGCACCGCCGGGTCGCCGAGCAGCGCCTGGGCGAGGGCGAGTCTCTGCCGCATGCCGAGCGAGAAGCCCCCGACCCGCCGGCTGGCCGCCTCGGTGAGACCGACCTGGGCGAGCAGCGCGTCGCAGCGCTCGAGGGGAACCCGCGCCGCCAGCGCCATCACCTGCAGGTGGGCGCGGGCGGTGCGGCCGGGGTGGAAGCTGGCGGCCTCCAGGGACGCGCCGACGGCCCGGACCGGGTCGGGCAGGTCGCGGTAGGGCATTCCCCCGATGGTCGCGGTGCCGGCGTCCGGGGTGACCAGACCCAGCAGGCAGCGCAGCGTGGTGGTCTTGCCCGACCCGTTCGGCCCCAGGAAGCCTGTCACCACGCCGGGGCGGACGGAGAAGCTCAGGTCGTGGAGCGCGCGAGTCGTGCCGAAGGTCTTGGTGAGCCCGGCGACGTCGATCCGATGCCCGTGCATCACAGCCTCCGGACGAACAGGTGCGCGGCGAGCTCGGCCTCGATCTCGGCGGTCTCGCCGCCCGAGCCGATCAGCACGCCGCCCTCGGCGCCCGGCCCGGCCGTGATCACCTTGTCCGGGAGGGCCCCGACGCGGCGCAGCGCGGCCATCACCGGCTCGTCCTTCTGCACCTCCTCGCTGATCCGGCGGATCATCACCCGGATCTCCCCGCCGTCCGCGACCTCGTCCAGGGGTTCCACGTTCTCCATGAAGTCCTCGCCCTCCGGCGCCTCCCCGAGCTCCTCGAGGCCGGGGATCGGGTTGCCGTAGGGCGAGACGGTCGGGTGGTCGAGCAGCTCGACGAGCCGGCGCTCGACCGTCTCCGACATCACGTGCTCCCACCGGCACGCCTCGGCGTGCACCAGCTCCCAGTCGAGTCCGATCACGTCGATCAGCAGCCGCTCGGCGAGCCGGTGCTTGCGCATCACCCGGGTGGCGAGCCGGGTCCCGGCGTCCGTGAGCTGCAGGTGCCGGTCGCCCTCGACGGTGAGCAACCCGTCGCGCTCCATCCGCGCGACGGTCTGGCTGACGGTCGGCCCGCTCTGGTGCAGCCGCTCGGCGATTCGCGCCCGCAACGGCACGATGCCCTCCTCGACCAGCTCGTAGATGGTCCGCAGGTACATCTCGGTCGTGTCGATGAGGTCGCTCACGGTCGACATTGTTACTCACGCGACCAGGGGGCTGGCACAGTGGACGCACCATGCCCCCGACGCCCTCGCGGCCATCGAGGCCCACGACGCCCTCGAGGTCCACGCACACGGTGATGTGGTTCCGCCGCGACCTCCGGCTGGCCGACAACCCGGCGCTCCTCGACGCCTGCGCCTCCGACGGCGTGCTGCCCCTGTTCGTGCTCGACCCGGCGTTGTGCGAGCCGGCCGGACTCCCCCGCCGCGCCCACCTCGCCGCGTCCCTGCGCGCGCTCGACGCCTCGCTGCGACAACGACGTTCCGGGCTCACCGTCGTGCGCGGCGACCCGGTGCGCCAGGTGCTGCTCGCCGCGCAGGCGGTCGGGGCGAGCCGGGTGCACGTCACCGCCGACTTCGGTCCCTACGGTGCCCGCCGCGACCGGGAGGTCGAGGACGCCCTCGCCGCGCACGGCATCGAGCTGGTGCGGACCGGGTCGCCCTACGCCGTGGCGCCGGGCCGGGTGCGCAACGGTTCGGGCGACCCCTACAAGGTCTACACGCCCTTCGCCAAGGCCTGGGCCGACCACGGCTGGCGCGCCCCCGTGGAGGCCCCGACCGGGGTGACCTGGCTCGAGGCGGACGGCGTCGACATCCCCGAGCCCGCCGTGCCGGCGACCCTCGAGCTGCCCGAGGCCGGGGAACGGGCGGCGCTCGAGCGGTGGCGGGCCTACCTCGGCGGCCACCTCCCCGACTACGACACGGAGCGGGACCGGCCGGACCTGGACGCCACCTCGCACATGTCGGTGCACCTGAAGTGGGGCGAGATCCACCCCAGGACGATGCTGGCCGACCTGGCCGCGCGGCGCGGAGCCGGCGCCACGACGTACCGCAAGGAGCTGGCCTGGCGCGAGTTCTACGCCGACGTGCTCTTCGCGCAGCCGCGGACCGCTCGCGAGTACCTGCGCTCCGAGTTCGCGCGGATGGAGTACGACGAGCCCGGCGCGCAGCTCGAGGCGTGGCGGCAGGGCCGCACCGGCTTCCCGATCGTCGACGCCGGGATGCGGCAGCTGCGCGCCACCGGCTGGATGCACAACCGGGTCCGGATGATCGTGGCCTCGTTCCTGGTCAAGGACCTGCACGTGGAGTGGCAGCACGGCGCCCGGCACTTCATGGCGCACCTCGTCGACGGCGACCTCGCCTCCAACCAGCACGGCTGGCAGTGGGTGGCGGGCTGCGGGACCGACGCGGCGCCGTACTTCCGGGTCTTCAACCCCACGACGCAAGGTGCCAAGTTCGACCCCGACGGCGCCTACGTGCGACGGTGGGTCCCCGAGCTGCGCGACGTCGACCCCCGCCACGTCCACCAGCCGTCGGCCGCACCCGGCGGGCCCCCGGACGGCTACCCGGCGCCGATCGTGGACCATGCGGAGGAACGGCGCGAGGCTCTGGACCGGTATCAGCGGATCAAGAAGTGAGCAGATGGCAGACCTGATCATCCCCACCCGCTACCGCGGCCCGGCCCGGTCGGGCAACGGCGGCTGGACCTCCGGCACCCTCGCCGAGCAGGTTCCCTCCACCGCCGAGGTCCCCGCGGTCGAGGTGACCCTGCGGCAGCCGCCCCCGCTGGAGACGCCGCTGACCGTGCGCCGGCTCGCGGCCGACGACCCCGCGAACTCCCGGGGCGTCGCGCTGACGGTCCTGCTCGCCGGCGACACACCGGTGGCCGAGGCCCGCGAGGTCGACGACGCGCTCGCCACCGTCGAGGGGGTCGCCGCCGACGTCGCCGGCGAGGCGATGCGCCACTACGCCGGCCTGCGCACCCACCCCTTCCCCGGCTGCTTCGCCTGCGGCACCGACCGGGAGCAGGGCGACGGGCTGCGGATCTTCCCCGGCCCGGTCCCCGGGCGTGCGGGCACGGTCGCCTCGTTGTGGGTCCCGGACGCGTCGCTGGCCGTTTCGGCCGATCTCGTCGACGCGGGCCTGGAGCGGGTCGGCGTCGCGACCACCTGGGCGGCGCTCGACTGCGTCGGGGGCTGGTCGGAGGACCTCGAGGGCCGGCCCAGTGTGCTCGGCCGGATGACCGCCCGGGTGGACGCGCTGCCGATGGTCGGGGAGCCGCACGTCGTCGTCGGGCAGCGGCGCGGCGCGGACGGGCGCAAGACGTTCACCGCCAGCACGCTCTACGACTCCGACCACCGGGTGGTCGCGACCGCCGAGCACGTGTGGATCGCGGTCGACCCGTCGGTGTTCAACTGACCGGACCGGCGTCCTATCAGTGCAATTGCAGCCGCAGGACCCACTGGTCGGCATCCCGCGCGACGTCACCGGCGCCCAGTCAGCCGTGGCCGGGAAAGTGCGAGCGCCAGCGCTCGGACAGCTTCCTCGGCAGCCCGGGGCACCCGCGAGACCGTAGCGACCGGTGGACACGATCGATCGTGCGGGCGGGATCGCCGTAGATGTCCTTCGCCGTGAAGACAAGGATCCGCCACGCCCCCTCGTCCAGCTCCTCACACCGCCCGAGGTCGCGCTCCCAGTTGGCCTCGCGCTCGATGTGCTGGCGCCCGTCGTACTCCACGATCAACCGGATCGCCGGGTAGCTCAGGTCGAGGCGCCGCACTACCCGGCCGTGCTCGTCGCGGACGTACCTCGCCGCGACCAGCGCCGGGCCGCTGTGATGGTGGGTGCAGGCCCGGCACTGCTCCACCAATCGGGTGGCCGGTATGTCGAAGAGCCCGCCAGTGCGGACGTGGTTGCGGATCCCACGCCGATGGATGACGAACGCCGCCTCGGCCCGGACCTGCACCGAGTCGGGGACATCGCTGCGGACGTACACCCCCTTGAACGGACGGCGGGTGTCGATCCCGGGTTCGGGCGTTGCTGCGACCATGCCCGCAGCCTGCCCGGGGATCCGTCGCCATGCGGTCGTCCACAGGCTCCGTCGGCGAAGGAGGACGGCGTGCCGGCCGCGCGTCCGCTGTTTCAGTTCAATTGCCGCCGCAGGCCGCCTCCGCCGCGTCCCGCCGGGCGAGGACGAGGCCGGCCTGCCAGCCCGGCGCGCGGCCCCGTGCGGGCAGCGCCAGCGCCGGGTCCTCGGGGTCGATCCCGCTGCCGACCAGCAACCAGGCCACCATCGAGTTCGAGTTCCACATGTCCCCGGCGCGGATCTCGTCGCGCCCCCAGACCAGGGGCGGCACCCGCGCGAGCAGGCCCACCAGCCGGCGTACCCGGTCCGCGTCGGTGGTCACCGTGCGCGGGCTCTCGACCGCCTCGGCGGCGTCCGGGATCACCCCGTCGCGCCAGCAGCGGACCTCGTAGCGGAACGCCCGCGACCGGCCGAGCAGGCGGGAGCCGACCGGTCCCTCGGTGACCACGCCCCGATCGGGATCGGCGTTCCCCCAGACCGGGCCCATCTCGACGGTGTAGCGCTCGCCGCCGGCCCGCACCTCCAGCGCGGCGTGGTAGAGGTCGCGCCGCGGACGGTGCTCGCGGACCGCGACCAGCGCCTCGTACAGCGACCCGTTGAGGCGTACGACGTGTCCGCCCGCACCCAGCGGCAGCCAGAGCAGGTCCACCCGGTCCGGCCCGGGCGGCGTCGGTTCGTCCATGGCTCCCAGGGAACGACGACGACGCCCACCGGTCCAGGTCCGAAGGTCCCGAGGCCGAGCAGCCCGACCGGGCCCTGAGTCGTCAGCCTCGGTCCGCGCCGTCGAGCAGGAAGCTCGGCTCCTCGTCGTGGGCGCGCCCGACCGTCTCCCAGCCGGTCGCGCCGAGCGTGACGACGGCGACGGGGAAGATGCCGAGGTTCTCCTTGGCGATGTGCAGCGACAGCTCCTCGAGCAGCTCCATCACCCGGTCGCCGAAGTCGTCGGCCGCCGGGTCGAGCGCCGCGAGCTGGGCGTCGAAGCTCAGGTGCTCCGTCTCGAGCTCCTCCACCGCCTCGACGAACTCGCCCTGGTCCTTGAGCGCGGTGAAGACACCCCGCTCCTCGCGCCCGACGTGCCGGTCGAGCAGCCGGCCGATGACCTCGAGACCGGCCACCGCCGCGGCCGTGTCGCCGGCCACCAGGTCGCGACGTACGTCGCCACCGATCTCGAGCAGGCGCAGGTGCTCGTCCATCAGCTCGGCCAGCGGTTCGACCCCGCGGCACCCGCAGTGCTCACACATCGCGGTTCAGGACCCGACCCGGTCCCAGCCGCGGCGGGGCCGGTGGCTGCCGAGCTGGTCGTCACGCGAGCGGTAGACGATGTAGGGCCGGGTCAGGTAGCCCAGCGGCGCGCTGAAGACGTGCACGAGCCGGGTGAACGGCCACAGCGCGAACAGCGACATCGCGACGAGGCCGTGCAGCTGGAAGCCCAGCGGCGCCTCGGCCATCAGGTCCGGGTGCGTGTCGAAGCGGAACACCCCGCGGAACCAGATCGAGACCGACTCGCGGTAGTCGTAGTGGGCGAAGATGTTCGCCGCGACCGTGTTCCAGAGCCCGAGCAGGATCACCGTGGCGAGGAAGGCGTACATCACCTTGTCCATCACGGTGGTCGCGGAGAACACCGGTCCGACCGTGCGCCGGCGGTAGATCAGGATCGCCAGCCCGACGAGCGTGGAGAACCCGGCGACGGCGCCGATCGAGACCGCCATGAAGTGGTAGAGGCCCTCGCTCACGCCCACCGCCTCGGTCCAGGACTTCGGCACGCCGAGGCCCATCACGTGACCGAGGAACACCGCCAGGATGCCGAAGTGGAACAGCGGGCTGCCGATCCGCAGCAGCCGGTCCTCGTAGAGCTGCGAGGACCGGGTCGTCCAGCCGAACTTGTCGTAGCGGTAGCGCCAGAAGTGCCCGACCACGAAGGCGGTCAGGCAGACGTAGGGCACCACGACCCACAGGAACTCGTTCATGAAGGCACTCCGGGGAAGCTCGGCATCGGCAGCTCCTGCGGGGAGCCGCGGTGAGGGTCGTGGGTGGCATCGAGGGCGGGGTCGAAGGACGGTCCGACGTAGGGATCCAGACCGACCTCCTCCTCGGGCGGTCCCTCCGCGGCCAGGCGCCGGACGGCGTCCCACTCGTCGCCGCGCAGCGGGGGCAGCGTCGCCGAGAGCGCCTCGACCAGTGGCGACCACGCGGAGCCCGAGTCCCGCAGCGAGAGCCGGAGCAGCTCGAGCCCGGCCCGGTGGTCGAGCAGCAGGCCCCAGCCGAGCCGCTGGTCGACGGTCGCGGCGTACTCCAGCACCACGCACAGGTGGTCGGGCAGCTCGGTGTCGTCGAGCAGGAACCCCGAGCGCAGGTAGGTCTGCTTGAACCGCAGCAGGGCCACCCCCCGCTTGCGGGTGTCGCCGTGGGCGAAGTAGGTGAGGAACAGGTTGCACCGGCGCCGGGAGTCGAACGTCTCGACGTAGCGCTGCTGCAGCTCGGTCAGCGCAGTGGACTCCAGGTGCGCGACGGCCGCGCGGATCGGCTCGCCGACGGCGGCCGGCAGCCCGCGGGAGGCCTCGCGGACCATCGGGAGGCGCCGGACCATCTCCTCGTCGGGGTAGTTCAGCAGCAGCGACACCGACTGCCACGCGACGGCGAGCTGCGTGGCGGGCAGCTTCGGTCCGGGCCGACGGCTCACGGCTGGCTCTCCTTCGGGTCGTCCGCGCCCTCACCACCGTCGCGCGGCGGGAACATGCCCTGCGGCGTGCCCTTGCCGTCCCAGTTGAGCAGGTTGACCCGGGCCGCCTTGTCGCCCGGCGAGGCCATCGAGTCCGCGGTCTGCCGGTTGCGCAGCATCTGGAAGTTCTCCACCGCGATCGGCGTCGGCGAGCCGGACCCCTCGCCGAACGGCCCGGAGCCGCCCATGCCGGGGCCGCCCTCGTAGTCGAGCGCGCACTCGGTGGCGAGCTCCTCCAGCGAGTGCGCCTGCTCGGCGTGCGCCGGCGGGATCACGTACCGCTCGTCGTACTTCGCGAGCGCCAGCAGGCGGTACATGTCGTACATGTCCTCCTCGCTCATCCCGACCGACTCGGGGATCGAGGCGTTCGGCTCGCGTCCCATGTTGATGTCGCGCATGTAGGACCGCATCGCGGCGAGCTGGCGGAGCACCCGGTCGACCGGCACGGTGTCGCCGGCGGTGAACAGCTCGGCGAGGTAGTCGATCGGGATCCGCAGCGCGTCGATCGCCGCGAACAGGTTCTGCGGGTCCTCGGCGTCCTCGCCGGTGTCCCGGACGACGTCGACGACCGGCGACAGCGGCGGGATGTACCAGACCATCGGCATGGTGCGGTACTCCGGGTGCAGCGGCAGCGCGACCTTGTACTTGTTGATCAGCGCGTGGATCGGCGAGCGTTGCGCGGCCTCGACCCAGTCGTGCGGGATGCCCGCCCGTTCCGCCTCCCGGACCACCTCGGGGTCGTCGGGGTCCAGCAGCACCGACCGCTGTGCCTCGTAGAGGTCCTGGTCGTTCGGCGTCGCCGCGGCCTCGAGCACCGCGTCGGCGTCGTAGAGCACCAGCCCGATGTAGCGCAGCCGGCCGACGCAGGTCTCGGAGCAGACGGTCGGCAGGCCGACCTCGATGCGCGGGAAGCAGAACGTGCACTTCTCGGCCTTGCCGGTCCGGTGGTTGAAGTAGACCTTCTTGTAGGGGCAGCCCGACACACACATCCGCCAGCCGCGGCAGCGGTCCTGGTCGACGAGCACGATGCCGTCCTCGGCCCGCTTGTAGATCGCGCCGCTCGGGCACGACGCCGCGCAGGACGGGTTCAGGCAGTGCTCGCAGATCCGCGGCAGGTAGAACATGAACGTCTGCTCGAACTCCTCCTTCACCTTGGTGGAGATCTTCTGCAGGACCGGGTCGCTCGCGTAGGTCGCCTTCGAACCGCCGAGGTTGTCGTCCCAGTTGGCCGACCACTCGATCTTCATGTCCTTGCCGGAGATCAGCGACTTCGGCCGCGCCACCGGGGTGTGCTCCTGGGCCGGCGCGTCGGTCAGCGTCGCGTAGTCGTAGGTCCAGGGCTCGTAGTAGTCCTGGATCGACGGCATCTTCGGGTTGCTGAAGATCGTCGCGAGCTTCTTGAGCCGCCCACCGGCCTTGAGCTTGAGCCGGCCGCGCTTGTTCAGCGTCCAGCCGCCCTGCCAGGTCTCCTGGTCCTCGTAGGTGCGCGGGTAGCCCTGCCCGGGCCGGGTCTCGACGTTGTTGAACCACACGTACTCCGTGCCGGCCCGGTTGGTCCACGCCTGCTTGCACGTGACCGAGCAGGTATGGCAGCCGATGCACTTGTCGAGGTTCATCACCATCGCCATCTGTGCCATGACGCGCATCAGCGAGACACCTCCGTGGTCGGGTGGTTTCGAGACGCTCGCTGCGCTCGCTCCTCAACCACCGGGAATGGCCGCATCAGTACTGAACCTCCTGGGAGCGCTTGCGGATGATGGTGACCTCGTCTCGCTGGTTGCCGGTGGGGCCCAGGTAGTTGAACGCGAAGGACAGCTGCGCGTAGCCGCCGATCAGGTGGCTGGGCTTGACCAGCAGCCGGGTCAGCGAGTTGTGGATGCCGCCGCGCTTGCCCGACGTCTCGGCCAGGGGTACGTCGATGAGGCGGTCCTGGGCATGGTGCATGTAGACCGTCCCCTCGGGCATCCGGTGGGACACGATCGCTCGCGCCACGACCACACCGTTGCGGTTGACCGCCTCGATCCAGTCGTTGTCCTCGACGCCCACCTTGGCGGCGTCCTTGTCGCTCATCCAGATGGTCTGACCACCCCGGGACAGCGACAGCATGAAGAGGTTGTCCTGGTACTCCGAGTGGATCGACCACTTGTTGTGCGGGGTCAGGTAGCGCACCGTGACGGTCGGGTGCCCGGCCGCCTCACCCACCGCTCCGATCTCGGGCTCGGCGAACAGAGTCGCCATGTGCAGCGGTGGCCGGTAGACGGGAAGCCCCTCGCCGAGCTCGGTCATCCAGTCGTGGTCGAGGTAGAAGTGCTGGCGGCCGGTGAGCGTGTGCCAGGGCTTGAGCCGCTCGACGTTGATCGTGAACGGCGAGTAGCGCCGGCCCCCCGACTCCGAGCCGGACCACTCCGGTGAGGTGATCACCGGAGTCGGGGCGGCCTGGGTGTCGGCGAACGTGATCTGCTTGCCCTCGTGCTCGGCCGCCAGGTCTGCCAACTGCGTTCCCGTCCGCTTCTCCAGGGTCTTGAACCCCTGGGTCGCGAGGTGTCCGTTGGTGGTCCCGGACAGGGCCAGGATCGCCTCGCAGGCCGCGACGTCGCGCCGTAGCGAGGGCCGGCCGTCGGCCACCCCGCCGCGCACCGCGCCGTTCTTGCCGCGCAGGTACTCGACCGACGCCTTGACGTCGTAGGTGACGCCCTTGGTCGTCGTACCGAGCTTCTCCATCAACGGGCCGAGCGAGGCCATCTGGGCCGCCACCGCGGTGTAGTCGCGCTCGACCTCGACGATCTTCGGCATCGTGACGCCCGGGACCGGCTCGCACTCGCCGGCCCTCCAGTCGCGGACCACGCCGTGCGGGTTGGCCATCGCGTCCGCCGTGTCGTGCAGCAACGGCACGGCCACGACGTCCTTGCGGGTGTCGAGATTGCCGGCCGCGAGCTCGGAGAACTTCTCAGCGATCGCCTGCCACGCGTCCCAGTCCGTCCTGGTCTGCCAGGGCGGGGCGATCGCGGGGTTGAACGAGTGGATGAACGGGTGCATGTCCGTGGTGTTCAGGTCGTGCTTCTCGTACCACGTCGCCGCGGGCAGCACGACGTCGGAGAAGATCGTCGTGCTGGTCTGCCGGAAGTCGAGGGTGAGCAGCAGGTCGAGCTTGCCCTCCGCTGCCTTCTCCGGCCAGGCCACGTCCTTGGGCCGGTTCGCCTCGGGCGCCTCGGTGGCCCGCAGCGAGTCGTCCGCGCCCAGCAGGTGGCGCAGGAAGTACTCGTTGCCCTTCGCCGAGGAGCCGAGCAGGTTGGCGCGCCAGATCGAGAGGATCCGCGGGAAGTTCTCCGGCGACTCCGGGTCCTCGCACGCGAAGCCGAGCTCGCCCGACTTCAGCTGCTCGACCACGTGCTCGGCCGGCGACTTGCCGGCCGCCGCGGCCTCGTCGGCGAGGTCGTGCGGGTTTCGGTTGAAGGTCGGGTACGACGGCATCCAGCCCATCCGCGCGCTCTGCGCGATCAGGTCCGCGGTGCTCTTGCCGCCGAACTGGCCGTGCCCGGTCCGCGCCGAGAGGGTGTCCGCGCCGAAGTGGTCGTAGCGGTACTGACCGCTGTGCAGGTACCAGAACGCCGTCTGGATCATCTGCCGCGGCGGCCGCTTCCAGTCGAGGCCGAACGCGAGCTGGGCCCACCCGGTGATGGGCCGGCACTTCTCCTGCCCCACGTAGTGCGCCCAGCCGCCGCCGTTGACGCCCTGGCAGCCGGTGAGTGTGGTCAGCGCGAGGAAGCCGCGGTAGATCGTGTCCGAGTGGAACCAGTGGTTGGTGCCGGCCCCCATCAGGATCATCGAGCGGCCCTTGGACTCCTCCGCGTTCTGCGCGAACTCGCGGCCGATGCGTGCGGCGGCCTGCGCCGGCACGCCGGTGATGCGCTCCTGCCAGGCGGGGGTGCAGGGCGCGGCCGGGTCGTCGTAGCCGGACGGCCACTCCCCCGGCAGGCCCGGGCGGCCCACGCCGTACTGCGCGAGCATCAGGTCGAAGACCGTGGTGACCAGGTGGCCGCCGACCCGGCGGACGGGGACACCGCGGACCGACTCGCCAGGCGTGCCGTCGAGGTCGTCGAAGCAGGGCAGCACGACCGTCAGCGATTCGCCGCCGTCCTCGTGCAGCGACAGCATCGGGTCGGCGCCGTGGAGGTCGAGGTTCCAGCGACCTGCACCGGTCTCCCCGAAGCGGTGGCCCAGCGAACCGTTGGGGATCACGGGCTCCCCGGTGCGCGCGTCGATCAGGACCGGCTTGAAGTGGGCGTTCTCGGCGTCGTCGGGGTGCTCGTGGGCGGGCAGGTCGGCGGCGGTGAGGAACTTGCCGGGCCGGTAGCGGCCGTCCACCTCGTCGAGCTTCACCAGGAACGGCAGGTCGGTGTACTTCTTGGTGTAGCCGGCGAAGTAGGGCGTCTCGCGCTCTACGAAGAACTCCTTGAGGATGACGTGGCCCATCGCCATCGCGAGCGCGCCGTCGGTTCCCGGGCGGGCCGGTAGCCACTCGTCGGCGAACTTCACGTTGTCGGCGTAGTCGGGCGCGACGGCGATCACCTTCTGACCGCGGTAGCGCGCCTCGGCCATCCAGTGCGCGTCGGGCGTGCGGGTCACCGGGACGTTGGAGCCCCACATGATCAGGTAGCCGGCATCCCACCAGTCACCGGACTCGGGCACGTCGGTCTGGTCCCCGAAGACCTGCGGCGAGGCCACCGGCAGGTCGGCGTACCAGTCGTAGAAGGACAGCATCGTGCCGCCGACCAACGAGGTGAACCGGGCGCCCGACGCGTGCGAGACCATCGACATGGCCGGGATCGGCGAGAAACCGGCGACCCGGTCCGGGCCCCACTTCCGGATCGTGTGGACGTAGGCGGCGGCAACCATCTCGGTGGCCTCGTCCCAGCTCAGCCCGGACCAGGCCGCCCTTGCCGCGAGCCGACTTGTAGGCCTTCGCGCGCTGCGGGTTGTCGACCACGTGCGCCCAGGCCTTGACCGGGTCGCCGCCGTGCTGGGACTTCGCCTCGCGGTACATCTGCAGCAGCACGCCACGGACGTAGGGGTAGCGGACCCGGGTCGGTGAGTAGGTGTACCAGGAGAACGCCGCGCCGCGCGGGCAGCCACGGGGCTCGTAGTCGGGCCGGTCCGCGCCCGGCGACGGGTAGTCGGTCTGCTGGGTCTCCCAGGTGATGATCCCGTCCTTGACGTAGACCTTCCACGAGCACGACCCCGTGCAGTTCACCCCGTGGGTGGAGCGGACCACCTTGTCGTGGCTCCAGCGGTCCCGGTAGAACTCGTCGGCGCCACGGCCGCCGGACGCGTGCAGGGAGCGCAGGTCGCCGGAGACCTCGGACTTGGTGAAGAACCGGCGGGTCCGCAGCAGCGCGTCGCTGACACCGCCGTCCATGCCCGGGGCAGCCCCGGGGGGCTGGTCGCTCGGCCGGTCGGGGGAAACCTCGGTGCTCAAAACGCGTGGTCCTCACGTCTCGGTGTGGCAGGCGGTCGGTGAAGTACAGCGGGCTGCTCGGCCCCGCGACAAGGGACCTTTGTCCCTATTCGCGAGGAGCGGCCCTCCCCAGGATGGTGCGAGTCGCTTTACCTTCCCTGGCCGTCATGTAACCAGACCGGAGTGTCGGTGTCAGCACCCCGCGAGGTCGGCGCGCCACGCGCAGGCCCCCCAGCCGGCTGACCACACCGAGCAAGCCCACCCCCGATGGAGGAGTCCCCACGATGAGCAGCCCCAGCCCCAGCCGACCGCCGGCGGCGGACCCCCACACCGGGAAGGAGTGGCTCCAGCACTGGGACCCGGAGAACGAGGACACCTGGGACAAGGCGATCGCCTGGCGCACGCTGTCGATCACCACGTTCACGCTGACCCTGGCCTTCGTCTCCTGGTTCATCGCGAGCGCGCTGGCGCCGAAGCTGACCAACCTCGGCTTCGACCTCACCAAGGACCAGCTCTACTGGCTGGTCGCGATGCCCGGTCTCAGTGCCGGACTGCTCCGGCTCGTCTGGATGGTGCTGCCGCCCCTCATCGGGACCCGGAAGCTGGTCACCCTGACGACGTTGTTGCTGCTGATCCCGCTCCTCGGGTGGGGCATCGCGGTGCAGAACCCGGACACCTCGTTCGCCTGGCTGCTCACCCTGTCGTTCCTGTCGGGCGTCGGCGGCGGCGCGTTCTCCGGCTTCATGCCGAGCACGTCGTACTTCTTCCCCCGCCGCATGCAGGGCACCGCGCTGGGGGTCCAGGCCGGTATCGGCAACTTCGGGGTGTCGCTCGTCCAGTTCGTCACGCCGTGGATCATCGGGTTCTCCATGGTCGGCTTCCTCGGCGCGGCCCAGACCGAGACGTTCCCCGGCCGCGAGCCCCGCGACGTGTGGTACCAGAACGCCGCCTACGTGTACGTGCCGTTCGTGCTCATCGGCGCCGCGATCGCGTGGTCGATGCTCAAGAGCGTCCCGATCAAGGCCAACGTGCGCCAGCAGTTCGACATCTTCCGCAACCAGGACACCTGGTGGATGACGCTGCTCTACATCATGACGTTCGGGACGTTCGCCGGCCTCTCCGGCCAGTTCGGGCTCTTGATCAAGAACCTGTTCGGCGGTGGCAACGCCGAGATCGCCCGGATCCTCTCGGACGGCAGCACCCAGGCACTGATCGCGAACTACACGATCCCGGACCCGGTGAAGTACGCGTTCCTGGGACCGCTGGTCGGCGCCGGCGCCCGGGTGGTTTTCAGCCCGCTCACCGACAAGCTCGGCGGCGCGAAGTGGACCCTGATCAGCGGGGTCGGGATCCTGCTTTCGGTCGCCTACACCAGCATGCAGCTCTCGCCGGACACCGCTGCGGGGGCCGCCGCGGTGGAGGCGGAGTTCAACCGGTTCCTGTACGGCATGCTCGCGATCTTCCTGTTCACCGGAATCGGCAATGCCTCGACGTTCAAGCAGATGCCGATGATCTTCGAGCGGCGCCAGGCAGGCGGGGTGATCGGCTGGACGGCCGGAATCGCGGCGTTCGGTCCGTTCTTCTTCGGGGCCGGACTGACCCTGATGGCCCCGGAGTCGTTCTTCTACATCGGCGTCGCCTTCGCCGCGATGTGCATCGCCATCACCTGGCAGCGCTACGCCCGTCCCGGGGCGCCCAAACCGTCCTGACCGCGATGGCGGGCCCGGAGCCACCAGGTGGCTCCGGGCCCGCCATCGGGTCGGCAACGTGCATTAGCCCGGGGGAGAAGGTAGACATTGTCCATGACCTCTGACTCGATCCGCGTCTTCCTCCTCGACGACCACGAGGTCGTGCGACGCGGCCTCCGCGACCTGCTGGAGAGCGAAGGGGACATCGAGGTGGTCGGCGAGGCCGGCACCGCCGCGGAAGCCACGGCACGCATCCCCGCGCTCCGCCCGCACGTCGCCGTGCTCGACGCCCGGCTGCCCGACGGCAGCGGCATCGACGTGTGCCGCGACGTGCGTTCGGTCGACCCGACGATCAAGGCCCTGATCCTGACCAGCTACGACGACGACGAGGCCCTGTTCGCCGCGATCCTGGCGGGCGCGGCGGGCTACGTGCTCAAGCAGATCGGCAGCGGTGACCTCATCGACGGCGTCCGCCGGGTGGCGTCGGGCCAGTCCCTGATCGACCCAGCGCTCACCGCCCGCGTCCTGGACCGCGTCCGCAACGGCCCCGAGCAGCACGAGGAGCTCGCCGCACTCACCGACCAGGAGCGCAAGATCCTGGCGCTGATCGCCGAGGGGCTGACCAACCGGCAGATCGGCGAGCGGATGTTCCTCGCCGAGAAGACGGTGAAGAACTACGTCTCCAGCATCCTCGCCAAGCTCGGCCTCGAACGCCGCACCCAGGCGGCCGTGCTGGCCGCCAAGCTGCTCGGCTGACCGCCCCGACCTGGGCCCGCCCCGTGCCCCGGTTGACGCCGCAACCAGGGGACCAAAGACCCGGCAAACTGGTGCCCCACGGCCCTGCATCGGGACCCACTGCCTGGCCCAACCTGAGGGAGCAAGGAAATCCCATCAGGAGGCGACACATCATGACCACCACCCGCCACCACCACCCGATCGTCGACGCGGACGCCGTCCTCGTCGAGACGGACGTAGTGACCCACTCCGCAGCTCGCAAGGCGCTCGCTGTCCTCCGTATCGGATACGGCGTGACCTTCTTGTGGGCCTTCTTCGACAAGCTGTTCGCACTCGGCTTCCACACCGGCGCGGTCGTCAACGACCAGGGCGTGCGGACCGGCATCGACTTCATGGCCAAGGACCAGGCCTGGCTCAACGGCGGCAGCCCGACCAACGGGTTCCTGGCGTTCGGCGTCCCGGCCCACAACCCGTTCAAGGACATGTTCAACTCGATGGCCGGCAACACGTTCGTCGACTGGCTGTTCATGCTCGGCCTGCTCGGCATCGGGCTCGCCCTCTTCACCGGTATCGGAATGCGGGTCGCCGCCGGCGCAGGCGTGCTGCTCTACACGCTGATGTACGCAGCGTCGCTGCCGCTGGAGAACAACCCGATCGTCGACGACCACATGGCCGGCGCGATCGTCCTCGTGGTGCTCGCCCTCACCCTGGCCGGCGACACCTGGGGCTTCGGACGGCGGTGGGCGCGGACCAGCCTGGTTCGCAAGAACCCGGTCCTGCGGTGACCGAAGCGACAACCTCGACGATCGGGGAGTGGGCACGGTCCCACTCCCCGATCGTCGTCGCGGTGGACGGCTCCGAGGGCAGCCGGAGCGCCCTGGCATGGGCGAGCCGGGAGGCCGTCGCGGCGGGCGCCGACCTGCGGCTGATCGCGGTCGCGGAGGCGCACACCTTCGGTCCTCACTTTCCGGTCCGGCTGAGCAAGGTGGCCGCGGTCCAACTGCTCGAGGAGATGCTCGCCTCGCTCGACGGCGTCGTCTCGCGTGAACACCTCGACAGCGAGCTGCTCGAGGGCGATGCCGTCGACGCCGTCCTGGGCCACCTCGACCACGCCCGGCTGCTGGCGGTGGGCAAGCGCGGCCTCGGCGTGATCCCGCGACTGCTGGTCGGTTCCACGTCCCTGGCCCTGGCGGGGCGCTCCCCCGTTCCGGTGTCCGTCGTACCCACGGGCTGGGACTGCGACGCCCACGACGCCGAGCCGGTCGTGGTGGGGATCGACCCGCTGCGTCCGCACGGCCGGCTGCTGCACCTGGCCTTCCGGCGCGCCCAGCGCCATGGCGTCCCGCTGACGGTCGTGCACGGCTGGGAGGCCCCGAGCACCCCGGTGTGGACCGACGGCCCGCTCGACGAGTGGGAGCGCGAGGCGCACGAGCGGTTCCGCGCGGCCGTCGACCCCTGGGCGAAGCGCTTCCCCGGCGTGGAGCTGCACACGGCGACCACGTCGCGGCACCCCGCGATCGCGGTGCTCGACGAGGCCGAGAAGGGCGCCCAGCTGGTGATCCTGGGCCGGCACGCGGCGAGCCGGTTCACCGGCTTCGTCTTCGGCTCGGTCACCCGCGCGGTCCTGCACTACTCGGCGGTCCCCGTCCTGGTGGTGCCCACCGAGGAGTCCTGAGCGGCAGGTCGCGTTACCGCGGCAGCGGCACGACCCACTCGACGCGGGTGCCATGCGGCTCCTCGGGCAGCATCTGCACGGATCCGCCCTGCTCCGTCGCGCGCCGGCGCACGTTGCGCAAGCCGCTCTCGTGCCGGTCCTCCGGCAGCCCCTTGCCGTTGTCGACGACCCGCATGGTGAGCTTGCCGTCGGCCACCAGCACCTCCACCACCGCCGCCTGGGCCTCCGCGTGTCGGGCGACGTTGGACAGCGTCTCGCGCAGCACGGCGAGCAGGTGCTCGGCCACCGAGCGAGGAACCGCGCTGTCCACCGGGCCGTCGGTGCGCACCAGCGGGGTGAACCCCAGCACGGGGATGTACTCCTTGACCACGCCCCGCACGTCGGCGCGCAGCGACTCCTGGTGGGAGTGCTGGAGCTCGAAGATCGTGGAGCGGATGTCGCGGATGGTGACGTCGAGGTCGGACACCGCGTTCTGCAGCCGTTCCTTGACGTCAGGGCTGATCGCGTGCCGGATCGCTCCCTGCAGCTGCAAGCCGGTGGCGAACAGCCGCTGGATCACCAGGTCGTGCAGGTCGCGGGCGATCCGATCGCGGTCGGTGACCAGCAGCAGCTCCTCGCGATCGGTGAGCGCCTGGGCCCGGTCGAGGGCGAGGCTGACCTGGTCGGCGAAGGCGGAGAGCAGGTTGAGCTCGTCGGGGTCCAGCGCCGCCCGGACGTCGAGCGAAACCAGCAGCACGCCGGCGTCGGAGAGATGCGCGGTCAGGGGCACGAGCACCGTGGTGCCGACGCCCTTGCGGGAGCCGGCGTGCACGACCACCAGCTCCTTGGTCTTCTCGGCCTCGTCGAGGTCGCGGCCGAGCTTCTCGACCAGGCCCGGGATCTGGGGCGCCGACGTTCCGTCGACGGCCACCACACGTCGTTCGTCGGTGTCGTGCTGCAGCAGGGCCACGGCCCCTGCCGAGGTGAGACGGCGCGCTCCCGCGACGACCTGGCGCACGGCTTCGTCGAGCTGCACCGGTGGCGCAAGCGCATCGGTGACGCGGGCGTTCGCCTCGAGCCACTGCCGGCGCCGCTCACTGCGCGCGAAGGTCTGGGCGTTCTCGATCACGAAGCCGGCCGCCGCGGCAAGGGCCTCCACCAGCACCTCGTCGGTGTCGGTGAACTCCTCTCCGTCCGACTTCTCGGTCAGGTAGAGGTTGCCGAACACCGTGCCGCGGATCCGGACCGGCACCCCGAGGAAGCTCTCCATCGGCGGGTGGTCGGGCGGGAATCCGTACGACTGGGGGTGTTCCTGCAGGTGCTTGAGCCGCAACGGCTGGGGGTGAGCGATGAGCAGGCCCAGGATCCCGTGGCCGCGCGGGAGCTCGCCGATCGCGTGGTGCTGCTCCGGGGTCAGCCCGTGGGTGACGAAGTCGACCAGCTCGCCCCCGCCCTGGCCGATGACGCCGAGGGCGCCGTACTGCGCACCGGTGATCCGGCAGGCGGCGACGATGATCCGGTCGAGCACACTGTGCAGGTCGAGGTCGGAACTGATCGCCACCACGGCGTCGAGCAGGGCGAACACGGGTTCGGGAAGATCCAGCCGCCTCATGCGCGCACCCTATCCGGGTCGGCGTGGCCCTGAGACGACGAGCCGACATCCCGGCGCGAGTCGGGTCAGAGGCTTCGTCGTACCGGCGCCATCGTGGCGGGCGACCAGTCCCCGCCGACCCGGCGACCGCTGAGGTCGCGCCAGGTGATCTTCATGTAGAGGTTGCGTTGCCCACCGGCCCACGGCCGCGGGTCCCAGACCCGCCGGATGTCGGCGACCTCGTCGGGGTCCTCGACCAGCTCGGCGCGCCCGATCGCCACGACGCTCCAGCCCTGGTGCTTCTCGTAGTCGATGTTGTCGATCTCGAACGCGACGTCGGTGTTCCATCCGTACGTGCCCAGCTCGCTGTACGGCGCGGTCCGGAACACGATGGCGTCCCCGTGCATGGCGTAGTTGACCGGGACGATCCGCGGACCGACGGGTGTCGAGATCGCGACGCGGCCGACGACGCCGGCATTGAGCAGCTCGAGACACTCGTCGATGGTGAGTTCGCGGGGTGCGTTCATGTCGGCCTCCTTGGTGGTCCTCTCAAGGGTGGAGGAAGGCAGCGGACCGAACATAGGTCTTTGGTCCTGCATCTGGTGTCGGTCCGTCCGCCCGGGGTCGCCCCGTCCCGGTCCGCGAAGTTGACACCGGCGCCGGGCTGCCGTGGGATTGGAACGTGCAAATCACTTCTCCGACGCCGGCGGCCGCGCCCTGGTGGCGCGACTCCGTGTGCTACCAGATCTACATCCGCAGCTTCGCCGACGGCAACGGCGACGGGGTCGGCGACCTGCCCGGCATCGAGCAGCGGCTGCCCTACCTGCACACCCTCGGCGTCGACTCGGTGTGGATCACGCCGTTCTACACCTCGCCGCAGCACGACCACGGCTACGACGTGGCCGACCACCGCGACGTGGACCCGCTGTTCGGCACGCTCTCGGACTTCGACTCCATGCTCGCGACCGCCCACGAGCTGGGGATCCGGGTCATCGTGGACCTGGTCCCCAACCACACGTCGAGCGAGCACCCGTGGTTCCAGCAGGCCCTGGCCGCCGCGCCTGGCTCGCCCGAGCGCGAGCGCTTCGTCTTCCGCGACGGCCGCGGCCGCGGGGGCCACCGTCCCCCGAACAACTGGACCTCGATGTTCGGTGGCCCCGCCTGGACCCGGGTCGAGGACGGACAGTGGTACCTCACCATGTTCGACAGCACCCAACCCGACCTGAACTGGTGGAACCCCGAGGTCGGCGACGAGTACGAGTCGGTTCTCCGGTTCTGGCTCGACCGCGGGGTCGACGGCTTCCGGATCGACGTCGCGCACGGGCTCTACACGCCGCTCGACATGCGCGACCGACGGCGCGGCGAGGGCCTGTTCATGTGGGACCAGCCCCAGGTCCACGACGTCTACCGGCGCTGGCACCAGGTGCTCGCGGAGTACGACGGCGACCGGATGGCAGTGGCCGAGGCCTGGACCGACACTCCCGCATCGACGGCGGCCTACGTGCGACCGGACGAGCTGCAGCAGGCGTTCAACTTCCACTGGCTCGGTGCGCCGTGGTCGGCTGTGGCGTTCCGCAAGGTCATCACCGCGACGCTGGACGCGGTCGCCCCGGTCGGCGCCTCCCCGACCTGGGTGCTGTCCAACCACGACGTGGTGCGCCACGCGACCCGGTACGGCGGCGGCACGACCGGTCTCGCCCGGGCCCGGGCCGCCGTCCTGACGATGATGGCGCTCCCGGGGTCGGCCTACGTGTACCAGGGCGAGGAGCTCGGCCTGGAGCAGGTCGACGTCCACCCCGAGCACCGGGAGGACCCGGCGTACCACCGCACCGGCTGGGTCGGCCGGGACGGCTGCCGGGTGCCGATCCCCTGGTCGGGAGAGAAGCCACCGTTCGGGTTCGGTCCCGGGGAGGGCCAGCCGTGGCTGCCCCAGCCCGAGTCCTGGGCGGCGTGGACCGTCGAGGAGCAGCAGGGCGACCCGACGTCGACGCTGAGCTACTACCGGAGCCTGCTCGCGCTGCGCCGCGAGGTGGCGGCCGGCCTCGACCACGAGGTGACCGTGCTGCGCTCGGCGCCCGGCAGCCTCGCGTTCCGCCGGGGGCCCGCCGGCGGCCCCGGGCTGGTCTGCGTCGTCGCCTGCGGGACCCGCCCGGTGCGCGTGCCCGACGAGGCCGGCGACCTGCTGATGACCAGCGGGCCGGCGCTGCTGACCGGGCCCCGGGGCGAGCGCCGGCTGCCGCCGGACGCCGCGGCCTGGTTCCGCACGGTCTGAGCCCACTGCTGCGCGCGAGCATCGCGCCCCAGCGCGATCTTGGTCTCACCGACCCCGCGGTCAGGGCGTGGGCTCCAGGGCGTCGTAGCGCAGGAAGCCCCGCTGCGCCGCCACCGCGACCACGACTCCCACCAGGCACGCCACGCCGCCCAGCACCAGCGCGACGCGTTCGCCGACGCCGCTGGCCACCGACCCGGCGAGGAAGTCGCCCGCGCGGGGCCCGCCGGCCACGACCACGATGAAGACTCCCTGCAGCCGGCCGCGCAGCTGGTCGGGAGCAGCGACCTGGAGGATCGTCGACCGGTAGGCCGCGCTGACCATGTCGGCCATCCCGGACAGCGCCAGCAGCAGCACGCCGAGCCAGAGCAGGTCGGTGAGTCCCACCGCGCCGACCACGGCACCGTAGGCGGAGACCGCCACCACGACGGCGACCCCCTGGAGCCGGACCCGGCCGACCCAGCCGGAGAACAGGAAGGCCACGATCGCACCGACCGCGGGAGCGGCCTGGAGCACGCCGACCACACCCGCTCCCCCGCCGTACACCTTGTAGGCGAGCGCCGGGAACAGCGCCCGGGGCTGGGCGAGCACCATCGCACACAGGTCGAGCACGAACGTCATGCGCAGGTTCGGCGAGCGCCGCAGGAAGTGCAGACCGTCGAGCACCGAGCGCAGCCCGGCGCGCGGGCTGTCCGCCAGCGGCGGCATCCGCGGCATCCGCAGCAGCGCGTAGTAGGCGGCGCCGAAGGTGACCACGTCGACCGTGTAGGCGGCCGCGAAGCCCTGCCAGGTGATCGCCACGGCGCCGAGCACGGGGCCGAAGGTGAACCCGAGGTTGAACGAGGCCATGTTCAGCGCGCCGGCAGCCGGGAGCAGCTCCTTGTCGAGCAGCCGCGGCACCATCGCGGAGCGGGCCGGGTTGTTCAGCGCGTAGAAGCCTGACTGGACCGCGACCAGGCCCAGCAGCAGCCACACCGATGCGTTGTCGAGGTACGCCTGCAGCGCGAACAGCACCGAGACCGCCCACAGCCCCGCGGACGCCATCAGCGCCAGCGAGCGGCGGTCGATGGCGTCGGCGATGGAGCCGCCGTACAGGCCGAGCACGACCAGCGGGCCGAGCCCGAAGGCGCCGACCAGTCCGACGTAGAACGACGAGCCGGTCAGCTGGTAGACCTGCACCGCCACCGCGACGTTGGTCATCTGCTGGCCGAGCTGGGCCACGGTGTTGCCGAAGAACAGCCGGCGGTACGGCGCCGAGGCCCGCAGCGGGCGGACGTCGGTCAGGATCGCGCGCCACCAGCCCACCCGTCCCCTCCTCGTCCGCCGTCGTCAGGCCCGCGTGACCACGATGAGAAAACTCCTTGTCGGTCCGGAACGTGCCACGTAGCGTGGAGCCACACGGAAAGGAGGTGGTCTGGAAGTGCATTCTTTCAGGACGAGTGAGGTGGCTGCTTCCTAGCAGCGCACCGTCCAGCTCCGCTGGCCCGGTTCGTCCGGGTGCGCGCTGGAAATACCAAGCAGTCACCCGGCCCGTGGGCGCTCCGATAGTCCGTCGGAGAAGCGGTTCGATCCGCACCGTCCACGGGTCGTCTGCTGTCTGGGCACCGCCTCCCGCGGGTCAGACCTCCGCGAGCTGCTCCGGGTCCACCGCCGCGTCGGTCGCGGCCGCCGAGAACTGCGCGTTGTAGAGCGCGGCATAGGCCCCCTCGGCGGCGAGCAGCTCGTCGTGGGTGCCCTGCTCGACGATCCGCCCGGCCTCCATCACCAGGATCAGGTCCGCGTCGCGGATCGTGGAGAGCCGGTGCGCGATCACGAAGCTGGTCCGGTCGGTGCGCAGCGCCGCCATCGCGTGCTGCACCAACAGCTCGGTGCGGGTGTCGACCGAGCTGGTCGCCTCGTCGAGGATCAGCAGCTCGGGATCGGCGAGGAAGGCCCGCGCGATCGTGACCAGCTGGCGCTCACCCGCGCTGATGCTGCTGCCCTCCTCGTCGACCACGGTGTCGTAGCCGTCGGGCAGGTTGTGCACGAACCTGTCGACGAACGTGGCCCGGGCTGCGGCGTGGATCTGCTCCTCGGTCGCGTCCGGGCGCCCGTAGGCGATGTTGTCGCGAAGCGTCCCCTCGAACAGCCAGGCGTCCTGCAGCACCATGCCGGTGCGACTGCGCAGGTCACGGCGGCGCATCGAGGCGACGTCCACGCCGTCGAGCATGATCCGCCCGGCGTCCACGTCGTAGAACCGCATCACCAGGTTGACCAGGGTGGTCTTGCCGGCGCCGGTCGGACCGACGATCGCGACGGTGTGGCCCGGCTGCGCCACCAGCGACAGGTCCTCGATGAGCGGCTCGTCCTCCTCGTAGCGGAAGGAGACGTCCTCGAAGACCACCTCGCCGCGACCGCCCTCCGCCGGGGCGGCGTGCTCCTCGACCGGCTCCTCCTCCGCGTCGAGCAGCTCGAAGACCCGCTCGGCGGAGGCCACGCCGGACTGCAGCAGGTTCATCATCGAGGCGACCTGGGTCAGCGGCTGGGTGAACTGGCGGGAGTACTGGATGAACGCCTGGACGTCGCCGAGGCTCATGGACCCGTTCGCCACCCGCAACCCGCCGAGCACGGCGATGACGACGTAGTTGAGGTTCCCGATGAACATCATCATCGGCATGATCAGCCCGGACACGAACTGCGCCCCGAAGGACGCCTCGTACAGTGCGTCGTTCTCCTCGGCGAACACCTCCTCGACCTCACCCTGCCGGCCGAACACCTTGACCAGGGCGTGCCCGGTGAAGGCCTCCTCGATGTGGGCGTTGAGCTTGCCGGTACGACGCCACTGGGCGATGAACAGGCCCTGCGAACGCTTCATGATCGCGCCGGTCACCAGCATCGTGACGGGCACCGTCACCAGCGCGACAAGTGCCAGCAGCGGCGAGATCCAGAACATCATCGCGAGCACGCCGACCACGGTGAGCAGCGCGTAGAGCAGCTGGCTCATCGTCTGCTGGAGCGTCTGGCTGACGTTGTCGATGTCGTTGGTGACCCGGCTCAGCAGCTCGCCGCGAGGCTGCTTGTCGAAGTAGCGCAGCGGCAACCGGTTGATCTTGTCCTCGACGTCGTTGCGCATCCGGCGCACGGTGCTCTGGGTGACGTCGTTGAGCAGGTAGCCCTGCAACCACGACAGCACCGACGCGGCGACGTAGACCGCGAGCACGAGCAGCAGCACGTCGCGGACCGCGGTGAAGTCGACACCCTGGCCGGGCACGACGTCCATGCGCGAGAGCATGTCCGCGAGGCGGCCCTGGCCCTGGTCGCGCAGCCCCTGCACGGCCTCCTGCTTGGTCACGCCGGCCGGGATCTGCCTCCCGAACAGCCCGGAGAAGACCAGGTCGGTGGCCCGGCCGAGGATCTTGGGTCCGACGGAGGCGAGCGCGACGCTGACCACGGCGAGCAGGATCGTGGTGATCGCCTTGCCCCGCTCCGGCCGCATCCGGCCGATGAGCCGGCGGGCGGACGGGCCGAAGGCAAGAGACTTCTGGCCGACCATGCCGCCGCCGAACGGGCCGCGTCCCGGTCCGGGTCCGGCCTGCACGCGCTCGGTCTCCTTCATCTGGCCGTCTCGCTTGGCGGCGGCAGGGGCACCGGGTCCCGTGCCTGTCGGCGGCACCGGACCGCCCGCGCCGGTCGAGGTGCTCATGCGGCGCCCTCCGCGGCGAGCTGGGAGGCGACGATCTCCTGGTACGTCGTGCAGGTCTCGACCAGCTCGTCGTGCGTCCCGCGGCCGACGACGGCACCGTCCTCGAGCACGACGATCTGGTCGGCGTCGACGATCGTGGACACCCGCTGGGCCACGATCACCACCGTGGCGTCGCGCGTGACGGGCCGCAGCGCCTGTCGGAGCCGGGCGTCGGTGGCCAGGTCGAGCGCCGAGAACGAGTCGTCGAACAGGTAGATCTCGGGGCGCCGAATCAGCGCCCGGGCGATCGCGAGCCGCTGACGCTGTCCGCCCGACACGTTGCCGCCTCCCTGGGCGATGGGGGCCTCGAGCTGCTCGGGCATCGCCTCGACGAAGTCGCGCGCCTGGGCGATCTCCAGCGCCTGCCACAGCTCCTCGTCGGTGGCGTCGGGGTTGCCGTAGCGCAGGTTGCTCGCCACGGTCCCGCTGAACAGGAAGGCGCGTTGCGGCACGAGCCCGATCCGGCTCCAGAGCAGCTCGGGGTCGAGGCGTCGTACGTCGACCCCGTCGACCAGCACCTCGCCTGCGGTGGCGTCGAACAGCCGGGGCACCAAGTTGAGCAGCGTGGTCTTGCCGGCGCCGGTCGACCCGATCACCGCGAGCGTGGTGCCCGGCGACGCGCTCAGGCTCACCTCACGGAGCACAGGCGTCTCCGCGCCGGGATAGCTGAACGCGACCCCGCGCAGCTCGAGCTCGCCGTGCCGCTCGAGCACCGTCACCGGGTCGGCCGGGGGCACCACGGACGAGTCGGTCTCGAGCACCTCTCCGATCCGGTCCGCGCACACCGAGGCGCGCGGCACCATCACGAGCATGAAGGTCGCCATCATCACCGACATCAGGATCTGCACCAGGTAGGTCAGGAACGCGGTCAGCGCGCCGACCTGCATCTGGCCGGCGTCGACCCGGTGGCCGCCGAACCACAGCACCGCGACGCTCGAGGCGTTCATCACCAGCAGCACGGCGGGGAACATCGTCGCCATCCAGCGGCCGGTGCGGATCGCCACCTCGGTCAGGTCGTCGTTGGCGCGGCTGAACCGCTCGCGCTCGTAGGGCTCGCGGACGAACGCGCGCACCACCCGGATCCCGGTGATCTGCTCGCGCAGGATCCGGTTGACCGCGTCGATACGGACCTGCATCAGCCGGAAACCGGGGACCATCCGGCTGATCACGAACCCCACGACGAGGAAGAGCACCGGCACCGAGACCGCCAGCAACCAGGACAGCCCGAGGTCCTCGCGCATCGCCATCAGCACGCCGCCGACCATCATGATCGGCGCCGCCACCATCATGGTGGCGGTCATCAGCACGAGCATCTGGACCTGCTGCACGTCGTTGGTGTTGCGGGTGATCAGCGAGGGCGCGCCGAAGTGGGCGACCTCGCGGCTCGAGAACGACCCGATCCGGTGGAAGATCGCGGCCCGCAGGTCACGCCCGAAAGCCATCGCGGTCCGGGCGCCGACGTACACCGCTCCCGCGCTGCACAGGATCTGCACCACCGAGACTCCGAGCATCAACGCGCCCGTGCGGGTGATGTAGCCGGTGTCGCCGCGGGCGACCCCGTTGTCGATGATGTCGGCGTTGAGGCTCGGCAGGTAGAGCGCCGCCATGGTGCCGACGAACTGGAGCGCCACCACGACCGTGATCGGCCCGCGGTACGGCGCAAGGTACTGCTTGAGCAACCGGACGAGCATGTCAGTCCCCCTCCTCGCTGCAGATGCCGTGCAGCAACGCGTCGGCCACGTCCTCCGCGGAGAGCCGGTCCTCGGGGCGGACCCCGGGGTTGCGGGTGCCGAGGACCAGCGTGCGCAGCAGCAGCGCGGCCCGTTCCGGCCGGACCCGGAGCCGGTCCCGGTGCGGCTCGAAGACCGCGGTCAGCCGCTCGAGCAGCGCCTGGTGGGCGTCGACGACGAAGCCCGGCGGTCCGGCCTGGGCCCCGCTGGGCTCGCCGTGGCCCGGGACGCCGGGTTCCGCGTGCGCCGAGTGCCAGGCCTTGCGCAGCGCGATCATCACCGCCATCACCTGTTCGGAGCGCACCAGCATCAGTTCGGCCACGACCCGGACCACCTCGTGCAGGTCGTCGAGCCCGGCGACCGCGTCGGCGAGCTCCCGCTCCGCGTCCGGCGGGTTCAGGGTGTGGGCGGCGGCGGCCATCAGCAGCGCGTTCTTGTCGGGGAACACCCGGAAGATCGTGCCCTCCGCGATACCGGCGGCCTCGGCGATCTGGCGGGTGCTCACCGCCTCGCCGTGCCGGACCAGCAGGGGCACCACCGCGTCGATGATCGCCTGACGCCGGTCCTCGGCGCTCATCGGCGCCGCCCGCCCGGGCCGCACGTGCGCCGCCCCTATCGTGTCCACCGGGCAAGCCTAAATGAGTGAGCGCTCACTCACAACTGCCCGTTCTCGCCTCTCGTCCCGACTCGCCGCGCCGGCGCGCGGGTCAGGGGGCGAGGCGCTCGGTGACCCAGCCGGCGCCGGCGGCGTCGCGCCGGTAGCGCAGCCGGTCGTGCATCCTCCCGCGCCGGCCCTGCCAGAACTCGACGACGTCCGGCGCCACCCGGTAGCCACCCCAGTACGGGGGCCGGGGCACCTCGCCGTCTCCGAACCGGGCCTCCGCGGCGGCGTACCGCTGGTCGAGGTCCGCCCGCGAGGCGACCACCTGCGACTGCGGCGAGGCCCAGGCGCCGATCCGGGAGCCGCGCGGACGGGTGCCGAAGTAGGCCGAGCTCTCCTCGTCGCCGAGCCGGGCCGCGCGCCCCTCGACCCGGACCTGGCGCTCGAGCGCATGCCAGGGGAACAGCAGCGCGCAGGCAGGATTCGCGTCGAGCTCGTCGGCCTTGCGCGACTCGTAGTTGGTGAAGAAGACGAAGCCGCCCTCGTCGTGCCCCTTGAGCAGCACCATCCGCGAGGACGGGACCCCCGCCGGCGACACCGTGGCGACCACCATGGCGTTGGGCTCGTGCAGGCCGGCCGCCGTGGCGTCGTGGATCCAGCGCCGGAACATCTCCACCGGGTCGGCGGTCAGGTCGGACTCGTCCAGCCCGCCGACGGCGTACTCTCGCCGCAGCTCGGACATCGCGCTCTCGTTCACGCCTGCGAATCTATCCGCTCGGACGCCCCGGATGACGTCCGCGCGCCGGGCGGGCATGATGTGGCCGACGAGCCGCCAGGACGCACGACAAAGGAGTCGCGGATGACCGAGGTCCAGCACGGCCTGGAGGGCGTGGTCGCCTTCGAGACCCAGATCGCCGAGCCCGACAAGGAGGGCTCCTCGCTGCGCTACCGCGGCGTGGACATCGAGGAGATCGTCGGCCGGGTCCCGTTCGAGAAGGTGTGGGGCCTGCTGGTCGACGGCAGCTACGACCCGGGTCTTCCGCCGGCCGAGCCGCTGCCGATCCCGGTGCACTCCGGCGACATCCGCGTCGACGTGCAGAGCGCCATCGCCATGCTCGCCCCGATGTGGGGGATGCGCGCGACCTACGACATCGACGAGCAACAGGTGCGCGAGGACCTCGGCCGTGCCGCGGTGATGGTGCTGTCCTACGTCGCGCAGGCCGCGCGCGGGATCGGTCAGCCGATGGTCCCGCAGCGGGAGGTGGACAAGGCCCAGAACCTCGCCGAGCGCTTCATGATCCGGTGGCGCGGCGAGCCGGACCCCGACCACGTGAAGGCGGTGGACGCCTACTGGAGCTCGGCCGCCGAGCACGGCATGAACGCCTCGACGTTCACCGCCCGGGTGGTGACCTCCACCGGCGCGGACGTCGGCGCGGCGCTGTCGGCGGCCGTCGGCGCGATGAGCGGGCCGTTGCACGGCGGCGCACCCTCGCGGGTGCTCGGCATGATCGACGAGGTGGAGAAGCGCGACGACGCCCGCGCCTACGTCAAGGATCTGCTCGACAGCAAGCAGCGGCTGATGGGCTTCGGCCACCGGGTCTACCGGGCCGAGGACCCCCGGGCGCGGGTCCTGCGCCGCACGGCCCGCGAGCTGGGCGCACCTCGCTACGAGGTGGCCGAGGAGCTGGAGAAGGCCGCGCTCGCCGAGCTGCGCGAGCGCCGCCCGGACCGGGTGCTGGAGACCAACGTCGAGTTCTGGGCGGCGATCGTGCTCGACTTCGCCGAGGTGCCGCCGCACATGTTCACCTCGATGTTCACCTGCGCCCGGACCGGCGGCTGGTCGGCACACATCCTGGAGCAGAAGCGGACCGGGCGGCTGATCCGACCCTCGGCGGTCTACCAGGGCCCGTCGACACGTGGCGCGGACCAGGTCGAGGGTTGGGACCCGGCCTGGGCCCCGCGTTGACCCGTCGAGACGCCTCGACGGGTCAGACCCGCGCGCTCTGGGACGCCGAGGCGGCGGCCTTCGACGAGGCGCCGGACCACGGCCTGGCCGACCCGGTGACCCGCGCCGCCTGGCGCGACCTGCTGGTCGAGCACCTGCCGCAGGCGCCGGCGCGCGTCGCCGACCTCGGCTGCGGCACGGGCACGCTCTCGGTCCTGCTCGCGCGGGAGGGGTACGACGTGCACGGCATCGACCTGTCCCCGGCGATGATCGAGCGGGCCCGCACCAAGGCCCAGGGCTTTCCGCGGCCGAGACCGTTGCCCTGCTGGCGGGCGCCCGCGAACAACCCCACACTCACGGTGGAACAAACCCGCACTCGACGGTCGTGGAGGTCCGCCACCTCACCGAGGCCGTCTACTGGGGCCGGACCATCGAGGACGAGCGTTACCTGGTCATCTCCCGCGAACCCGTGGCGGCCGGGCAGTAACCGCCCAGCACCTCGCTCGTTGAGCGGTGCGAGGACGGGAGGCTCACATGGGAGATCCGCTGGACGTGGACCTGCAGGACCAGGACCTGAGCGGGGAGATCGACCTGGTCAGCGACCTGATGGCCGCGGCGGCAGGGCGGTCCGCACCGCTCACCCAGGAGGAGGTCGACGCGATCCTCGCCGGCGACGGCTGAGGTCGCGGCCGCACGCGCACGTCGTCGATGCCCGGGTGGCCGGTCAGGCCGCCCCGAGCCGCTTGCCGAAGCAGCGTGACTTCGGCGACCAGGCGTAGTGGCCGAACTTCTCCACCGGCGCGTAGCCCGACGACTCGTAGAGCGCGATCGCCTCGGGCTGCTCGATCCCGGTCTCGAGGACCATCACGGCCGCACCCGCGGAGCGAGCGGTGTCCTCCAGGTGGGCCAGTACGGCGCGCCCGAGGCCCCGGCGCCGACCGGTCGGCGCGACGTACATCCGCTTGATCTCCGCGGCGGTCCCCCCGCCGAGCCGCACCACGTCGGCTCGGAGCCGCCACCCGCCCATCGCGAGCGGCGCCTCGTCCAGGTAGCCGACGAAGAACGCACCATTCGGGGCGTCGAACATCGACGGGTCGATCGGCGTCTCGTCCGGCCCGCCGTAGCGGACGACGTACTCCCCCTGCACCTCGGTCACGAGCTGCTGGACGTCGCCGTGCAGGAACGGCAGCGCGCGGATCGTCAGCGCCGGCGCCATCGCTGCGTGCGCGCCGCCACGGGCAGTCGCAGGGCCCGGACAGCCGGCGGCCTGGACTCGCTCATGATGTGCTCCTGGGTTCGAAGTGGTGCGGTGCGGATGACAGAATAGGGCCGAACCTCTGACAACGGTGTCAGGTCACCCCGCTCCCGACTTCGTAGACGAGGTAACCGCCGTGACCGACACGATCACCATCCCCGACCACCTCAAGCCCGCGGACGGCCGGTTCGGAGCCGGCCCCTCCAAGGTCCGGGTCGAGGCCCTGCAGGCGCTCGCTGCGACCGGCACCTCCCTGCTGGGCACCTCGCACCGCCAGGCCCCGGTGAAGAACCTGGTCGGCCGGGTCCGGGAGGGCATCTCGAGCCTGTTCGCCCTGCCCGAGGGCTACGAGGTGGTGCTCGGCAACGGCGGCGCCACGGCGTTCTGGGACATCGCCACGTTCGGCCTGATCCGCGAGCGCAGCCAGCACCTGTCGTTCGGGGAGTTCTCCTCGAAGTTCGCCGCCGCCGCGAAGGCGGCGCCGTTCCTCGGCGAGCCCACGGTGATCAAGTCCGACACCGGGACGCGCCCGTCGCCGCAGGCCGAGGCCGGCGTGGACGTCTACGCCTGGGCGCACAACGAGACCTCGACCGGCGTGATGGCCCCGGTCGAGCGGGTCGAGGGCGCCGACGACGGCGCGCTGGTGCTCGTCGACGCCACCTCGGGAGCCGGCGGACTGCCCGTCGACGTCCGCGAGGTCGACGCCTACTACTTCGCGCCGCAGAAGAACTTCGGCTCCGACGGCGGCCTGTGGTTCGCGGTGATGTCGCCGGCCGCCCTCGAACGCGCCGCGGAGATCGGCGCATCGGGCCGCTGGGTGCCGGCCTTCCTCGACCTGCCGACCGCGATCGAGAACTCCACCAAGAACCAGACCTACAACACCCCGTCGGTGGCCACGCTGTTCCTGATGGCCGAGCAGCTCGACTGGCTCAACGGCCGGGGCGGTCTCGACTTCGCGGTCGGGCGTACGACGGACAGCTCGACGCGGCTGTACACCTGGGCCGAGAAGACCTCCTACACCACGCCCTACGTGAGCGAGCCCGACGAGCGGTCGCTGGTGATCGGCACGATCGACTTCGACGACGCGGTGGACGCCGCCGCGGTCGCGAAGGTGCTGCGGGCCAACGGGATCGTCGACGTCGAGCCCTACCGCAAGCTGGGCCGCAACCAGCTGCGCGTGGCGATGTTCCCGGCGGTCGACCCCGCCGACGTGGAGGCGCTCACCGGCTGCATCGACCACGTCGTGGAGCGGCTGGGCTGAAGCCCTCGCGCGCCGGCCGGCCCTAGCTGCGCCGGCGCGCGGCCCGGCCGGCCTGCTCCGGGGCCGAGTCGAGCAGCCGGCACACCGCCCGCTCGATCGCCTTCTGCTGCTCGTCGGGGCTGTCGTAGCTGCGTCGTACGGCGGTCTCGATGGTGACGCCGTCCTCGTAGAGGTCGATCACCCGCGGGTCGACGTAGGAGCTCCGCGCGATGGTGGCCGTGTTGCCGAGGTAGGACGCCACCTCCTTCATCGCCGCGGAGACCGCCCGCTTCCTCGACGCCGCCGTGTCACCGGGCTCCTCCGAGGCGGCCAGGTCGGCTGCGGCCAGCACGGTGGCGTGCCAGGTCCGGAAGTCCTTGGCGGTCACCTCCGCCCCGACGCTCTCGCGCAGGTAGGCGTTGACCGCGGCGGCGTCCATCGGCGTCCACAGCCGCGACGCCTTGTAGGCCAGCAACCGGTCGCCGCCTCCACGCCGCCGCCGCATCGTCTCGACCGCGTCGATCGCGAGGGCGTCGTCGATCTCGATCGAGTGCTCGATGCCGGACTTGCCGGTGAACTCGAACAGCAGCCGGTCCGCACGCCGCCGCACGTGCCGCTTCTCCAGGGTGGTCAGCCCGAAGCTGCCGTGGGCGTCGGCATAGGCGTCGCTGCCGATCCGGAAGTAGCCGAGGTCGAGCAGCCGCACCGCCGTGGCCGCGGCGCGTTCCTCCGGCATCCCGTCCAGGGCGATGTGCTCGAGGATCGCGGCGCGCGCCTTGGGCAGCCTGCGCGCCACCTCGGCCACCCGGTCGAACTTCATCTGGTCGCGCTTGACCCGCCACTGCGGGTGGTAGAGGTACTGGCGCCGGCCGGCAGCGTCGACGCCGACGGCCTGGATGTGCCCGTTGTCGTAGGGCGAGATCCACACGTCCTCCCAGGCGGGCGGGATCACCAGCGACCGGATCCGCTCGACCTGCTCGTCGGGCAGCCGCTCGCCGGCGTCGTCGAGGTAGACGAACCCGCGCCCGGCACGTCGGCGGGTCCACCCCGTGCCGTTGGGCGAGACGGTGCGAAGACGGGCCATGGTGGGCGTCGTACCCCCGGGCGGGCGGGTCCATTCCGGCGGCACGGCGCGCACCCCGGTTCGTCCGCCGCGGCCCCGCGGGGTGCCGGCTCGTTCCCGCGGACGAACCGGGCAGGGTGGGTCAGCGGCGGCGGGTGGCGCGCACCAGCCCGGCCAGCGCGACGAGCAGGGCGACGCCGAGCGCGACCCAGAGCGGGTCGGGCCCGCTTCCGGTCGGTTCTGCCGACCGGGCCGGCTCGGCAGCCCGCGACGCCGACGGCGACGGTGGTGCCGCGGAGGGCGAGCCGCCGGGCCGACCGGCCAGCACCGCAGCCAGGTCGGGCGGCAGCGAGATCTCGAGCACGCGTGCGTGCAGGCCCTCACTGCTCAGCAGGATCCGCCCGTCCGCGCCGATCGCGACCCCCTCGCCCTGCTGCTGCGCCGGCAGCGCCACGCCGCCCACCGGATCGAACCCGGGAAAGGTGTAGACGGTGGCGGCGCCGTAGCCGCGGAGCAGCACGTGCCGCCCGTCGGGGAAGAAGGCCCCGTCGGTCACCAGACCGGCCACCCGGGCGAACGGACGCAGCCGGTTGGTGCTGCCGGCGTCCAGGGTCGCGGCCTCGTAGACCGTGCCGCCGAACACCGTCTTGGACACCACGAACACCCGGCCGCTGAGCGGGTGCACCAGCAGCGTCTCGGCGTCCCGCGGGCCGCCGGGGTAGGCGAGGTCGAACCGGCGCGCCGCCAGGTCGCGGCCCGGCTCGACCCGGTAGAGCGCGACCGAGGAACGCCGACGGAGGTTGTCCCCCAGGTCGCCCACCCAGACCTCGCCACCCGGGCCCTGGGCCAGCGCCTCCACGTCGACCACCGCGTCGTCGGTGTACGTCGTCACGCCCGCGGTATCGCCCGTCGCCGGGTCGACCGCGTAGAGCACCGGTCCGGAGCCGGAGTCGTTCGTCGTGTAGACCACCGCGCCGGTGTCGACCAGCCCGCTGGACTCGGTGATCGCCGGGTCGGCGAACCGGAACAGCGTCCGGTGGTCCGTCCCGCCCCCCTCCGTGCCGGATGCGGGCGCGGCCCCGACGATCGCGACGCAGGCACAGCCGGCCAGCAGCGACCCGGCCCGATTACGCCAAGCGGTCATGCAGGAGCTCCGCCAGCTTCGGGTGCACGCCCCAGGAGCGGGTGAGCTCCTCGAGCTCGGCGCGGGCCGACTCCGGCGCCGGCGCCCCCGTCCGGACCGCGCGCAGCAGCGTGTTGCGGGGGGTGTGCTGGCTCTCCACGAACTCGATCACGTCGACCCGGTAGCCCACCAGCCGCAGGATCGACGCCCGCAGCGCGTCGGTCAGGGTGTCGGCGAACCGCTCGCGCAGGATCCCGTTGCGGGTCAGCGCGGAGTAGGGCGCGGGGGTCGGCGCCCGGCGCAGCTGGGCGGCGACGTCGTGGTGGCAGCACGGAGCGGCCAGCACCAGCGGGGCGTCCCAGGCGATGGCCCGCGCCAGCGCGCCGTCGGTCGCGGTGTCGCAGGCATGCAGCGCCAGCACGACGTCGGGCGGGCCGGGGAGCAGCCCCTCCAGCGAGGCGGTCGCGATGTCGCCCTGCACGAACGTCATGGTCGCGGAGACACCCAGCTGCCCGGCCAGGGCCGTGCTGTGCTCACGCGACTGCGCCTTGACGTCGACCCCGACGAGGTGGGCAGGCAGGCCGCGGACGTCGTTGAGGTAGGCGTGCGCGGCGAAGGTGAGGTAGGCGTTGCCGCAGCCCAGGTCCACCACGCGCAGCGGGTCGTCGGCCGTCGGGGTGCGGAGCCGGCCCGAGGCGAGCGCGTCGTCGACCGTCGGCCCGAGGCTGCGCAGCAGCTCCTCGACCTGCCGGTACTTCGCCTGCCGGCTCGGCTTGACCCGCCCCTGGTCGTCGGCGATGCCGATCGCACGCAGCACCGGGTGGTCCTCGGGGAGCAGCCGCGGCTTCTTCCGGTCGTGGCTGCGGGACGCTTCGTCCGCGGCGGCCGGCTGGGCGCGAGCAGAGCTGTGCACCATCGCCTCGAGCTTCTTGGTCACCCGCAGCTGGTGGGTCTCGGTGGTGGTCTCGACGTGCCAGTTGCCGAACGGCTCGTCCAGCAGTGCGTCGACGGCGTCGCGAGCCGCCGCTCCGGGCGCATGGTTGGTGGTGTGCGCCTGGGTGTCGTCGTACGCCGTCACCTGCAGCCGGCGCCCGGCCTTGAGGTCGACGTAGCGCAGCTCGACCCGGCGCCAGCGCGGCGTCTGTCCCTTCTGCCGACCGGAGCCGACGGCGCGGTCCAGAGCGGTCTCGTCCAGCAGCAGACCGCGCATCCGGGCGAGCGCGCGAAGCAGCGGCTCCCCCACGTCAGCGCCCCAGCAGTGCTGCGACGGCGACGATGAGGATCAGCCCCACCAGGGCGCCAGGGATCACCATGCGTCGGTAGCGGGGGTTCATAGCCCAGAGTTTATCGGCGGACGAATCGGACGACCCGATCGCGCTATTTACCCTCTCCGTGGCCGGCCCTACTGTCGCGAGAGGGGTCGTCCGAGCAGGGAGGCTGAAGTGTTCATCCAGATCATGCAGGGCAAGTGCAGCAAGCAGGACGAGATGCGCGCGATGACCGAGCGGTGGGTCTCCGAGCTGGCTCCGGGTGCAGCCGGGTGGCTGGGCGGGACGTTCGGGTTCACCGACGACGGCCAGGCCGTCGCAGTCGTCCGGTTCGAGTCCAAGGAGGCTGCCCAGGCCAGCTCCGACCGTCCGGAGCAGGCCGCGTGGTGGACCGAGATGGAGAAGCTCTACGACGGTCCGGTCGAGTTCCACGACTGCAGCCGGGTCTCGATGATGATGGACGGCGGATCCGACGAGGCGGGCTTCGTCCAGATCATCCGGGGCAAGCTCGACGACCCCGACGCCCTGGAGTCCGGGATGCGCGAGATGGAGCCGGTGCTGCACCAGGCGCGACCGGAGATCCTCGGCGCCACGCTCGCGATCGAGGACGACGGCACGTTCGTCGAGACCATCGCGTTCACCGACGAGGCAGCGGCCCGGGAGGGCGAGCGGTCGGCCATGCCCGAGGGCGAGACCGCCGACCTGATGCGCCGCTGGGACGAGATGACCCACGACGTGCGGTACCTCGACCTGCACCAGCCCTGGTTCGCCTCGAAGCCGTAGAGGCCCGACCACCCGACGGAGCGGGGCCACCGCACGGCCCCGCTCCGGCTCAGCCGACGGGGACCCGGCGACGGGCGCGCGGACGGGTCCCGCGGGGCGGACAGCCTCAGCTCGATCATGACGACACCGGTTCCCGGTCAGCCGATGAGCTCGTCGAAGCCGTAGGGGTCGGAGGGGGCGCCCCAGAACTCGACGACCTTGCCGTCGCGCAGCCGGAAGATGTTCGCGCCGTAGCCGGTCAGCGTCCGGCCACCGCGGCTGCCCGTGGAGCGGACCAGAGCCACTCCGCGGTCGTCGTCGGCGAAGACCGCCTCGACGTCCATGCGGAACGACCCCTCCATGACCTCGGCGAGCCGGCCGAAGTGCGTGTAGACCGCGTCCCGGCCCTCGAAGTCGCCGGCCAGCTGGTTTCGTCCCGGCTCGTGCCAGAGCAGGTCCTCGGCGAACATGTCGTCGAGGGCCGCGAAGTCGCCCGCGGCGAACGCGGCGTACCCGGCCCTGATGAGCGCGACGTTGGGATGCTCGGTAACCATCGGTTGCCCCTTTCGAAGCCTGCTCGCGGTGGCCACGGCGACCACCGTCGACTGAACGGAGTCGACGCTGCCGCGGCGCGGACGACGAGACATCACTCGATCGGGTGAGGCGCCACTGCGGCGAGCTCGACCCGGTTGGAGACTCCGAGCTTGGCGAACACGTGCCGCAGGTGGGTGTTCACCGTGTGGGGTGAGATGTAGAGCCGCCGGGCGACTGCGCCGTTGGTCAGTCCTTCCGCCACGAGCAGCGACACCGTCCGCTCCGTCTCGGTGAGGCTCTCCCAACCGCCGCCGGACCGTGGTCTCGGGCCGTGGGCGCCGGGGTGGACACCGAGCAACCTCAGCCTGGCGCGGACCCGAGCCGCCCAGGCGTCGGCCCCCGCCTGTTCGAAGCGCGCCAAGGCCTCGGTCAGCAGCACCGCGGCCTCGTCCGCGCGTCCGTGGTCGACGAGAACGGTCGCGGCGTCCTCGCACGCGCCGGTGTGCTCGAGCAGCAGGGGCGTCCGACGTGCGAACCTGACCGCCTCGAGCAGCGCCTCGACGTCGGCGTCGACCAGGCCCCGGCACCGCAGCGCCACGCTCGTGACGGTGGGCACGTCAGGGGCCAGGGTCATGTCAGCGCTGAGGACGGCGGCCACCTCGGTCGCGACGTCTCGATGGTCCAGGGCCAGGGCGAGCCGGACGAGATCGGGACCGACCCAGCGGTGGTAGTACCGGTCCTGCCTGGCGGCGTGGACGCGCCAGCACCGAAGCAGGAGGTCGTAGGCGCCCTCGACGTCACCGTCGGCCGCCCGCAGCCCCGCCACTGCAGACGTCAGGACCCCGGCGTTGTAGACGAACTCCTCACCCTCGAGCGAGCCGGCGAACTCGCCGGCCAGCCGCCAGGCGGCCCGGTGGTCCCCCACCGCCGTCGCGATGATGGTCCGGTACGCCAATGACTGCGACGACAGGAGCTGGTTGCCCTTCTCCAGCGCGGCCTGGCCTGCGGCGACCAGACCGGGAACTGCGTCCGCCCACTCGCCGACGGCGAAGGCTGCCGAGGCATCCGCGGTCAGGCTCTCCGAGAGCCACCACCCCGACGCGAACTCGTCGTCGAGGGCTTGCCGGTAGGCGGACCGCGCCTCCGCGACGAGGTCGCAGTCGAACAGGGCCAGGCCCAGGAAGAGCCGGGGCTGGAGCGGGAGCGACCTGGTGTCCGGGGACTCGGCGGCCAGGGCGACGGCTCGACGGGCGCACGCCAGCGCCTCCCCGAACCGGCCGCGTCGGCCCGACGCCACGAGCAGGGCGGTCAGGGCCCAGACCGTCATGGCCGCGTCGCCTTCGCCCTCCGCGATGCCGACCGCCCGCCGCGCGACCGACTCACCGGCGTCGGGGGCTCCGGCGTACGTGAGGGCCCAGCTCTGCTGAGCGAGCACGAGGACCTGTTCGGCCGGACGTAGCCGGGTCGGCTCGGCGAGGCTCTCCTCGGCGACGACGACGAGCTCGGCTGCCCGGTTCTGCAGGGCCAGTGCGCTGACCAGCCCGAGGCGCAGCGGGATGTCCACCTCGGGGGCGTGCTGACGGGCGAGCACCGCCGCCGCCCGGGCCGAGGCCTCCGTCACCTTTCCCGCCCGCACCATGGCCTGCACCACTTCTGCCGACACCAGGTCCGCGGCCGGGTGCCCCCCGGGCACCAGGGCCTCCGCGCGCCGCAGGAGCTCCAGGGCGACCTGCGGCGACCGCGCGGCGGCCTCACGCGCCGCTTCGCGCAACCACGTCACCGCTTCGTCGTCGCCTCGCTCAGCCCCGAGCACCACGTGACCCGCGACGTCGAGCCGGTCGGCGCCAGCCGCCAGCAAGGCGGCGGCCGCCTCCCGGTGCAGCAGGCGTCGGGCGGACAGCGGCACGTGCTGGTAGATCGCGTCATGGACGAGCTGGTGCCGGAAGACGACTCGGTCCCCGGCCTCGTCGAGAAGCTGGGCGTCGAACGCCTCGCCGAGCTGGGAGACCACCTCGATGGAGGGTCGACGGGTGACGGAGGCGACGTCGCGCAGGGACACGGCGTCCCCGAGCACGGAGGTCACCTGGAGCAGCTCGCGAGTCGCCGGCGAAAGGTGGCTGAGGCGACGAAGCACGAGGTCCTTCAGCGAGACCGGCAGCTCCGAGGTCGTCGTATCGACGAGGTCACCGTGCCGGCTCAGCATTCCCTCGTCGGCCAACGAGCGCAGCATGGCCACGGCCCAGAGCGGGTTGCCGCCGGCCTTGGCGAGCATCTCGGTCAGCGCGGGCCCGGGCGGCGCATCGAGCTGACCACGTGCGAGCGCGCCGATCTCCTCGGACGTCAGCGGCTGCAGCCGCAGGGTCCGGGCGCCCTCCGCCTCGAGGTCCTCGAGCAGCCTGGCCACGTCGGCCGAGAGGCCGGAGGGCCGGGTCGTCACGACGACCCCCAGTGGAGCCAGGGGGAGCCGTCTCACGAGCGTGGAGATCACCGACAGGCTCGCGCTGTCCGCCCAGTGGATGTCCTCGGCCACCAGCAGGACGGGCCCGGCGGTGCAGGTCGTCTCGACGAGATCCACGACCTCGTCGACGATCCGGAACTGCACATCGTTCGGCCCCGGCGTCGTCGGGTCGGTGGCCCGGCCGGCAAGAAGCGCGCCGATCGCGGCGCGGCGAGCGTCACGGGACCGCCGGCTCAGACCCAGCGCCGCTGCGAGGACCCCGAACGGCCGGGTGCGTTCGAACAGATGCGCAGCCCCGGAGAAGACGACGAGATCGTGGGACCGCGCGTCATCGACGATGGCCTGCGCGAGCCGCGTCTTGCCGATCCCCGCCTCGCCCTCGACGACCAGGACAGCTGCCCGGCCCGCGCGGAGCCGGCTCACGGCCGCCGCGGCCACGGCGGACTCAGCCCCTCGACCCACCAGCCCGTCCGCCTGGGACACCACCCCACCTTCCCGCACCGGGACCCGCGCGTCCAGAGGCCGATGTGCGAGGCGGGGAACCGGGGTCCCCCGCGTCTGCGCGGTGGTCGAACTAGCCGGCCGGCATGGCGGGGACGACGCCGAGCTGCTGCATCAACGCGAACGTGTCGAGGACCTTCACCCGAGCCACGGTCGTGCTCCCGCCGTCGATGAGGTCCTCGACACGCATGCGCAGGTCCGGGAACGCTTCCCGCACGGTCGCGAAGTACGCGAGTGTCCCCTCCTTGGTGGTGGGGAACCCCGGCGCACCGTGCTCGTCGAAGTCCTCCTTGTCGCGGGTCAGCGCTCGGGCACGGTGGCCAGCAGGTCGACGTACTCGGAGGGGATCGGCTCGGTGCCAGGTGGCAGTTGCGGGGCGACGTGCCCGTCGTACCAAGCCTGGTGGTCCTCGCGGGACTCCCACACCTCGACGACGCGGTATCCGGTGCTCGTGGCCCCGCTGACGTGACTGACGAAACCGGGAGCCTTGGCCATCTCGTCGAAGAGTCCCGCGCCCCTGGCGGCCTCGACGAAGCTCGCGTCGAAGCCCGGGGCCTCGGCGATCATGATCACGGCCATCATCGTGCCCCTTCCGGAACGGTCCGCAGGCCGGCCATCAACGCCTCGTCGGCCTTCGGGTCGACGGCGAGGTGCCAGTGCTCGGCGAGCTTGTGGTCACGCACGTGGTAGATGTCCGCGTACTGGGCGGTGAGGCTGCGGTCCCCCACCGTCATGCGGTCCTCGTGGAGGATCACGACGTGGTCGTCGCTGGCGAGGACGTCATGGATCGTCAGCGCGGTCATCTCGAGGCCGGACTGCGCGAACACGCGCTCCAGGAAGGCCAGCGTCTCGCCCCGGCCCGTGTAGGTCCCCTCCAGGCCCGGCGCCGACTCGTGCCAGACGATGTCGTCGTGCAGCAGCCCGGCGAAGGCCTCCATGTCCCCTCGCGCCAGTGCTTCGTAGGCGGACCGCACCACCGCCGCGTCCGGGTGCTCGGTCGTCGCTCCGCCCCCGGTCTCTCCGCCGGCCTCAGCGGTCCACTCGTCGCTGACGTCGAGGTCGGTGAACTCCGGCGGCGCGACGTACATCTCGGCCATCTGCGCGCTCACCTCGCGGAGCGCCTCCTGGCGGCGCGGGTCCCGCTCCCGGGCCCGGGCCTTCTCCTCGCTCTCGAAGACGACGAGCCCATATATCTGGCTCTCGTCCTCCTGGTCGCGCATCAGCAGCGTCCGCAGCAGTCCCGAGTCGGGCTGCTCCGCGGCGCGCAGCTTCTCCTCCAGACCCGCGACGTCCGTGCCCGGCTTGACCTGGGTCCTGATGAGCTGTGCCCACATGAGGGGGTACCTCCGTATCGGTTCAGATGGCGCTGATGTCGAAGTCGAGCACCAGCTCGGGTGTGTCGCAGCCGTTGGTCAGGGCGATGCCGTGCACCTGCCGGACGTGCTCCCGGTACCAGCGCTCGAACGGTGCCGGCGAGGTGCCGAGCAGGGCGAACGCGGCGGCGAGGTCGTCGGCCACCAGGTACACGACCGACAGCTCGCCGTCGGGCATGGCCTGGATCCAGACGGACTGCCGGATGACTCCCGCCCTGCGGAGTGCGTCCTCGAAGGCCTCCTTGCGCGCACCGCTCCGGCACGAGGCCAGCCCGTCCCGGTTGGTGACGGCCTGCCCCGGAAGCACCCGGACCGCGAATGCCACTGACTGCATGCGTCCGAGAGTGGTCACGGATCGCGGCGCAGACATCACTCGTTCGAGTGATCGTTCACCGATCAGCCGGCGGGCACGCGCCGGCGGGCACGCGGCAGCCGGAACGCGTAGTCGTTGACCTCGGGGTCGAGGATGCCCTGCGTGCGGCTGAACACCGCGACGGCCAGGAGAGTGCCGAGGACGGTCATCCCGCCGCCGCCGATCAGCGTCCAGCGGGCCCCGAAGACCTCGCCGACCCAGCCGACGATCGGCGCGCCCACGGGCGTGCCGCCCATGAAGATCATCATGTAGAGCGCCATCACCCGCCCGCGCATCACCGGCGCCACGCTGAGCTGCATGGTCGCGTTGGCCGCGGTGATCATGGTCAAGGCGGCCAGGCCGAGCACCGGCGTCCACAGCGCGAAGGTGAGGTACGACGGCAGCACCCCGGCGACCATCTCGGCGGCCCCGAACGCCATCGCCGCCCCGATCACCAACCGGTAGCGGGGCTTGCCGCGGCGAGCGGCGAGCAACGCCCCCGAGAGCGACCCGATCGCCATCGTGCTGCCGAGCAGCCCGTACTCTCCGGCGCCCTTGTGGAACACGTCGGTGGCCATCAGCGCCGACGTCATCTGGAAGTTCAGCCCGAACGTCCCGGCGAAGAACACGATCGCCAGGATCAGCATCAGGTCCGCGCGGCTGCGGACGTAGCGCAGGCCGTCACGGATCATCCCCTTGCCCCGGGCGGCCGGCTCACTGGTGAAGAGGTCCCGGGTGCGCATCCGCTGAAGCGACCAGATCACCGCGCTGTAGCTGAGCGCGTTGATCCCGATCACCCAACCGGTGGCCTGCGCCCCGCCGCCGAACGCGGCGATCATCAGTCCCGCCAGCGCCGGCCCGACGATCCGGGCGGCGTTGAAGGACGCGGAGTTGAGCCCGACGGCGTTGGTGAGCAGGTCCGGCTCGACCATCTCGCTCACGAACGACTGCCGCGCCGGCCCGTCGAAGGCCGCCCCGACCCCGAACACGAACGCCAGCGCGTAGACGTGCCAGGTCTGGACCACCCCGGTCACCGCGAGCACGCCGAGCAGCAGAGCCGGCCCGGCGAGCATCAGCTGGGTGACCTGGAGCAGCCTGCGCTTGGGGAACCGGTCCGCCACCAGGCCGGCGTACGGCGAGAGCAGCAGGATCGGCAGGAACTGCAGTCCGGTGGTGATGCCGAGCGCGGTGCCGTTGCCCCCGGGAAGGTGCAGCACCAGCCAGTCCTGGGCGACGCGTTGCATCCAGGTGCCGGTGTTCGAGACCACGCCACCGGCCGCGTAAAGCCGGTAGTTGCGGTTCGAGAGCGCCTGGAAGGTGGGACTCAACTAGCAGCCAGCCTTTCGATCAGCGGTGCTGCCTGGCGCAGCAGGGAACGTTCGTCGGGGGTCAGCTCGCGCAGCCGCTGCGCGAGCCAGGCGTCGCGACGGCGACGCTCTGCGGCGAGGCTCTGCTCACCCTTGTCGGCGAGGGAGACCACCACCTGCCGGCCGTCTGCCTCGTTCTTGCGGCGTACGACGTAGCCGCCGTCGGCGAGGCAGTTCACCGTGCGGGTCATCGATGGCGGCTGTACCCGTTCGAGGTGGGCGAGCTCGCCGACCGTGCACTCGCCGTGGCGAGACAGCAGGCTCAGCACCGAGAGCTGGCCCGCGCTGAGCACGTCATTGACCGGGTCCCGCTCGGCGCGGAGCCGGCGGGACAGGCGCGCGACAGAGACGCGCAGAGACGCGGCCAGGCCGGTGTCGGTGCGCGCGACCTTCTCGACGGTGGGAGTCATGATGCTTAGCCTAACTCATTAGCGCGGCTAAGCATTCCGGCTCCTCGGGTGGCTCAGGTCACGTCGCGCCGTTGGAAGCCGTACACGCCCACGCCGGCCAGCACGACGGCCAACGCCGACAGCGCCAGCAACGGACCCGCACTCAGGTTCTCCACCGGGACGAGCGGGACGTGCTCGAACGGCGACAGGCCGTTCACCCAGCCCGGCAGGTCGAGCAGGCCGCCGAGCCAGCCGATCACGAAGGTGATCGCGACGCCGGCCCAGGCCACCAGGGTCAGCCGCGGGAGCAGGCCGATGAGCGCCACCGCCACGCCCGCCAGGACCAGCACCCCGGGGCCGTAGACCAGGGACAGCCCGACCAGGCGCAGAGCGTCCGAGGCGGTCCCGCCCTGGCTGGCCCAGGCGAGCCCGGCACCGGCGCCGCCGAGGAGCAGCATCAGCACCGTGCCAACGATGGTCACGACGAGCGGCTCGAGCAGCCCGCGGGTCCGGGAGACGCCGGTCGCGAGCACCGGCTCGAGGGTCCCCACCAACTCGGAGTGCCGCAGCCGCAGCACGGAGCTGACCGCGAACGCGGCCGCCCCCAGGCCGTTGAACAGCAGCGCGCTGCCGAACAACGCGTCGGTGATGCTGCCGCCGGTGATCTCGAAGTACTGCGCGAGCGTCGGGTTGTCGCGGACCATGTTCTGCATCTCCTCGCTCAGCGACCCGAACATCGCGCCGAGTACGAAGACGCCCACGGCCCAGGCCAGCACCGAGCCGCGCTGCAGCCGCCACGCGAGCGCCAGCGGCGACCGCAGCGACGCGGCGGCGTCCCCCGGGCCGGGCCGCGCCGGAACGATCCCGGAGCCGACGTCACGCCGGGTGGCCAGCAGCACGGTCGCAGCCAGCAGCAGCGCGGTGAGGCCGGCCGAGGTGAGCAGCGGCCACCATCGGTTCTGGTCGAGCACCCGGACCTGCTGGGACCAGCCGATCGGCGAGAGCCAGGACAAGAGGCTCTCCTGCACGTCGCCGACGGCACGCAGCAGGAACGACACCGCGAGGACCGCGAGCACGAGGCCGGTGGCCGACCGGGCGTGCGACATCAGCTGGGCGCAGACCCCTGCGACCGCGGCGAAGACCAGCCCGAGGGCGGCGACCGAGGCGCCGTACAGCCAGGCACCCTGGGCCGGCATGTCGACGGCGAGCATCGAGGCGGTCACGCCGAGGCCGACCACCAGCGCCGCCGCGGCCGCGACCAGCACCGAGGCGGCGGCACCCGCGTGCCGGCCGACCACCGTGGAGACCAGCAGCTCGGTGCGGCCCTCCTCCTCGTCGCCGCGAGTGTGCCGGACGACGGTGAAGGCGGCCATCAGCGCCACCCCCAGCAGCGCGATCAGACTGGTCTCGTAGACGAGGATCCCGCCGATCTGGTCCAGCGCCACCGGCGGCCCCGCCATCGCGATCGTGGCCGGGCTGTTGCCGAGGTTCTGGGCGTAGGAGGCGATCTCGGCGGGCGTGTCGTAGGTGCTCGCGACCGCCTTGGCCGTGAGGAAGGTGATCGCGAGGATCGAGCCGACCCAGACCGGGAGCCGGATCCGGTCCCGGCGCAGCACGAACCGGACGAGCGCCGGCGTGCCGAGCAGCCCTCTCACTGCTCCCCCTCCTCCACGACCTCGCCGAACTGGCGCAGGAACAGTTCCTCCAACGTCGGGGGGTGGCTGACCAGCGAGGTGACCCGGCGCGCGGCGAGGTACTCCATCGCCTCGTCGAGGTGGTCGGTGTCGACGTCGAAGCGGACCCGGCCGTCGAGGTGCTCGAGGTGCGCGACCCCCGGCACGGCGGCCAGCGCGTCGGCGGGCTTCTCGGTCGAGACGATCACCGTCGTGCGGGTGAGGTGGCGAAGCTCCGCGAGCGTGCCGGACTGCACGACCCGGCCGGCGCGGATGATGCTGACCCGGTCCGAGAGCGCCTCGGCCTCGGCGAGGATGTGGCTGGAGAGCAGCACGGTCCGCCCCTCGGCGCGCATCTCCTGGATGCAGTCCTGGAAGACCGCCTCCATCAGCGGGTCGAGCCCCGAGGTGGGCTCGTCGAGCAGCAACAGCTCGGCGTCGGAGGCCAGCGCGGCCACGAGGGCGACCTTCTGCCGGTTGCCCTTGGAGTAGGAGCGGGTCTTCTTCGTGGGGTCGAGGTCGAACCGCTCCAACAGCGTCGTACGGCGTGCCTCGTCGACCCCGCCGCGCAGCCGGGACAGCAGGTCGATCACCTCGCCGCCGGTGAGGTTCGGCCACAGGTTGACCTCGCCGGGCACGTAGGCCAGCCGCCGGTGCAGGGTGGCCGCGTCGCGCCACGGGTCGCCTCCCAGCAGGCGCACGGAGCCGGCGTCGGCCCGAAGCAGCCCGAGCAGCACCCGGATCGTGGTCGACTTCCCCGAGCCGTTCGGGCCCAGGAAGCCGTGCACCTCTCCGGTGCGCACCTCGAGGTCGAGGCCGTCGAGGGCGCGGGTGGCGCCGAAGTTCTTGACCAGGCCCTGGATCGACAGGGCGGGGGTGTGAGCCATGGCTCCATTCTGACCTGGATTCATGGTTTGGTGAAGGTTCTGAAGGTTATGATTCCTGTCATGGCAGCCCAGGTGCCCGAGCCCGACAACCAGACGTCCGAGCAGGAGCGTGCGGACCTGCTCTCGGCGGTGGAGCAGGTCGGCGCGATCCTGGCCGAGAGCGGGATGCCGCGGATGGCCGCGCGGGTCTTCGCCTACGCCCTCGCGGAGGACTCCGACCGCTACACCGCCGCCGACTTCGCCGAGGGCCTGCGGGTCAGCCCGGCCGCCGTCTCCGGAGCGGTCCGCTACCTCACCGCGACGCGGCTGCTGTTCAAGGACCGGCTGCCGGGCAGCCGCGCCGAGGTCTACCGGGTCTACGACGAGGACGCGTGGTCAGCCATCACCACCGCCCGGCTGCCGATGCTCTGGATGTGGGAGCAGGCCGTCACCGATGCCGCCGACCTGGTCGGCCCGGACACCCGGGGCGGGCGCCGGCTCCAGGAGACGGCGGAGTTCTTCCGGTTCACCCGCGAGGAGACCGCGGGGATGCTCGAGCGCTGGAAGCAGCACCGCCGCACCCTCCGGTGAGGAGGATGCGGCGGCTCGGCGGTCACCGGTGGCGGGACCGCTCGGGGCTCAGCTCACCCCGAGCAGCTGCTTGATCGGGTCGATCGCGAAGTAGAGCACGAACAGCACCGAGACCAGCCACATCAGCGGGTGCAGGGTGCCGGCCTTGCCGCGCACCGCCTTGATCAGCACGTAGGCGATGAAGCCGGCGCCGATGCCCACCGAGATCGAGTAGGTGAACGGCATCAGCACGATGGTGAGGAACGCCGGGATGGCGATCTCGATGTCGTCCCAGTCGATGTTCTTGACCTGCTGCATCATCAGGAAGCCGACCAGCACCAGGGCGGGCACCGCCGCCTCGTTGGGGATGATCTCGACGACCGGCGAGAACACCGTCGCGAGCAGGAACAAGATGCCGGTGACGACGCTGGCGAGGCCGGTGCGGGCCCCCTCGCCGACGCCCGAGGCGGACTCGATGTAGGAGGTGTTGCTGGAGATTCCCGCGGCCCCGCCGACGGCCGCGCCGATCGAGTCGACCACCAGGATCCGCTCGGTGTTCGGCGGCTTGCCCTCCTCGTCCAGCAGGCCGGCCTCGGCGCCGATGGCGGTCATCGTGCCCATCGTGTCGAAGAAGTCGGCCAGCATCAGGGTGAACACGAACAGCACCGCGGTCACCACACCGACGCGCTCGAAGGAGCCGAACAGCGAGAAGTGGCCGAGCAGGCCGAAGTCCGGCACGCTCACCACCTTGTCGGGCAGCGCCGGCACGTTGAGGTTCCAGCCCTTGGGGTTGACCTTGTCGCCGTCGACGCTGGGGCCGATGTTCCCGATCGCCTCCACGAGGATCGCGAGCACGGTGGTGGTGACGATCGAGATGAGGATCGCGCCCTTGACCTGGCGGACCCAGAGCGTCACCACGAGCAGGAGACCGACCGCGAAGACGAGCACCGGCCAGCCGGCGAGGACCCCGCCGATGCCCAGCTCGACCGGCACCGGGCCGACGCCGGTGCGACGTACGAAGCCGGCGTCGACGAGCCCGATCAACGCGATGAACAGACCGATGCCGACGCTGATCGCGGTCTTGAGCTCGGCCGGCACGGCGTGGAAGACCGCCGACCGGAACCCGGTCAGCACGAGCACGAGGATGATCAGGCCCTCGAGCACCACCAGGCCCATCGCGTCGGCCCAGGACATCCCGGAGGCGATCGAGAACGCGACGAAGGCGTTGAGGCCGAGGCCGGTCGCGAGCGCCAGCGGGAAGTTCGCCACCACCCCCATGAGGATGGTCAGCACTCCGGCGACCAGCGCCGTCGCGGCGGCGATCATCGCCAGGTCGGGGGCGTCCCCGCCGCCGAGGAACTGGCCGTCGCCGTCCTTGACGAAGCCGAGGATCAGCGGGTTGAGCACGATGATGTAGGCCATCGTGAAGAACGTGACCAGACCGCCGCGGACCTCGCGGCCGACGGTCGAGCCACGCTCGGAGATCTTGAAGAAACGGTCGAGGCCGCCGCGGGGGGCGGCGCTGGTGCCGGCGTCCCGTTCGATGCTCGGGGAGGGCTTGTCCACGTGTGTTCCTGCTCGGTTGCGGGGGGAAGGAACTTGGCTGGTCGGCGCACATCCTGCCAGAGGAGGATATCGTCGCGGCGTGGAGCTCCCCCAGGACAACCCGCACGAGGTCACCACCCACGAGATCGGCCGGCGGACCTACATCGTGGCCAACGTCGACCCGCTCGACGTGGACGGGACACGGACGGTCGCGGTGGGGACGGCGCTGTGGCTGCTGGGGTTCGTCATGCTGCTTCCGTTCTCGGGACGGCTCGCCGAGGCCGACCGGGGCTGGTGGCTGTGGACCTGCCTGGCCGGCTTCGGCCTCGGTGTCATCGGCTGGGACTACTGCCGACGCCGGCGCAACCACCGCCGGGCACGCGAGGCCGCCCGTTCGGACGAGGGTCCGAACCGGGCGCAGGGCTAGAACTTCTCGAGCTCGTCCCAGGTGAGGGTGTCGAGCACCGGCTCCGGCAGCGGCGCCGGCTGGTTCCTCTTGCTCAGCTGGGCGTCGGAGTGGGCGCCGCAGCCGTGGTCGAAGGACACCACCCGGCCGTCGTCGTTGGCGTAGGCGTTGGCGCAGACGCCGAACAGCTGCGACATCGGACCGGACAGCCGGACCAGGAAGCCGCACGAGCCGCAACCGGCCGGGGCCGACTGGGCGATCGCCGCGTCCGGGCCGTGGGACCCGTCGTACCAGCGCTGCGCCGCGAGCTCGCGGCCCTCCAGCGAGAGCACCCGCGCGCGGCCCAGTCCGAGCTCGTCGGCGACCGCCTTGACCGCGTCGGCGTCGACGGTCTCGTCGCCGGCGGTGTAGCCGGGCACGAGCCGGGGGTCGTCCTCCTCGGTGGGCAGCAGGTCGCCGGGGCCGAGGTCGCCGGGCTTGATCCGGTCGCGCCAGGGCACCCAGACGGGCGCGGTGATCGCGTCGTCGCCGGGCAGCAGCACCACCTCGTCGACCGTGACGCTCTTCTGCCGCGGCGCGCGTGCCACCGTGACCGCCCAGCGCCAGCCGCGGTAACCGGTGCGGGTGCACTCGAACAAGTGGGTGACCACCCGCTCGTCCTCGCCGCTGTGGCCGAGGTGGGCGCCCACGTCGACGACGTCGATCTCCTCGAGCAGCGCCGCGCGGGCAACGTCGACCGAGGCAGCGCCGACGCTGTCCGCCTTCTTGGTCCTCGCTGCAGTCATCACGGGGCCGATTCTCCCTCATGACCCGGCCCGGTGTCGCGCCGGGCCGCGGATCCGTGCCGGGGAAAGGCAAGATGGCCCCATGCGGCCCGACGAACGCAACACTGCTGACGGCGCAGTCGGCGACGAGCACGCCGCTCCGGACCACCACGCCGACAACCACGCCGGCGACCGCGCCTCCGGCGGGTCAGGTGGCGCAGCTCCGGCCGGACCGGGCCGCGCCCGGGCCGGCCGGGCGCTGCGCGCCACGGCGCGCGGGGCCCGCGCCGCCGGGGTGGCGACCGGGCGAGGGGCCCGGGTCGCGGGTCACGCCACCGGCGCGGCCGCGGGCTACACCTTCCGGCAGGCGCGCCGCGCCAGCCAGGCGCAGGGCGCGGGGCAGAGCGGGCTGTCCCGGCTGATCGAGCTGCACGCGTTCAACGCGGCAGGCGACACAGCGGTCGCGATCTCGCTGGCCGGCACGCTGTTCTTCCAGGTGCCGACCGACCAGGCACGCGGCCAGGTGGCCTTGTTCCTGGGCCTCACCATGCTGCCGTTCGCGATCGTGGCACCGCTGATCGGACCGTTCCTGGACCGGTTCAGCCACGGCCGGCGGTGGGCGATCGGCGCCACGCTGGCCACCAGGGCGTTCCTGTGCTGGGTGCTCGCCGACGCGGTGACCCGCGACTCGGTCGCGCTGTTCCCCGCCGCGCTGGGCGTGCTGGTCGCGTCGAAGGCCTACGGCGTGACCCGCGCGGCGGCCGTTCCCCGGCTGCTTCCCGAGCAGCTCACCCTGGTCCGCGCGAACTCCCGGATCTCCCTCGCCGGGGTGGCCGGCGCGACGATCTCCGCGCCGCTCGCGGTACTCGCGTCCACGTTCGGCTCGCAGTGGTCGCTGCGGTACGCGTTCGCGGTGTTCGTGGGCGGCACGATCCTGGCGATCCTGCTGCCCGCCCGGGTGGACAGCGCCGCGGGCGAGCGCGAGTCGGGGCTGCCCGGGGTGGGTCGGAGCAGCCGGGCCGTCGTGCCACGGCCGGTCGTCATGGGCCTGCGCAGCAACTCCGGGCTCCGGGTGCTCTCGGGGTTCCTGACGATGTTCATGGCGTTCCTGCTCCGCGACGAGCCGTTCCCCGGCTGGGAGGACCGCCCCGAGCTGCTGCTGGCCCTGGTGATCGGGTCGGCCGGGCTCGGCAGCACGCTCGGCATCACCCTCGGCTCGGTGCTGCGCGCGGTCCGCCCCGAGGCCGCCGTCGTCGCGGCGCTGCTCGTCGACGCGGCCGTCACCGTGGTGGCGGCGGTGTTCTACGGGCTGCCGGTCGCGGTGCTGCTCGGCGTGACCGCCGGGCTGGCCCAGTCGTTCGGCAAGCTCTCCCTCGACGCGCTGATCCAGCGCGAGATCCCCGACCGCGCCCGGGCCAGCGCGTTCGCCCGCTCGGAGACACTGCTGCAGCTGTCCTGGGTGGTCGGCGGGTTCGTCGGCATCTCGCTGCCGCTCGTGCCGCGCCTCGGACTCGGCGTCGCGGCGGCGATCCTGGTGGCGTTCTCGGTGTGGGTGCTCACCGCGGCCCGCCGCCCGGCCGACGCCTGAGGCCATACCAAGCGGGCGCTTTCGGCCACGAGCACGACGTCCTCGGCCGGGCGCTCAGAGCTCCAGCTCGTCGGCGAGCGCCCGCAGCAGCTTCGCCGTCGCCTTGGCGCGGGCGGGATCGGGGTGCCGGCCGGCCCGGTAGCCCTGCTCGATGTTCTCCAGCAGCCGGTAGAGGTCCTCGACGATGTTCACCATGTCGGCCGGCTTCTTGCGCAGCGACCGCGACACCGACTTGGTCGGCTCCAGAAGCCGCACCTGCAGCGCCTGGTCCCCCTTGCGCCCCTGCACGATCCCGAACTCCACCCGGGTGCCCGCCTTCAGCGAGGAGACGCCGGCCGGGAGCGCCTCGGCGCGCACGTACACGTCGGGCCCGTCCTCCTGCGACAGGAAGCCGAAACCTTTCTCGGCGTCGTACCACTTGACCTTGCCAGTCGGCACGAGTGTGACCTCTTCTTGCTCGGTGGGCGGCGGGCTCGCCGCGGTGCGGGATTCGCTGAAGGAACAAGGGTACGGCGCGAGGCCCACCCGGCTCATCCGGGTTGTCGGTCCGCGGCCGCCCTGGCCGCACTCCCGTCCGCTGCGTACGCGGCGAGCCAGTCCGGGAAGTCGGCCAGGTCGCGCAGGACCACGTCCGTCCCGGCGTCGCGCAGGTCGGCCTCGGTGCTGCCGCCGGTCAGCACCGAGACGCTGAGCGCGCCCGCGGCACGGGCGCCCTCGACGTCGTGCACGTGGTCGCCGACGTAGACCGAGGCCCCGTGCTCCCGCAGCACGGCCGCCTTGCCCACGCCCCACACCTCCCCCGCGAGGTGGTCGATCTCGAACCGGAGCGCCGCCACGTGCAGGGCGGCGTTGGGCGTGAACTTGCCGGTGACCACGATGGTGCGGCCGCCGTGGCGACGTACCGCGGCAAGCGCCTCGTGCGCACCCGCGAACGCCGGGGTCGCGGCCACCGCGTGGTCGGGGTAGAGCTCCCGGAACCGGTCCACGAGGCCGCTGAGCCGGTCGGCCGGGTAGTAGGGCGCCAGCATGTGGTCCAGCGGCGGACCTAGGTTGGCGCAGAGCAGGTCGACGTCCACCGGGACGCCGGTCTCGTCGGTCAGCGCACGCAGGGTCGCGGCGAACCCCGGCCGGGTGTCGATGAGCGTCATGTCGAGGTCGAAGCCGACGACGAGCGTGGCGGGTTCCTCGGCGGGGTCGGCGGGCACCCGCCCACTCTAGGTCGGCCGTTTCGTTGAGATCGCGCCGCTGCCCTGGGACGATGGTGAGCCGCCCCGGACCGGCCCCGGATCCGCCTGGACCCGGTCGTCCGGGCGCCTGCACCTGCCACACACCCGAGTCGCACGAGAGAGGTGCCTTGTGAGTCCGCGCCCACGCCGTGCGCTGCGGCTTCCGGCCCTCGCCGCCTGCCTGCTGCTGGCCGTCGGTACGACGAGCCTGCCCGCGCAGGCGGCCCCCCGGCCCGCGAGCACGACCGGCGACCCGACCCGGTCCACCGAGGCCGGTGTCTACCTCGTGACGCTGACCGGGCGCGCTGCGGCCGACAGCCCCCGCACCCGCCCGCAACCGGGTGAGCGCTTCGACCGGACCCGGCCTGAGGTGCGCCGTCTGGCCGCCGCCCTGCGGGTGCGCCAGGACCGCGTCCTGCGACGCGTCGGCGACCCTCGGGTGCTCTACCGCTACACGACCGTGCTCGACGGTTTCGCGGCCCGGCTCGACGAGGAGCAGGTCAAGGCGCTGCGCGCCGACCCCGAGGTCGCACTGGTGGAGCGCAACGTCGTGCAGCACCCAGCCAGCGACCCGGGCAGCCTGCTCGGGTTGCAGGGCACTGGCGGTGCCTGGAACGCCGCCGGTGGCCGGGGACGCGCCGGCAAGGGTGTCGTCGTCGGCGTCGTGGACAGCGGGATCTGGCCCGAGAACCCGAGCTTCGCCGGCCTGCCCCAACCACAGCCGGGCCGGGCCCGTGCGCTTCCCGGCTTCCACGGCGCCTGTGCGCCCGCCGAACGCTGGACCGAGGACGACTGCAACGCCAAGGTCGTGTCCGCGCGCTGGTTCGTCGACGGCTTCGGCCGGAACCGGCTGGCCAGCACCGAGCTGCTCTCGGCCCGCGACACGACCGGTCACGGCTCCCACGCCGCCTCGGTGGCCGCCGGCGAGCCCGGGGTCGACGTGACGATCGACGGGCAGGACTTCGGGCGCGACAGCGGGATGGCCCCAGCGGCGCGCCTCTCCGTCTACAAGGCCTGCTGGACCGCTCCCGACCCTTCGGAGGACGGCTGCGCCACCGCGGACGTGGTCGCCGCGGTGGACCGGGCGGTCGCCGACGGCGTCGACGTGCTCAGCTACTCGGTCGCCGGCTCGAGCGACCCTGCCGACACGGTGTCGCGCGCGTTCCTCTCCGCCTCGACGGCGGGGGTCTTCGTCGCGGCGGCGGCCGGCAACCGGACCACCACCGGGTCCCACGCGGTGGGCAACGTCGCCCCGTGGGTGACGACCGTCGGGGCGAGCACCCACCCGCTCTACCAGGGCGGGGTGCGGCTCGACGACGGCCGCACCTTCATCGGCGCGATGGCCTCGGACACGGCCGTGCCGCCGACCGGGTTGGCGCTGGGCGGCGACAGCGCGGTCGACGGCGCAGGTCGCGGAGCGGCCGCACGGTGCGAGGCGGGCTCACTCGATCCCGACCGGGTCCGCAACCGGGTCGTGGTGTGCGACCGCGGCGTGGTCCCCCGGGTCGAGAAGTCCGACGAGGTGGCGCGCGCCGGCGGCGTGGCGATGGTGCTGGTGAACACCTCGCCCGACACGCTCGAGGCGGACGTGCACGCCGTACCCACCGTCCACCTGGACGCCGCGGACGCCGCCGAGGTGAAGGCCTACGTCCGCGCAGCCGGCGAGACCGCCACCGCGTCGCTGGATCCCGAAGCCGCCAAGGACGTCGCGGCCCCGGCCATCGCACCGTTCTCCGCACGCGGCCCGGTGCCGGACACCGACGTTCTCAAGCCCGACCTCACCGCGCCCGGCGTCGCCGTGGTCGGCGCCGTGGCCCCGCCGTCGAGCTCGGGGAGGCTGTGGGACCTGCGCTCGGGGACGTCCGTCAGCGCTCCGCACGTGGCCGGCCTGGCGGCGTTCCTGCGCGGCCTGCACCCGACCTGGTCGCCGGCCCGGCTGAAGTCGGCGATGATGACGACCGCCGACGACCTCGAGGGCACCGCCGGCCCGTTCGCGCAGGGGGCCGGCCAGATCGACCCCCAGGGCCTCCTCGACCCGGGCGTGGTGCTGGACGCCGCTCCGCGGAGCTGGCGCAAGTTCCTCGCCGGCGAGCGCGGCGCCTCCGAGCTGAACCTGCCTTCGCTGGCCGTGGGCGACCTCGTCGGGCGTACCACCGTGGTGCGGCGGCTCACCAACGTCGGCGCCACGACCGAGACCTACACCGCGTCGGTGAGGGGCCTGAGCGGGATAGACGTCACGGTCCGCCCACGGACCGTGACGCTCCGGCCGGGTCAGACCCGGGCGGTGCGGATCCGGCTGGTCGCCACGCCCGAGGCGCCGGTGCAGGAGTACGCGAAGGGCGACCTCACCTGGACCGGTCTGACCCACCAGGCCTCCATCCCGGTCGCGGTCCGCGTCACGGCGGTGGCGGCGCCCCGGGAGGTGGGCGCCGCTGTCGACGCCGGCCGCGCGGTCGTCTCCGGGCGCACCGGTACCGGCCGGAGGGTCGAGGTGTCGGGGGTGGGCCTGGCCTCGGCGTACCCGATCGGGATCAGCCTGCAGCCGGGCCGCTTCGACGCGCACCATCCGGAGAACGACGCGGACACGTTCTCCACCGCGGTGTCGGTGCCTGCCGGCACCACCGCCGCCCGGTTCGAGATCACCGGCAGCAACCGCGGCGACGACGTCGACCTCTACGTCTTCCGGGACGACCGCCTGGTGTCGGAGTCGACCGGCCCGGGAGCCGAGGCAGACCTCACGCTGCTCGACCCGGCGCCCGGCGACTACACCGTCACCGTGCACGCCGTCGAGGCCGGGAACGGCGCCGCGGTCACCGGCCAGCTGTGCACCTGGGTGGTGGGCCCGCACGACTCCCACGACGTCTCGGTGGAGACCCGGCAGAGCGGCGCACGGGCGGGGGCGCCGTTCCGGTCAACGGTCTCGTGGGGCGACCTGGACGCGACGAAGCGCTGGTTCGGTGTCGTCCGCTACGCCGGCACCGACCGCCGCACCCTGCTCCGCATCGGCTGAGGCCGACCGCCGATTCAGGGCAGTCGCCGCTCCACGACCTCGGCCAGGATGCCCAACGGCATCGCCCCGGAGTCGAGCACCGCGTCGTGGAACGCCTTGATGTCGAACGCGTCGCCCCGGCGCTGCTCGGCCCCGCGCCGGATCCGCTGGATCTCCAGCCTGCCGATCATGTAGGACACCGCCTGCCCGGGCGTCACGGCGTACCGGTTGATCTCCTCGATCGCGTGTCCCTGTCTCATGGGGGAGTTCTCCAGCAGGTAGTCGACCGCCCGCTGCCGGCTCCAGCCGAGCGCGTGCATGCCGGTGTCGACGACCAGCCGGCAGGCGCGCATCGAGTCGGCCTTCAGCATCCCCATCCGGTCCAGCGGCGTCGAGTAGAGCCCCATCTCGTCGGCGAGCCGCTCGGTGTAGAGCCCCCAGCCCTCGGCGTACGCCGTGACGAACGCGCGCTTGCGGTACTCCGGCAGGTCCTCGAGCTCGGCCGCGATCGCGAGCTGGAGGTGATGGCCCGGGATGCCCTCGTGGAACGACGTCGACTCGATCTCGTAGCGGCCCCAGCCCTCCGGGTCGGCGACGTTCATGAAGAAGACACCGCCCCGGCTGCCGTCCTTGGGCGGCGCGAAGTAGTAGGCGATCGCGCCGCTCGTGGTCGCCTCGACGTCGCAGTCGGACTTCGGCAGCCGGCCGAACCAGTCCCCCATCGCGGCCCGCGCCTTGGCCATCGCGGTCTTCGAGTCGGCCACCACGTCGTCGCCGTCGGTGTGGTGCAGCGCCGGGTCGTCGCGCAGTGCGGCGAGGATCTTCCCCAGGTCGTCGGTGCCGACGAGCTCGGGGCCGAGCGCGCGGTACTCCTCGGCGAGCGAGTCGATCTGCGCGAGCCCGATGTCGTGGATCTGCTGCGGCGTCAGGTCGGTGGTCGTGTAGTAGCGCACCAGCCGGGCGTAGACGTCGTCGCCGCCGGGCAGCCAGGTCAGGCCGACCCGCTCGTCCGGGCGGGCGACCGGGGCCACCTCGTCGCGGAGCACGTCCCGGTACGTCGTCAGCGCCGGCCGCACGTCGCTCTCGACGACCTCGGCCAGCCGGCGCCGCAGGTCGGCCGCGTCCACACCGCCCGGGAGCTCGGCGACGTTCAGCAGCCGGTCGTCGGCGACCGGGGAGGCAAGCCAGGCGTCGAGCTGCTCGACCGTGCCGGCGACGGCGAAGGCCGCCGGGGTCCGACCGCAGGCGACTCCCTCGCGGTGCCGTGCGGCGAGGTCGGAGAAGTACGACGCGATCCCGCGCAGCTTGCCGACCATCGCCTCCGCCACCTCGGCGTCGGGCAGGGCCAGCTTGGGGATCCGCACGCCGAGGCTGGCCTGCGGCCCGAAGACCGGGTCGGCCGCGAACTCAGCGGTACGCGAAGCGAGGATCTCCGCGGTGCTGCGCGCGTCCCACGCCACCATCGCCCGGGTGATCCGCTGCTGGTCGTCGAGCCCGTCCTCGGACAGCGCCTCGGTCCGGCGGACGAACTCCAGGCACTCCTCGACGACGCGGTCCTCGGCGTCGCGGCTGACGTCCTCGAACCGGTCCGCGAGCGCGTACTCGCCGATCATGTGTGCCCACGTCGGCATCCGACGGAGCCGGTGCTGCTGGAAGTCCTCGACGAGCTGGTCCACGGTGTCGGTCATGCGTCTCCTCGTTGGGCCCGCGCGGCGGCGCGGGTCGGTGGGCGTGAAGGTGGGTGGGGGTACCGATCCCCTGCGCTGGCGCGCCCGGTCGTCGTACCCCAGCCGTCAGGACAGGCCGAGCCGGCGCGCGGACTCCTCGCGCATCTCGACCTTGCGGATCTTGCCGGTCACGGTCATCGGGAAGTCGTCGACGAGCAGCACGTAGCGCGGGATCTTGTAGTGCGCGAGCTTGCCGGTGGCGAACTCCCGGACCTTGTCGGCGTCGAGCGGGTCGCTCCCGGCCCTCGTCTTGATCCAGGCGCAGAGCTCCTCGCCGTACTTCTCGTCGGGCACGCCGACCACCTGCACGTCCTCCACGTCGGGGTGCGTGTAGAGGAACTCCTCGATCTCGCGCGGGTAGATGTTCTCCCCGCCGCGGATCACCATGTCCTTGATCCGGCCGACGATGTTGCAGTAGCCGTCCTCGCGCATCACGGCGAGGTCGCCGGTGTGCATCCACCCGTCGCCGTCGATCGCCTCGGCCGTCTTCTCGTTGTCCTGCCAGTATCCGAGCATCACCGAGTAGCCCCGGGTGCAGAACTCGCCCGTCTCGCCGCGCTCGACGGTCTCCCCGGTGACCGGGTCGACGATCTTCACCTCGACATGGGGGTGCGCGCGGCCGATCGTGGCGGTCCGCCGGTCCAGGTCGTCGTCGCTGCGGGTCTGGCACGACACCGGCGACGTCTCGGTCATCCCGTAGGCGATCGCCACCTCGGCCATGAACATGTCGTCGATGCAGCGCTTCATCACCTCGACCGGGCAGACCGACCCGGCCATCACCCCGGTGCGCAGGCCGGAGAGGTCGAAGGAGGCGAAGTCGGGGTGGTTCTGCATCGCGATGAACATCGTCGGCACGCCGTACACGCCCGTGCACTTCTCGTCCTGCACCGCCTGCAGCGTGATGCCCGGGTCGAAGCCGGGTGCCGGGATCACCATCGCTGCGCCGTGGGTGGTGCATCCCAGGTTGCCCATCACCATCCCGAAGCAGTGGTAGAAGGGCACCGGGATGGCGAGCCGGTCCTCGTGGGTGAAGTTGATCAGCTCAGTGGTGAAGAACCCGTTGTTGAGGATGTTGCGGTGCGAGAGCGTCGCGCCCTTGGGGAAGCCGGTCGTGCCCGAGGTGTACTGGATGTTGATCGGGTCGGTGTTGCTCAACGTGGCCATTCGCTCGGCGACCGCCTCCTGCGCGACGTCCTTGCCGTCGGCGAGCAGCGCGTCCCAGTCGGACGTGCCGAGGAAGACCACCCGCTCGAGGGCGTGCGCGTCGTGGCGGACCTGGTCGACCATCGCGCGATAGTCGCTGGTCTTGAACTCCGTCGCCGAGATCAGCAGGCGCAGGCCGGACTGGTTCAGCGCGTAGGCGAGCTCGTGCGTCCGGTACGCCGGGTTGACGTTGACCAGGATCGCCCCGACCTTGGCGGTGGCGTACTGCACCAGCGTCCACTCGGCGCAGTTGGGTGACCAGATACCGACCCGGTCGCCCTTCGCGATCCCGGCGCCGAGCAGCCCGCGAGCCAGCGCGTCGACGTCGCGGTCGAGCTCCGCGTACGTCCACCTCCGGCCGGTGGCCACCTCGACGAGTGCCTCGCGGTCGGCGTGCTCGCGAGCGATCCTCGCGAAGTTGGCGCCGATGGTCTCCTCGATCAGGGCCGGCGTGGTCTCGCCGGCGGCATAGGACTCCATGCCGCGCACATTACGCGCCCGGTCCAGTCCAGGCCGAGGTAATTTCCGGTTCAACCAAACCCTGGGTTCCCGGCCGGCGAACCAGTCGCACGGAGCAAGCCAATCGGTACGTCGGCGGAGGGTCGCCGTGCCGCACACCAGAGGGAGTCCGCTCATGTCCGCTCGATCCGCTCGATCTGCCCGCCCCCGCCGCCTGGCCGCCGTCGCCACGACCGTCGCACTGGCCGCCGGAACCGCGCTCGGCGCCGCCCCGGCCCAGGCAGCGCCGGGCACGACCAGCCTGGCCGAGGTGCTCGCCGCAGACGGCAACCACCTCGACCACAAGTGGGGCGACTTCGACATCGTCGAGAAGGCCGTCTACGCCGTGCTCGCCGCCAAGCCCGACAGCCCCGTCGCGAGTGCTCGCCGACGGCGACGTCCGACTGACGGCGTTCGTGCCGACGGACCGCGCGTTCCGCAAGCTCGTGACCGACCTGACGGGCGACCGCAAGCGCACCGAGAAGGGCGTGCTCCGCGCGATCACGAACCTCGTGGACGCGGACACCCTCGAGGCGGTGTTGCTCTACCACGTGGTGCCCGGCGCCACGATCCGCTACGCCCAGGCGAAGGGCGCGGACGGCGCGAAGCTCGGCACCGCACAGGGCGGCACCCTGAAGGTGCGCGTGGTCGGCGACCGGATCCGGCTTCGCGACGCGGACCGGAACGACCGCAACGCCCGCGTCCTGCGGGCGGCCAAGAACCTGAACAAGGGGAACAAGCAGATCGCGCACGGCATCGACCGCGTGCTGCGCCCCATCGACCTCTGAGCGCACCCACAACCCGACTCGTCCGCGGAAACGAGCGTCCGCGCCACGGAGGCACCGCGGACGAGTCGGGGAGGGTGGCCGTCGCGCTGTAGCGTGGTGCGGATGTCCGACGCCACGCCCCGCACCCTCGCCGAGCAGCTGCGCAGCTGGCCCGACGAGGACCTCGCGCGCCTTCTCGCCGAGCGGCCGGACCTCGCCAACCCCGCTCCGCAGGACTCCGCACAGCTGGCTTCCCGCGCCGGCACCCGGGCCTCGGTCCTGCGGGCCCTGGACCAGCTCGATCGACTGGAGCTGGTCGTTCTCGACGCCGTCGTCGCCGCCGGCGGCACCGCGTCGGCACGGTGGCTCCACACACAGGTCCGCGCCGCCCCGGCCGCCGTCGACCGGGCAGCCGACCGGCTCCGCACGATGGCCCTGGTCTGGGGCGCCGACGACGCGCTCCGGGCACTGAGCGTCGTACCCGACGTGCTGGGTGGCACCCTCACCGGGCTGGGCACGTCGGCCGCCGTGCTGCTCGCCGGCTACGGGCCGACCCGGGTCGGCACCCTGACCCGTGACCTCGGGCTCACCCCGAGCGGCGACCGGCACCGAGACATCGCCGCTGTCGCCGCGCACCTGGCCGAGCCCGGACACGTGGAGGCGCTGCTCGCCGAGGTGGACGACAAGGCGCGGGCCATCCTCGACCACCTCGAGCAGCAGGGCAAGGACGGCAGCGTCGAGTCCACCGACCGCCCGGTGTCTCGTGGCGACGTGGCCGGCCCGGTCGACCAGCTGCTGGCCCGCGGCCTGCTCGTCGCCCGGGACCGCCGGCACGTGGCCGTGCCCCGGGAAGTGGCGGTCGCTCTGCGCGGCGGCCGGACCACCCGCGACCCGGTCGACCAGGTTCCCGCGCTTGCCACCTCCGAACGCGACGCCGCCCTCGTCGACCGGGCGGCGGCGGGCGCCGCGTTCGAGCTGGTCCGGCACGTCGAGCTGCTCCTGGAGCACTGGGGTACGACGCCTCCGACCGGGCTGCGCACCGGCGGGCTGGGAGTGCGCGAGCTGAAGAGCGCGGCGGAGCTGTTGCACGTCGAGGAGCGCGTGGCGGCCCTGCACGTCGAGCTCGCCGCCGCGGCCGGCCTGGTGGCGGTCGGGTCCACCGACGAGCACGACGTGGCGTGGCTCCCGACCGAGGCGTTCGACGTGTGGAGCGCCGGCTCGGTCTCCGACCGGTGGGCCCGCCTCGCGCTGACCTGGTTGGAAAGTCCCCGGCTGGTCGGCCTGGTCGGCAGCCGGCAGGCCGGGAAGCCGGTGAACGCCTTGGTCCCCGACCTGGAGCGCTCCTGGCTGGTGGAGACCCGCCGCCGGGCGCTCGCCGAGGTGGCCAGGCTGCCCGCGGGCGAGGTGCTGGCCGCGGGGACCGGGGTGCCGTCGCTGGTCACCCGGCTCGGCTGGCTGCGGCCCCGCCGGCCGGCCGCGCGCGCCGAGGCCGCCGGGTGGGTGGTGGAGGAGGCCGCTGTCGTCGGGGTGATGGGTCTCGGCGGGGTGTCGACGCACGGTCGGGCACTGCTGCTCGACGACGACCCGCTGCACACCGCACCGGCCACCCTCGAACCGTTGCTCCCGGAGCCGGTCGACCACCTGCTGCTGCAGGCCGACCTCACGGCCGTGGCGCCGGGACCCCTCACCCACGAGCTCGCCCACCACCTGGCCACGATGGCCGACATCGAGTCCCGCGGCGGCGCCACGGTCTACCGGTTCACCGAGCGCTCCGTACGCCGTGCCTTCGACTCCGGCTGGTCGGCCGGGGAGGTGCACGACTTCCTGGCGGCGTCGTCACGCACCCCGGTGCCCCAGCCGCTGGTCTACCTCGTGGAGGACGTTTCACGGAAGTTCGGCACGGTCCGGGTCGGGTCGGCCGAGTCGTTCCTGCGTAGCGACGACGAGTCCGCGCTGACCGAGCTGGTGCACCACCCCAAGGCGGCGTCGCTGCGGCTGCGCCGGATCGCGCCGACGGTCGTGGTCAGCGACGTACCGCTGGACGTGCTGCTCCCCCGGCTCCGCGAGCTCGGCTCCGCCCCCGTGGTCGAGGCGGCGGACGGGACGGTCCGGCTCGCCCGGCGCGAGGTGCATCGGGTCCGGGCGCCGCGCAGTCGACCGGCACCCGGCGAGCTGCTCGCGCCCCACGGCCCTCTCGACCCCCGCGCGGCGGCCCGGCTCTCCGCGCGCGTCGCCGCGACGGTGACCGCCATCCGCGCCGGCGACCGGGCGACGTCCAGCCGTCCGCCTGAGGCCGCGTCCGGGAAGCTGCCGCGGAGCACGCCCACCTCCACGATGGCGGTGCTGCGCGAGGCGCTCGAGGCCCAGCAGACGGTGTGGATCGGCTACGTGGACAACCACGGCGCGACGGTCGAGCGGATCGTGGACCCGGTCAAGGTGGAGGGCGGCTGGCTGACCGCCTACGACCACCGCAGCGAGGAAGTCCGCTCGTTCGCGGTCCACCGGATCAGCGGCGTCACGACGGCGTCGACGTGACCCCGCCCCCCGCCTGCCGACGGCGCGTGGAGGCGCGCGACGCCGACCTCGGCAGCGAGTGCGGGCGCGGGGCCTCCGCGGTCGGCTGACCGGGCACCGTCGGGCCCTCCGGGGGCAGCCGGTGCTTGCCGCCGGTCGGCTGGGCCAACAGCCGTTCGATGCCCGTCGCGTCGGTGGGCCGGCCGACGTGCCAGCCCTGCACCAGGTCGCAGCCGAGTTGCACCAACAGGTCCAGCGCGCCGCGGTCCTCGACGCCCTCGGCGACGACCCGCAGGCCCAGCGAGTGCGTCAGGTCCACCGTGGCGCGGACGATCCCGCCCAGGCGCGGGTTGATCGCGGCGTCGCGCACGAAGCGGCGGTCGATCTTGATGCTGTGCAGCGGCAGCCCCATCAACGCGGTCAGGCTGGTGCCGCCGGTGCCGTAGTCGTCCAGGGCGAGCCGTACGCCGAGGTCGTGCAGCGCCGTGACCACGTCCTTGACCCGGTCGAGGTCGGCGGCGAGACCGGCCTCCCCGATGTCGAGAGTCAGCACCTTGGCGGGCAGCCGGTGCGCGAGCAGCGCGTTGGCCACCGTGCTCACGATCGCCTCGTCACGCAGGTCGGCCGTGGAGAGGTTGACCGTCAGGGTGAGCGGCACCCCCTCGGCGCGCCAGCAGGCCAGGTCGCGCAGGGCGATGTCCAGCACCCGTTCGGCGACGGCTCCGGTGAGCCGGTAGCGCTCGGCGGCCTCGAGGAAGTCCCCCGGCACGAGCCGGCCTCGCTCGGGGTGCTCCCAACGCACGAACGCCTCGACCGCGACGAGGTCTCCCCCGGCGGTGCGGATCGGCTGGTACTCCACGAAGAGCTCGTGCCGCTCGAGCGCCTGGTAGAGGTCCTCGGCGACGCCGAGCTGCTGGGTCTTCTCGTCGACCTTCGGGGCGTGGAAGCGCACCGCGTCGCCGGACGTCTTCGCGGCGTACATCGCGGCGTCGGCCGCGAACAGCAGCTCGCCTCGCGTCCGACCGTGCAGCGGCGCGGCGGCCAGGCCGATGCTGGCCTGCGCGTGCAGCGAGGCGTCGGGCAGCTCCAGCGGCTCGGAGAGGCTCTCGGCCAGTGCCTCCCCGACGATGAGGGCGGCGTTGCGGGTGGTGGCCTCGTGGAGCACGACGGCGAACTCGTCACCGCCCAGCCGGGCCAGCAGGTGCGGGGTCTCCAGCTCCTGCAGCGCGGCCGCGAAACGGCCGACGACCCCCTTGAGCAGAGCGTCGCCGGTGGCGTGGCCGAGGGTGTCGTTGACCTCCTTGAAATGGTCGAGGTCGATCAGTGCCACGGCGAACTCGGGCTCGCCGTCCGCGCCGGCGTCCTCCGGCCGCAGCAGACCGTCGAGGTGGAGGTAGAGCGCGCGCCGGTTCGCGATGCCGGTGAGCTCGTCGGTGAGTGCCTGCTCGCGGATCGCGGCGAGCTCGCGCAGCTGCAGGAACACGCGCACGAACCGCACCGTGCTCACCGCCAACGTGACCAGGGCCAGCGCCGAGGGGACCGGCGTCACCGACCACGGCGGGGCGACGACGAGCGTGGCGACCGCGACGGTGGCGGCGGTCGCGGGCACCCCCAGCGAGCGCGGGCCGGGCAGCCGAAGCTCCTGTTCGGCGGTCGAGACGTGGGCGCCGGCGGCGACGAGGGCGAGCGCGACCAGCGGGAAGACACCGGCCCAGGCCGGTTGTGCCGGCACGGTCGCGGCGACGATGTCCGCGCCCGCGAGGACGGTGGCCCCGGCGGCCCAGGCGCCGAACCGTGCGAGGTGGTCGGTGCCGAGCAGGCCGAGGGCGCCGACCGCAGCGGCGGAGAGTGCGGAGGTGAGCAGGGGGCGGCCGAGCGCCACGCCGGACTGCCAGGAGCCGTCCCAGACCCGGTCCGCCAGCGGGGTCAGCACGAGCGCGGCCGCACACGCCCCGGCGAGCGCGCCGGCCAGTCCGTCGATGAGCACGTTGATCCGCACCCCGCGCATGCGCTGCCGGACGGCCAGCACCAGACCGACGAGGAACAGGACGGGCGCCACGAGGGCCAGTGCGTCGCCGGCGACGTCGAGGAACGGCCACGCCGTGGCGCTGTGCACCAGCGGGGCGGTCCGGGACAACAGCTCGGCCGTCGCACCGAGGGCGAGCGGTGCCAGCCAGGTCCGGTCCGCTGCGCGTCGTACCGAGGCGCGCTCGAGCAGCCAGGCGGGCACCCCGAGCGCGACCGCGAGGGCAAGGCTGACCAGCAACCCCGTTTCGCTCACCGTCCGGCCCCTGCCCTCGTTCGACCTTTCCTAGAAGTTCGGCACCCGGAGGGTCGGACTTGAGGCGGTCGACGAGGGCAGGTGGCCCGGATCAGCGCTTGTGGAGGCGCAGCCCGACCAGGACTGGGTCGTGGTCGGAGGAGCGGTACGGCGTGGGGGCGTACAGGTCATCCACCTGGCCGGCCGACTTGAAGTTCGTGTTGTAGTCGAGCACGGACGGCTCGTCGGCGTTGATGTGCCAGGTGGTGACACCCGTGACCTGGTCCTCGAGGCTGGCCGAGGCGAGGGCGTGGTCGAGGTAGCCCCACTGTCCGTCGAAGACGTAGGAGTAGGCGTTCCGGCCCTCGTACTGACGGACCAGGTCGGTGTAGCCGCCTTCCTCGATGACCCGCACCGGGTCCTCCATCGCGTAGGAGTTCAGGTCGCCCATGATCAGCGTGTCGGCCTCCTTGAGCCCCGTCGGCCGGTCGTCCAGCCACTGCACGAGCTCCTTGGCCGCGTCGACGCGGGTCTGGTTGCAGTTGCCCTGGCCGTTCGGGTCCTCGGGGTCGCCGTCGACGTCGCAGCTCGAGCCCTTGGACTTGAGGTGGTTCACCGCGAGCGTGACCCGGCCGCCGGTCGCCCGGTCCCTGAACGTCTGAGCGAGCGCCGGCCGGTTGCGCGGCTCGCCGCTGTCGCCGTTGACGAACGAGTCGGTGTTGAGCACGCCGGTGTCACCGTTGGGCACCACGTCGGCGGGCTTGTAGATCATCGCGACCTTGATCGCGTCGTGCCCGAGCGCATCGACCTGCTCGGTGCGGGCGTCCACGTCGAGGTAGCGGTAGGTGCCTGCTCCGAGCTCCGCGTTGAGTCGGCCGACCAGATCCGCGAGCGCGCTGTCCGGGCCGTAACCGTCGTTCTCGATCTCGATCAGGCCCACCACGTCGGCGTCGAGACCCTTGATCGCAGCCACGGTCTTGGCGGCCTGCCGGTCGAGCTCCGCCTGGTCGTCGGCGCCGCGGCAGTCCATCGCCTCCGCGTCCGGCCCCACGCCGCCACGGCATCCGGAGAAGTCGTCGAAGTAGTTCAGCACGTTGAAGCTCGCGACCTTCATGGTGCCGCCGACCTCCTCCGGCGACGCGGTGCGCTCGTTGGCCGCGACGAAGTCGGCGGCGCCGTGGAGCGCACCCTGGGGCCGGACCCGCCAGGCGTCAGGACTCGCGAAGTTGCCGCCCCAGGTGTAGGTCATCACCCCGACGACGTCGGTGGCGGTGTCGCCGCCGCGCAGGGTGTTCTCCGCCGTCAGCTCCCCGCCGCCACGGGACCAGCGGATCGGGTCGGGGTTCTGTGCCTGCGAGGCGTCGTCGACGATGATCCGGTTGAGGTCGTTCAGGCCCTGCAGCGCCGTGGCCTCGTCACTGCCCGGGGGCGCGACATTGGTCGGCTGGGGCAGCCGGCCGCCAGAGGACAGCGTGACCTGGCCGAACCGGCCGAGCTGGTAGAGCTCGGTGACGGTGAGGGTCTGCGGGAGCTTGACCAGCATGCCCTCATAGCGCTCGGGGTCGTTCTCGTCCGTGAAGGGCAGCCGCAGGTTGGTCGTCCTGACATCGCCGCCGTGCCCGCACACGGTCACGGCGTTGCTGAACGCGCTGACCTGGGTCTGGCCGTGGTACTCCGACACAGGTCCGAAGACCCGGACGACGTCACCGTTCGAGACCTCGTCCTGACCTGGGTTGTAGACGAACACGGCGTCCGACGTGGCGTCCTCGCCGTCGCCGGCCAGGTCCTGGAGGTAGAAGCCGCCGAGGCTGTCGCCGGCCTCGTAGTCGCCGACGACGACGCCCTGGACGCTGCGGTACTTCCCCTCCAGCGGGCTGGTCTCCCCGTCCCCTTGCACCTCGTAGGCGGCGGTGTAGTCGGCGCCACAGTCGGCGGTCTCGAAGTCGACGGTCTTGTCCGCGGCCATCGGCGTGGGCTCGCCGTCCTGGTCGACGACGGCGTCCGCGTGGACCGTGAGCGTGCAGCTCGCGCCCTGCGGAAGCTCGCTCCCGGGGTCGAGGGCGTACGACGTGTCTCCGCCGCTGACCGTCAAGGCGACCGGGGAGCCGTCACAGATCAGCGAGAACGCGCCGTCTCCGGCTGTGACCGGCTCGTTGAACGTCACCGCCAGGCTCTCCGTCGGCGCGACCTCTGAGTTGCCGTCGCCGGGCTCGGTCGACTCGACGGTCGGCGCCAGGTCGGGCGCGGGACCGCTGGTGGTGTGGCTGCCGAGTCCGTCGAAGGTGTCCTTCGCGTAGCCGTCCCACTCGGCGGCCGGGTCGAAGGCGTCGCTGCCGTCCGGGTCGCCCGCCGTGACCGAGCCCTTGCGACGCAGGGTGTTGTCGGCGGTGCTGGTGAGGCCGGAGCCCCACTGGCTGCCGGGGTCCTCGCCGATCTGGCCGATGACGTCGATCGTGGCGGTGCCCTTGACCAGCGCGACGGCGTCGTCACCGTTCCAGTTGGCCACGGAGCTGTTGAGCTGGTCCGCGACGGCCAGGATCGCCGGATCCGCGCTCTGGTGGGCGAGCACGAAGACGTCACCGCTGGCAAGCGTCCCGCCCAGCCCGACGGACTGCGAGACGACCGCGCTGCCGTTGGAGTACAGCTCGACGGTGTACGCCGAGAGGTCGACCGCCGCTCCGGTTCCGTTGTAGACCTCGATGGCCTTGTTGTAGGCGCTCCCCTCGACGTACTCCGAGAAGAACAGGTCATCGCTCGCCGCCGTGGCCGGCGGCACCGCCAGCAGGGGCAGCATGCCCAGTCCGAGTACCGATCCCGCCAGGGCAGCCAGGTGCCGCCGTGTCCCCGTCATGTCTGCTCCCGAGAGTGGTGATGGTGGCCGAGCCCACTCACCGTATGCCTTCGGGCCGACCTACCGCCAGACCCGGAGCCGGCGCGTCCGTGAACACATCGCGACGGATCGCCGGTGACGTCTCGCGGCCTCGCCGAGCGGTCCAGGCCAGTGAGGGACGTGCGATTGCCCGGCTTCGGGGTCGGGTAGAACCCGCGTGACTCCTGGGCCGGTCCCTCGTTGACCACACGGACGATCCCGGACTCGTCCCTTAGCGGTGCCGGCGCTCGGGAATCCCGGCGCACCTGACGAGAGGAACCTCAGCGATGCCCTCAGCTCGACAGCTCGTGCGGAGCCGAGCCCTCCGGCTCACAGCCCTGGGCGGCCTGCTCGCCGCCGGCCTCACCGTCGGCAGTGCGGACGCTTCGACTCCCACCGAGGGATCGCTCGGCGACGGGAGCGGCCCGGTGACCTGGTCCGGTGGGCCGTTCGCCGTCGCCAACACCACCGGGGCGGCCCTGGACCAGCCGGACTGCACCGCACCGACGTCTTGCGACGACTTCACGCTGCACGTCAGCACTCCCGCCGGTTACGGCACCGACCACGACCTCGTGGTCAAGGTGGGCTGGACCAACACCGCCGCCGACTTCGACGTCTACGTCCTCGACGCGCAGGGCAACGTCGTCGGGACGGCTGCCTCGAGCGCCGACCCCGAGCAGGTCATCCTGCCGCCGACCACCGGTGACTACACGGTTCGAGTGGTCCCGTTCGCGCCGCTCGGTGAGAGCTACGGCGCCACCGCCACGCTGACCACCCAGGCGAGCGCCCCCGCGGTCGGCACCGCCACCCCACCTGGCTTCACCAACTACCCGGCCCCGAGCTCCTTCTCCGGCGCCAACGACGCCGGAGAACCGTCGATCGGCAACAGCTTCACGAGCGGCGCCACGATGTACCAGGCGGGCCTGTCGACCTTCAAGGCGATCTTCGACGACTCGGTCAGCCCCGCGAAGGCGTCCTGGTCCGACGTCACGGCGAACGCCACGAACGGGTGCCCGCAGGGTGACACCACCAGCCTCGACCCGATCCTGTTCACCGACCACGAGACCGGCCGGACCTTCGAGTCGCAGCTGACGGGCGTGGAATCGCTGACCTGCTGGACCGACGACGACGGCCAGACGTGGAACCCCTCGCAGGGCGGCGGGATCCCCAGCGGGGTGGACCACCAGACGATCGGCGGCGGCCCCTACTCGGCCGACGGGCTGGGCGGCCTGCCCACGGGCTACCCGAACGCCGTCTACTACTGCAGCCAGGACATCGCCACCGCGTTCTGCGCGGTCTCCCGCGACGGCGGCACGACCTTCGGGGCCGGCGTCCCGACGTACAGCCTCCTCGACTGCGGCGGCCTGCACGGCCACGTGAAGGTCGCGCCCGACGGCACGGCCTACCTTCCCAACAAGGGCTGCGGTCCCGACCAGGCAGTGGTGGTCTCGAAGGACAACGGCACCTCCTGGACGGTGCAGCACGTGCCCGGCAGCACCCCCGGCGACTCCGACCCGTCGGTGGGCATCGGCTCGAACGGCACGGTGTACTTCGGCTACGTGGGGGCCGACGGCAAGCCCGGCGTGGCGACCAGCACCGACCGAGGCCAGACCTGGCAGGACAACCAGCCCGTCGGCGCCGAGTTCGACATCCAGAACGCCGTGTTCCCGACCGTGGTGGCCGGTGACGACGACCGCGCGGCGTTCGCCTACGTGGGCACCCCGACCGGGGGCAACTACCAGGACGCGGCGAACTTCAAGGGCGTCTGGCACCTGTACGTGTCCACGACGTACGACGGCGGCAAGACCTGGCAGACCAGCGACGCGACCCCGAACGACCCGGTCCAGCGCGGCTCGATCTGCACCGGGGGCACCACGTGCGGAAGCGACCGCAACCTCCTGGACTTCATCGACGTCACCCTCGACGACCACGGTCGCATCGAGGTTGGCTACGCCGACGGGTGCATCGACGCCTGCGTCGACGACCCGGCACAGAACGGCCACGACGCCTACGCCACGATCGCCCGCCAGGACGGCGGCCAGACGCTGTTCTCGGCGTACGACCCGGCGACGACCAACGTGACGCTGAGCTCGCTGGACGTCACCCGGACGCCCTCCGGGAACTTCCAGGCGGTGATGAAGGTCGTGAACAGCGGCAACCAGCCCGTCACCGGCGTGCAGACGCAGGTCCTCGACGAGCGCAAGCAGGTCGCGCTCACCGACGGCATCGACCTGGCTCCGGGCGAGTCGAGGACGCTCACCGTGGCGTGGAGGCCGACCGGCAAGAAGACGCAGACCATCACCGCGGTGTCCGACCCGAGCAACACGATCGCGGAGGCGGACGAGTCCGACAACAAGCTGCTGGATACGGTCACTCGATGATGACCTCAGGGCGGGCCGTGGCGCTGCTCGGCGCCACGGTCCTCCTGCTTCCCACGGTGGCCGGCTGCGACAGCGCCGAGGAGAAGCAGGCGAAGCACGACATCCGGCAGGCCGCGGATCTCTCCACCTGCCGGGCGGACGCGACCGCGGCGGCCACCCCGTACGGTGACGGCTTCCCCGACGACTGGCCGTTCCCGCCGCAGACGACCGTGTTCAACAGCGAGGACCGCGGCAGCGACGGCACGATCGTCTCCGCGATCTCCTCGTCGAGCTTCCAGGACATCCTGGCGTTCATGAACGGGCAGGTCACCGATGCCGGCTACCAGGTCGACAAGGGCGAGACCGAGGAACACGACGCGGAGGCCGAGTGGTCCGGCAACGGATTCCGCGGCCGGTGGGCGATCCGGGAATCGGCGAAGTGCTCCGGGGAGACCGTGATCCAGGTCCTCTCCGCCGCGCGCTGACTTCCGCGGAGGGTCCGTCCGCCCGGCGACGTTGGCCCGGCTTGTAACTGGGTGTGTCCCTATTCGGGACGCACCGGCTTCCCTTGACCCGCGCCCCGTCCGAGGTGCGGGTTCTTGGTTGCCTTCCAGCCGCCCACGCTCCTTGGCGCAGGTCTTGTGCTGGTTCCGACCCAGGGCCCCTTCGTGGTGCGAGACAGAGTCCCGCGAGGTGGCGGTCGGCTCTTGACCCGGCTCATCCGGGTGCAGACACGGCTACGCGTGTCAGGCGGCCATGGGTTGTGGCGGGGCTGTCTTGGGTGGTGGTGCGGTGTAGCGCGCGAGGTTGACGGCCGCGTTTACGTCCCGGTCGAGGACCAGACCGCAGGCCGAGCACGAGTAGACCCGGTCCGACAGGGCCAGGTCCGCATGGATCGCGCCGCAGCCCGAGCAGGTCTTCGACGACGGGAACCACCGGTCCGCGACCACCAGCTGGGTGCCGTACCAGGCGGCCTTGCACGCGAGTTGGCGGCGGAACTCCCCGAACGCGGCGTCGGACACCACCCGGGCCAACCTCCGGTTGGCGAGCATCCCGGCCGCGTTGAGGTCCTCCACGGTGATGCTCGTGTAGCCGCGGGCGAGGTCGGTGGTGATCTGGTGCAGCAGGTTGCGGCGCAGGTGCGCGACCCGGGCGTGCATCTTGCCCAGGCGTCGGGCTGCCTCTTTCCGACCGGCGGAGTCCCTCTTGGTTCTCGAGTACCTCTGGTTGGCCAGCTTCAGGCGTGCCTGGGCTTGCTGCAGTGCTTTCACTCACCGAAGGACCACTTGATGCCGAAGCGACCGCCCACTCTCCGGAATCGCGCGGGCTGAGCTCGTCAGGCACGGGTTCGCAGTCTTCGGCCGTCCGCCCGATGCCGTGCTGGGCAGCATGAGCGACGATGACGTTCGACGTGCCGCACAGGCAGAGCTCGCCGGCTACTGGGCAAGAGCCGTGCGTCACCCCTGGTGGTGGCTCGACCCTTCCATCGCCGATCTCGGACTCACCTCCATGGCCCGCGCGCGCCACGCGCTCGCCACCGGCGGCCTTATCACGAAGACTTCGGCCATCGACGCTGCGCAGGCACCCGGTTGACTTCGCGACGATCTCCACGCTCGACGCGGCGGAAGCGCTGTGCGGTCGCCGCGTCTGCGTACGGCGATGGTCGCGTGGCCCGACGCACGCCGCACGACGGCTGGCGCGCGACGCTAGCGCTCCAGCCAGTAGCCAAACCCCGAGGCCACCCCAGCGCCCCGCGCCGGTGAAGGGAACGGTGTCCTAGCTCAAGGCGAATAGGGACACACCCAGTAAGATCTATGCATGGACTTTGTTCGTTACGCCGAGCGCTCCGCCGGGCTGGTCAACGCCGACCTGTCCGACGTCGACGCTCTCGTCGCGTTCCTCGACCAGCGGTCCTGGCTGCACGAGCAGGTCACCGACCGCGACGTCTCGGCGCTGCGCCGGTTCCAGCGCGAGCTCCGCCCGGTCTTCGAGGCCTCCAACACCGGCGACGAGGCCGCCGTGGTCGAGCAGCTCAACGCCCTGCTCGCCAAGCACCCGGTCACCCCCTACATCGCCGGGCACGGCGGCAAGGAAGGCGAGCCCGCGAACTGGCACATGCACGTCACCGACAAGCAGTCCTCGGTGGCCGAGCTGCTCGTCGGCGAGTCGCTGATGGGGCTGTCCACCCTGGTGTGCGACCTCGGCGCGACCCGGCTCGGGGTCTGCGACGCCAGCCCGTGCCGCGACGTGTTCGTCGACACCTCGCCCAACCAGTCCCGGCGCTACTGCTCGGACCGGTGCTCCTCGCGCGCCAACGTCGCGGCCTACCGGGCCCGCCAGAAGGCCGCCCTCGAGGCACAGGCCTCATGAGCGCTGACGGCCCGCTGATCGTCCAGTCCGACAAGACCCTGCTGCTGGAGATCGACCACGAGCGCGCCCAGGAGTGCCGCAAGGCGATCGCGCCCTTCGCCGAGCTCGAGCGCTCGCCCGAGCACGTGCACACCTACCGGCTCACCCCGCTAGGTCTCTGGAACGCCCGCGCCGCCGGGCACGACGCCGAGCAGGTCGTCGACACGCTGCTGTCCTACAGCCGCTACGCCGTCCCGCACGCCCTGCTCGTCGACATCGCCGAGACGATGGCCCGCTACGGGCGGCTGCGCCTCGACAAGCACCCGACCCACGGACTGGTCCTCGCCAGCACCGACCGGCCGGTGCTCGAGGAGGTGCTGCGCGCCAAGAAGATCAAGCCGATGATCGGTGAGCGGCTCGACGAGGCCACGGTCGTCGTACACCCCTCCGAGCGCGGCAACCTCAAGCAGGCGTTGCTGAAGATCGGCTGGCCGGCGGAGGACTTCGCCGGCTACGTCGACGGCGAGAAGCACCCGATCTCGCTCGACGAGGACGGCTGGGAGCTGCGGTCCTACCAGCGCGACGCCGCCGAGTCGTTCTGGCACGGCGGCTCCGGGGTCGTCGTGCTCCCCTGCGGCGCCGGCAAGACGATCGTCGGCGCGGCCGCGATGGCGCGCGCGGGAGCCACCACGCTGATCCTCGTGACCAACACGGTGTCGGCCCGGCAGTGGAAGGAAGAGCTGGTCCGCAGGACGTCGCTGACCGAGGACGAGATCGGCGAGTACTCCGGCACCAAGAAGGAGATCCGCCCGGTCACGATCGCGACGTACCAGGTGATGACGACCCGCCGGAAGGGTGCCTACGCCCACCTCGAGCTCTTCGACGCCAAGGACTGGGGGCTGATCATCTACGACGAGGTGCACCTGCTCCCCGCGCCGATCTTCCGGATGACCGCCGACCTGCAGGCGCGGCGCCGGATCGGACTGACCGCGACGCTGATCCGTGAGGACGGCCGCGAGGGTGACGTCTTCTCGCTGATCGGCCCGAAACGGTACGACGCTCCCTGGAAGGACATCGAGGCGCAGGGCTGGATCGCCCCCGCCGACTGTGTCGAGGTGCGGGTGACCCTGCCCGAGGGCGAGCGGTTCGTCTACGCGACCGCCGAGCCGGACGAGCGCTACCGGCTCGCGTCCTGCACGGGCGCCAAGACGCGGCTGGTGGAGGAGCTCGTCGCCAAGCACCGCGGCGAGCCGACGCTGGTGATCGGGCAGTACATCGACCAGCTCGACGAGATCGGCGAGCACCTCGGCGCTCCGGTGATCAAGGGCGAGACCCCGGTCAAGGAGCGGGAACGGCTGTTCAACGCGTTCCGGCACGGCGAGATCGACCTGCTCGTGGTGTCGAAGGTGGCGAACTTCTCCGTGGACCTGCCGTCGGCGGCCGTCGCGATCCAGGTGTCCGGCTCGTTCGGCTCACGGCAAGAGGAGGCGCAGCGGCTCGGCCGGCTGCTGCGACCCAAGCAGGACGGCCGCTCGGCGCGGTTCTACGCGATCGTCTCGCGCGACACCGTCGACGCGGACTTCGCCCAGCACCGGCAACGCTTCCTCGCCGAGCAGGGGTACGCCTACCGGATCGTCGACGCCGACGACGTCGCCTCGGCCTGAGCGCACCCCCCGTCGAGTGCGCACCTTCCGTCCGTCGAGTGCGCACCTTCCGTCCGTCGAGTAGGCACCCTCTGCGCGGAAGTTGACGACTCGACGGACGAAACCTGACGGCTCAACGAGGGTGACGCTCGGCTCCCGGGACGGACGGCTCACAGCGCCCCCGGCAGCACCTCGGCGAGCCGCTCGTAGTCGGCGAGCTCGTTGTAGACCGCCGCCGACAGCCGCAGGTAGCCGTGCCCGCCGTACGCGACGACCTGCGACCTCGACGCCCCGCGCGCTGAGCCGGTGGTACAGCCCGTCCGCGTCCTCCGGCGTCGCTGCCACGCCGTCGGGCAGCGGCACCAGCCGCAAGCAGGGCGCGGGTACGGCGGGCAGCGGCGCGTCGACCGGGCCGAGCGCACCGGTCACCACGGGAACCGCCTTGTCGAGCAGGTCGACCGCCCGGTCGGCGATCCCGAGCCCACCGGCCGTCCTGCCAGAACGCGACCGCGTCGCCGAGCACCATGCGGCCTGAGTAGTCGTCGGTGCCGTGCATGTCGAAGGGCTCCGGGAAGGCCAGCCCGTGGTTCCAGCTCGTGGTCAGCGGCCCGATCCGCTGCGCTCTCCGGCTCGGCGACCCACAGCGCCGACGTACCCCGCGGCGCGAAGCCCCACTTGTGCCACGTGCCGCTCCAGAAGTCGGCGCCTGTGGCAGCCGGGTCCGCGCGACGTGACCCGGCACGTGCGCGGCGTCGACGAAGGTCAGCGCACCGACCTTCCGCGCGGCCGCGGCGACGTCGGCCACGGGCAGGACCGCCCCGGTCGGGAGAGGCGATCTGGTCGACTGACGACGAGCCGGATCCGCTCGACCGCGGTCGGCGACGCGGTCGATCGCGGCGCGGTACCCGGCGAGCACGTGCTCGCCGGTCACGTCGTGGGCCACCACGTCGTACGACGCTCCCGTGCGCTCGCACCAGCGCGCGACGGTCCGGCGCACCGACTCGTAGGCCTGAGCCGCTCAGCACCACCACGTCGCCCGGGTCCGAGCCGTCCTTGCTCGGCGAGCGAGGACAGCACGGTCGGGATCGCCTCGGTGACGTTGCGGACGATCGCCACCTCGTCGGGACGCGACGCCGAGGAACGACGCCGCGACCTCGCGCACCTGGGCGCGCAGCGCCGAGCGCCTCGACGCGGAAGAACCGCATCGGGTTCGCCTCTGCACGTGCCCGGATCCGCTGCTGCGCCTCGGCGACCGGCCGCGGCACCGCGCCGAACGAGCCGTGGTTGAGGTGCACCACCGCGGGGTCGAGATCGAAGGCGTCGCGCATCGCGCCAGTGTGCCACCGCGGTCCGGCCCCGACGTCGGGCAGCATGGGACCCATGACCGCCACGTGGACCGAGTTCGCGATCACCCTCGGCACCGCCGTCGCCGCTGCACTCGTCCTGCTGGTGGTGGTCCACCTGCTGGCGCAGGATGCTCGCCCGACGCTGGCTGACCGCCATGTCGCTGGTGAGCCACTCGCGCCGGCCCTTCCGCTGGTTCGTGATGGTGGCGACCGTCGCCGGGGTGGTGAGCGCGACCGGGCCCGCCGACGTCCCCGACGCCTGGTGGGACGGCCTGCGCCTCGCGCTCCGCATCGCGGTGATCGGCTTCGGGGCGTGGCTGCTCGCGTCGGTGCTGCTGTTCGTCGAGGACCTCGGCCTGAGCCGCTACCGGACCGACGTCTCCGACAACCGCGCCGCCCGTCGGGTGCGCACCCAGGTGCTGCTGGTCCGGCGGCTCACGGTGGCGGTCGTGGTCGTGCTGGCCCTCGGCATGGCCCTGCTCAGCCTCCCCGGCGTGGAGGCGGTCGGGGCGAGCGTGCTGGCCTCCGCGGGCGTCATCAGCGTGATCGCAGCGGTCGCGGCCCAGCCGACGCTGGGCAACCTGGTGGCCGGCCTGCAGATCGCGTTCAGCGACGCGCTCCGGCTCGACGACGTGGTCGTGGTCGAGGGCGAATGGGGCCGGATCGAGGAGATCACCTTGAGCTACGTGGTCGTGCGGATCTGGGACGACCGCCGGCTGGTGCTGCCCACGACGTACTTCACCCGCACCCCGTTCGAGAACTGGACGCGCAGCAGCTCGGCCCTGCTCGGCGGCGTCGAGCTCGACGTCGACTGGCGCACCGACCTGGCGGCCATGCGCGAGGAGCTCGATCGGGTCCTCGCCGGCACCGACCTGTGGGACGAGCGCACGAAGGTCCTGCAGGTGACCGAGGCGACCGGAGGGCTGGTGCGGGTCGCGGGTCCTGGTCAGCGCGCGGGACGCCGGCGACCTGTGGGACCTGCGCTGCCTCGTCCGCGAGCGGATGGTGACGCTGGCTGCGCGAGCAGGATGCGGAAGGCCTGCCGCGACAGCGCATCGAGCTCGTCGAGGCCCGCGGGGCGCGCACCGACGGCGCCAGGGGCGCCGAGGACGAGAGCCAGCGACTCTTCTCCGGCGACGTCGAGGGCGAGCGGCGCGGAGCCCAGTTCCGCAAGCGGCCCGACCAGGGGTAGGCGGAAAACCCGGTGACGACGTACGACGCCGCTGGTAACGTCACCGGGCTCCCACCGACCCGCCGATCACCTCGGAGGTCCCGCCATGTCCACCGACCACCCTCCTGATCCGAGCGCCGCGGGCACCACCACCGACGACCCCGACCTCGACACCGAGCGCCGCCACCTCGCCGAGTCCCGCCAGGCGCTGGCCCGGATGCGCGACCGCACCGCTTCTCTGGACTCGTCGGCCGCCGGCGACTGGGTCAGCCGGCAGTTCCTCGAGTCGGCCATCTTCCGGCGGATGAAGGCCCTCGCCGACGACCCCGCCGTGCCGCTGTTCTTCGGCCGCCTCGACTACGACCCCGACCACGAGGACGCGCACGGCGAGCGGTTCTACATCGGCCGCCGGCACGTCAGCGACGAGGTCGGCGACCCGATGGTCGTCGACTGGCGGGCCCGGATCAGCCTGCCGTTCTACCGGGCCAGCAAGGTCGAGCCGATGGGGGTGCAGCTGCGCCGCCGCTTCGGCTTCTCGCACGGCGAGCTCACCGCCTACGAGGACGAGGAGCTGCTCGCCGGCGAGCCCGCGGACAGCAGCCACTCGGTCATCTTGGAGGCGGAGATCGAGCGCCCCCGCGTCGGCCCGATGCGCGACATCGTGGCGACCATCCAGCCCGAGCAGGACATGATCGTCCGCGCCGAGCTCGAGCAGTCCGTGTGCGTGCAGGGCGCCCCCGGCACCGGCAAGACCGCGGTCGGGCTGCACCGTGCGGCGTACCTCCTCTACGCCCACCGCGACCAGCTCTCCCGCCAGGGAGTCCTCGTGGTCGGCCCGAACTCCTCGTTCCTGCGCTACATCGGCGACGTGCTGCCGGCGCTCGGCGAGATCGACGCGCAGCAGACCACCATCGAGGAGCTGGTCGGCAAGACGCTGGCCCGGCTGAACGCGAAGTACGCGATCCGCGCCGAGGACCCGGCCGACGTCGCGACGCTCAAGGGCGACGCCCGGATGGCGCAGGTGCTCGCGCGGGCGCTGTGGTCGCAGGTGCGACCGCCCGACGAGGGGCTGCTGGTCCCGCGCGGCGCACGGCGGTGGCGGCTGGCGACCTACGAGGTCGAGGAGATCCTCGCCGGTCTCCGGGCGCGCGGCGTCCGCTACGGCGCCGCCCGCGGCATGCTCCCGCAGCGGCTCGCCCACGGCATCCTGGTGAAGATGGAGTCCTCCGGCGACTCCCCCGACGACCGGGTGCAGGACGCCGTCGCGCGCAGCCGCGAGGTGAAGAAGTACGTCGACGCGATCTGGCCGGCCGTCGACCCGGCCCGGCTCGTGCACCGGCTGCTCAGCGACCCGGCACTGCTCGCCGACGCGGCCGACGGGCTGCTCACCGACGAGGAGCAGCGCCGGCTGCTGTGGGACAGGCCGTCGAAGGCGCCCGGGTCGGCCCGGTGGTCGCTGGCCGACGCCGTGCTGATCGACGAGGTCGCCGACCTGGTCGAGCGCACCGCCTCACTGGGCCACGTCGTCGCCGACGAGGCCCAGGACCTGTCGGAGATGATGCTGCGCGCGGTCGGCCGGCGCTGCTCCACCGGTTCGGTGACCGTGCTGGGCGACCTCGCCCAGGCGACGACCCCGTGGGGCAGCCGTTCGTGGGACACCGCGCTGGGCCACCTCGGCAAGGCCGACGCGCACGTCGAGCAGCTGACCAAGGGGTTCCGGGTGCCCGGCGAGGTGATCGAGTACGCCGCCCGGCTGCTGCCGAGGATCGCCCCCGGCCTGGAGCCGCCGACGTCCGTGCGACGGACCCGCGGCGACCTCTCCGTGCGCCGGGTCGGCGCACTGGTCGGGCCGGACCTGGTCGAGACCGTGAGTGTCGCGAGCGCGCAGGTGGGCTCGGTCGGGCTGATCGCTGCCGACTCCGTCGTCGCCCAGGTGGTCACAGCGCTCCGCGACGCCGGGATCGGACACGCCCTGGTCGGCGAGGACGTCCCCGACGACGAGGCGGTCGAGTTCGACGCGAAGCTCGACGTCGTCCCTGCGTCGCTGGCCAAGGGCCTCGAGTTCGACCACGTGGTGCTGCTCGAGCCGGCGGCGCTGGTCTCCGCCGAGGCCGACCGGGTGACCGGCCTGCGTCGGCTCTACGTGTGCCTCACCCGCGCGGTGACCTCACTCGTCGTGCTGCACGCGGACGACCTGCCCGAGGAGCTCGGCGCCCCCGGTCGTACGTCGGTCGCCTCCCGATAGGGACGGCGCACACGCACGAGGCGAGTACGGTCGGTGCGATGGACGACCTGCGCGAACGATGGCCGCTCACCGGGGCCGACGGCCTGCGCGACCGGCTGCTGACGGCGTACGACGCACCGGCCCGTGGCTACCACGACCTGACCCACCTCGCCGAGGTGCTCGCCCACGTCGACCTGCTCGCCGACGAGGCGGACGACCTCCCGGCGGTGACGCTCGCCGCGTGGTTCCACGACGCGGTCTACGACGGCGGCGCCGACGACGAGGAACGGTCCGCGGCGTGGGCCGAGGCCGCGCTGCCCGGAGCCGGCGTCCCGGCCAGGACCGTGACCGAGGTCGCCCGGCTGGTCCGGCTCACCGCCGACCATCGGCCGGGACCCGACGACCGGAACGGACAGGTGCTCAGCGACGCCGACCTGGCGATCCTGGCCGCCGGCCCGGATCGGTACGCCGGCTACGTGGCCGGCGTCCGTGCGGAGTACGCCGCCGTTCCCGACGCCGACTTCCGCCGCGGCCGCGCGGCCGTCCTGCGCGAGCTGTTGGCCAAGCCCGAGCTGTTCCACACCGCGCGGGCGCGCGAGACATGGGAGGACTCGGCCCGCGCCAACGTCGAGCGGGAGCTCGCCGGGCTCGAGAGCGCGGTCAGGCCACCGGGTCGGTGACCGTCGGCCGGCCGCGGTCGGTGACGGGCGTGACCAGCCACTGCGGCTGTGGCCGACCGACCAGGTAGCCCTGCACGTAGGTGACGCCGGCGGCGCGCACGACCTCGAGCTCGCCGGGCGTCTCGACGCCCTCGACGCAGACCTCGGCGCCGTGCTCCAGCGCGAACTCGACGAGCATCCGCACCACCGCGGCCTGCCCCTCGTTGACGTCACAGCCGGTGACCAGGCTGCGGTCCACCTTCACGATGTCGGGGTTCAGCGCGAGGATCCGGTCCAGGTCGCTGGCGTGCACCCCCAGGTCGTCCAGCCCGACGCGGGCGCCACAGGCCCGGAACCGATCGAGGTAGAGCCCCACGGTACGGTCGTCGAGGCCGTCGCGCAGCTCGTGCAGCTCGACCACCACGCCGGTCAGGTCCACCGGCAGCGACTCCCAGAACCGGCGCGAGCGCATCGCGCGCTCGGAGACGTTGACGAACACCTCGACCCCGCCCGGCCGGCCCGCCACGTCCAGCGCTCGTTGCAGCGCGGTGATCTCCAGCAGGTCGCCGAACCCGTGCTCGTGCGCCTCGGCGAACACCCGCTCCACGTCGGTCTCATGGTCGAAGCGGCTCAGCGCCTCGTAGCCGACCACGGCGAGGTCGTCGGCGCGGACGATCGGCTGGACGACGGTGCGCAACGAACGCAGCGGCGCCGGCAAGCTCCCGGCGTCCACCTCCTCGGCGGCGAGGACCTGGTTGCGTCCCGAGCGCTTCGCCCGGTACAGGGCCGCGTCGGCCTGCGCGATCGCCTCCGCGGGATCGGTCCCCGGCTCCCACACCGCGACCCCGGCCGAGAACGCCTGGCCGCCAGGCGTGGCCAGCCGCATCTGGTCGACCTTGAGGAGGGCCTCCTCGATCGCGCTGCCGGGGAGGATGACGGCGAACTCCTCGCCGCCGTACCGCGCGAGCACGTCGCGCTGCCCCAGGCAGGTCGCCCAGACCGAGGCGCACTCGCGCAGCAGGCGGTCGCCGGCGGGATGCCCGTAGGTGTCGTTGTACTTCTTGAAGTGGTCGAGGTCGATCAGCGCGATGCACAGCTCGTCGCCCCGGTCGCGCGCGGTCGCGCAGGCCCGGGACAGCTCGTGGTTCCACGAGCGACGGTTGTGCAGGCCGGTGAGGTCGTCGGAGCGGGCGAGCGCGGCCAGCTGGACCGACTGCTCGCTGATCCGCACGAGCAGTCCGGTCATCCGGAACGAGACCAGCAGCGAGACGGCGAGGCCGAGGAACGCGATGACCAGCTCGTACGACGTGCCGCCGAGGAACCACGCCACGGCCAGCGTGACCGCGGGGATGGCCTGCCCGGTGCCCATCAGCCACACCCGGCGCTTGGAGGAGGCCTCGTCCTCGAACGCCGTCCCGCGGGAGAAGTCACGCATCGACGGGTCGGCCACCCCGGCGGCGAACAGGATGAACGCCGCGAGCCACATCATCTTGATCCAGACCAGCTCCGATGCAGGTCCCTGTGTCGTGGTGATCCCCGACCAGAAGTCGCCGAGCAACGACACGAACAACGCGGTCGCGAGGTAGAACAGCGAGCGCGACTGGCGGCCGGTCGTCAGCAGCAGCCGCGCGATCACGGTCATCACTGCGAGGTCGGCGAGGGCGTAGGCGACCGTGGTGGCCTTGCTCGCCACGGAGAAGTCGTCGGCGCGCACCACCGGGATGATCAGGAAGACCAGCAGCGGGGTGAGCGCCCCGAAGGCGAAGATCGCCGCCTCCATCCGGCCGGGCATCTTGCGTCCGCGGCTGCGGCTGCGCTCGAACTGCACCACCCCGAGCCCGAGCAGCGCGTAGCCGACGAGCGCCACCACGTTCGACGGCTGCGGGCGTCCGCCGTAGTGGAAGACGTGCCGCTCGGCGGCGAGCAGCGCGTCGCTGAACCCCAGCACGCTGACCGCGACCAGGACCAGGCCCCAGCCATGCCCGGCGAGGTCGCGTCGCTCGAGCAGGTGACGCCACGCGACGACCAGCGCGGTGGCGGTCACGACGGTCTGGACGAGGTCGCGCTGACCCGAGGTCGGCACCAGCGGGAACACCAGCAGGGTCACCGCAGCGAGCATCCACAGCACGGAACGCGTGCGGTGCGTCATCACGGACCTCCCCCTCGGTTCGTCCACTTTAGGAAGTTCGGTCGGTCCCTTCCGGCTTTCCCCGATATCGGTATGTCGTGCGCGCGGTTTCCGCTGCGCTGCTCCACCGTCGTCGTTCAGAGCAGCGCAGGCGCGCGCAGGGCCAGCGTCCCGGCCCGCCCGTCGAGCGTCGCGGGCACCCCGAGCGGGAAGGCGAGGTTCGGCTGCCCGTGCCCGAACGGCGCACCGAGGAGCAGCGGTACGCCGAGCGGGGCGAGCCGGTCCGCGACGACACGGCGTACCAGGTCGGCCGGTTCGCAGTCGGTCAGCCCACCGACCACCACCCCGCGGACGCCGTCGAACCAGCCGACCCGCAGCAGCTGCGTGAGCATCCGGTCGAGCCGGTAGGCCTCCTCGCCGGTCTCCTCGAGCACCGCGATCGTCCCGGCCGCGCCGGTCGCTCCCCGGGTGCCGGCCTGGGCGGCGAGCAGTGCGACGTTGCCGCCGGACAGGACGCCCTCGGCCGTCCCGCCGACCAGCACCTCAGCCGGCTCGGGGGTCAGCTCGAGCGCCTTCTCGGGGTCGAACAGCATCCGGTGCAGGTGGTCGTTTGACGCCTCGTCGTCGTCGCCCACGCCGGCAACCACCGGGCCGTGGATGGTGGACAGGCCGAGCCGTGCGCCGAGTACCTGGTGCAGGGCCGTCACGTCGGAGAAGCCGACCAGCACCTTGGGGCCGGCCGCGGCGAGAGCCGCCCAGTCCAGCAGGTCCAGCATCCGCTGCACCCCGTAGCCGCCGCGCGCGCACAGCACCGCGTCGATCGCCGGGTCGGTCCACGCCCGCACGAAGTCCTCGGCCCGGGCGTCGTCCGGCGCCGCGAGGTAGGGCAACGTCGCGTCGCTGCCGCGGGCGTGCTCCCCCACCACCACGTGGAGTCCCCAGCCGGCGAGCACCGCGACCCCGGCGTCGAGCCGGGCGTCCGGGACCGGTCCCGCCGGCGCGACCACGGCCACCCGGGAGCCGGGGCGGAGCCGCTCGGCCCGGATCAGCGAACGGCCCGACACCTTCGGGGCCAGCTCCTCGGCCTTGCGACGGCGCAGGCCGGCCGCCTTGAGCCGGGTGATCAGCTCGCGACTGGTGACGGGTACGGCGCCGGCCGCCACCACGTCGTCGTAGCGCTCGGCGGGGATGTCGTAGTGGTCCCGGTCGAAGCCGCGCGGCGGGATGCCGAGCGCCGCGGCGAACCGGTGCAGCTCGTCGAAGTCGCTGTCGCTCGCGAGGTGGGACCACATCCGCCCGTGACCCGGCGCGTTCGGCGGGTCGATCAGCAGGGTCACCCGGCGGTCCTGCTCCCGGCCCGAGCCGCCGCCGCGTGCACGGCACGCTCGACCGCGTCGTCGAGCAGCATCCGCCACGAGCGGACGTGCCCGGGGTCGACGTAGGCCTTGGCCGACCCGCCGGGCCGCACCGACCGGCCGAGGTGGAACTGGCGCACGCCGGCCCGGACCAGCCAGGGCACGTGCTCGCCCTGCAGGCCGCCACCGGCCATCAGCAGCCGCGCCACGTCCGGCGAGGCGGCGGCGCGGTCGGTCAGCTCGTCGTGGCCCGCCTCCATCCCGCGCGGCGAACCGGCCGAGAGGACCGCGTCGAGTCCGGGCAGCCCGAGCAGCTGCCGCCACGCGCGGTCCACCTCCAGCGACGAGTCGATCGCGCGGTGGAACGTCCAGGGGACGCCGGGCAACCGGTCGGCCAGCGTGCGGCACACCTCCTCGTCGACCCCGAGGTCGGTGTCGAGGAAGCCGAAGGCGAACCCCTCGGCGCCGACGCCGAGGTAGGAGTCGGCGAGCCCGACCAGCCGGGCCAGCTCGCCGCCGGTCGTGGTGTAGGTGTCGTTGAGGCGCAGCATCACCCGGACCGGGAGCTCGGTCTCCTTGCAGATGCTGGAGACCAGCGCCGGCTCCGGCGACAGCCCGCCGGCCTCGACCCGGTCCACCACGAACACCCGGTCGGCGCCGCCCTCGTCGGCGCCGGGCACGTCGCGCTCGGAGGTGACGACGACCTCCAGCAGCGCGGTCGCGGTGCTGGAGCCGGGTCCGCGCTGGGCAGGTTGGTCCGTCGTGCTCACAATGGACATCGTGACATCCGGCAAGCCTCATCCCGACGCTCTGCTCACCGCGCGCGCCCTCGTGTTGCACGACCTGGAGGTCACCGGCGCCGCCGGCCCGGAGTCCGTCTCGGCCCTGGAGGCCTCGGTGAGCACCCGCCGCTGGTGGGCCTCGCAGTGGCTGGAGGGCCGGGCGTACGTTGCCGGGCTGGTCGCCCAGGACGTCCAGGACGCGCTGCTGGAGGCCATCGGACGGTGGCCGCTGTGCCGGGCCTGCGACCAGCTCGACCCGCACGCGCTCTACATCCACCCCGAGCTCGGCGGCCCGGACCCGACCTGGGTCTGCGAGCACTCCGGGATCGCGGTGGCCCCCCTCGGGCGCCTCACCCGCTGACCCGGCGCCTCCTCACGTCCCAGACCGCCGACCCGGCGCCTCCTCACGTCCCGGACCGCCGACCCGGCGCCTCCTCAGCGCGCGTGGTCGGCGCGCTCCCACCACAACACGGTGGCGCCGACCGTGACCGCACCGAGGACCAGCACCGACCCGATCCCGACCACGCCGGGACCCTGCCCGGCTCCCGCGGCGCCGCTGAGCAGCGAGGGCACCGAGAACGGGAACCACGCGCCGTAGCCCAGGGCGCCGACCACCTGGGCGGCGAACAGCGTGCCGAGCATCGCCCCGACCGCCGGGAGGTAGCCCCGGCCGAGGCAGGCGACGAGCCCGTAGGTCACCGTGAGAACGATCGTCAGCAGTGCGGTCGCCGCCACCCGGCCGAGCCCGTCCAGCAACACGCCGAGCGAACCTTCCGGAAGGTCGAGCAGGGCTCCGATGCCGAGCGAGAGCACCACCAGGTAGACCGTCAGCCCCAGGCACCAGCCGCCCGCGACGACCAGCTTGGCGATCACGATGGCGCGCCGTGACGTGGGCAGCGCCAGCAGGTCCTTGGCCGTGCGGTCGGAGAACTCGCGGCCGAACAGCCACACGACCACCAGTCCGAAGAGCAACAGGCCGCCGAGCCCGACGATCTGCGCCACCAGGGCGAGGTAGCCCGACCAGTCCGCGGCCGCGCCGGCCAGCTGAGCCTTGGTCCCGAGCAGGCCGAGCGAGCGCGCCCGGTCCGGGTCGAGCTGGATGAACATGAACAGCCCGCCGACGACGCCGGCCACCGTGAACGCGAGCAGGGTCACCCACGGGACCCGGGAGCGCCGTACCTTCAGCACCTCCGCCCACAGGGCGGCAGAGATCTCAGCGGACACCGGACAGCCTCCTGGGGTGGGCCGGCACACCGGCGCCGCGCGGGGCGGCCGGGGACACCAGCCGCAGGAAGTAGGACTCCAGGTCCTCCTCGGCCACCTGGAGCCGGGTGGGCGCGACACCGGCCAGGACCAGCGCCGTCGCCACCTGCTCGGGGTGCGCGACGGTGGCCGGGTCGTCGAGCACGAGACCGTCCTCGGAGACGGCCGGACGCATCCCGGCCGCCCGCAGCACGTCGGCGGCCAGGTGCGGTTCGGGCACGTCCACCTCGAGCCGGCGGCGGACCCGCACGGCCAGCTCGGCGGCGTCGAACTCGTCGATCAGCCTGCCCTGGTGGAGCACGCCGATGCGGTCCGCGGTCCGGGCCACCTCGCCGAGCAGGTGGCTCGACAGCAGCACCGTCACCCCCTGCTCGCGGGCGAGATGGATCACCAGCTCGCGCACCTCCGCCACACCGGCGGGGTCGAGCCCGTTGACCGGCTCGTCCAGGACCAGCAGCCGCGGGTCGTGCAGCAGCGCCTTGGCCAGACCGAGCCGCTGCGCATTGCCGAGCGAGAGCTTGCGGGCCTGCCGATCGGCGTAGGGGCGCAGGCCGAGCAGCTCGATCGCGCGCTCGACGGCGGCCGGGTCCGCCAGCTTGCGGAGCCGGCGCGCGACCTCGAGGTTCTCGCGGACGGTGAGCTCCGGGTACGCCGTCGGCGACTCGACCAGGTAGCCGACCTGCGACCACACGGACCGGTCGCTCAGCGGGCGTCCGTCGATCCGGACCTCGCCGGCGTCGGCCCGCACCATCCCGAGCAGCGCCCGGATCAGCGTGGTCTTCCCCGCGCCGTTGAGCCCGAGCAGCGCGTAGACCTCGCCGGCGCGCACGTCGAGGGTGACCTCGTCGACGGCCAGCACGTCGCGGTAGCACTTGGTCAGCCCGCGAACGGTCACCACCGGGGCGGTCATCGCGGGCTCCCGGGACCGAGGCGGCCGAGCGCCGCGAGGGCGTCGTCGACCAAGGACGAGAGCTCGCCCAGCCCGCCGGCCCACCGCTCGACGGCGAGCGACACCGCCGCGGCGCACGCGGCGGCGACGACCTGGGCGTCGACCTCGGCCCCGCGGCGGGTCTCTCGATCCGCGACGGTGCCGGCGAGGTGCTCGACCAGGCTGTCTTGCTGCTCGCGGGACCTGGTGCGCAGCGCGGGCACCGAGAGGATCAGCGCGGTGCGCTGCCGGACCAGCTCGAACTCCTCGGGGTCGACACCGGCGAGCGCGTCGGCGAAGCCACCCCGGACGGCGGTCAACGGCGCCTCCCGTGGCGGCCGTGCCCGCACCGCCTCGGCGATCATCGGGTCGTACACGTCCTGGAGGACGATGTCCTCCTTGGTCGCGTAGTAGCGGAACAACGTCGCCGGCGACACGTCCGCCGCGCCGGCGATCTGCTCGCAGGTCGTCGCGTCGTACCCCTGCTCGGCAATCAGCCGCAGCGCAGCCTGCTGGATGGCGGCGCGCGTCTGCTCCTTCTTGCGCTCCCGCAGACCGGCCATGGTGTTCTGCCTTTCAAGAGTTACTCTTGAATGAGAGTAACTCTCAGTTGGCCAGGCGTCAAAGACCCGGTCCAGTCCGCAGCCGCTGCGCTCGCGTTCCGTGCGCGGATCCGGACGCGGATCCGGGCGTGACTCTGCGCACGGTGCGCACCTGACCCGTGCGGATCTGGTGCGCACCGTGCGCCGAGAGACGAAGGGCCCGCCTTCAGCGGCGGCGGAGCAGCCTCCGCAGCACCAGCAGGGCCAGCAGCGCGCCGAGCGCCTGCTTCCAGTAGGTCTTCGCGAGGACCGGCAGCACCGTGGCGCCGAGGTCGAGCGCGTCGTCGGCACCGGTGAAGGACGTCCCGCCTGCCGCGCCGCCTCCGCCCGACGCGCCCGAGGCGGCCGCGAGCGGTGGCTCCTCGGCAGCACCGCCCGCCGGAGCGTGCTCGGCAGCGGGACGGGCTGCTTCCGCCCCGCTGCCGGCGTCCGTGGGCGCGACACCTGCGGCGGCCGTTTCGGCGGCTACCCGCCGGGGGCTCGACGGCCGGCTCGACGGCCGGCTCGACGGCCGGCTCGGCGGCCAGCTCCGCCCCCGGTCCGGCCAGCCGCTCCTCCAGGCAGGCCACGAACTGTTGCAGCAGCTTGTCACTGACGTCCTGCATGACCCCGCGGCCGAACTGGGCGGGCTTGCCGGTGATGTGCAGGTCGGTGACGACCTCGACGTCGGTCGTCGCCTCGCCGGCCTCCGTCAGGGACGCGGTGACGTCCGCCCCCGCCGTACCGTTGCCGCGCTTGTCCTTGCCCTTCGCCTCGATCGCGAAGCGGCCGGAGGACTCGTCCTTCTCGGTGAACTTCCCCGAACCGGAGTAGACCAACGCGATCGGGCCGAGCTTCACCTTGCAGGTGCCGGTGAACTCGTCGCCCTCGACGCCGGTCACGGCCGCGCCCGGGAAGCACCCGGCCACCGACTCGATGTCGTTGAAGGCGGCCCAGGTGTCGGCCAGCGAGGCCGGGACGGAGAACCGATGCGTCAGCTCCACGCCGTGATCACGCCCCTGCCGCCGCGAGCACCGCGCGCCGGGTCAGCACGGTCGCGAGGTGGCGCCGGTAGTCGGCGTCGCCGTTGAGGTCCGAGGGCGGGTTGGTGCCCTCCCCGGCGGTGGCGGCGGCTTCCCGTACGGCGTCGTCCGTGGCCGGCTTTCCGACGAGGGCCTCCTCCACGGAGCGGGCCCGCAACGGGGTGGACCCCATGTTCGTCAGGCCGACCCTGGCCGCGCTGATCGTGCCGCCGTCGACCTTGACCGCGGCGGCGACCGCGACGATCGGCCACTGGTGGGCGACCCGCACGAACTTCTCGTAGTGGGCGCCCCACCCGGTCCGCTTCGGGATCCGGACCTCGGTGAGGATCTCGTTGTCCGCGATCGCGGTGGTGAAGAGGTCGACGAAGAAGTCGGACGCCGCGACGGTCCGCGTCCCACCGGAGCCGGTGATCACGAACTCGGCGTCGAGGGCGAGCGCCGGCGCTCCGAGGTCGCCCGCCGGGTCGGCGTGCGCCAGGGCGCCGCCGAACGTGCCGCGGTGCCGGATCTGCGGGTCGGCGACCTCGGTGACCGCCTTGGTGAGCAGCAGCGCGTGCTCGCGGACCAGGGGGTCGTGCTGGACGTCGTGGTGCGTGGTCATCGCGCCCATCACGATGGTGTCGCCGTCCTCGCGCACGCCGCGCAACGACTCGATCTTGCCGAGGTCGATGACCAGCTCGGGGGCGTTGAGCCGCATCCGCAGAACGGGCAGCAGGCTCTGCCCACCGGCGATGATCTTCGCGTCGTCACCGGCCTCGGCCAGCGCGGAGAGCGCCTCCTCCAGGGTCGCCGGGGCGACGTAGTCGAACTGGGCGGGAATCACTGCGTCCGCTCCTTCCGCGGTGGCGCCGGCGCTCCGGTCGGCCGTGTCCTGCTCGTCGAAGTGCGGCGCGGCCGCGCCCTCCGTGGCCGAGCCGCCACCGCCGTCGTGGGAGTGGATCGCCTTCCAGACCCGTTCCGGCGTGCAGGGCATGCGAATGTCGTTCACCCCGAACGGCCGCACCGCGTCCACGACGGCGTTCACCACGGCGGGCGTCGACGCGATCGTGCCGGCCTCGCCGACCCCTTTCGTGCCGAGGCTGGTGTACGTCGCCGGCGACGTGGTGTGGTCGGTCTCGAAGCTGATCAGGTCCACGGCGGTCGGCACGAGGTAGTCGACGAAGGACGCCGACACCAAGGTGCCGGACTCGTCGTACACCGCCTCCTCGAAGAGCGCCTGCGCGATGCCCTGCGCGAGCCCGCCGTGCACCTGCCCCTCGACGATGAGGGGGTTGATGATGTTGCCGATGTCGTCGACGCAGACGTACTTGCGCATCTTCACCGCGCCGGTCTCGGTGTCGACCTCCATCGCGCACAGGTGGGTCCCGTGCGGGAAGGAGAAGTTCTCCGGGTCGAAGGTCGCCGACGCGTCGATGGTGGGCTCCGCCCCGTCGGGCAGGTTGTGTCCGGTGAACACGGCCAGCGCGATGTCCTGGATGCTGACCGACTTGTCGGTCCCGCGGACCCCGAACTTGCCGCCGGAGAAGTCGAGGTCGTCGACGGAGGCCTCCAGCAGGTGGGCCGCGATCGGCTTGGCCCGCTCGATCACCTTGTCGGCGGCGCGTACGACGGCCTCCGCACCGACCACCAGCGAGCGGGACCCGTAGGTGTCCATGCCGTGGTGCGATACCTGGGTGTCGCCGTGCAGGACCTCGACGTCCTCGAAGGGCACCCCGAGCCGGTCCGCCACGATCTGCGACCAGGCGGTCTCGTGCCCCTGGCCGTGCGGGGAGGTCCCGGTGATCACCTCGACCTTGCCGGTCGCCAGCACCCGGACGTCGGCGTGCTCCCAGCCGCCCGCGGCGTAGTTGAGCTGGCCGAGGATGCGTGAGGGCGCCAGGCCGCACATCTCGGTGAACGTCGAGGTGCCGATGCCGAGCTGGACCGGGTCGTTGCTCTCCCGGCGCCGCTGCTGCTCGGCCCGCAGCTCGTCGTACCCGAACATCTCCTTGGCCTTTGCCGTGGCGGCCTCGTAGTTGCCCGAGTCGTAGGTCATCCCGGCCACCGTGGTGAACGGGAACTCCTCGTGCTTGATCCAGTTCATCTCGCGGACCTCGATCGGGTCCTTGCCGAGCTCGGCGGCGAGCTCGTCCATCAGCCGCTCGATGGCGTACGTGGCCTCCGGCCGGCCGGCGCCGCGGTAGGCGTCCACCCAGGTCTTGTTCGTGTAGACCGGGGTGAGGTTGAACTGGTAGGCGTCGAACTTGTAGATCGAGTTGAACATCCACGCGCCGAGCACGGGGACGCCGGTGCCGACGAGTGCGGCGTAGGCACCCATGTCGGCGAGCAGGTCGACCTTGAGTGCGGTGACCTTGCCCTCCTTGGTCGCCGCGAGGGTGAGCTTCTGCCACTGGTCGCGGCCGTGGTGGCCGGACATCAGCGACTCGGACCGCGTCTCGGTGTACTTGACCGGGCGGCCGAGCCTCCGGCCGACGCAGAAGGCGATCCACTCTTCGGGGGTGACCTGCAGCTTGCCGCCGAACCCCCCGCCGACGTCCGGCGCGATCACCCGGATCTTCGACTCGGGCACCCCGGTCGTCGCCGCCAGGGCGAAGCGCACGATGTGCGGGACCTGGGTGGCGCTCCACAGGGAGATCTGCTCGCCCGTCGGGTCGCACACCACCGACCGCGGCTCCATGAAGGCGGGGATCAGCCGCTGCTGGCGGTACTCGCGTTCGATGAGCACCCCGTCGGTGCGGGCGGTCTCGATCGCCTCGTCCACCGCGCCGCCGCTGCCCTGGGCCGCGGAGTCGAGCTGCCAGAACGCGGCCTTGTTGGTGCCGAGGTCGGGATGGGCCAGCACCTTGTCCTCGGCCGACTCCCTGAGGTCGAGTGCCGCCGGCAGCTCCTCGTAGTCCACGTCGACGAGCTCGGCGGCGTCGCGCGCGGCGGCGGCGGACCGGGCCACGACGACCGCCACGACCTCACCGGCGAAGGCGACCCTCTCGACCGCCATCGGCAGGTGGGTCGGGGACTTCTGGTCCGGGGTGATCGGCCAGGCGGTGATCAGCACGCCCTGGTCGTCGGCGATGTCGCGGCCGGTCAGGACCGCGACGACGTTCTCGGCGCCCTTCGCCTCCGCGGTCTCGATGTTGGTGATGCGGGCGTGCGCGAACGGGCTGCGCACCATGGCCATGTGCAGCATGCCCGGCAGCGTGATGTTGTCGGTCCAGCGGGTGCGGCCGGTGATCAGCCGCTGGTCCTCCTTGCGGCGGCGGGCCTTGCCGATCTCAGCGCCGCTCTCGGCGGCGGGTGCATCCTGGGTCGCGGTCACTGGGCACCTCCCGCGGTCGAGCCCGCCGTGGCCCCGGCGCCTGCGGCGCTCTGCACGGCCCTGACGATGTTGTGGTAGCCGGTGCACCGGCACAGGTTGCCCTCGATGCCGACCCGGATCTCCTCCTCGGAGGGGTTCGGGTTGTCGTTGAGCACGTCGATCGACTGCATGATCATCCCCGGCGTGCAGAACCCGCACTGCAGGGCGTGGCACTCGTGGAAGGCGGCCTGGACGGGGTGCAGCTCGCCGTCCTCGGCCAGGCCCTCGATCGTGGTCACCTCGTGGCCGTCGGCCTGCACGGCGAGCACGTTGCAGGACTTCACGCTGCGGCCGTCGAGGTGGACCGTGCACGCCCCGCAGTTGCTGGTGTCGCAGCCGACGACGGTGCCGGTCTTGCCGAGCTTCTCGCGCAGGTAGTGCACGAGCAGCATGCGGGGTTCGACGTCGTCGACGCACCTCGCGCCGTCGACGGTGAGCTCGATCTTGGTCATGGGCGCAGGCCTCCGGGGTGTGATGGCGGTCACGTGGAGCCGACGCTACGACCGGTCAGGTTGGCGAAAGGTTGGCGCTGCTCGGTCAGGGCCGGTTGGCGAGGAGCCGAGCCTTGAGCAGCGCCCGCGCCGGGTGCGGCCGCTCGCCGAGACGCGCGAGCGCGACCTCGACCACCTCGGTGTCGTAGGGCGCGATCTCGGTGTAGCGCAGCACCGCCTGCGGCTCCGGGTCGGCCAGCAGCGCCTCGCGCACGGCCACGGCCACGTAGTCGGCCAGCTCGCAGAGGCCGGGCGAGTTGGTGCCCGGCAGCAGGTCACCGCCGTACGACGCTGCCGCGCCGCCGACGTCGCCGCGCCGCAGCCGCTGCAGCACCGTCTCCACGTCGGTGCGGACCGGCATCGTCAGCCGGTAGGGCCGCGATGCGAGCCGCCCTCCGAGCGCGCTGCGCAGGTGGGACACCTCGGCTTTCAGCGTCGACGTCGTCACCGACTGGTCGCCGTACAGCAGCGCGTGCAGGTGCTCGAGGGTGAGCCCCTCCGGGTGCAGTGCGAGCAGGGCGAGGATCTCGGTCTGGCGCCGGTTCAGCAGCAGCCGCCGGCCGTCCAGCCAGGCCTCGGCCGTGCCGAGCAGGGTCAGCGTCAGCCCGGCATCAGGCCGCTCGGTGAGGTCGGGTCCGGGGTTCGCCGAGACCGGCATCGCACCCTCGATAAGGCGCGCCAGCACCCGTGCGGTGGCCAGCCCGATCGGGTGGGTGCGCTCCCAGGTGGTCGACAGGTCGATCACGCCGAGCTGCTGCCCCGTGACGGGGTCGTGCAGCGGCGCGGCCCAGCACACCCAGTTGTGCACGATCGGGGCGAAGTGCTCGGCGCTGAAGACCATCGACGCCTCGCCGGTGCGGCCGGCCAGGTCGAGGGCGTTGGTCCCGACGCTGGTCTCGTCCCAGCGACCTCCGGCGACGAAGTTGACCGCCTCGGCCTTGCGGCGCATCACCCGCCCGCCGTACGTCCACAGGATGCGCGTCTGCGCGTCGGTGATCGCGACGACGAGGTCGCCGTCCTCGGCGGTGCGGCGCAGATCCTCCTCGATCCGGCTGACCGCGACCTGGAGCGTGGAGCCGTTCCAGCAGGCCGCGGTGTCGGACTCGTCGGCCATCGGCGCCTGGCGCACGTCGAGCGGCACCGCGGTGCCGGACCGCTGCCAGCTGCCCAGGATCTCCGGGCGGACCAGCGCCTCGGCATCGCTGCCGCGTTCGACGAACGTGGTCCAGGCGCGCACGGCCTCCACCCTGCGGCTGTGCAGCTCGCTGCGCGACCCTGACATGGGCGGTCCTCCTGAGCGATGTCCGGTCACCGTAGCCCCGCGGAGCGGTGCGGACCAGATGCGTTCGGACGTCCGTCGTGGTGGATCCGGTCGTCGAGCTCCGAGAGCCGATCGCCGCGCCCGCCCCACTGCAACGCGATGATCTCCGCGGCGATGCTGACCGCGGTCTCCTCCGGGGTGCGCGCCCCGAGGTCGAGCCCGATCGGCGAGGACAGTCGCGCCAGCTCGGCGTCGGTCAGCCCGGCCTCGGCCAGCCGTTTCAGCCGGTCGTCGTGCGTGCGCCGCGACCCCATCGCGCCGACGTAGCCGACCTCGGGAAGCCGGAGCGCGACCTCGAGCAGGGGTACGTCGAACTTGGGGTCGTGGGTCAGCACGGCCAGCACGGTCCGGCCATCGATCCGGCCGGCGTCGGCCTCGGCCCGGAGGTACTTGTGCGGCCACTGCACGACCACCTCGTCGGCCGCCGGGAACCGCGAGTTCGTCGCGAACACAGGCCGGGCGTCGCACACCGTCACGTGGTAGCCGAGGAAGTTGCCGATCCGGGCCACCGCCGCCGCGAAGTCGATCGCGCCGAAGACCAGCATCCGCGGCGGCGGCGCGAACGCCCACACGAACACGCGCATCCCCTCGCCGCGCCGCTCCCCGTCGGGTCCGTAGGTGAGCGTCTGGTGGTGGCCTGCGGCGAGCAGCCCACGCACGTCGTCGACCACGGCGTCGTCGGCACGCTCCGAGCCGACCGACCCCTCGACGGCCCGGGCCCGCTGCTCCTCGGTCGCCTCCGGGCCGGGGTCGGGCCGCACCACGACCCGGCCGCCGACACGTGCGGGGTCCGGATGCTCGACGACCGTGGCCACCGCGACGGGCCGGCCCGCCTCGACGTCGTCGGCGATCCCGCCGAGCTCGGGGAACGTCGCCGGCGACACCTTCTCGACGTACACGTCGAGGATGCCGCCGCAGGTCAGCCCGACGGCGAACGCGTCGTCGTCGCTGACGCCGTACCTCTTCAGCTCGGGGACGCCGGAGGCGACGACCGACTGGCCGAGCTCGTAGACCGCGCCCTCGACGCAGCCGCCGGACACCGACCCGACCGCCTCGCCCGCGGGGCCGACCAGCATCGACGCGCCGGGGGGCCGCGGCGCGGAGCGGAACGTCGCGATCACCGTCCCCATCCCGACCGTCTCGCCCGCGCGCCACCAGCGCATCAGCTCGGGGAGCACCTCACGCATCCGCCACCACCTCGATCAGCTCGGCGAACGTGGCCAGCGAGTGACCGGCCACGAAGTCGTCCACGTGTGCCAGGGCGGCCACGATCCCCTGCTGCACCGGCTGGTAGCCGTCCTTCCCGACGTGCGGGTTCACCCACACCACCCGGTGCGCCAGCGAGTGCAGCCGCCGCATCTGGTCCTTGAGCAGGCCGGTGTCGCCGCGCTCCCAGCCGTCGCTGAACACCACCACGACCGCGCCACGGGCCATCCCGCGCTGGCCCCAGCGGTCCAGGAAGATCCGCAGCGTCTCCCCGAGCCGGGTGCCGCCGGACCAGTCCGGCACGGTCTCGCCCGCGGCGATGATCGCCCGGTCCGCGTCGCGCAGCCGCATCGCCCGGGTGACGCGGGTCAGCCGGGTGCCGATCGTGAAGACTTCCGTCGCGGAGCCGGCCGTCGTCGCCCCCGTCGAGACGAACCGGTGCGCGAGCCGCAGCAGCGCGTCGGCGTAGGGACTCATCGAGCCGGACACGTCGACGAGCAGCACCACCCGTCGCGGCCGGGTGGCCCGGCGCCGCCAGGCGATCTCGGCCGGCTCGCCCATCCGCGCGAGCATCCGCCGCATGGTCCGCTCGGCGTCGACCTCGCCGCGGTGCCACGGCGTACGTCGTCGCGCCCGGCGGGACGGGGCGCGCGGCCGCAGCTGGTCGAACAGCAGCGCGAGCCGGGCCTTCTCCGCCGGGCTCATCTCGCCGATGTCGCGGTGCCGGAGCACCTCGGTGGCGCTGGCCAGTGCGCGCAGCGGGTCGTCGTCCTCGCCGTCACCGCCGGCACCCTCGTGCTCCTCGAGCGAGGCCTGCGTGACCGGCGGCGGCTCCTGCGGCGGCGTCCGGCGCCCCGGGGTGTCCGGGTCGGTGAACCAGGCGGCGAACACCTGGTCGTAGCGGTCCAGGTCGTCCGGGCTGGAGCACAGCGTCGCGCGTCCGGCCCAGTACGTCGCCCGCTGGTCGTCGAGGCCGACCACGGCCACCGCGGCGAGGAGCGACTGCGCCCGGTCCATCGTGACGTTGACCCCGGCGGCCCGGAGCGCGCGGCTGAACCCGAGCAGCAGCTCGTCCGGCTCGTGGCGCGAGCCCGTGAGAGCCGGCGCGAGGCTCATGTCGTGAGCATCCGGTCGAGTGCCTGGCGGACGCGCTGGGCGTCCTCGCGGTACTTCACCAGCGCGCCCAGCGTCGCCGCAGCCGTCTCCACGTCGAGCTCCGCGGCGCCGAGCCGCTGCAGCGCCCGCGCCCAGTCGAGGGTCTCCGCCACGCCCGGCGGCTTGAGCAGGTTCTCGTCGGTGCGCAGCCGCTGGACCAGCGCGACGACCTGCCGGGCGAGCTGCTCGGAGACTTCCGGGGCCCGCGTGCGGACGATCTCCACCTCGCGCTCGAGGCCGGGGTGCTCGACCCAGTGGTAGAGACAGCGCCGCTTCAGGGCGTCGTGGACCTCCCGGGTCCGGTTGGAGGTCAGCACCACGATCGGCGGGGTGACCGCGCTGACCGTGCCGAGCTCGGGGATCGTCACCTGGTAGGTCGAGAGCACCTCGAGCAGGAAGGCCTCGAACTCGTCGTCGGCGCGGTCGATCTCGTCGACGAGCAGCACCGCAGGGGCATCCCGCAGCGCGCGCAGCACCGGTCGGGCGAGCAGGAACCGCTCGTCGAACAGCGAGGACTCCGCCTTCTCCACGTCGACCACGTCGCCGCCGGCCTCCAGGGCCCGCAGGTGCAGGATCTGGCGCGGGAAGTCCCAGTCGTAGAGCGCTTGCGTGGAGTCGATCCCCTCGTAGCACTGCAGCCGCACCAGCGGCAGGTCGAGCGCCGCGGCGATCCCTTCCGCGAGCGCGGTCTTGCCGGTGCCGGGCTCGCCCTCGAGCAGCAGCGGACGCTCCATCTGCAGCGCCAGGTAGACGATGGTGGCGAGCGACTCGTCCGCGAGGTACCCGGTGCCGGCCAGCCGCGCGGACAGGTCGGCGGGGGACGTGATCGTCGTCACCATGCCGTCGAGCCTACAGAGCCGGTCCACGACCGGCCTGCCCCGCGACCCGGCGCCTCCTCACGCCGCCAACCCCGCGACCCGGCGCCTCCTCACGCCGCCAACCCCGCGACCCGGCCCCTCCTCACGCCGCCGGTCCGGCTCAGGATGCACGCTCGGCACCTCCCACGCGCAGATGACGTGCCGAACGCGCATCCCGGCAGACGCCCGAAGGCGCGTGGACGCTGCGAGGACACGCCGGGTCAGCACCCTCCAGGCGCGAGGACACGCCGGGTCAGCACCCTCCAGCCGCGAGGACACGCCGGGTCGGCGGGGGCTACAGGTCGGCGGGGTGGTCGAGGTCCCGGCCGGTGGCGAGGTCCGCGCACTCCACGAGCTGCACCTCGTCCGCGTGCTCGGCGAGGTAGTCCCGGGCCCCCCGGTCGCCGCCCGCGGTGCCGAGCACACCGGCCCAGTGGGCCCGCCCGAGCACGACCGGGTGGCCGACCTCCCCGTCGTACGACGCCCTCGCGAGCGTGTCCGCCCCCACCGGCCGTCCGAGCAGCCGGCGCACCACCGGTTCCCCCACGTCGGGCAGGTCCACCAGCGACACCAGCACGCCGTCCACCGTCGAGGACTCCAGCGCCGCCAGGCCGGCCCGCAGTGACGCGCCCATCCCGCTCGCCCAGTCCTGCGCCACGACCACGTCCACCGCGTCGTCGTCGACCCAGCCGGCCTCGACGAGCAGCCCGCGGGCGGCGTCGGCGTCGGCACCGAGCACGACCGTCACCGCCGTGCAGCCGCCGTCGAGCAGCGCACCGATCGAGCGGTCGAGGAACGGCACGCCGCGGCCGTCGCGCAGCAGTGCCTTCGGCCCGCCCATCCGCCGGCCGGCGCCGGCCGCGAGGAGCAGGCCCGCGACCGCGCTCACGAGCCGCCTCCCGAGGCGACCTGCTCCATGTCGCGCATCGCCCGGAGCACGTTGCCCGAACCCAGCAGCGAGAGCTCGTCGTCGGACCAGCGGCGTGCGCGCAGCTCGTCCATGAGCAGCGGGTAGCCGGACACGTCCTGCATGCCGGCCGGGAACTCCGAGGCGCCGTCGTAGTCGCCACCGAGCCCGACGTGCTCCAGGCCGGCGACCTCGCGGACGTGCTCGACGTGGTCGGCCACCTCGGCGACGGACGGCGGCGGCGGCGCCTCGTCCCGCATCTCGCGCAGCACCGGGTCGGCGTCCTCGAACACCCGCGGGTCGCCGCCGCGCGAGGCCACCACCGCGAGGCAGGCGTGGTACCACTCGGCCCAACGCCGGCTGACGAAGAACGACACGAAGCTGACCATGCACACGCCGCCGTTCCCGGCCAGCGACACCAGCACGTCGTCCGGGACGTTGCGCGGATGGTCCGCGACCGCCCGGGCCGAGCTGTGGCTGAACACGACCGGCGCCGTGCTGACCGCGAGCGCGTCGCGCATCACCCCGTCCGACACGTGCGAGAGGTCCACGAACATCCCGATCCGGTTCATCTCCCGGACCACGTCCCGGCCGAAGTCGGACAGTCCGCCGAGCACCGGTTGGTCGGTGGCCGAGTCCGCCCACGGCACGTTCTCGTTGTGGGTCAGCGTCAGGTAGCGCACGCCGCGCCCGTGCAGGTCGCGCAGCACTTCGAGCGACGAGTCGATCGAGTGACCGCCCTCCATCCCCATCAGCGACGCGATCCGGCCCCCGGCGACGGCGGCGTCCACCTCGTCCGCGCTCCGACAGAGAGCCAGGTCCCCGGGGAAGGCCTCGACCATCCGGTGCACGAAGTCGACCTGCTCGTACGTCGCGCGCACGGCCTCGGCGCCCACGAGCGTGCACGGCACGAACACCGACCAGAACTGGCCCGTCACCCCGCCGGCGCGCAGCCGGGGCAGGTCGGTCTGCACCGCCGGTTCACCGCTGGCCAGCGCGACCGCGCCGAGGTCGTAGCCGCAGTGCTCGCGCAGCGTCCAGGGCAGGTCGTTGTGCCCGTCGAGGACACCGACGGGTGCGAGCGGGGTCACCGCTGCGGGGTGACCGGCGCGTTCGGGCGCGACAGTGGCATCCACAGCGTGTAGCGATCCGCGCGGAAGATCGAGCGCGACACCTCGATCGCGATCGAGCCGGCAAACGCGCGCCGGGCGATCCGCAGCACCGGTGCGCCGGCGGAGATCTCCAGCAGGTTCGCCTCTTCCGGGCGTGCCGCCGCGGCGTCCACCGAGTCCTCGCCCCAGGTCGGCAGCAGGTCGCGTCGCTCGAGCTCGGCGTAGAGGCTCTCCGGCAGGGGCTGGTCGAGGAAGTTCGGCACGATGCTGTCCGCGAGGTAGGCGTCCTCGACGCACATCGGGGTGCCGTCGGCCAGACGGAGCCGCTGCCAGTGCACGACCCGGTCGCCCTCGCTGATCTCGAGCGCCCGCGCGACCCCCGGGCCGGCGGACTCCATCCGCGCCAGCAGGGTGCGGGAGTCCGGCTTCATGCCGCGACGGCCCATCTCCTCGGTGTAGCTCGACAGCCGCACCTGCACGTCGATCTTCGCGCGCGCCACGAACGTGCCGCGGCCGGGCACCCGCTCCAGGAGCCCCTCGGACACCAGCGCGTCGAGCGCCTGGCGCACGGTCATCCGCGCGACTCCGAAGTGCTGCACGAGTTCCCGCTCGGACGGGGCGGGGCTTCCGGGCTCGGCGCCCTGGATCAGCCCCCGGACGTACTCACGGACCTGCACGTGCTTGTGCACTGTCTGGCGTGGTCGGTCAGGCGTGGTCACCACGTCGCCCATCGCACCTCCCTCGACCCCCCGCCACTCCACCTTAGCCGCATCGGCGGCCGGTGGGGCGGGTGCGAGAGAGGTGCGGGGCCCCGCTGTCACTCCGTGGCGATCGCCTGCAGCACGTCGAGCCGTGCGGCACGGCGGGCCGGGAACACGGCCGCCAGCACACCCACCAGACCGGCCGCCACGACGTACAGGAGCAGCTGCAGGACCGGCACCTGCACGACCTCCAGGCCGTCGTCGGCGAGCGAGGTCATCAGCGCCAGGCCGAACACGATCCCCATGCCGACGCCGAGAACCGCGCCGAGCACGGCGATCACGATCGCCTCCAGCCGGATCATCCGGCGCAGCTGCCCGCGGCCGAGCCCGATCGCCCGCAGCAGGCCGACCTCGCGGGTCCGCTCGATCACCGACAACGCCAGGGTGTTGACGATGCCGAGCACCGCGATGACCAGGGCCAGCCCGAGCAGCGCGTAGATCAGCAGCAGCATCTGGTCGATCGGCGCGCGCTGCTCCTCGGCGAACCCGGCCTGGTCCTTGACGGTCACCGTGGGCAGCTCGGCGGTCTGCTGCTCCACCGCGTCCTGCACGGCGGCCGCGTCGGCGCCGTCGTCGACCGTGATCAGCAGGTAGCTGTCCGCCTTCGGGTAGCCGGCCTTCACCAGGGTCGGCAGGGTGGTAGCGAAGGACGTCCACAGCACCGGGTCGTTGTCGTGGTAGACGCCCACCACCTCCAGGCTCTCCGTCCCCGTCGGGAAGTCGATGTCGACCGAGTCACCGATGGCGAGGTGCTGGTCCTTCGCCGCACCCTCGTCGACGACCACGGTGCCGTCGCGCAGGTCGTCCAGCGAGCCGGACACCATCGGCACCGCGGCGACCTGCTGCAGGCTGTCCGGCTCGATCCCGGCCAGGCTGTTGCCACCGCCGAAGGACAGGTTGGCGAAGCGCATCCGGCTGACCGTGTCGACGCCCTGCACCGTCTCGATGTCGTCGGCGATCGTGGTGGAGAACGGCATCCCGATCACGTTGGACACGACCAGGTCGCCGTAGAAGTTCTCCTCGATCGTCTGGTCGACGCTGGCCTTCGCGGACGAGCCGAGGATCGACATCGTGGTGACCAGGGCCAACCCGATCATCAGCGCCGAGGCGGTGGCCGCCGTACGACGCGGGTTGCGCAGCGAGTTCTGCCCGGCGAGGTTGCCGACCGTGCCGTAGACCCGCCGGTAGATGAGCGTCGCCAGCGACACGACCGGCCGGCTGATCACCGGACTGGCCCCGGCCACCCCGAGCAGCACGAACAGGATGCCGCCGCCGACCCAGAAACCCGGCCGGGGCACGTCGGCGTACAGCCCCGCCAGCATCGCCGCGCCGCCGCCGACGATCATCGCGGCGCCCAGCCCGAGCCGCCAGTGCAGCGCCGACTCGGGCATCGCCACGTCGTCGCGCAGCGCCGCGACCGGTGCGATGCGCGCCGAGCGCCGCGCCGGGACGTAGGCCGCGAAGACGGTGACCAGGATGCCCACCACGTACGCCGCCAGCGGGGTCCGCGCCGCGAAGATCAGCGACTGGCCGGACAGGTCGAGACCGAACGTCGCGAACAGCGCTCGGATGCCCATCGCGAGCAGCACGCCCAGGCCGAGGCCGATCGTCGAGCCGGCGAAGCCGAGCACCACCGCCTCGAACAGCACCGACCGGGTGACCTGGCGGCGCGAGGCACCGAGCGCCCGGAGCAGGGCGAGCTCGCGGCTGCGCTGGGCGACGAGGATCGAGAACGTGTTGACGATCAGGAAGCTGCCGACGACCAGGGAGATCCCGGCGAAGATCAGCAGGAAGGTGCTGATGAACGAGATCGCCTGCATCAGGTCGCTCGCCGCCTCGTCGGCCGCCTCGTCGCCGGTGACCGCCTCGTATCCGGCGGGCAGCACCGCGGCGACGTTGTCCCGCAGCGCCTCCTGGCTGACCCCGTCCGCGGTCACCCAGGCGTCGTTGTAGGCGTTCTTGCCGCCGAGGAAGAGGTCCTGGGCCGTCGCGGTGTCGAAGGAGGTGAGGGTGGCGCCGTTGGCGGAGCCGCCGTCGGCGAAGCTCGAGATGCCGACCAGCGTGGGGTGCAGCACGGCCTGCTCCGAGGAGGTGACCAGGTGCACCTCGTCGCCGACCTGGTAGCCGGCCGTCTTCGCAGTGGCCTGGTCGATGACGACCTCGCCCGACTTCTCGGGCGGCCGGCCGTCGATGATCTCCAGCCCCTTGAGACCGTTCGCGGCCGGGGCGTCGTTCCAGTTCAGGCCGATACCGGGGGCGCCCTGCCCGCCGACGACCTTGCCGTTCTCGCCGACGACGAAGACGCTGTACGACGCCACGTTGCCGTCCGCACGGGCCGCGCCGTCGACGCCCGCAAGCTCGTCGACGAGGGAGGCCGGCATCGTCTTCGACGTCGGCGTCCCGTCGTCGCTGGTGCCCCCCTCGGGACGCACCACGACGTCGCCCACCGACGAGGCGAAGATCGCGTCGAAGGAGCGGCTGAGCGTGTCGGTGAAGATCAGTGACCCGGCGACGAAGGCGACGCCGAGCACGATGGCGAAGGTGCTCATGAGCAGGCGCAGCTTGCGCCCCATCAGGCTCTTCCAGGCAGCTTTGAACATCAGCCGTCAGCCGCCTGTGCCTGCATCGCGGCGAGCTTGTGGTCGTCCATGTGCGTCATCCGCTCCAGGACCGTGTCGCGGTCGGGGTGGCGCAGCTCGTCGACGACCTTGCCGTCGGCGAGGAACACCACGCGGTCGGTGAACGACGCCGCGACCGGGTCGTGGGTGACCATCACGATGGTCTGGCCGAACTCGTCGACGGAGCGGCGCAGCAGCGCGAGCACCTCCGCGCCCGAGTGCGAGTCGAGGTTGCCGGTCGGCTCGTCGGCGAACACGATCGACGGTCGGCTGGCCAGGGCACGCGCCACCGCGACACGCTGCTGCTGGCCGCCGGAGAGCGCGTTGGGGCGGTGGTCGAGGCGGTCCCGCAGGCCCACGGTCTCGACGACCGAGTCGTACCACTCCTGGTCGGGCTTGCGGCCGGCGATCGACAGCGGCAGCAAGATGTTCTCCTCGGCGGTCAGCGTCGGGACCAGGTTGAACGACTGGAAGACGAAGCCGATCTGGTCGCGCCGCAGCCGGGTGAGCTCCTTGTCCTTCAGCCGGGCCAGCTCGGTCTCACCGATCAGCACCGACCCGCTGGTCGCCGAGTCCAGGGCGGCGCAGCAGTGCATCAGGGTGGACTTCCCCGAGCCGGACGGCCCCATCACCGCGGTGAACTCCCCGGCGTAGAGGTCCAGCGTCACGTCGTCCAGCGCGACGACCTGGGCCTGGCCGGAGCCGTAGGTCTTGGTCAGGTTCTGCACGCGCGCGGCAGGGCGCAGCGCAGTGTTCTGCTCGGTCACGAGATCGGTTTCCCTCCATACGACGGCCCTCCGGGCCGCTGACGTCTCCAAGGAGAAACCTAGGTGCTGCACGCGCTCGCGCACACTGGATTAACGACCCATGTGACCCTGGTCATCCCCTGACCGGACCCTGACCCCGATGGCGGGCCCACCTAGTCACCCCAGGCACCGGCCGGGCTCGTCGACGCCCGGCCCCGGCCGAGGTCCTAGAACATGTGTTCGAACCGACATAGGCTCGGGGGCATGACCCTGGACTTCCAGACCTCGCTCCTGGACGCGCTGACCGACAGCGGCGGTCCGGTCGTCGGCGCGCTCGGCGGATCGGTCCGCCGGCAGCGGCTCGGCTCGGGCGCCTGGGTCGACGTACGCCCGGCCTGGCTGTCGGGGGCCGAGGAGCTGTTCGGCCGGCTGGTCCGCGACGTGCCGTGGTACGCCGAGCGGCGGCAGATGTACGACCGGGTGGTCGACGTGCCGCGGCTGCTGAAGTTCTACGGGGAGCACGAGCCGTGGCCGGACCCGGCGCTCGTCGAGGCCCGCGACGCACTCAACGCCCACTACGCGGCCGAGCTCGGCGAGCCGTTCACCACCGCCGGGATGTGCTTCTACCGGGACGGGCGCGACAGCGTGGCGTGGCACGGCGACACCATCGGACGCAGCCGCACGAGCGACACCATGGTCGCGATCCTCTCGCTCGGCGAGACCCGTCGGCTGTCGCTGCGCCCGCGCCAGGGCGTCCCCGGCACGCCGCTCTCCCTGCCGGTGGGGCACGGCGACCTGTTGGTGATGGGCGGCTCCTGCCAGCGCACCTGGGAGCACGCCGTGCTCAAGACCGCCCGGCCGGTGGGCCCGCGGATCAGCGTGCAGTTCCGCCCGCACGACGTCCGCTGACCGGGCCTGCCTGTCGCTGACGGGTCGATCTCCGGCACCTGATGCCGACGATCGACCCGTCAGCGGCTCACTCGGCGACTCACTCGGCGACTCGGTCGGTGGCCGGCGAGAACGCGGAAGGGCCCCGGCCGGAGCCGGGGCCCTTCGCTGTCGTGCTGGTGGTTTCGAGATGCTCGCTTCGCTCGCCCCCTCGACCACCGGGCGGACTCAGAAGTCCATGCCGCCCATGCCGCCCATGCCACCCGTCGGGTCGCCACCCATGGGCGCGGCCTTCTCGGGCTTGTCCGCGACGACTGCCTCGGTGGTGAGGAACAGCGCGGCGATGGACGCGGCGTTCTGCAGCGCCGACCGGGTCACCTTGGCCGGGTCGATGATCCCGGTGGCGATCATGTCGACGTACTCGCCGGTGGCGGCGTTGAGGCCGTGGCCGGCCTGCAGGTTGCGCACCTTCTCCGCCACGACGCCGCCTTCGAGGCCGGCGTTGATCGCGATCTGCTTGAGCGGGGCCTCGGAGGCGTAGCGCACGATCTGCGCGCCGGTGGCCTCGTCACCCTCGAGCTCGAGCTTCTCGAACGCGCGGTCGGAAGCCTGGACGAGCGCCACGCCACCGCCGGCGACGATGCCCTCCTCGACGGCCGCCTTCGCGTTGCGAACGGCGTCCTCGATGCGGTGCTTGCGCTCCTTGAGCTCGACCTCGGTGGCGGCGCCGACCTTGATGACCGCAACACCGCCGGCCAGCTTGGCCAGGCGCTCCTGCAGCTTCTCGCGGTCGTAGTCGGAGTCGGACTTGTCGATCTCGGCGCGGATCTGGTTGACGCGACCGGCGATCTGGTCCGCGTCGCCCGCACCCTCGACGATGGTGGTCTCGTCCTTGGTCACCACGACCTTGCGGGCCTGGCCGAGCAGCTCGATGCCGGTGCTCTCCAGCTTGAGGCCGACCTCCTCGGAGATGACCTGGCCACCGGTCAGGATCGCGATGTCCTGCAGCATGGCCTTGCGGCGGTCGCCGAAGCCCGGGGCCTTGACGGCGACGGACTTGAAGGTGCCGCGGATCTTGTTGACCACCAGCGTGCTCAGGGCCTCGCCGTCGACGTCCTCGGCGAGGATCAGCAGCGGCTTGCCGGACTGCATGACCTTCTCGAGCAGCGGCAGCAGGTCCTTGACGTTGGAGACCTTCTGGTTGGCGATCAGGATGTAGGGGTCCTCGAGGACCGTCTCCATCCGCTCGGCGTCGGTGACGAAGTAGGCCGAGATGTAGCCCTTGTCGAACCGCATCCCCTCGGTCAGCTCGAGGTCGAGCCCGAAGGTGTTCGACTCCTCGACGGTGATGACGCCTTCCTTGCCGACCTTGTCCATCGCCTCGGCGATGATCTCGCCGACGGTCGGGTCAGCGGCCGAGATCGAGGCCGTGGAAGCAATCTGCTCCTTGGTCTCGACGTCCTTGGCCATCCCGAGCAGCTGCTCGGAGACCGCCTCGACGGCCGCCTCGATGCCGCGCTTGAGGGCCATCGGGTTCGCACCCGCCGCCACGTTGCGCAGGCCCTCGCGGACCATGGCCTGGGCCAGCACGGTCGCCGTCGTCGTACCGTCACCGGCGACGTCGTCGGTCTTCTTGGCGACCTCCTTGACGAGCTCGGCACCGATCTTCTCGTAGGGGTCCTCGAGCTCGATCTCCTTGGCGATGGAGACACCGTCGTTGGTGATCGTGGGGGCGCCCCACTTCTTCTCGAGGACGACGTTGCGGCCCTTGGGGCCCAGCGTCACCTTGACGGCGTCCGCGAGCGTGTTCATGCCACGCTCGAGCCCGCGCCGTGCTTCCTCGTTGAACGCAATAAGCTTCGGCATTCTCCGCGAATCCTCACGCGTAGTCTTCGAAGGACCGGTCGATGCCCGCGACGGACGGCCCCCGCCGGCCCGGCGGACCCTTCCCGCCGGCGCTGGAGACCTCATCTTCCGGTCCGTGAACGTCACCTGCCGCGAGGCTCGGCCCCGCGGGAGGCTGTCACTCTCGATATGAGAGTGCTAACCAATTTTTAGCACTCGCCACCCCCGAGTGCAAGGCGATGCCTCCACCCCGCGGACACCCCTCGCCCGGGTGCTCCTGGTCCCGGCCGACGGGTCGGCCCCCGGTTGCGTCTAGACCATGGGGGATGGTCAGTCCGGACCATTGACCGCCACTTCCCCGCGGTCCTAACCTGAGGGCACCTCGTGGGTGCGACGGGGTTCTGGCCGGAGCAGCGCGCAAGCGCCGCTCCGGCCACTTACGTTGTCGGGGGTGAGGGGCCCAGCACCTGCGCGACCAGGTCGGCGAACGCTGCGGCGTTCGCCGGTACGACGTCCAGGTACAGCCCCGGCTCGGTCACCTCGACCTCCCCGACCACGAGCCGCCCGTCGTCGTCGCGCATCAGGTCGACGCGACCGTAGTCGAGCCGGTGGCCGAGCAGATCCTGCGCCGAGGCCATCGCCCGGCGCGCGAGGTCGGCCGCTTCGGGGTCGAGCGGCTCGGGGTCCGTGCGCCCGCCGTACCGCTCGTGGACCCGGATATCGCCGACCGCCGGGACCTTGCGCACCTGGGAGACCGGCACGGTGCCGAGCACGAACACCGACGCCTCGCCCTCGGTCCGCACCGACCCGACCAGCGGCTGGACGACCCAGGGGCCCGGCCCGAGCTGGGACTCGTCGAGGTCGTCGGGGCCGCCGGGCTCGCCGTCGAACACCACCACCCTGCGGCCGCTTGCCCCGACGCGTGGCTTGACCACGGCCGGGAAACAGTCCGCGACCGCCGCGGGCAGCTCGCTCTCGTCCTCGGCCACGAGGGTCGGCACCACCGGCAGGCCGGCAGCGGCGAGGTCGACGAGGTAGCGCTTGTCGGTGTTCCACGCGAAGGCCTCGGCGCCGTTGAGCAGGGCCGGTCCGGCCGACCGGGCCCAGGTCAGGAACTCCGCGCACCGGTCCTGGTAGTCCCACACGCTGCGCACCGCGACGAGCCGGGCCGCGGACCAGTCCACGTCGGGGTCGTCCCACGAAACCCAGCGCGCGCCGATCCCGCGTGCGGCGAGCGCCTCGACCAGCCGGTGACCCTCGGGCTCGCCGTCGGGCCACTCGGTGCAGGTCACCAGCAGCACGTCCTCCATGCCGGCGAGGCTACTGCGCCGGAGGTGCGAGCGCCCGGTAGCCGGCCATCAGCGCGCCCCCGGCGCGCAGGAGCACGTCCACGGCCGCCCGGTGCAGCACCGCGGTGTCGCCGTAGACGACGACGTGCCGGTGGCCGTTGACCAGCCGCTCCAGCAGGTCGGCGTCGTACACCGACAGCGCCCGCGCCAGCCCCTTGCCGGTGCCGGACCACTGACCGCCGACCGTGAGGGCGAGGGCCGCGACGTCGCGCACCACCGCTCCGGCGATGAACGCCAGCTCCTGCTCGTCGTCGCAGCCGGCCATGTCGTCGAGCAGGTCGGTGAGGCCGTAGCGCATCGCCTCGAGGGCGCCGGGGTCCAGCGGCGCCGGGCCGGCGGCCAGCCACTGCACGGCGGCGGACCTGATCTGCTCCGCCATCCCGGCCGAGTCGCACAGCACCTCGCTCTCGGCGCACATCCGCAGCAGGGAGGGGACCCGCCGGTCCGCGTCCTTGCGCCAGAAGCGCTCCAGGCTGTCCCGGGTGTGCACGAACGCCTCGACGATCCAGCCGTCGTGCTCGAAGGTCTCGCGGTACGGCGCGGGGTCGGACTCGGTCCGCTGCCTCAGCACGACCACCACGTCGAGGTCCGAGGTCGGCGTGCGTCGCTGCGTCAGCGCGCTCCCCCCGACGAACGCGGCTGCGGCGTGCGGGAAACGGGCGGCGACGAAGGTCGTCGCTGCCGTCACGGGGTCCGGTCGGTCGCCGTACATCTGCCCATCGTCGCTGCCCGGCCCACGAGGGGAAGCGTCATCACGGCCGACCGGGCCGGCGTGTCGCGGCTCCGAGCCCCGACGGGCGGACACGTCCGGGCTGTTCCCCGGTCCTGCGCCCGGCGCAGGCTGAGGCGACGAAGGGCTGCTCGCCGGCGTCAGCCGCCGGCGACGGCGGGGATGACGGAGACCTGCGCCCCGTCCGGGGTCTTGGTGTCGAGCGCGTCGAGGAAGCGCACGTCGTCGTTGCCGACGTAGACGTTCACGAAGCGCCGGATCGCGCCCTGGTCGTCGAGGATCCGGGCGCGGATCCCGGGGTGGTTCGCGTCGAGGTCGTCGAGCACCTCGGAGAGGGTCGCCCCCACGGCGCTCACCTCGGACGCCCCGCCGGTGTAGGTGCGCAGGATGGTCGGGATCCGGACGCTGACGCTCATCTGATCTCCTCGTGTCGTGCTCAGCCGGCCAGGCCGGTGCCGGTGAAGGCGGCGTACGTCGGGTCGATCGTCGCAGCCGGACCCACCCGGCCCGCAACCGCGTCGAGCGTCTTGAGGCCATCGCCGGTGTTGAACACGACCGTGTCTGCCTCGGGGTCGAGCTGGCCGGTCTCGAGCAGCTTCTTCAGCGTCGCGATCGTCACCCCACCGGCGGTCTCGGCGAAGACGCCCTCGGTCCGGGCGAGCAGCTGGATGCCGTCGCGCACCTCCTCGTCGGTGACGTCCTCGACGGCACCACCGGTGCGCCGCGCCACGTCGAGCACGTAGGGACCGTCCGCCGGGTTGCCGATCGCGAGCGACTTGGCGATCGTGTCCGGCTTGACCGGGCGGACCACGTCGTGGCCCTGCTTGAACGCCGCGGAGACCGGTGAGCAGCCGTGCGCCTGAGCCCCGAAGATCTTGTACGGCGACTCCTCGACCAGACCGAGCCGCACCAGCTCGGCGAAGCCCTTGTCGACCTTGGTCAGCTGCGAGCCGGACGCCACCGGGATCACCACCTGCTCCGGGAGCCGCCAGCCGAGCTGCTCGGCGACCTCGTAGCCAAGGGTCTTGGATCCCTCTGCGTAGTAGGGCCGCACGTTGACGTTCACGAACGCCCAGCCCTCCTCCTCGCCGGCGATCTCCGAGGCGAGCCGGTTGACGTCGTCGTAGTTGCCCTTCACCGCCACCAGCGAGTCGGTGTAGACCGCGCTGGTGATCACCTTCGCCGCCTCGAGGTCGTGCGGGATGAACACCACGGTCTTCATCCCGGCGCGAGCGCCGGCCGCGGCGACGGCGTTGGCCAGGTTGCCGGTCGAGGGACAGGCGAAGACCTTCATCCCGAGCTCGCGGGCGGCCGACAGCGCGACCGCGACGACGCGGTCCTTGAACGAGTGGGTGGGGTTGCCGGAGTCGTCCTTGACCCAGAGGTTCTTCATCCCGAGCTCGCGGGCGAGGTTGTGCGCCTTGAGGAGCCGGGTGAAGCCGGGCTCCATGTTGGGGCTCGACGCAATGTCCGTGGGCACGGGCAGCAACGGCTGGTAGCGCCAGATGTTCTTCGGACCGGCCTCGATCTCGGCGCGGGTCAGCGCGGCCGGGAAGTCGTAGCCGATCTCGAGCGGCCCGAAGCACTCCGGACACGCGTAGAAGGGTCCGAGCTCCGAGGTGGCGCCGCACTCGCGACAGGCGAGATGGGTGGCGTTCCCGAAGGCACCCTCCCGCAGTCCACCAGCGGCACCGGTCGTGGGGTGCAGGAGTGACGTGCTCAAGGAGGCCTCCTTCTCATCTTCCCCGGGCCGGCTCTCGGCGCGGGACGGAATTAGCACCGTGCCGTCAGCGGTCCTCAGCGCGACGTGACGACGGGTTGCCGGGGCTTCAGCGGGCCGTGTCCCTCTGCCCCTCTCGATGAGCGGTCTCCACTGTAGGCAAGCGTCTCAACATGTGCACATCGCGTTCACCATTCGAGATAGGTCCGTCTCACGGCACACTGGGCCCATGCAGTCCTGGCGGGTCCGGCAGGTCCTCAACGCGCTGAACGGCTCCACGCTGCTCGGCCTCGCGCTCGCGGTCGGCTCCCGGGCCCGGCTCTCGGTGGCCGACCGCGGCACCGTGCTGGCGACCCGCTCGCGGCTCCGGCTGCCCGGCGCGGCGGCGTTCACCGTCGGCGACGTCGTACTCACCCACCACGACGCGGCCTGGCTGGCGGACCGGGCGCGGCTGCTGCGGCACGAGCAGCGGCACAGCTGGCAGTACGCCGCCTGCCTCGGCCTGCCGATGCTCCCGCTGTACGGCGTCGCCGCGGCCTGGTCGGTGCTGCGCGGGGGCGACGTCGCGGTCCACAACGCCTTCGAGCGCTGGGCCGGGCTCGAGGACGGCGGCTACCCGACGCTCAGCCGTCGCGGTCGGCGGCTGCGCTCAGCTGCCTGAGCAGGTCCATCACCCCGTCCGGGCCGGGCACGACGAGGTCGGCGATGTCCGCGAGGGCCTGCTCCTCGGCGGAGCCCGAGCAGACCAGGAAAGCCGGCAGCCCCTGCGAGCGCAGTGCCCGGGCCGCCTCGAACGCCTCGAGGTCGCCGAGGTCGTCACCGACGAAGACCACGCCGCCCGCGTCGGTGTCGGCGACCACCTGGCGCAGCGCGTGGCCCTTGTGCGTCCCGGGGGCGCGGACCTCCAGCACGAGCCGGCCGGGCTCGAGGGCGAGGCCGTGCCGCTCCGCGGCATCGGTGAGCTCCGGCTCGAGCCGGGCGAAAGCCGCGGCAGGGTCGCTCAGCCGGCGGGTGTGCACCGCCACGGCGAGACCTTTCTCCTCGACGTAGGCGTCGCCGGCCCCCTGGGCATCGAGCAACCGCGGCAGCTCGGCCCGGAATGCGGCCAGGCCGGCAGGGACCTCGTGCGTCACGTAGGTGCGGTGCTCGGAGTCCCACGACTCGTTGCCGTACTGGCCGCGCACGAGCAACCTGGCCCCGGGCGGGAGGGCGGCGGCGACCCGGTCCAGGGCGCCGAGCTCGACGACCTGGTGGGCGGGCCGGCCGGTGACGATCGCGACCGCGCGCACCCGGGCGGCGAGGCCGACGAGCACGTCGTGCCCGTCGGGGTGGATCACCGCCGCGGCGGGGTCGTCCACGATCGGCGACAAGGTGCCGTCGAAGTCGAGGCCGACCACGACCTCGCGGGCCACGGCGACCACGGCGTCGTACTGCCGGCGGGCTTCCTCGGACCGGAACTCCATCCCCTCACCCAACCAGACGGCGACCCTGCGCCCAACCGTTGAGCCGTCAGGTTGCGTCTGTCCACCCGTCAGGTTCCGTCCACCGGAACGCCACAGTCCCGTCGTTCATGGCGCGGGCTTCATCGGACCGGCCGGGAGTCGACGACTCGAGGGACGGAATGTGGCGGCTCAACGGACCGAAGCTGGCGACTCAACGGGTCGGGTCAGCCGCGGTAGTCGGTGGTGAGGATGACCGTGAGCCGATCCCCGCGCATCGGCGAGATGGCCGGGCGCAGCCGGTGGATGCCCAGGTCGCGGGCGAGCAGCTTGGCCTCGGGCTGCAGCCGCGGGGGAAAGTACACCGTGCTCGCCGGGATCGTGCCGTACCAGTTGTCCGAGCCGACGACCTTCCAGCCGGCTCCCGACGCGCGGCGCGCGGTCCGGCCGGCCAGGCCGCTGATGCCGGAGTTGTTGTAGACCTCGACGTAGGTGCCGGCGCGGCGCACCGGGGGCTTCTTGGGCTTCTTCTTCTCCTTGATGACCGGCTCGGACGCGGTCCTGGTCGGCGCCGGCTTCGTCGGCGTGGCCGTCACCGTCCGCGCGACCTCGGGCTCCTGCTGGTCGCTGCCGGTGGCGAAGAACGCCGCCCCGGCCACGATCACCGCGACGGCGGACAGCAGCGCGACCGGCGAGGAGAGCGCCATCCCGCGCTGGTCGCGGAGGCGGCGCACCTCAGACCTCGAAGCCGAGCCGACGCGCGGAGCGAGCGCGCTGGCGGGCAGCGCGCAGCCGGCGCAGGCGGCGGACCAGCAGCGGGTCGAAGGCCAGCGCCTCGGGACGGTCGATCAGCGCGTTGAGCACCTGGTAGTAGCGCGTGGAGGACATGTCGAACTTCTCCCGGACCGCCTGCTCCTTGGCGCCGGCGTACTTCCACCACTGCCGCTCGAAGTTCAAGATCTCGCGGTCGCGCTCGGACAGGTCGTCGAGGGTCACCTGGCTCTGGTCGTTGAGGGCGTTCGCGGCGTCCATGTCCCGGCTCCTGGTCCTGCTCTGCGGTGGCGTCTGCTGCGGTGTCAGCTGGGGCGGTCCTTGCTCGTCCAACTCGTCCCATCGTAGGCGACGAACCACAACCATGTCATTTGCATGCGGCGTTTCGTTCCGGAGAATGACGGGCGTGCCGCCACCCGAGTCCCACCCGTCGCAGCCGCCCCCCGCCGAGCCCGCATCCGGGGGCGGACCGGACCCGGCGCCGCCGCCGTCCCCGGCTCTCGAGGAGCCCGCGTCGGGCGTTCCCCGGAGGCTGCCGACCGAGCTGCCGCCGCTCGAGGTGACGCCCGGCCCCCGGCTCGCCGACCCGCTGCCGGCGGACCGGCCGGTGCGCTGGGGCATCCTCGCCACCGGCAAGATCGCGAACTCCTTCGCGACCGCCCTCGGGCTCCTCGACGACGCGGAGGTCGCGGCGGTGGCCGCACGAGCGCTCGAGTCCGCCGAGGCCTTTGCCGGGCGGTACGGCGTCGGCACGGCGTACGGCGACTACCGGGCGCTCGTCGAGGACCCGGACGTCGACGTGGTGTACGTCGCCACTCCCCACGCCCTGCACCACGAGCACGTGCTGATGGCGCTCGAGGCCGGCAAGGCCGTGCTGTGCGAGAAGTCGCTGACCCTGACCGAGCAGCAGGCCGCCGACCTCGTGGCCGTGGCCCGGAGGAAGCGGCTGTTCCTCATGGAGGCCATGTGGATGCGCTGCAACCCGCTGATCCGGCGGCTCCAGCAGGTCCTGGCGACCGGCGACCTGGGCCCGGTCACCCAGGTCCGCGCCGACCTCGGCTTCCGCGTCGACCAGCCGGCCACCGACCGGCTGCTCGCTCCGGAGCTGGGCGGCGGCGCCCTGCTCGACATGGGGATCTACCCGCTGACGTTCGCCCACCTGTTCCTCGGCCGGCCGTCGACGGTGGCCGCGGCCGGGACGCTGTCCGACCTCGGCGTGGACCTGAACATCGCCCTCGCGCTCGCCTACGACAGCGGTGCGGTCGCCTCGCTCACCGCGTCGATGACCGGGCCCTCGCCGCGGACCGCGTCCATCGCCACCGACGTCGGCCGCTTCGACCTCCCCGACTCGTTCCACCACCCGACCACGGCCACCTGGGTCAGCGGCGAGCACACCGAGACGCTGCACGAGCCGATGCTCGGCGGCGGACTCGCCCACGAGGCGATCGAGGTGATGCGGTGCCTGCGCAACGGCGAGACCGAGAGCCCGCTGATGCCGCTCGACGAGACGGTGGAGCTGATGGCCCTGATGGACCGGATCCGCCGCGACCTCGGGGTCCGCTACGACGCCGACCGGTGAGACGCAGGCCACTGTCGGCCTTCCCCGGCCAGGTTAGGTTGGCCCCGTGAGTGCAGACCACAAGTCCGACCTCGTCATCGTCGCCAACCGGCTGCCCGTCGACCGCGTCGTCAACGAGGACGGCTCGGTGGACTGGCGGACCTCGCCGGGCGGGCTGGTGACCGCCCTCGAGCCGGTCATGCGCGCCCACGACGGGGCCTGGATCGGCTGGGCCGGCGGAACCGACACCGACGTCGAGCCGTTCGAGCAGGACGGCATGACCCTGGTCCCCGTGCCGCTGTCCGGGCAGGAGGTCGAGGAGTTCTACGAGGGCTTCTCGAACGCGACCCTGTGGCCGCTCTACCACGACGTGGTCGCCAAGCCGGAGTTCCACCGGGAATGGTGGGACTCCTACGTGACGGTCAACGAACGGTTCGCCGAGGAGGCGGCCAGCGTCGCCGCCGACGGCGCCACCGTGTGGGTGCACGACTACCAGCTGCAGCTCGTGCCGGCGATGCTGCGGGCGCTGCGCCCCGACCTGCGCATCGGGTTCTTCCTGCACATCCCGTTCCCGCCCGCCGAGCTGTTCCAGCAGATGCCCTGGCGCCGGCAGATCCTCGAGGGGCTGCTGGGGGCGGACCTGGTCGGCTTCCAGCGCCCGAACAACGCCCAGAACTTCGTCCGCCTCGTGCGGCAGCGGGTCGGCCACAAGACCCACCGCGACCTGGTCTACCTGCCCGACGGCCGCGTCGTACAGGCGGCCGCCTTCCCGATCTCGATCGACGTGGAGGGTCTCGTGGAGCTGGCCCGTTCGGAGTCGGTCGCCGCTCGCGCCAAGGAGATCCGCGAGCAGCTCGGCAACCCCCGCAACGTGCTCCTCGGCGTGGACCGGCTCGACTACACCAAGGGCATCTACAGCCGGCTTCGCGCGTACGGCGAGCTCGTCGCCGAAGGCCACCTGTCGGTGGAGGACACGGTGTTCGTGCAGGTCGCCACCCCGTCTCGCGAACGCGTCGACCAGTACCGGCGCCTCCGCGACGACATCGACCGTCTCGTCGGGCGGCTCAACGGCGACCTCGGCCGGATCGGGAGGCCCGCGGTGGCCTACCTGCACTCGTCCTATCCCCGCCACGAGATGGCGGCGCTCTTCCGGGCCGCCGACGTGTGCGTGGTGACCCCGCTCGCGGACGGGATGAACCTCGTCGCGAAGGAGTTCGTGGTCTGCAAGTACGACGAGGAGGGTGCGCTGGTGCTCTCCGAGTTCGCCGGGGCAGCCGGCGAGCTCCGCCAGGCCTTCATGGTCAACCCCTACGACATCAACGGGATGAAGGACGCGATCCTCGCCGCGACGCACGCCCACCCGCAGGACCTCGCGCGACGGATGCGCGCGATGCGCAAGACCGTGTCCGAGCATGACGTCAGGGACTGGGCCAGCGGCTTCCTCGGCTCACTGGTCGACGACCCGCAGACGCACCGGAAGCAGGTCCGCCCCGCCCGGCGGGCCTGAGCGGTGGGCGAGCTGCCGGCGCCACCGCCGCAACGAGAGTCCCCACGCGACCTGCTCGCCCGCCTCGCCGCCCATGTCGGCGAGGTCCGGGCCGCGCAGCTGTGCGCCGAGCTGCTCGCCGCGGAGTCGCCGCGCGAGCACACCGAGACCCTGCTCTACCTCGGCGGGGCGGGAGGACAGGGCGTGCTGGACGGGACTGGCGGCTGGAAGCCGTACTGGTCGCGGGTGTGGGCAGCTCGCGGACTGCTCTACGTCTGGGACGAGTCCGCGGCCCCGGTCGTGCTCGAGCGGCTGAGCGACCCGGCGTGGCGGGTGGCCGAGATGTGCTTGAAGGTGTCGGCCCGTCGCGACCTGCCCGCCGGCGACGAGGCCGTCCGGCTGGCGCGGCACGAGCTGCCCCGGGTCCGGGCGGCGGCACTGCGGGCGCTCGGGGCGGCCGGCGACGTCGAGCACCTGCCCGCCGTTCGCGCGGTGCTGCACGACGACGCCGAGGAGGTCCGCAGGGCCGCCGCCCGCGCCCTCGGGCGCCTCCGCGTCCGCCTCGACCTCCCTGGCTGACCGGTCGGGCCGCTAGTGCACCAGCCGCAACGACCCGCTGGACCGTGGCGGCTTCCCCTCGAGGAACCGGGTCAGGTCCTCGGCCGGCATCGGGCGGGCGATCCAGTAGCCCTGGGCGCAGTCACAGCCGAGCGTGCGCAGGGCCTCGAACGACTCCGCGACCTCGACGCCCTCGGCGACGACGTGCTTGCCGAGCCGGTGGCCGAGGTCGACGATCGTGCCCACCACCGCCTGGGCGGACGGCTCCTCGAAGGAGGCCAGGAACGAGCGGTCGATCTTGATCTCGTCGACCGGTAGGCGCTGCAGGTAGGCCAGCGAGGAGTACCCGGTGCCGAGGTCGTCGACCGAGAGCCGCACGCCGATCGCGCGGAGCCGCTCCAGCGCGGTGATCGCGCGCTCGGGATCGGTCATCAGATTGGTCTCGGTGATCTCGAGGATCAGTGACGAGGGCGGCAGCGCGACGCGTGCCAGCTCGCGGGCGACGTCGTCGACGAAGCCGGGGTCGAGCAGGCTGCGCGGGGAGATGTTGACCGCGACCGAGAACTTCCCGGTGGTGTTCTGCCACTGCTCGGCACGGGCGAGGGCCTGACGCAGCACGAACAGCGTCAGCGGGGTGATCAGCGTGCTGTGCTCGGCGAGCGGGATGAACTCGTCGGGGTGCACCCGGCCGAGCCGCGGGTGGTTCCACCGCGCCAGCGCCTCGACCCCCACGACGGTCCGGCTGCTCACGTCGAGCTTCGGCTGGTAGGCCACCTCCAGCGTGCCCTCGGCGACCGCGAGGCGCAGGTCGCCGAGCAGGCCGAGCCGCGAGGAGTCGTGCTGGTCCAGCTCGGGACGGTAGGACTCGAGACCGGTCCGGGACTGCTTGGCGGCGTACATCGCCAGGTCCGCCCAGCGCAGCAACGTGCCGGGGCTCTCCCCCTGCCGCCCGGTGGCGACTCCGACGCTCGCGTCGACGGCGACGGAGAACTCGCCGAGCACCATCGGTCGCGCCAGCGCTTCGCGCAGGACCGGCCCGAACCGGTTCGCGTCGACCCCGAGGGCGTCAGGCAGGAGCACCGCGAACTCGTCCCCGCCGAGCCTCGCCACGGCCGAGCCGGTGGGGGCGGCTTCGCGGACCCGGTCCGCCGCCACCCGCAGCAACCGGTCGCCGACCTCGTGGCCCAGGGTGTCGTTGACCTGCTTGAACCGGTCGATGTCGAGCAGCAGCAGCGCCACCGGGCCGACCGCCAGCCGGTCGCCGAGCATCCGGGCGAACAACCGCCGGTTCGCCAGTCCGGTCAGCTCGTCGTGCATCGCCTCGTGCTCGCGCTCCTCGGCCTGGTGGATGATCAGCTCCGCCCGGACCGCGTTCTCGAGCGCCACCGCGGCGTGGTTGGCCAGCGACCGCAGCTGACTCAGGTCGGCGGCGGTGAACGGCGCGACGTCGCTGAGCCGGTCGGCGACCACCAGCCTCCCGGCGACCTGCCCGACGCTGTGCAGCGGCACCATCAACGCGTCCGCGACTTCCTCCTCACGCAACGCCGTCGCGAGCTCGGACGCGCGTGGGTTGCGCGGGACCAGCAGGGTGCCGAACTCGGCGTGCGGCTCGAGCCGGTCGACCAGGCTGCCGTGCCCGTGCGTGACCACGCCACCGCGCTGCGTCCAGTCCTCGTCGGGGTCGAACGGACGGCTCAGCCGGAGCTGGACGGTGGTCACCCCGAAGGCGTCGGCGATCTCGGTGAGCACGTTGCGTACGACGGCGTCCACCTCGACGTCGCGGCCGACCATCTCGGTGAAGCGGTTGACCTGCTCGAGGCTCTCCGACCGGGACCGGGCCCCCTCGTAGGAGCGGTACGCGGCGAACAGCACCGCCAGCACCACGAGGAGCAGCCAGGCCGTGCGCCAGTCCTCGGCCAGCAGGTAGACCGCGACCAGTGCGAAGCAGGCGTTGGCCAGGTCCCCGAGCTGCCCGAGCGAGAACACCTCCTGCAACGAGGCCGGCATCTCCCCGCTGACGATGACGATCGCGCCGCTGACCAGGCTGGAGCTGATCACGCCCGTGCACACGACCGCGAGCCCGGTGGCCAGCCACCCGCGGGGGCTCAGCGGGTCGGCGGGCCCGAGGACGAGGTGCCAGATCGCCACCGCGGCCGAGGTCTCCAGCACGAACAGCGCGAGGTTGAAGGCCGCCTTGCGGACTGCCTTGCGCTCGGCCAGGTAGGCGACCGCACCGCCGACCAGCCGCGCCAGCACGAGCAGCGCCGGCGGGACGAAGAAGAGCCCCAGCACCATGGGGATCTCCATCATGGTGAACGCGAACGCCTCACGGCCCAGCCGCAGGTGGACGACGTACCGCTCGGCGAGGAAGAACCCCACCGTGACCGCGGCGAGCCAGACCAGGCCGTCGGGGCGCTGGTCCGGGAGCGGCACCACGAACGACACGTGGACCGCCATCCCGGCGAGTGCGATCGCCGAGACGTAGACCCAGAGGCCGCTGCTTCTCCCCCGAGTCATCGTGCGCCCATCCGATCAGGACCAGTTCCCGCCGGCCCAGGTGCGACCGGCCCAGGTTCTGCCCTGCCAGTCGCCGCCGGCCCAGGTCCGACCCGCCCAGGTGCGACCGGCCCAGGTCCGGCCCGCCCAGTCGTTGCCCGCCCAGGTGCGGCCCGCCCAGGTGCGGCCTGCCCAGCTCGGTCCGCTCCACGTGGTGCCGCACCAGCAGTCGCCGGTCCAGTCGCGGTTGTTCCAGCGCCCGCCGACCCAGGAGGTCTGCGCGGTGCTGTCGGCCGCCCACTTGTCGGCCTTCCACGGCCCCATGATGTCGCGCTCGCCGGTCAGCTCGACGTCCCCGTCGGCCACGTGTGAGGTGCCGCGTGCTGCCTCGATCGAGCCGGTCCCGGTCGAGGTCGCCCAGCCCTGCGCGGCCGATGGCACCATCGCCGTTGCGGCGGCGGCCAGGTTGACCTGTCCGGCTCCCCGGCCGGCGGCGTCGGCCAGCGGCATCGGGGAGGCGGTCTGCCGCAGCAGCGCCTTGACCTGGTCCGGGGTGAGGCCTGGCCGCTGCTCGAGCAGCAGCGCCACCGCGCCGGAGACCACGGCGGCCGCCTGCGAGGTGCCGCTGCCCTTGAAGAACCGGTCGCCGCTCCGGGCACCGGGGAAGAGCGTGTCGATGTAGGAGCCCGGGTCGCGCAGCGAGACCACGGAGCGACCCGGCGCGGTGACGTCGACCCGACGGCTCGCGTCTCCCCGGCTGGAGAAGTCCGGCACGGTGTCGTCACTCGTGATCGCAGCGGTGTCGTTGTCCTCGGCCGCGCCGACGGCGATCACGTGCGGGTCGTAGGCGGGGTTGTTCAGCTTGCCGGCACCGAAGCCGTCGTTGCCACCGGAGACCACCACCACGATCCCGGCGCGCCAGGCGTTCTCGACCGCGTGCGTGAGCGGGTCGACCTGGAAGTCCTGCACCCCGTCGGTGCCGTAGGAGAGGTTGAGCACCCGGATCGGGTTGGCGGGGTCGTCGTTGCGGTGCTCGACCACCCAGTCGACGGCGGCGATCACCTGCGAGACGTCGACCGCGCCGTCGGCGGCTGCCACCTTGATGCTGGTGAGTCGCGCGTCCGGGGCGACGCCCTCGAACTGGCCGACGTCGAGGCTGCTCCCGCCGTCGTTGCCCGCGATGATGCCGGCCATGTGGGTGCCGTGCCCGAACGTGTCGAGGTGGCTCAGGCCGTCGAACTGGCTCTCGAACGAGAGGTCGGCACCGTTCACCACGTTGCCCGACGTCAGCCCGTCCACCGGGACGACCCCGGTGTCCACCAGCGCGATCCCGACACCGTCGCCGGTCCAGCCTCGGCTCCACATCCAGTCCGCGCGGATCGCCGCACGGACCTCGTTCATGGTGGTGGCGGACCCGTCGTACAGCCACCCGGTGGGCACCGGGTCACCGACGATCCCCTCGACCACACCCGTCACCGGGTCGAGCGGGTCAGCGTTCGACGGCGCCGCGCCGATGACACTGATGAGCGCGAGCGCGGCGACAGCCGCGGACACGCGAGTACCCCCCGGAAGCGCGTGACGCATCCGTGTAGCTCCCTCCCAGAAGCACGACGGCTACGCCAAACCGCCCCCGACCGGACGTAGCCCCGACCTCCCCCACCGCCACTATGACCGTCGTCACAGCGACCCAAACCTCGACGTAGGTAAAACTCCGCTGACCTTTGCGCTGAGCAACGGTTGCGGGACGGGAAATGTGGGCGAGATCAACCCGCGCACGGGTACCGGTCGAAGGTGACCCGCTGGTAACTTCTCACGCATGGATCTGATCCCGAAGCCGGACCAGATCGTCTCCGCAGCCGCGAACGTCGCCCACAAGATGTTGTACGGCGGCCTGGCCGATCTGCGCCCGATGCCCCGGACCCTCATCGACGACGGCGTGCTGCGCGAGGTCTACCACTACCGCCCGCGCGGGACCGCCCGCGAGCAGGGCGACCCGGTGCTGCTGGTGACCCCCCTCGCCGCCCCGGCGATCTGCTTCGACCTGCGACGCGGCTGCTCGGTGGTCGAGCACTTCGTCGACCGCGGCCGGCCGACGTACCTCGTGGAGTACGGCGAGGTCTCCTTCGCCAACCGCAACCTCGGCATGGAGCACTGGGTCGACGAGGTCATCCCGGCGGCGATCCGCGAAGTGAGCCGGCACGCGGGCGACCGGCCCGTGCACGTGGTCGGCTGGAGCCTGGGGGGCATCTTCGCGCTGCTCACCGCGGCCGACCAACCCGACCTGCCGATCGCGTCGCTGACCACGATCGGCTCCCCGACCGACGTCACCCAGGTGCCGCTCGTCGCGCCGATCCGGCCCTTCCTCGGCCTCGCAGGGGAACGGGCGGGGCTGGTCACCCAGGCCTACCGGGTGATGGGGGGCGCGCCAAAGCCGCTGGTACGACGCGCCTTCCAGCTGACCAGCTTCAACAAGCTCGTCACCAAGCCGATCGCGATCGCCGCGAAGCTCGACGACGCCGACTTCCTCGCCCAGGTCGAGGCGGTCGACCGGTTCACCGCCAACATGATCGCCTACCCCGGCCGCACCTTCGGGCAGCTCTACCACCGGATCCTCAAGGGCAACCAGCTCGCCACCGGCACCGTCACGATGGACGACCGGGAGATCAAGCTGGCCAACCTGACCGCGCCGCTGCTCGCCTTCGGCGGCGACTCCGACGGGATCGCCCCGGTCCAGTGCGTGCGTCCGATCGTCGACCTGGTGCCCAATGTCGAGAAGCTGCGCTTCGAGATCGTGCCGGGCGGCCACCTCGGGATGCTCACCGGCCGGGCGGCGCGGACGACGACGTGGCGGGTCCTCGACGAGTGGATCGAGGAGAGCTCCACCTCCGAGACGGGGACGACGGCGCAGCGGCGCCCGCGGCCGGCCGCCGCGAAGAAGGCCGCCGCGAAGCAGACCGGCGCAAAGCAGGCCCCCGCGAAGAAGGCCCCCGCGAAGCGCACCACCGCCAAGACCGCAGGCGCGAAGAAGCAGCCCCGGGCCCGGAAGACCGCGGCGCGCCAGGACGCGATCGGCGCGAACCCCGACCGCCGCTACTCCTCGGCGTCGAGCCGCAGCCTGGGCGCTGCGCCGAAGTAGCCTGCGGACCGTGTCTGTCCTCGCCGTCAGCGCCGCCCCGTCACCCGACTGGCGCCTGGCCCTGGTGCTGCTCGCGTTGGTGGCGGTCGCCGTCACCGCGTCGCGCCTCGGCAGCCTCGGCGTCGGTCGCAACCAGCTCACCGCCGCGGTGCGCGCCGTCATCCAGCTCGCGGTCGTGTCGCTGGTCATCACCGCCGCCCTGGAGTCGGTGTGGTGGTCGCTGGCCTTCGTCCTGCTGATGTTCGTCGTGGCCAGCCTGACCTCCGCTGGCCGGGTGCGGTCGCCGCGGCGACAGCTGCCCTGGGTCATGGCCGCGATCGCCTCCGGAGCGGTGCCGGTCCTCGTGCTGATCCTCGGGTCGGGCACCGTGCCGTTCAACGGCCCCGGGATCATCCCGATCGCCGGCATCGTCATCGGCAACACGATGACCGCGGCCACGCTCACCGGCAGGCGCGCGTACGACGAGATCGCAGGCAGGTTCGGCACCTACGAGGCCGGTCTGGCCATCGGCCTCAGCAGCCCCGCCGCCGCCTACGAGGTGATCCAGCCGACCGCCAAGGAGGCGCTCACCCCCGGGCTCGACCAGACCAGGACCGTCGGGCTGGTGACGCTGCCCGGGGCCTTCATCGGCGTGCTCCTCGGCGGCGGCACCCCGCTGGAGGCCGGGGCTGCGCAGATCCTGGTGCTGATCGGCCTGATGGCCGGGCAGGCTTTGACGGCCGCCGTACTGTTGCGACTGGTCGCAGCCGGACGCGTCGTACGCGAGGACCTGGCGGACCGCTACCCGCGCTGACCGGCGTCGGCCTGTGCCCGACGCCCGAGCCGAGGAGGACCCGTGCGCAGAGCCCTGCCGGTCGCCGCGGCCCTCCTGGTCCTGGCCGGCTGCACCGGCGCCCCCGCCGCCGAGGACGGGTCCGGGAGCTCCGCCTCGCCCACCACCTCCCCGGCCGCACGCCACAGCACCGCACCCGGCACCTCGGACGGGGAGCACTACGTCGCGCTGGGTGACTCCTTCACCTCCGGGCCGCTGGTCCCGACGACCGACCTGGCCGGCGGCTGCTTCCGGTCCGACCACAACTACCCGGCATTGCTGGCCGACCGGCTCGACGTGGCGACCCTGGTCGACGTCAGCTGCGCCGGCGCCCGCACCAGGGATCTCGCGCACCCGCAGCAGACCGTCCCCGGGGCGCGCGTCCCTCCCCAGCTCGATGCGCTCTCCCGCTCGACCACCCTGGTCACGCTCGGCATCGGCGGCAACGACTTCGACCTCTACGAGCGGCTCACCGACACCTGCCTGCGGCTGCGCGACGGCGACCCGGGCGGCTCGCCGTGCCGTACCGCGCTCACCTCCGGACAGGCACCGCTGCTGGGCAGCATCGACGCGATCGGGCGCCACGTCGAGCACGCGCTCGCGCAGGTGGAGCAGCGCGCGCCCCGGGCGCGCGTGGTCCTGGTCGGCTACCCGCACATCACCCCGGAGCACGGCACCTGCCCGGCACGGCTGCCCTACGCCACCGGCGACGTGCAGTTCGGCGACGAGGTGCTGCGTCGGCTCAACGGCGCGATGCAAGATGCGGCCGCGCGGGCGGGCGCGGAGTTCCTGGACATGTACGCCCGCTCGGCGGGCCACGACATCTGCGCCGACGATCCCTACGTGAACGGTGCGGTCACCGACCGGCAGCAGGCCGCGGCGTTCCACCCGTTCCTGCGCGGCATGCAGGCCACCGCCGACGCGCTGGCGGAGCTGCTCGCCGGCTCCTGAGCCTGGTCGGCCCGGGCAAGTAGGCTCACTGGCCATGGCGGAACGGGCGGCACGCAGCGACCTGCCGCGCGGGGTGCGCGTCGGCTACGGGATGGGCTCGGTCGCCACCGGCGCGTTCGGCACCGTGCCCGGCCTGATGCTGCTGCCCTACCTGACCGACACACTGGGCGTCACGGCCGCGATCGCGGGGGTGATCGTGTTCGCGCCGAAGGCGTGGGACGTCCTGCTGAACCCCGTCGCGGGCCGGATCAGCGACCGCCACGAGTCGCCCGCCGGTCCCCGCCGCCCGTTCCTGCTGCGGGCCGGCGCCCTGCTGGCGGTCTGCTTCGTGCTGCTGTTCGCCGGCCCGCCGCTCGGGTCGCAGGTGGCCGACGCCGCCTGGGTCGTGGTGATGTTCCTCGGCTGCGCGACGGCGTACGCGTTCTTCCAGGTGCCGTTCGTCGCGATGCCCGCCGAGATCACCGACTCCTACGACGAGCGCACCCGGCTGATGACCTGGCGGGTGGCCCTGCTCGCCCTGGCGATCCTGCTCAGCGGCGCCTCGGCCCCCGCGATCCGCGACGCCCTCGGCGGCCGCGACGGCTACCGGGCGATGGGCGTCTTCGTCGCGGTGCTGATCCTGGTCGGCACGTTCGGGGCCTTCCACGGCACCCGGCACGCCCCCGTCGGAAGGGTCACGGCTGCCGGCGGGACGCTGCGCGACCAGCTGCGCGTGGTGGCGCACGCGCGCGACTTCCGGCTGCTGCTGACCACCTTCGTGGTGCAGGCGCTCGCGGTCGGCGCGATGCTCGCCGGGGTCGACTACATGGCCCGGCACGTGCTCGGCGAGTCGGGCAGCGCCAGCGTGCTGTTCGTCTGCTTCGTCGGTCCGGCGCTGCTGCTCACCCCGGCGTGGGCCGCGATCGGCGGCCACGTGGGCAAGAAGAAGGGGTACGTCGCGGCGTCGCTGTTCCTGGCCGGCGGCGCGCTGCTGCTGGTGGGGGCACGCGGCTTCCCGCCGGCGGTCGTCTTCGTGGCGACGGGTCTGGTCGGGGTCGGCTACGCCGGGGCTCAGGTGTTCCCGATGGCGATGCTCGCCGACACCGCGGCGATCGACGCGGTCCGGTCGGGCGCCAACCGGACCGGGGTGTTCACCGGGGTGTGGACCGCCGGGGAGACCCTGGGCCTCGCGCTCGGCCCGGGCGTGTTCGCGCTGGTGCTGACCCTCGGCGGCTACGTGTCGTCGACCTCCGGTGACGTGGCGCAGCCCGGCTCGGCCCTCACCGCGATCACCCTCGGCTTCTCGCTGCTGCCGGCCGCCCTCACCCTGCTGAGCCTGCTGTGGCTCCGGAGGTACTCGCTGACCCAGTCCGACGTGGACCACGCCGTACGCACCCTGGAGGAGACCTGATGACCGACCTGCTGGCCCGGCTCGAGCAGATGCGTGCCGACGACCTGCCGACCCACGGCGGGCGGACCCTCGCCTACGTCTACGACAGCGGCCTGGAGGAGGCCGACGAGGTGGGCCGGGTGGCAGTGGCCGCCTACGCGAGCAGCAACGGCCTGGACCCGACGGCGTTCCCGAGCCTGCTGCGGATGGAGAACGAGCTGGTCGGGTTCGCCTGCGACCTGATCGGGGCGCCCGCGACCGCTGTGGGCACGGTGACCTCGGGCGGCACCGAGTCGATCCTGCTCGCCGTCCAGGCGGCGCGAGACGCCCACCCGGAGATCGCGGCGCCGACGATGGTGCTGCCGTCGACCGCGCACGCGGCGTTCCTCAAGGCCGGCCACTACTTCGGCGTGCGGCCCGTCGTCGTCGCGGTCGGCGACGACTTCCGCGCCGACCTCGCCGCGACGGAGACGGCGCTCGACGAGTCGTGCGTGCTGGTCGTCGCGAGCGCCCCGTCGTACGCCCACGGGGTGGTCGACCCGGTCGCCGAGCTGGCCTCGCTCGCCGCCGCCCGCGGGGTCCGCTGCCACGTCGACGCGTGCATCGGCGGCTGGGTGCTGCCGTACGCCGTGCGACTCGGCCGTGACGTGCCGGCCTGGACGTTCGACGTGGAGGGCGTCACGAGCATCTCCGTCGACCTGCACAAGTACGCCTACACGCCCAAGGGCGCCTCGATCCTGCTGCACCGCACCCCGGAGCTGCGCCGGCCCCAGTTCTTCGCGCGGGCGGACTGGCCGGGCTACACGATGTTGAACTCGACCACCCAGTCGACGAAGTCGGGCGGTCCGCTGGCGGCCGCGTGGGCGGTGGTGCAGCAGATCGGCGACGCCGGGTACCTCCGGCTGACCGAGCAGGTGCTCGACGGGATGGACCGGCTGCTCGCCGGGCTGGTCGAGATCCCGGCGCTGCACGTCGTCGCCACGCCCGACTCGACGTTGGTCGCGCTGTCCACGGACGGTTCGTGCGACGTGTTCACGATCGCCGATGAGATGCTCGAGGCCGGCTGGTACGTCCAGCCGCAGCTGACCCACCGCGGCCACGCCCCGACGCTGCACTTGACCCTGTCCGCGGCCACCGCGCCCCACGTCGAGGAGTTCCTCGCCGCGCTCGCCCGGGCCGTCGAGACCGCGGCCACGGCCGGCCCGGTCTCCGTCGACCCGGGCGTGGCCGACTTCGTCCGGGCCCTCGATCCCGCCGCGCTCTCCGACGACGACTTCGACGGGCTGCTCGCCGCGGCCGGGATGGGCGCCTCGGAGGGCGGCGGGGTGGCGCTGCCCCGCCGGATGGCGCAGATCAACGCGTTGCTCGACCTGGCCGCGCCGGCCCTGCGCGAGGCGCTGCTGGTCGCGTTCCTCGACCGGCTCACCCGCCCCGTCCGCCGCTGAGACGGGCGAGGACGCGCCGGGTCGGCACGTCTCCGGTGCTTGGGTTCAGGGGGTGATCGGACCTCCTCGGTAGGGTGCCGCCCGTGGGCACGCTGACCGGACTCGTCGAGCGCGGTCTCGTGGCGCCCGACTGGGCCGAGGCACTCGCGCCCGTGGAGGACTCGCTCGAGGCGATGGGCCGGTTCCTGCGCGGCGAGCTGGCTGCCGGCCGGAAGTACCTCCCGCACGGCGACCACATCCTGCGCGCGTTCAGCCGCCCGCTCGCCGACGTGAAGGTGCTCGTCGTCGGCCAGGACCCCTACCCGACACCGGGCCACCCGGTCGGGCTCTCGTTCTCCGTGGCTGCCGACGTCCGCCCGCTGCCCCGCAGCCTGGTCAACATCTACACCGAGCTGACCGCCGACATCGGTTGCGCGGCCCCGACGAGCGGCGACCTGACCCCGTGGTTCGAGCAGGGCGTGATGCTGCTGAACCGGGTGCTCACCGTGTCGCCCGGCGCCCCCGCCTCGCACCGCGGCCGCGGCTGGGAGCGGGTCACCGAGCAGGCGATCACCGCGCTGGCCACTCGCGGCGGCCCGAGGGCGGCGATCCTGTGGGGCCGCGACGCCCAGGGGCTCAAACCGATGCTGGCGGACGTGCCGTGGGTCGAGTCGGTGCACCCCTCACCGCTCTCGGCGTCCCGCGGGTTCTTCGGCTCGCGGCCGTTCAGCCGCGTGAACGAGCTGCTGGTCCGGCAGGGCGGCGAGCCCGTGGACTGGCGCCTCCCCTGAGCGTCGTACGCCGAGCCCGGGACGTCAGCAGGTGGAGTCGAGCGAGGACTGCTCGATCCGCTCGACGATGTGCCCGGCGATGCGCTCGAGCGCGGCCACGTCGGCCGGGCTCAGCCCCTCGAAGACCAGGCCGCGCACCGTCTCGACGTGCCCGGGCGCGGCCTTCACCAGGTGCTGCCAGCCCTCGTCGGTCAACGACACCAGCGTGACCCGGCGGCTCTCCGGGCAGGGCGAGCGCCGCACCAGCCCCCGGCCCTCGAGCTTGCTGACCACGTGGGAGAGCCGCGAGAGCGAGGCGTTGACCCGGGCGGCGAGGCCGCTCATCCGCAAGGTGCGGTCCTCCTCCTCCGAGAGCATGGCGAGGCAGAGGTAGTCGAAGTGGGTGAGGTCGGAGTCGCGCTGGAGCTGGCTGTCCAGGCTCGGCGCGAGCTTGAGCATCACCCCGGCCAGCTTCAGCCAGGCGCGGAGCTCGTCCTCGTTCAGCCATCGCGTCATGGGAGCAGGGTAACCTCGGAATACTTGATGCTTCAACTGACTTGGACTAGGGTGAGACCACCACGACGAGGAGCCCCACGATGTCCGAGACTGCCATCTCGATGCCCGCCCTGTACATCGGTCACGGCGCGCCCCCGCTCCTCGACGACCCGGTGTGGAGCGGCCAGCTCGCCGACTGGGCCCAGGACCTGCCCCGCCCGAAGGCGATCCTGATCGTCTCGGCGCACTGGGAGTCCGCTCCGGTCAGCCTGTCCGCGACGGCGGCCGGGACCCCGCTGATCTACGACTTCGGCGGGTTCGCGCCGAAGTACTACACCATGCAGTACGCCACCCCCGACGCCTCCGCGCTGGCCGCCCGGGTCGCGGCGACGATGCCGGACACCGAGCCCGTGCACCAGCACACGAGTCGCGGCCTCGACCACGGCGCCTGGGTACCGCTGAAGATCATGTACCCGGCCGGGGACATCTCGGTGCTGCAGCTCTCGCTGCCCACCGAGGACCCGTACAAACTGCTCGAGCTCGGCCGCCGGCTGCGGCCGCTGCGCGAGGAGGGCGTGCTGATCATCGGGTCGGGCTTCCTCACCCACGGGCTGCCCTTCCTCACGGAGTTCCGCATCGAGGCGCCGGCCCCCGGCTGGTCGACGGAGTTCGACGCGTGGGCCGCCGACGCGTTCGCGCGAGGCGATGTGGACGAGCTGGCGTCGTACCGGACGAAGGCGCCGGGGATGCCCTACGCGCACCCGACCGTCGAGCACTTCACGCCGCTGTTCGTCGCCCTGGGCGCGGCGTCGGACCCGGAGACCCCGGGCCGGCAGGTCGTGGACGGCTACTGGATGGGCCTGTCGAAGCGGAGCCTCCAGGTCGCCTGACCCGTCCTCGTTGAGTGCGGGGTTGTTCCCCCTTCAGTGTGGGGTTGTTCCCGACGAGTGCGGGGTTGCTTCCCGAGGGCGTGAACAAGCCCGCACTCATGCATGAACAACCCCACACTCAACGGGGGGTGGGGGTGATCCGGGCCTCGTAGCCGCGCCGGTCGGCGGAGCCGACGGCGTCGAGCACGGCCCGCTCGGCCCCGAACGCGCGGCTGAGGAAGTCGCCGAAGCCGCGCGGCATCGCGGCCGCGAGGCGGACCAGGTGCCCCAGCCGGGCCGGGACGTAGACGTCCGGCCGCGGGTGCCGCAACGCGTCGACCACCGCGGCGGCGACGTCGGCGGGGCCGATCGGGGGCACGCCGCGGGTGTCGCCGAGCCCGGCGGCGAGCTCGGTCCGCACGATCACCGGGTGCACCGCGGTGACGTCGATGGGCACGCGGTCGGCGCGCAGCTCCACGTGCAGGGCGTTGGAGAACCCGGAGACCGCGTGCTTGGTGGCGGTGTACGTCGCGGCGCCGGCCACCGGGACCCGTCCCGCGGCGGACGAGATGTTGACGACGTGGCCGGCGCGACCCGTGGCCTTCCAGCGCCGGACCATCTCCTTGGTGCCGTGGATGACCGCGAGCAGGTTCACCGCGACCTGCTCGGCGGCGGTCGCGTCGGACTCGTCCTCCACCCGGGCGATCGGCATGATCCCCGCGTTGTTGACCAGCACGTCGACCGGGCCGACCTCGCGCTCGACCCGGTCCAGGAACGCGGAGAACCCGCCGTGGTCGGTCACGTCCAACGGCATTCCCCACACGCCGAGCTCGGCGGCCGTCGCGGTGACTAGGGGCTCGTCGCGGTCGCCGATGACCACGGTCGCACCCGCAGCGGCCAGCAGCCGGGCCGTCTCGGCCCCGATGCCGCGCCCGCCCCCGGTGATGACGACGACCCGGCCGCCCAGGTCTCGTTGCTCGCGTCGCATCGCATCTCCTCGTGGCGGGGTGGCCCGGCAACCGTAACGCGTTCTAGTTCGACCGGGAAGGGTGCGGGCGGTCCGGCGGCGAGGCCCGAGCCCTCGCGAGGGCCGAGCCCGACAGGGTGTAAAGATCGGGCCCGTGAGCATCCTGTCGATCCAGTCCCTCGTCGCCTACGGCTACGCCGGCAACTCCGCCGCCATGTTCCCGCTCCAGCGGCTCGGCAAGGTGGTGTGGCCGGTGATGACCGTGCACTTCTCCAACCACACCGGCTACGGCGAGGCCAAGGGCCCGCTGCTGACCGCCGAGGACATCGCCTCGGTGATCGACGGCGTCGCCGACCGGGGCGCGCTGGAACGATGCGAGGCGGTGCTGTCCGGCTACCAGGGCGCCGAGGCCGTCGGCCAGGTCGTCCTCGACGCGGTCGCCCGGGTCAAGGCCGCCTCCCCCGGCGCGGTGTACTGCTGCGACCCGGTGATGGGCGACGTCGGCCGCGGCATGTTCGTGCGCCCGGGCATCCCGGAGTTCATGCGCGACCGGGTCGTCCCCGCGGCGGACCTGATCACCCCGAACCACTTCGAGCTCGACTTCCTGGCGGGGACCACCACCACGACGTACGACGAGCTCCTCGGGGCGGTCGACACGGTCCGGGCCACGGGACCCTCGACGGTGCTGGTCACCAGCGTGATCCTCGACGACACCCCGGACGACGCCCTCGACATGGTCGCGGTCTCCGAGGCCGGCGCCTGGCGGACCCGGTTCCCCCGGCTGGAGCTCAACCCGCCCGGCGCCGGCGACCTCACCGCCGCCGTGTTCCTGGCCAACGTGCTCGACGGGCGCCCCCTCGACGAGGTGCTGGCCCGGACCACGGCCCAGGTCTTCGCCGTGGTCGCCGCCACCGCCGAGGCCGGCGAGCGCGAGATGCGGATCGTGCAGACCCAGGACGAGCTGGCGAACCCGACCCGGACGTTCGAGGCCGAGCGCCTGCGCTGACCCCGAGCGGTCAACGCAGGTCGACGGGCGTCCAGGGCGCGCCGGGACCGGTCACGGCGTACACCGGGCCCACGGACCCGGGCGTCGTCACGTAAGCCACGACGTGGGCCGGTCCGACCGCAAGCCCGACCACGGACAGGTCGCCGCCGGCAAGCCGGTCGCGCTCGTCCGCATCCAGTCCGGACGCCACGTCGGGCTCCAGGGGGCTCAGCCGTGACCAGTCGCTGCCGTCGCTGACGTAGGGGCCACGCGGGCGGCTTCCCCCAGCGCCCGGCCGGTCGTCGCTCCAGCCCACGACCTCGACGAGCAGGCGACCGTCCGGCAGCACGGCGGAGACGCCGGCGTAGGCCTGCGGGTCATGACCTTGCTCGATCCGCTCCCAGCTCCCCGCGCTGGTGCCCCGGCGAACGGCGAGGAACGGGAACAACGTCGCGCCGTCGGCCCCCTCCAGCACGGCAGGAACCCCGGAACCGCTGCGCACCAGCGAGAACGTCGAGGTCTCCCCGGCCGCGAAGGGGTGCTCCTGCCAGGTCGCCCCGCCGTCGTCGGACGAGACGAACGCCGTCCGCGCTCCGTCCCCGACCAGCGCTTCGAGGCGTCCCTGTCCGTCGGCCTCGATCTCGGTGACCCCGCGGGGCACCGGCACCCAGTGGGACTCCCCGCTCCCGGGATCGACCGCCAGCACGTCATGGTCGCCGTACCCGCGCCACCGGGTGACGACCTCGCCCGGTGCCGCGGGCGCCGACCCCTCCGGCTTCGCGATGTCCACCCGGCTGCCGTCGGCACGTAGCAGGTAGGGATGGCGCTCGGCGTAGCTGACCACGAACGTCTCCGCTGCCGCCGCCGTGAGCCACGGGAGGCCGCCGCCGCGGGGAACCGGCACGACCGTGCGGCTCTCGAACCCGTCTCGGGTCACTGCGATGGCCACGTGGTCGTCGTCGCACGCACGGGACGGGCACTGTCGCCACACCGCCGCACGCACCTCTGGACGATCGGGTGAGGCCGCCACCTGGGAGACCTGCGCCCGCGGGTCGTCGACGATCTTCTCGGCGTCCGGACCAGGGTGCCGCTGCTGCGACGGCGACGCGGTCGGGCTGGGGACCGCCGGCTCGGGGACGGACGTCCGGTCGGGTCCGAGCCCGGCCAGCACCGTCGTCCCGGTCGCCGCCAGCACGGCGGCCGCGCCTGCCACTGCCGCGCGACGGGCCGTGCGGCGGCGCCGGCCACGTGCCGCGACGGAGTCGAAGGCCGGAGCATGCACGGAGCGGGCCGCCGACTCCGCCAGGTCCGACCGCAGCAGGTCGTCGAGGTCAGGCATGGGGTGCCTCCTGGTGCCTGGACCGGTCGCCGTCGAGCATGCGGGCGAGGGCCGTGCGACCACGGCTGAGCCTGGCCTTCACGGTGCCAAGGGGTATCTCGAGGCTGCGCGCGACCTCGTGGACCGGCAGGTCGGCCAGGTAGTGCAGGGCGAGCGCCTCCCGCTGCCCGGCCGGAAGCCTGCCGAGCGCGGCCACCAGGGCGATCCGGTCCTCGGTCAGGTCGGGCGGGTGCTGGGGCTCGGGAGCCGCGACCCGGCCGCGCAGCCGGTCCCCGACGACGCGCCTGCGGTGCCGGCTGCGGGCGACGTTGACCGCGACGGTGCGCAGCCAGGCCTCCGGGTTCTCCACCCGGTCGAAGCGGCGGCCCGATGTCACGGCCCGCACGAACGCCTCCTGCACCACGTCCTCGGCCTCGGCGAGGTCTCCGCACACGCCGTACAGCTGCCCCACGAGCCGTGCGTACGACTGGTCGTAGACCCGGCGCAGGTGTCCCTCGCTCACCCGTCCCCCTGTCGTCGCGATCGGTGGTCGTTCACCCCTACGACCAACACGGCACCGCAAAGGTTGCCATCCCCCCGCACCTTCTCGACCGCCCAGGCATGCCGCGCACCCGGATCGGGAACGGGAACGACCCGAGCACCCCCGACGAAGGAGACTCCATGGAGGTCCAGAAGACGACCGTGCTCGAGTTCATCGAACAGCGCGGCGACACCGCCAGGCTCGACGAGGCGCGCGAGATCCTGCCGGACACGATCGACACCGCCCGCGACGCCGAGCTGCTGGCCCGGCTCGGCGTGGACGCCGACGACCTGGACGACGAGCCGGGACCGAACCTGACCGCGGGGTAGCCGCGAGATCGGGCGGCCGGGGCGCCGCCGGGCACGGGGTGGAGCCGCTTGTCAGGTTCGAACTGACGACCTTTCGCTTACAAGGCGAGTGCTCTACCAGCTGAGCTAAAGCGGCAAAAGCGATGCTTGCGCTCATCGTAATTGCCGAGGCATGCTGGCCCCGAACCTGGGTACGTCGAGGTCTCGCGACGCAAAGGAGATCGAGATGAGCATGGACGACAAGGCCAAGAACAGCGCCGAGGGCGGTCTGGGCAAGGCCAAGGAGAAGTTGGGCGACGCCACGGACGACCGTGAGCTGCAGACCGAAGGTGAGGCGGACCAGAGCAAGGCCGACCTGAAGCAGGCCGGCGAGAAGGTCAAGGACGCCTTCAAGTCCTGACAGGCCCCTGCGGCAGGGGGCCCGCTTACGCAGACCGGCGCCCCCTGCCCCACCCTGATCGTGGCCGTGGGGCTGGGCACGCTGAGCACACGCGGATCCAGCCCCACGGCCCACCAGCAGTAGTCCAGGCGGCCGCCCCAGCGTCTGCTCAGGCGGCCGCCTGCACGAATCCGCGGATCGAGCCGCCCAGGACCGCCGGGTCGAGCCCGTGCGCCCTGAGGTGGTCCTCCGGGCCCCCGTAGCGCCGCAGCTCCTCGGTGCCCACCCCCAGCGCCAGCAGCCGGTGCGGCACGTCCACGAGCGCGTCCGCGACGCAGCGGCTCGACGTCCCGGCCAGGTAGGGCTCCACCAGCACCACCGCCGGTGAGCCGCCGGCCACCTCGCGCAGCGTGCGCGCGTCGAACGGCCGCACCGTGTTGGCGTAGAGCACGTCCACGTCGAGGCCCGAGACCGCCGCCAGCACCGGGTCGAGCATCGGCCCGACGGCCAGCACCGTCGCGGAACGCTGCGCCGAGCCGCGTCGTACGACGTGCAGGCGACCCGGCCGGACCGGGTAGGACGCCGCGTTCTGCTGCGCGACCACCCGGACGTAGTCGCGTCCGGACCCCGCGACCGCGACCCGCATCGACGCCGCGACCTCGGCCGCGGTGCCGGGCGTGTGGATCGTCCAGCCCGGCAGGGTGTCGATCAGCGCGACGTCGCCGGGCGCCTGGTGGGTACGCCCCGCGCCGGCGCTGTCGAACGACCCGCCGGAGCCGACCAGCACTCCGCCGACGTCCTGGTGGTTGAACCCGAGCTTCACCTGCTCGAACGCGCGCTCCACGAGGAACGAGCCGAACGTGTGCACGATCGGCCGCATCCCGGTCAGCGCCATCCCGGCCCCGACATTGACCAGCAGCTGCTCCCGGATCCCCACGTTGACCACCCGGTCGGGGTGACGCCGCTCCACGTCGCGGAAGTACTGGCCGCTGATCTCGGCGTAGACGAGGGCGACCGAGAGGTCCTCGTCGACCAGCTCCGACGCGGTCCGGGCGAACGTCTGCCTGGGGTCGCTCACTTCGCCTCCACCTCCGCCACGACCACGGACGGGCGGCCCTGCGGCCTGCGCCTCAGTGCATGTTCGAGCTGCGTGTGATCTCGGCCGTCCACGACCACCGCGTGCCACCCCTCGTGGACGAACCGGCCGGGGATCCGCCCCGGCGCGTTCCAGGTCGACGACGCGTTGTCGATGACCACGACGGTGAGCTGCCCCAGCCCCATCGCACCGGCGAGCTCGATCGCTTCATGGTTGCTCCCTTCGTCCAGCTCCGCGTCGCCGACCAGCACGACGACGCGGGAATCGGTGAGTCCTTGCGCCTTGAGGCCGAGCACGGTGCCGACCGCCAGCGGCAGTCCGTGGCCCAGCGACCCGCTCGAGATCTCCACGCCGGGCACCAGGACCCGGTCGGGGTGGTAGCCGAGCGGGGAGTCGTACGACGTCCAGCCGGCCAGCCAGTCCGCGTCGAAGAAGCCCTTGGCCGCCAAGGTGGCGTAGTACGCCATCGGGCCATGGCCCTTCGAGAGGTAGAACCGGTCCCGCCGCGGGTCGTCGACGGTCTCGGGCGTCACCCGGAGCACCCGGTCGTAGAGCACCCAGACGACGTCGAGCGTCGAGGTGGCCGCGACCGAGTGCTTCTCGTCGCCGGTCATCCGGGCCATCAGCCGCGGCAGGTCTTCGTAGCTGTGCCCGACGGGTCGATCGAGCTGTGGCGTGGAAGTCATGACGAGAACGATGCAAGTTCAAGTTGACTTGAAGTCAACCGCGATATCCTGACGGCGTGCCACACCACCGCTCGCACCTCACCGTCGGCCAGCTCTCCGCCCGGTCCGGAGTGGCCACCTCGGCGCTGCGCTACTACGAGGATCTCGGGCTGATCGCGTCCGAGCGCACCGCCGGAAACCAGCGGCGCTACGCGCAGGCCACGCTGCGCCGGGTGGCCTTCATCCGGTCGGCGCAGCGGGTGGGCCTCACCCTGGACGAGATCGCGGAGGCGCTTGCCACGCTGCCGCAGGGCCGCACGCCCACCAAGGCCGACTGGTCCCGGCTCTCCCGGTCCTGGCGCCCCCGGATCGACGCGCAGATCGAGCGGCTCGAACGGCTGCGCGACAAGCTCGACTCGTGCATCGGCTGCGGCTGCCTGAGCCTGCGCACGTGTGCGCTGAACAACCCCGACGACGAGGTGGCGCCGCGCGGCCCCGGCGCGGTGTTCCTGCAACCGACCGGACGGGCCGGGCGCTCGCGCCACTAGGGTGAAGGCCATGGCGCTGCGCATCGTCGCGACTCGACCCAACCCGGCGCTGGTCACCCTGCCCTGGCAGATCCCGCTCGAGGAGTGGGGCGAGGACGTCGTCGTGGACCTCCCCCGCGGACTGTCGCGGCACGTCGTACGTATCGTCCGGCTCGGTCAGGACGTCTACGCGGTCAAGGAGACCCGCGAGCAGTACGCCTTCCGGGAGTACCGGCTGCTGCGGGACCTGCGCCGCCTCGGACTGCCGACCGTCGAGCCGGTCGGCGTGGTCGCAGGGCGCACCCACAGCCACGGCGAGGAGATCGAGCCGTGCCTGGTCACGCGGCACCTGCACTTCTCGCTGCCCTACCGGTCGCTGTTCAGCCACGGTCTGCCCACCGAGAGCCTGCCGAACCTGATCGACGCGCTCGTGGTGCTGATGGTGCGGCTGCACCTGGCCGGGTTCTTCTGGGGTGACGTGTCGCTGTCCAACGTGCTGTTCCGGCGCAGCGCGGGCTCGTTCACGGCCTACCTCGTCGACGCCGAGACCGGTGAGCTGCACGACCGGTTGAGCGACGGTCAGCGCGAGCACGACCTCGACGTGGCGAAGACCAACATCTTCGGTGAGCTGATGGACCTGCAGGCCGGCGGGCTGCTGTCGGAGGACTTCGACCCGTTCGAGATCGGGACGATCGCGATCTCCCGCTACGAGGCGCTGTGGGGCGAGCTCACGGCCACCGAGGAGTTCACCACCAACGAGATGTGGCGCCTCGAGCAGCGGATCGAGCGGCTCAACGACCTGGGCTTCGACGTCGACGAGCTCGACATCGTCACCGACTGGGACGGCTCGACGGTACGGGTGCAGCCCAAGGTGGTCGAAGCCGGCCACCACGCCCGCGAGCTCCAGGGCCTCACCGGGCTCGCCGTCGAGGACAACCAGGCCCGGCGGCTGCTCAACGACCTGGCGGCGTTCACCGCGCACAACCAGCTCGGCGGCGAGGACCGGGCGCTGGTCGCGCACAAGTGGCTGACCACGATCTACGAGCCGATCGTGCGGATGATCCCCGCCGAGCTGCGCGGCCGGCTCGAGCAGGCGGAGGTGTTCCACGAGATCCTGGAGCACCGGTGGTACCTCGCCGAGCGCGCCGGCCACGAGCTCGACCTGTTCGACGTGGCCAAGAAGTACTTCGAGTCCGTGCTGGCCAAGCGGCCGGACGAGGAGGTCACCGTGACCGCCGCGACGTCGGACGAGGACGCCCTCGCGACCGAGTGAGCCCGGCGCGCGGACCCGTTGAGTGCGGGCTTGTTCACCCATGAGTGCGGGGTTCTTCGCGCGCCGCGGGCGAAGAACCCCGCACTCGACCGGGAACAACCCCGCACTCGACAGATGGGGTCAGAGGGTGCCGCGCTTCTGGGCGATCGCGAACAGGGTGACCGAGGCCGCGACGCCGGCGTTGAGGGACTCCAGCGAGTTCACCATCGGGATCGACACCAGCAGGTCGCAGTTCTCCGCGACGAGGCGGTGCAGCCCGTCGCCCTCCGAGCCGACCACGACCACGAGCGGACCGTCGGCCAGGTCGAGGTCCGGCAGCGCGACCTCACCGTCGGCGGCCAGGCCGACGACCATGCAGCCCGCCTCCTGGTAGGCCTTGATCTGCCGGTTCAGGTTCGTGGCCTGGGCGACCGGGATCCGGGCCGCGGCGCCGGCCGACGTCTTCCACGCCGATGCGGTCATCCCGGCGGCGCGGCGCTCGGGGATCACCACGCCGTGCGCGCCGAACCCGGCCGCCGAACGCACGATCGCGCCGAGGTTGCGCGGGTCGGTGACCGAGTCCAGCATCACGATCAGCGGCGGCTCGCCCGCCTCGGCGGCACGGTCGAGCAGGTCGGCGGGGTCGGCGTACTCGTAGGCCGGGATCTTCGCGGCGAGCCCCTGGTGGACCGCCCCGTGGGTGAGCCGGTCGAGCTCGAACCGGGACACCTCGAGCAGCGAGATCCCCCGGTCGGCGACGATCTTGAACGCCTCGCGGAGCCGGCCGTCGCGCTCGGCGCCCTCGGCGACGTAGACCCCGGAGACGGGCATGTTCGCCCGCAGCGCCTCCACCACGGAGTTGCGGCCGGCGACCCACTCGTTGTCGCCGCTCTTCTTGCCCCGGGTCGGGCGCTTGGCGGTGGACTTCTCGGCCCGCTTGCGTGCCTTGTAGGCCACGTGTCCCTCGCGGTCCTTCGCCTTCGGGGTCGGCCCGCGGCCCTCGAGCCCGCGCTTCACCCGGCCGCCCGACCCCGCGGTGGGGTTGCCCTTGCCGGTCTTCTTGATCGCGCCGCGACGCGACGAGTTGCCTGCCATCAGATGCCCTTCGGCTGTCTACGTGTGGTGGGGGCGCTGGTCACAGCGACCACTGCGGGCCCTGCGGGGTGTCCTCGAGGTCGATCCCGGCCGCCTTGAGCTGGTCGCGGATCGCGTCGGCGGCCGCGAAGTCCTTGGCCGCCCGCGCCTCGGTCCGCTGGTCGAGCAGCGCGGAGACGAGCGCGTCCACGGCTGTGGTCAGCTTCTCCTCGCGGGCCGACGAGCCACCCGACGACCAGCGCGGGTCGAACGGGTCGACCCCGAGGACCGCGAGCATCCCGCGCACCGACGAGGCGGCCCCGCGCAGTGCGGCGGAGGGGCCGGCTGCGAGCAGCTTGTTGCCCTCGCGGACGACCTCGTAGATCGCGGCGACGGCGGCCGGCGTCCCGAGGTCGTCGTCCATCGCGGCCTCGAAGTCGGCGCACCAGGTGCCCGGTTCGAGCTCGCCGAGCAGGTCGCGCGCGCGCTCGAGGAAGTGCTCGATCCGAGCGAACCCGGCCGCTGCCTCCTCGAGCGCCTCGAAGCTGAACTCCACGTGCGAGCGGTAGTGCGCGGCGACCATGTAGAAGCGCAGGTCGATCGCGCGGACCCGCTGCAGCACCGCCGGGATCGAGAGCACGTTGCCCAGCGACTTGCTCATCTTCTCGCCGGCCGTGGTGATCCAGGCGTTGTGCATCCAGTACGACGCGAACGGGTGGCCGGCCGCCCGGGACTGGGCCTGCTCGTTCTCGTGGTGGGGGAACCGCAGGTCGACGCCGCCGCCGTGGATGTCGAAGGCCGCGCCGAGGTACTTCAGCGCCATCGCCGAGCACTCGATGTGCCAGCCGGGACGGCCCGGACCCCACGGGCTCGGCCACGCGGCGGTGGACGGCTCGGACTCCTTCTTCCAGCCCTTCCAGAGGGCGAAGTCGCGCGGGTCGCGCTTGCCGCGCGGATCTGCGTCCTCGGCGGCCTCCATGTCGTCGACCCGCTGGCCGGTGAGCTCGCCGTACGCCGGCCACGACTTCACGTCGAAGTAGACGTCGCCGGAGCCGTCCTCGGCGGCGTAGGCGTGGCCCTTGGCGATCAGCGCGGTGATGATCTCGACCATCTCCGGGATGTGCCCGGTGGCGGCCGGCTCGTAGGTGGGCGGCGCGACGTTGAGGGCGTCGTAGGCCTTGTCGAGCTCGATCCGCATCGCGTAGGCGAGGTTGTACCAGGGCCGGCCCTGCTCGGCTGACTTGATCAGGATCTTGTCGTCGATGTCGGTGATGTTGCGGATGAACGTGACCTCGTAGCCGCGGGCGACGAGCCAGCGCCGCAGCACGTCGAAGTTCACCCCGGACCGGACGTGCCCGACGTGCGGCTCCGACTGCACGGTGAGACCACACAGGTAGATGCCCGCCTTGCCCGCTTCGAGCGGGACGAAGTCGCGCACCTGCCGCGTCGCCGTGTCGTAGATCCGGATGCTCACGCGGGCCAGCCTATCGAGAGGGGGCCGTCCGCCCGACGCCCGCGGTTGTTGCGGTCGGCGGACCCTGTGAAAGAAGGGACTGATGTGACGATGCTCGCGTAGCCTCGTCGGGTGCGTTCTCGAGCCCTGCTGACCACCGCCGCCCTGACCCTCGCCCCGATCGCGCTGCCGCTGGCCGCCACCAGTGGCACCGCCGCGGCCGCCACCGCGCGGCGTCCGGTCGCCTACACCGCGTGGGACACCGGTGCCGCGCTCGCCGACGGCCACCTCGTCGGGGCGCGGGTGGCCCACGGCAAGCTCCGCCTGGACCACCCCACGCGGACCCGCCGTTACGCCCGGCACACCTACGACGTGGGTCGGTGGACCTCGCGCTGGACGGCCCCCGGTTTCGCGTTCACCGAGCTGATCCCGTCGTGGACCGCGCGCACCCCCGACGGCACCTTCATCGAGGTCAAGGTCCGCGCCCGCGGCGCCGACGGCCGCAGCAGCTGGGACACCCTGGGCCGGTGGTCGTCGAGCGACGCCGGTTTCCACAGGACCTCTCAGGGCAGCCAGACCGACGACCTCGCCCGGGTGGCCACGGACACCTTCGTCGCGAACAGCTCCTTCGACTCCTGGAAGATCCGGGTGCTGCTGCACCGGCGCAGCGACCTTCGGCGCACCCCCAAGGTCGACACGATCGGCGCGATGGTCTCGCGGATCCCCGACGCGGCCGACGTGGCGACGAGCCGGCCCTCGGTGGGTCGTGGGATCACCCTCGACGTGCCGGCGTACTCCCAGATGGTCCACGACGGCGACTACCCCGAGTACGACGGCGGCGGCGAGGCCTGGTGCTCCCCGACGTCGACCGCGATGGTGCTCGGCTACTACGACGCGCTGCCGCCCGAGTCGGACTACGCCTGGGTGCCGGCCAACCACCCCGACCGGGTCGTCGACCACGTCGCGCGGATGACCTACGACTATCGCTACCAGGGCACCGGCAACTGGCCGTTCAACACCGCCTACGCCGCGACCCGCACCGGGAGCGCGTTCGTCACCCGGTTCGCGTCCTTGCGCGGTGTCGAGCGATTCATCGCCGCCGGCATCCCGGTCATCGTGTCGGTGACGTACGGCGCCGGCGGGCTCGACAACTCGCCGCTCCCCCGCGGCACCAACGGCCACCTGCTCGTGGTCACCGGCTTCACCGCCGCCGGCGACGTGGAGGTCAACGACCCGGCCGCGCCCTCCAACGCCGGGGTGAAGCGGACCTACGACCGCGGCCAGTTCGAGGACGCGTGGCTCAAGCGCGGCGTGAACGGCGGCTCGGGCGGGGTCGGCTACGTCATCCACGACGCCGCGCACCCGCTGCCGGCCCGCAGGGGCGCGACGAACTGGTGACCGGCCCGTCGTTCCGCGCCTGGCGTGGCAGGGGGCTCGGCGCCGGTCTCCACCTCGGCAGCATGCCCGGACCGGACGGGCTCGCGATGGCCGAGCCGGTGGGCACCCGGGTGTACGTCGACCCGCACGCGGACCATCCGGAACGACGCGCCTATGCCTGGTCGGCCTGGCTGTCCCCGGCCGTCACGCCGGGCCACCTGTTCACGCGGCTGGTGCCCTCCTGGAACGCTCGCACCCCCCGCGACAGCTGGCTCGAGGTCGAGGCACGGGTGTCCGGCGACGGGCTCCACTGGTCGCGCTGGTTCTGCCTGGGCCGGTGGGCCGAGGGCGACGCGGAGATCCACCCGGCCTCCGTGCCGGGCCAGGGCGACGAGCACACCGCCGTGTCGACCGACGAGCTGTTGGCGCTGGGGGACACCGCCTGGGCGTCGTACCAGCTGCGCGTGACGCTGCTGCGCCCACCGGGCAGCGTGGCGGTGCCGAGCGTGTCGCTGCTCGGCGCCGTGGCGTGCCGCCCCCGCCCGCAGGCGGAGGCCGGCACCGAGCCGGGGCCGGCCCGCGGAGTCGTGCTGCCGGTGCCGGCGTACTCCCAGCAGCTGCACCGCGGCCAGGACCCGCACCTCAACCACGGCGGCGAGTCCTGGTGCTCCCCGACGTCGACCAGCATGGTGCTCGGCACCTGGGGACTCGGCCCGGACGCGGACGAGCTCTCCTGGGTGGACCCGTCGTTCGCCGACCCGGTGGTGAACCACGCGGCGCGCCACGTGTTCGACCACGCCTACGACGGCGCGGGGAACTGGTCGTTCAACACCGCCTACGCCGCGCGCTACGGCACCGAGGCGTTCGTCACCCGGCTGTGCTCGCTGGAGGAGGCCGAGCTGCTCGTCGCCGCCGGCATCCCACTGGTGGCGTCGGTGTCGTTCCAGCGCGACGAGCTCGGCGGAGCGGGCTACGACACCGCCGGGCACCTGCTCGTCGTGGTGGGTTTCGACCACGACGGCAACGTGGCCTGCCACGACCCGGCCTCGCACGAGGTGGCGGACAACGCAGCGGTGCCGGTCGTCTACGACCGCGGCCAGTTCACCCGGGTGTGGCAGGGCTCCTCCGGCGGCCTGGTCTACCTGATCCACCCGCTCGACGTGCCGCTCCCCGAGGCGCGCCCCGGCCACCGGCACTGGTGACGCGAGCGGGACCTACGCCCCCTCGGACGGGCCGAAGGTCTCTCCCCACGGCTGCGACCCGGGGCCACACTCAGTGCAAACCGCAGGCAGCGAGCCGCCGACCAGCGCACCCCAGACCGCCGGGGTCTCGCGGATCGGAGACGTCATGTTCGCAGTAGGAATCGCCTTCATCGGCGTGCTTGTCATCGGGGTCGCGGTCGCGCTGCTGCTCCGCAGGATCGTGTTCGCCGAGGCCGCGGTCGAGGAGGACCTGCACCGGCCCGGGGCACACACCCTGACCTACGAGGTGCCCCTGGGCGAGGACCCGACCGTGGCGCGCACCGCGCTGATGCACGCCGGGTTCGAGTGCATCTCCGAGCTCCGGGGTGGCCAGCAGGTCCTGCAGGTGCTCTGCGAGACCGTCACGGACCGGGACACGGCGAGCCGGGTCCTTCAGCACGTGTGAGGCAACTTCCGGGAACCGGCGTACTGTAGAAGGTGCTGGCCAGTCGAGCCGCCCTGTCAGGGCCGTTCTCATCGCCGGCAGAGAGGTGACGTCTCCGATGACGTCCCACACCGTCCCCGCTCCCGCCCCCATCCCCGCGGCGCTGCGGCTCGCCCTGTCCACCGCCCCCGGCACCGCGACCCTGGACGGGGGCTGGTGGCCCTGGTCGCGCGACCTCGGCGTCGAGCTCGCCGACCTCGTCGACCACTTCCCGGCCGAGCTCGGCCGGGTCCACCGCGTCGTCTTCTCCCGCCCCGACTGGGACACGGTCCCGCGAGCCGTCCCCGTCGCTCGCGGCCGGGTCAAGACCGGGTCGTTCCCGTCCGACGACTCGCACATGATCCTGCTGCGGATGTCCACGCGCACCGACCTGCGGATCCTCGTCGTACCGCCCGGTCACCCGGTCGGCAAGCAGGCGATCAGCATCGCCGCCGACCCCGCGAACCGCTGGTCGCCGGCCCAGATCCTCGCCGCGGGCCCGTTCGACGAGCACGACGACCTCGGCGACAAGGACGCCAAGGAGGCCGCCGACGACCACTGGACCGACGAGGGCGGGTCCTGGTGGGCCTCCCCCGAGATGGGCCCGCCGTCGTACCGCTGACCCGATGACCGCGCTCGGCCCGGTCGGCGCCGACTACTCCGCGCGGAACCCGATGGTGTCCCAGCCGGTGGCGCCGTCGGGGACCACATCCACGCGGGCGGAGGTCTGCGTGTAGCCCGACTTGTCGCTCGCACGGACGGCGAGCGTGTGGTCGCCGGCGGGTACGTCGAGCCTCGCCGCCCACTGCACCCACGTGGCGTTGCTGGGTACGCCGCCCAGCTCGGCCCGCGTCCAGGCGTTGCCGTCGAGCCGGACTTCCACCGCGCCGATGCCGGTGTGCTGGGCCCAGGCGTAGCCGCCGACGCGCACCGACCCGGCTCCCACCACCTCACCGTCGAAGGGGACCTCGATCTTGGACTCGGTCTTCACCGGCGCCTGCTCGGCCCAGCCCCGCCGGGTCCAGTAGGCGCTGATCTTCTCGAACCGGGTGACCTCGAGGTCGACCAACCACTTCGTGGCCGAGACGAACCCGTACAGCCCGGGCACCACCATCCGCACCGGGAACCCGTGGTCGACCGGCAACGGCTCGCCGTTCATGGCGATCGCGAGCATGGCGTCGCGGCCGTCGGTGAGCGCCTCGACCGGCGTCCCGCAGGTCCAGCCGTCCTCGGAGGTCTGGAGGACGGCGTCGGCGTCGGGCGAGACCCCCGCCTCAGCGAGGATGTCGGCGATCCGCACACCGCTCCAGAAGGCGTTGTCGATGAGGTTGCCGCCGACCGGGTTGGAGACGCAGCACAGCGTCACCCAGGCCTCGGTCAGCTTCCGGTCGAGGAGGTCCTGATAGGTCAGCGTGATCTCCTTGTCGACCATGCCGTGGATGCGCAGCCGCCAGTCCATCGGGTCGATCGCCGGCAGCACCAGCGCGGTGTCGATGCGGTAGAAGCCCGCGTTCGAGGAGCGCCACGGGTTCACTCCCGGCACCTCCAAGGACGCGGCGTCGGGGACCCTGCCTCGGCCCACCGGGAGCCGGAGCAGGCGGCGGCTGGTCTCGACCGCCCGGCGGCCCCGGCCCAGCGCCTGACCGCCCGCGGCCACCGCGAGGGCGGCGACGCCGACGGCTCCGGTCCGCACCAGGAACGATCGCCGGGACGTGCCGTCCCCGGCGGACGCGTCGTCGGCGGTGGTCACGTCCTCGCGACCGGACCCGCCGGTCGAGACCCGGTCCGCCGCGTCGACCAGGAAGGCGAACACCACGAGCCATGCCGCGATCCCGACCACCAGTGGCAGCACCGAGGCCGAGGTGAACCCCGGACGCGACGCGAGGGCACCGAACGCGACCGCGCCCATCGCGAGGAAGACCAGGTTGGCAGCCAGCCGGCTGCGCAGCGAAAGCACGCCGGCGAGCGCGCCGAGCAGGATGATCGCGACCGTGACGCCCGCGACCAGGATCGGCTTGTCCTTCTGCCCGACGAGCTGGATCAGGGGCTCGGCGACCGACAGCGGGGTCTTGGCGATGATCACCTCGGCCACGGCCTGGATGGGAGTGATCCGGGCGTGGAGCAGGTTCGTCAGCAGGTGGCTGACCGCGATGCCGGACAGACCGGCCACCGCGCCGGCCAGCGCGACGTACCGCGGATGGGTGCTCACACGTCCATGTTCGCGCATCCGGGGGTCCCCGGACGGGTCCGGGTCTTAAGGCATCATTACGGAGCATGACGGCGACACCACGGATCGGCATCGGCACCGACGTACACCGTCTCGCTGACGGGATCCCGATGCAGCTCGCGGGACTCGCGTTCCCCGACGAGCCGCAGGGACTGGCCGGCCACTCGGACGGCGACGTTGCGGCACATGCGTGCTGCGACGCGCTGTTCTCGGCGGCAGGGCTCGGTGACCTGGGCAGCAACTTCGGCACGGCTGAGCCGCAGTGGGCGGGCGCCTCGGGGGTGGCGCTGGTGGAGGAGGCGGTACGACGGGTCCGCGACGCGGGCTACGACGTGGGCAACGTCGCCGTGCAGGTGATCGGCAACGCCCCGAAGATCGGTCCGCGGCGCGCCGAGGCGGAGGCCGCGCTCTCCGAGGCCGTCGGCGCGCCGGTCAGCGTCTCGGCCACCACCACCGACGGGCTGGGCCTCACCGGTCGCGGCGAGGGCGTCGCGGCGGTCGCGACCGCCCTGGTGCTGCGCGGCTTCGCCACCCACGACCTCTGACGCGCACTCAGCGGTAGGAGTCCACCGGCCACGGCAGCCGCGGCACCCCGCCGAGCCGGCGGTGGAACCGCACGTGCTCGGCGTAGGAGTCCAGCACCTGCCACAGCGCGGCGTGCGCCGCCCACGGCAACGGCTCGTCGCCGGTGCGCCAACACGGTCCGAAGCCGACCCACACCGGCGTCCAGTCGGCGGCGACGTCCCACGCCCCGCGGTGCCGCTGCAGCAGCCGGTGTCTGACCTGGAAGGCCATCCGCGGCCCGTCGATGCAGACCGGCGCGGTGCTCACCGGCCAGACCGGCAGGTCGAGGGCCATCAGGTCGAGCTCGAGGTGCCCGAGGACGCGCGGCGCGACCAGCACCGTGGCGACGTTCTCGTGCGGCTCGCGCTTCATCTGGGCACGCTAACCCGACCGCTGAGGCGCCGCTAGCGTTTCCGGGGCATCATGGCGAGGACCCGGAGATCTCCCGCAGCGCCGCGAGGTGGCGGTCCCACGCACGACGCCCCTCCCGGGTCAGCGACAACCAGGTGCGGGGCCGGCGGCCGACGTAGCCCTTGCGGACCCGGACCAGCCCGGCGCGCTCGAGGGCGGAGGCCTGCTTGCTCAGCGCCGAGTCGGACAGCTCGAGCCGGTCGCGGATGTGGCCGAACTCGGCCTCGTCCACGCTCGCCAGTGCCGCCGCGATGCTGAACCGGACCGGCGAGGCCAAGATCTCCTCCAGCCGGTGGCGCGCGTGACGGCCGTCCGGCCCTGCCTCGAGGCTCACCGTTCGCCTCTCCACATGATCGCGGCGGCGGCCAGGAGCATGGGCAGCGCGATCGCGAGCGAGACCGCCGTGAGGAGCAGTGCACCGGACGCGGTCGTCTGCTCGCGCCAGTTGAGCCACATCTGGGCAACAGCCGCGACGACGAGCGTGCCGACGACTCCGGACCGGCACGCCCACCGGGCTCCCCGGGGGAGGGTCGCGCTCGCCCGCGTCTGCCACAGGGCAAGGAGAACGAGCAGCCCGAGATAGACGAACAGGGACAGCGGTCCGGATCCGTCCTCGCGGTCGAGCCGGCCGAGCCCCACGTAGCCCCCGATCAGGAGACCGAACCCGGCCGTCGCGAGAGCGTGGACCCGGCGATCGCGTCGGTGGGCCAGGCTGGTGGACTCCACGGTCGCGAGGGCGTTGCGGGCCTCGGCGGCGGTGGGCCGATAGAGGTCCGCGGATCGGCTCGGTTCGGCGTTCGGCGTCATGGCATCCTTCCAGGTTCGGTGCGACGAGAGCGCCATCATAGGAAACTTACTTTCCTCTTTTGCAAGTAGATGCCGTTCGGAAACCTCGCGGGCCGACCTGCACCATGCCGTCGACCACCCGGACCGGGTAGGTCGGCACACTGACCGCGGCGTCGTCGAGACACTGCCCCGTGCGCAGGTCGAAGGCCCTGCCGTGCATCGACGAGGCGACGAAGGGGACCTCTCCACGGGACCCGACGATCCCGCGGGCGAGCCGCCCGGACCGGTTGAACGGGTCGTGGTTCCCGAGCGCGTACACCTGGTCCTCGTAGGTCCGGAAGACCGCCACGGCCGTCCCGTGCACGAGCACGGACACGCCCCGCTCGACCGGGAGCTTCACGAACACGCACACCGGGATCCAAGACGGCCCCTGCGTCCGCGGCACGGTCCGGGCCAACCCACTGCTCCTTCCGACGCGTCGACGGTAGGCAGCGCATGTTCCCGGCGCGTTGTGCGCATGTTTCATGCGGGAGAACTCATCGGTACGGTCTCTGCGTGAGCAAGCCGATGCCCCGCACCGCGGTCGTCCTGCTGGCCGCCGGATCCGGCTCGCGCGTCGGCGCCGAGGTCAACAAGGTCCTCCTCCCGCTGCTCGGCAGGCCGGTGCTGACCTGGTCCCTGCAGGCGGTCGCGGGGCTGCGGTACGTCGAGCAGGTGGCCGTCGTCCATCGGCCCGAGGACGCTCGCGAGGTCGCGCCGCTGGTGGCGAACTGGTCGCGTGGCGCGCGGCTCGTCCAGGGCGGCCCGACCCGGCACGCGTCGGAGTGGAACGCCCTGCGCGGGCTGGCCGCGGCCATCGACGCCGGCGACCTCGACGTGGTGGCGATCCACGACACCGCCCGCCCCCTTGCCGGACGGGACCTGTACGACGCGGTGGTCGGCGCCGCCGTCGAGCACGGGGCCGCCATCCCGGTCCGGCACCTGCCCGGGCTGCTCACGGTGGACCCCGGTGCGGGGCCGACCGGTGCGCTGGTCGCGGTGCAGACCCCGCAGGCCTTCCGCGGCGCGGATCTGCTCGCCGCCTACCGGGCGGCGGACGCCGACGGGTTCGAGGGCACCGACACCGCCGCCTGTGTGGAGCGCTACACCGACCTGGAGATCCAGGCGGTGCCCAGCCCGGCGACCAACCTCAAGATCACGTTCCCCGAGGACGTCGCGCTCGCCGAGCGGCTGCTCGGACCCGCCGGCATCTGACCGGCGCGGCCCCTGGAAGCGCGACGGAAATCAGGTCTTCTCGGGGCACATGAACAGGCACGTCGGCGGTCGATGAACGGGGTTCACGCCCCGCGGCCGGGGAGGCCGGCCTGCCTGGCCGTCAGCACGCAACGGCCGGACGCGGTGGTCGGGCTCACCCGGTCGGGCTCGCGGCCTCCAGCAGCCGCACGTCGGACTCGTCGGCGACGCGTCGCGCCTCGGCGGGTGCCTCCAGGAAGGTGACCGGGTACTCCCGGCGCAGCCGGTCGACGAACGCCGGCACGTCGTCCAGGTCCGGCCAGTCGTCGAGCGCCGCGACCACAGCGGCCGGCAGCACCACCGGGGAGGCGACCGCGACCAGGGCGGCCCGGTCCACGGTCTCACCGACGCCGTCGCCGTCGACGTGCTTCACCGTGTCGGTGACCGGGCGCACGCCCGCCACCACCGCCCCGGAGTCGGCCGACTCGGCGACGGCGATGCGCAGGAACTCGACCGGCGTCCCGGGGCACAGCGGGTCGTGCACGACCAGCGGCAGGCCGCGCTCGACCACGTCCGCCCAGGCCGCGGTGAAGTCGAGCAGCTCGACCCCGGACTCGCCGAGCGCCCAGGACGCCACCGCTACCAGCGCCTCGTTGTGCAGCAGAGCGAACGGCAATGAGCCGCGTCCGTCGGTGGGCACCACGCCCACCGCCTCGTCCAGCTCGGTCATCACGCCTCCTCGTCGAGTCGTCAGGTTCCGTCGGTCGAGTCGTCTGGTTCCGTCCGTCGAGTGGTCAGGTTCCGTCGGTCGAGTGGTCAGGTTCCGTCCGCCATCTTTCCCGGTCCGAAACGCGAACCAGCCCCCGGGTCTTCGGACCCGGGGGCTGGTTCATGTCGCTCGGTCAGGAAGCGAGGACCTCGTCGAGGAGGGCCTCGGCCTTGTCCTCGTTGGTGTGCTCCGCCAGCGCGAGCTCGGAGACGAGGATCTGGCGCGCCTTGGCCAGCATCCGCTTCTCGCCGGCCGAGAGGCCGCGGTCGCGCTCACGGCGCCAGAGGTCGCGCACGACCTCGGCCACCTTCATGACGTCGCCGCTGTGCAGCTTCTCGAGGTTCGCCTTGTAGCGGCGCGACCAGTTGGTCGGCTCCTCGGTGTGGGCAGCGCGCAGGACGTCGAAAACTCGGTCCAGACCTTCCTTGTCCACTACGTCGCGGACCCCGACCAGATCGAGGTTGCAGGCCGGGACGCGGACCACCAGATCCTGCTGGGCGACGATGCGGAGTACGAGGTACTTCCGGTCCTCCCCCTTGATCTGCCGAGTCTCGATGTCCTCGATAACTGCTGCGCCGTGATTTGGGTAAACAACCGTTTCGCCGACGGTAAATGTCATGTGCCAAGTACCCCTTCCTAGGTGACCAGTCTAACACGTGCCGCAGAGTGCCCTATCGGCGTTTGTGCAGGTCAGAGGCCATATCGGGGCTTGACAAGAGCGCGATTTGTGTGCAGATCCCCATGAAACAAGGGGATTCTCGGTCCTCGGCGCGACCAGGAAGCGATCCGGACCGCCACGTCGGTCCCACGCGTGGGCACGTTCCTGGTCAATACTGCCCAGATGAAGTTTCGCAGGCAGCACGGGCAGATGGTGTCGCTCGCCCTCGCCTGCCACCCCCTGCCCACCGTGGCGATGACGGTCGCGCTCGCCATCGCCGCAGCACTCACCGGACGCACCGCGGTCGAGGTGGGCCTGGTGGCGGTGACCGTGCTGACCGGCCAGCTGACCGTCGGCTGGATCAACGACATCGTCGACCGGGACCGAGACCGGCAGGTGGGTCGCCGCGACAAGCCGGTGGCCATGGGCTGGGTCGAGCCGGGCACGGTGGCGTTCGCGGCCGCCTGCGCCGTGCTGCTCGTCATCCCTCTCTCGATCGCCAACGGCACCGCCGCCGGCATCGCGCACCTCGCGGCGGTGGCGAGCGCGTGGCTCTACAACTTCTGGTTCAAGCGCACGGTGCTCTCGTGGCTCCCCTACGCGGCGAGCTTCGGGCTGCTGCCGGCGTTCTTGTCGTACGGCGGGCTCGGCGGCGGCATGCACGGGGCGCCCCCCACCCTGGCGATGACCGTGCTCGGCGCCCTGCTCGGCGTGGGCATCCACTTCCTCAACGTGCTGCCCGATCTCGTCGAGGACAAGGAGACCGGGGTCGTGCACCTGCCGCTGCGCATCGCGCTACGGATCGGGGCGCCCAAGCTCCTGGGGATCAGCGTCGCCTACACCGCCCTGGTGTGCGTGGGAATCGTGATCGCCGCCCTGACCGTCGGCGTACGCCAGTAGCCGATAGACTCCAGCCGCCGAAAACCGCAGTCTTCGCGCGCTCCCGGCGCGCAGCGAGAGGATCCGAGCCGTGAACGTTCGTCGCAGCACCGCCAAGGTATCCGTCCTCGTCGTGACGGCCGTGCTGGCACTGAGCCTCTCCTCCTGCGGCCGCGGCTTCGACAACCCGACGGACCAGGTCTACAACCCGCCGATCGGCGTGAACGAGCAGTCCGGCACCGTCGACGTCCTCAACGCCGTGATCGTCACCGCCTCCGGCAGCACCGGGAGCGGCACCCTGGTGGCCACGCTGGCCAACAACGACGAGGAGCAGGACGACACGCTCACCGGCGTCTCCGGCGCCGGCTCGGACCAGGTGCAGGTCTCGCCGCCGTCGACGACGTCGATCAAGGCCGGCGACGTGCTCAGCCTGCTCGACGTCGGCGGCGCCAAGGTCCAGGGCGACGCGGTCAAGCCCGGTGCCTACGTCTCGCTGACGTTCACCTTCGCCCACAGCGAGGCGGTCGACGTCGACGTCCCGGTCTACCTCAACAAGGGCCCCTTCGCGGACGTCCCGGTGTCCTGACCCCAGGCTCTGCCCACCGCCTCGGCCCAGCGCCTGGTCGCGTCTGTCGGGCCCGCAGCGCCGGTCGCTAGGGTGGCGGCATGACTGAGCACACCCTGGTCCTGCTCCGCCACGGCGAGAGCGCGTGGAACGCCAAGAACCTCTTCACCGGCTGGGTCGACGTCGCGCTGAGCGACAAGGGCCGGGCCGAGGCGGAGCGCGGCGGGACGCTGATGACCGAGGCGGGCGTGCTCCCCGACGTGCTGCACACCTCCGTGCTGCGTCGTGCGATCACCACCGCCCAGCTCGCGCTCGACGCCTGCGAGCGGCACTGGGTGCCGGTCCGCCGCTCGTGGCGGCTCAACGAGCGGCACTACGGCGCGCTGCAGGGCAAGAACAAGAAGGAGACGCTCGAGGAGTTCGGGGAGGAGCAGTTCATGCTCTGGCGCCGCTCCTACGACACCCCGCCGCCGCGGCTCGACGACAGCTCGCAGTGGAGCCAGGTGGGCGACCCGCGCTACGCCGCGCTCCCCGACGAGATCCGGCCGCGCACCGAGTGTCTCGCCGACGTGGTGGACCGGATGCTCCCCTACTGGTACGACGCCATCGTGCCGGACCTGCGCACCGGCCAGACGGTCTGCGTCGCGGCCCACGGCAACTCACTACGGGCCCTGGTCAAGCATCTCGACGACATGTCCGAGGAAGCCGTCGTCGGGCTCAACATCCCGACCGGCATCCCGCTGGTCTACAAGCTCGACGAGAACATGCGGCCGCTGGCCCGGGGCGGGGAGTACCTCGACCCCGACGCGGCCAAGGAGGCGATCGCCGCCGTCGCCAACCAGGGCCGCTGACCCGCGAACCAGGGCCGCTGCCGATCTGACCCGTTCGGGCTCTGGCGGACCCGCGGCCGGCGCGCAAGACTGACGGCCCCGGGAAAGGGAGATCCGATGAGGCAGTTCCGGACGAGCACAGACTCCGTCTTCGATCTCGACACGGTCCTGGAGCACACCGCGGACGTGACGGTGGTGGCGCAGGCCGGCCCGCCGGCCGAGGAGTCGACCGACCCGCAGCCGGACGACGCCTGACCGCCCCGGTTGCCTACTGGATCTCCAGCGTCGCCCGCCGGCGCCCCTCCACCTCGAGCAGGCGCAGCGCGACCAGGCCGGCCGCGCCGTAGACCACGCCCAGCCCGAGCTCGCGCCCGAGCAGCCCGCCGACCGACCCGAGCGTCGCTCCGCCGGCAACCTCCCGCGCCGCCTCGATCGCGTGGGTGAGCGGCAGCCAGCGCGCCACCGCCTCCATCCACGCCGGCAGCGCGTCGACCGGGATGTTCGCGCCGCAGAAGATCAGCAGCAGCCCGAACAACACGTTCGACATCACCGCGGTCTCCCGGACCCGGAGGCCGAGCGCGGCGTTCGCGAGGCCCATGCCGGTGCACGAGACCGCCGCGATCCCCACGATCAGCGCCAACGGAAGCCAGGCCGAGGCCGGGAACCTGACCCCGAGCAGCAGGGCGCCCACCGCCAGCGAGAACAGGGACACGAAGAAGCCGTTCACCACCACGGGCAGCGACCTCCCGAGGAACAGCGCCACCCGGTTGGCCGGAGTGGTCAGCACGATCCCCAACGTCTGGGTCCAGCGCTCCCCGGCGACGGTGTTGGCCATCGCGAACAGGCACGGGATCGCGGAGTACTGCACCGCGTTGCCGATCACGTAGAAGCCGTCGGACTCGACGCCGGCCGAGCGGCCCATGTAGGCGAACAGCAGGATCTGCACGATCGGTGCGACCAGCATCGAGGGGATGTAGACCCACGGGCTGAGCCAGTTGAACAGCGCTCGGAAGCTGATCAGCCCGCCGATGAAGAAGATGCGCAGCAGTGTCATGACTCCTCCTCAGGTCAGCGACAGCGTCGCGTGGCGGCGGGCGGAGCGGAGCACGCCCTCGGACACGAAGGCGCCGACGAGCCCGTAGGCCAGGCCGCTGCCGAGGCAGAGCAGGATGTCGCCCCACGGGGATCCCCCGGAGGCGGCCTCGCGGATCGCCGCCATCCCCCAGGTCGGAGGGAGCGCGTAGGCGACCCAGGTGACCCACCCGGGGAACAGCGACAGCGGCACGAGGAACCCGCACAGCAGCCAGCCCGGGTACTCCAGCAGGTTGCCCATCGCCCAGGCGGTGCGGTAGCGCACCACCGCGACGGAGAGCAGGAAGCCGAGCAGCGCGACGGAGAAGATCGCGACCGCCACCGAGAGCGCGAACAGCAGCGGGCTGTGCACCGGCACCGTGATCCCGAACAGCAGCCATCCCCACAGCAGCGTGGAGCCCAGGCTGAACAGGCCGAGCGAGGCCATCGCGGTGGTGATCGGCACCAGCACGAGCGCGAACCGGGTCGGGGAGGCGACCAGCAGCTCGAGCGTGCCGTGCCAGCGTTCGCGCTGCAGCAGCCCGCTGGCAGTGGTGGTCACGACCGACCAGATCCCCATCACGGCCGCGCCGAGGCCGGCGTACACCAGCACCCGCTCGTCATCGGCCCGGCCGTAGAGCAGGAACGCGACGGTCGCGAAGTACAGCGGCCACACCACCTGGAAGATCCCGTCGAACGCGGAGACCGCGATCATCTTCAGGTGCAGCCAGTAGGAGACGGCGAGCAGTCGGCCGATCCGCAGTGCACCGGTCACGACGACACCAGCGCCACGTAGGCGTCCTCCAGGGTCGGCTGCCGGGAGCTGACCCGCCCGACGTTGACGCCGCCCAGCCGGCCGAGCACGGCGGACGTCACCTCGGCGCCCGGCTCGACCTGCACCAGCAGCATCTGCGCGTGCCCGCGGTCCTCGACGTTGGCGGTGCGCACCCCCGCCACCTCGCGTACGGCGTCCAGCGCGGTCTCCGGCAGGCCGAACGCCTCCACCTCCACGACGTGTCCGTCGGTGACCCGACGCTTGAGCACGTCGGGCGTGCCCTCGGCGACCAGCTCGCCGCCGCGGATCACCGCGATCCGGTCGCACAGCTCGTCGGCCTCGAACATGTAGTGGGTGGTCAGCAGGATCGTCTTGCCCTGCTCCTTGAGCGTGCCGATGGTGGCGCGCAGCTCGCGCGCGCCGACCGGGTCGATCCCGATCGTGGGCTCGTCGAGGAACAGCACCTCCGGGTCGTGCAGCAGGCCCCTGGCGATGTGCAGCCGCTGGCGCATGCCGCGCGAGAACCCCTCGACCCGCTCCTTCTCCCTGCCGGTGAGACCGACCAGCTCGAGCAGCTCGCCGATCCGGGCCCTCGACTCGCGCGGCGGCACGCCGTACAGCTCGGCGAAGTAGCGCAGGTTGTCCAGCGCGCTGAGCCGCTCGTAGAGTCCGCGGTCGCCGCCGAAGACGTAGCCGATGTGCCGTCGGACCTCCCGGGCGTCGGTGACCACGTCGCGGCCGAGCACGGTCGCGCTGCCGGCCGTGGGCAGCAGCAGCGTGATCAGCATCTTGATCGTCGTGGTCTTGCCCGCGCCGTTGGGTCCGAGCAGGCCGAACAGCTCCCCCTGCTCGATCCCGAAGCTGACGCCCTGGACTGCGTCCACGGTCTTCTTGTCCCGCTTGAAGATTCCTGTCCGGGTGCTGTAGCTACGACGGAGGTCCCGAGCTTCGACGACGCGCATGGGCGAAACCTAGCCCTGCGCATCTCGCGTTCGCCAACGCTTTTCCCGCCATATGTCCGGGCTCGGCCCGGTGACCGGAAGAGCCCTCACGCCGCTACGGGACCAGCGGTGAGGCCAGGAAGGCATCGATGCGCGCGAGGTCACCGGTGACGGTCAGCTCCGACGCCGGCGCCCGCTTCCACAGCACCCGGTAGAGGAGGTCGGCAGGTCCCGCGACCTGGTCTGCTGCCGGGTGCCGCCGGTCCACGACGCGCGGCGGTCCCTCGATCAGGGCCGGCGCGGCCTCGGCCGCCGAACCGCGGGGCTGGGCCGGCACCCCGGCGGTGGGGTCGGTCACCACCGCGCGCGGCGTCACGGTCCAGGCCCGGTCGGCGTCGGTGGCCACGAGGCACAGCGGGGCGGTGAGCTGGGCGGGGTGACCACGGTGGTGCATCCGGTGCAGGAACACCGTGAGCACCTCGTCGATCCCGTCCACGGCGACCTCGGCGTCGATCGTCAGGTCGGGGTCGGGACGGCGGGCGGCGCCGAACAGGTCGACGGTGTGGATCGTCGTCTCGTGCAGCTGGCGGCGTTGCCAGAATGCGGCGCCGCCGGTGTCGAAGGCGAAGTTCCAGCAGGGCTTGTCGCGGTCGGCGGCACGGAGCACCTCGTAGAGGTCCTCGGCCTTGCCGGCGTACCACTCGCTGACCACCTTGGGCTTGCGCGAGCGCGGCTCGTCGTTCTGGTCCACGGCGCGTGCGCCGGTCTCCACGATCGTGGCGGCCCAGGCGTGCACGTTGCCGAGGTGGCAGACCAGGTCGTACGCCGACCAGGTCGGGCAGGCCGGCACCCGCGCGTCCATGTCGGTGCTCGCCACCGCGACGGCGAACCGCTCGGCCGCCGCGACGTACCGCTCGACGAAGTCGAGTCTGGTGGCCGTCCCCGGAGCGCTCACCGGGCCATCATGGCACTACCGCAGCTCGGCGGTGACCGTCTGTCCGGTGACCAGGTAGACGACCCGGCGGGCGAGCGAGACCGCGTGGTCGGCGATCCGCTCGTAGTAGCGACCGAGCAGCGCGATGTCCACGGCCGGCTCCACGCCGTGCGGCCACGAGTCGTCGAGCATCACCCGGAAGCACGAGCTGCGCAGCTGGTCCATCTCCTCGTCGCTCTCCTCGAGGGCGAGGGCACCCTCGACGTCGCGGTCGGCGATGATGCCGGCGGCCTGGCCGACCATCTTCTCCGCGACCGCGGCCATCCGCTCGATGGTGGGGACCACGTCGTCGGGGATCGCGACCTGCGGGACCCGCAGCCGGGCCACCTTCGCCACGTGCACGGAGAGGTCGCCCATCCGCTCGAGGTCGGAGACCATCCGCAGGGTGGCGACGAGCATCCGCAGCTCGCCGGCGACGGGCTGCTGGAGCGCGAGGAGCTCGAAGGAACGGGCCTCGATGCGCTCGCGCATGGCGTCGATCTCTGCGTCCTCGGAGATCACCTGCTCGGCGATCTCGGCGTCGGCGGTGAGCAGCGCCCGGGTGGCCTTGCGCACGGCGGTCTGCACCTCGTGCGTCATGGTCACGAGGTCGTCCACGATGGCGTCGAGCTGGTCGAAGTAGGCGTCACGCATGATGCCACCTTAGATCGGCGTCGTTGACCGCACGGTGACCAGTGGGCGACGGGGCGTGAACGAAGGGTGAACAGTCGTCGAAACCGCAGGTCAGCGGGCGGCCGTCGAGTGAAGTCGCAGCGCCGGCGTGCGTACGATCGGGGCGTGGACACCTCGACGCAGGCGCTGCTGTTCGCGCTGCTCGGCAGCGTGCTCGGCGCCGGGGTGGTGCTCGCGTGGCAGGTGTCCGAGCGGCAGATGCGCCAGCTGCCCCGGCAGCCCGAGCCCGTCGTCCCGGCAGGCATCGCCACGGTGCTCGGCGTGCTCCGGTCGAGCGCGGTCGTCGTCGACGAGGGCGACCAGGTCGTCAAGGCGTCGGCGCCGGCGTACGCCCTGGGCCTGGTCAGCGGCAGCGTGCTGACCACCGACGAGCTCGCCGAGCTGGTGCGGCAGGTCCGACGCGACGGGCAGATCCGCGAGACCGAGCTCACCCTGCGCCGCCGCGGCGGCCCGCCGCTGCACGTCACCGCCCGGGTCGCCCCGCTCAACAGCCGGCTGGTGCTCGCGCTGCTCGAGGACCGCACCCGCGAACGCCGGCTGGAGTCGATCCGGCGTGACTTCGTCGCCAACGTGTCCCACGAGCTCAAGACGCCGGTCGGCGCGCTCAACCTGCTGGCCGAGGCGGTCGAGGACGCCGCCGAGGACCCCGAGGCGGTACGACGCTTCGCCGGCCGGATGCAGACCGAGAGCGCCCGGCTCACCCGGCTGGTGCAGCAGATCATCGAGCTGTCCCGGCTGCAGGGCGACGACCCGCTCGACGAGCCCGCGCCGGTCGACGTCGACCAGGTGATCGCCCGCGCGATCGACCAGAGCACCATCGACGCCCAGGCGCACTCGATCGAGGTCGTCCAGGACGGGGAGCGCGGGCTGCAGGTGCTCGGCAGCACCGACGAGGTGGCGCTCGCCCTGGGCAACCTGGTGTCCAACGCGGTCGCCTACTCCCGCGACGGCACCCGTGTGGTGGTGGCCGCGAAGGCCGACGACGGGCGCGTCGACGTCTCCGTCACCGACCAGGGAATCGGCATCCCGGCCGCCGAGATCGACCGGATCTTCGAGCGCTTCTACCGGGTCGACCCGTCCCGGCACCGCTCCACCGGCGGCACCGGGCTCGGCCTGTCGATCGTCAAGCACGTGGCCGCCTCGCACGGTGGCGAGATCAGCGTGTGGTCGATCGAGGGCCAGGGCTCGACGTTCACCCTGTCCCTGCCGCGTCGTACGACCGAGGGGTCGTCCGGCCGCACCACCCGTAGCGACCAGGAGGCACCCACGTGACCCGAGTACTCGTCGTCGAGGACGAGGAGTCCTACAGCGACGCGCTGTCCTACATGCTGCGCAAGGAGGGCTTCGAGGTCTCGCTCGCCGCCACCGGTCCGGACGCCATCACCGAGTTCGAGAAGACCGGCGCGGACATCGTGCTGCTCGACCTGATGCTGCCCGGCATGCCGGGGACCGAGGTGTGCCGGCGGATCCGGCAGACCTCGAACGTGCCGGTGATCATGGTCAGCGCGAAGGACTCCGAGGTCGACAAGGTGGTCGGGCTCGAGCTCGGCGCCGACGACTACGTCACCAAGCCCTACGCCCCGCGCGAGCTGGTGGCGCGGATCCGCGCGGTGCTGCGGCGTGGCCAGGAGGTCGAGCTCGCCCCGGCGACCCTGGAGGCGGGCCCGGTCCGGATGGACGTGGAGCGCCACGTCGTCACCGTGAACGGCGAGGACACCAAGCTGCCGCTCAAGGAGTTCGAGCTGCTGGAGATGTTCCTGCGCAACCCGGGCCGGGTGCTCACCCGCGGTCAGCTGATCGACCGGGTGTGGGGATCGGACTACGTCGGCGACACCAAGACCCTCGACGTCCACGTGAAGCGGCTGCGCGCCAAGATCGAGGCCGACCCGGGCGAGCCGACGTACCTCGTCACCGTCCGCGGCCTGGGCTACAAGCTCGACCTGTGACGCGGCCGGCGTCGGGGCGGAAGGCGCGCAGGTGCCGAGCCCGCCGCTGAGTCAGTCAGCGCAGCCAGGGCGCGGGGTTCACCGGTCGGCCGTTGCGCAGCACCATGAAGTGCAGGTGGCAGCCCGTGGAGAAGCCGGTCGAGCCGACGTACCCGATGACCTCGCCCTTGCGGACCCGCTGGCCGCGGTAGGTCGAGAACCGGCTCAGGTGGTTGTACGTCGTGGCGAGCCCGACCCCGTTCCGCAGGCCGTGCCCGATCACCACCCGGTTGCCGTAGGCGACGTTGTAGTAGCGGGCGACGACCAGCCCCGCTGCCGCGGCCCGCACCGGGCGGCCGCACGGAGCGGCGAGGTCGAGGCCGTCGTGCAGGCTCCAGCGGTGGTAGACCGGGTGCAGCCGCATGCCGTAGCGCGAGCTGATCCAGCCGTGCACCGGCCACGGCATGCCCGTCGCCTTGGCCGGCGCGTGGTGCGCGGCCCGGTGCTTCGCCCTGGCCCTGGCCCGGGCCTTGCGCCGCTCGGCCGCGTAGTACTTGCGCAGCAGCCGTCGCACGTGGGCGCGCTCCTTGCGGATCTTGCGCAGCCGCTTGGCGTCGTCGGCGCGGGCCTTCCGGGCGAGGTGCTTGCGGTGGCGGGCCTGGTCGGCGAGCGCGCGCACCTCGGCGCGCGCATCCTGCGCGGCGCGCTCGGTGGCCCGCCGTTCGCGCAGGGTGTCGGCCGCGCGCGCCCGCCGCTGGGCGACCAGGTCCCGGCTCGTCGCCAACCGTTCCCGGGCCACCTCGCGCACGACCCGGGTGGCCCGGAGCCGGGACAGCGCCCCGGACTGGCGGTCGGCCACGGTCTGCATCGACCCGAGCCGGTTCATCAGGTCCGTGGGTTCCTCGGAGGTGAACACCGCCGACAGCTGCAGCAGCGTCGGGTCGCCGCTCTGGAAGGCGTCCACCGCGTAGCTGCGCAGCACCGCCTCCTGCTGAAGGATCCGGTCGGAGGCTGCACCGACCCGCGCCTCGGCACGGCCCAGCGCGATCTCGGCCGCGGCGAGGTCGGCCCGGGCGCGGTCGTCCACCAGGGCCGCAGCGACGAGCTCGCCGTGCGCCTCCTGGTAGGCCCCACGGGCCCGGCGGAGCCTGTCACGCACGTCGTCCAGCCGCCGGTTCGCGCGCTCGAGCCGCCGGGTCGAGGCGTCGAGCTGGTCCTTGGCCGCGTGGATCCGCTGCTCGACCCGGTGCTTGCGCTGCTTGAGCCCGCCCTCGTCGCCCGACGCCGTCGACAACGGAGCCATCGCCAGCAGCAGTGTCAGGACCATCAGGCACCAGACAATGCGTCCGCCTCGCAGCGGCGGTTCCGCGTGGCGCACGGTGGGTTCACCTTCATCAGGGGACTGTCGCCGGGACCCTAACCGGCCGGCGAGCCGGATCCACGCATTTGCGAGCCCAGGCCCGTCGCGGCGTCTCGCCGAACCCCTGGCTCAGCCCGGTTCGGCCACCGGCTCGAGCGGCGTCCGGTCGGGACGGGGCGGCCGACGGGGACGGCGCCGCGCGAGCGACACCCCGACCAGGCACAGCGCGCCGCCGGCGTAGGCCATCCACGGCGGGGTCTCCGACAGCACCAGCCACGCCATCAGCACGGTGATCGGCGGCACCAGGTAGGTAGTGACGCCGAGGTTGCTGGCGCTCATGTGGGTCAGGGCATAGGCGTACGTCGTGAACGCGATCGCGGTCGGCAGCAGCCCGAGGTACACCACCCAGCCGAGGTCCGCGGCCGGCGCCGCCGCCGCGTCGCGGACCAGCTGGCCGGAGAAGGGCAGGCATCCCAGCGCGCCGACGGTGCACGCGATCCAGGTGACCTGGAGCGCCGGGATCCTCGTCATCAGCGGCTTCTGCAGGATCACGCTCACCGCGTAGGCCGCCGCCGAGACCAGGCACAGCAGCACCCCGAGCACGTCGTGGTCGGCGCCGGCGTCGGCGCCGAGACTGATCAGCGCAACACCCGCGAACGCGACGACGAGCCCGAGCCACAGCGTGGGGGCGGACCGCTCGCCGAGGAACAGCACCGCCAGCACGGCGATCAGGACGGGCGAGAGCTGGATGAGCATGGCGGCCGTGCCGGCGTCGACCCGGCGCTCCCCCTCGTTGAGGGCGACGTTGTAGAGACCGAACCAGAGCAGGCCGATCCCGGCCAGCGGCGCCCAGTCGGCGCGTCGCACGGGCGTCCAGCCGCGGCTGGACAAGACCGCCCCGAGCGCCACCGAGCCGACCAGCAGCCGGCCCAGCGACAGCGCCCCGGGGCTGAACCCGGTGCCGAGGTGCCGGATCGCGACGAACGCGGACGACCACAGCAGCAGGGTGACCGCGACCGCGAGCAGCGGCAGCGCGGGGTGACGAGGGGAGGCCATGCTCAGCACGCTAGCCCTGACCACCGACCCGAAGCACGCGGGTTTCGGACACGGCGTCTCGCCGCGTCGGGCACGATGAGGCATGACCGCACGCCGTCCGCACCCGTTGGCCCTGCTCGGTGTCGCGCTGGCGCTGGTGGGCGCCGCGACCTACCTGTGGCTGGTGCAGCAGAAGGGCGACGGTCGCTTCGAGCCGAGCCTGTGGTTCGTCGGGCTGGTGGCGCTCGGGTGCGTCGAGGTGGGGTACGGCGTCGCGCTGGCCGGTCGGGCCGCGCGCGTGGCCCTCACCTCCGGCGGAGCGCTGCTCGTCGTGACCGGGGGGCTGAGCCTGCTGGCGATGGACACCTCGCACTCGATGGCGCTGCTCGGTTCGGTCGGGTTGCTGCTCGCCGCGGGAGGCGTGGCTGCGATCCTCGCCGCGAGCGTCCCGGCCACGGCCCGGAGCATCGTCGCGGGCGGCGCGCTCGCCGTCCTGGTCCTGGTCGTCGCGCTGCCGACGGCGTGGTACCTCGCGTCGCACGGCGAGGGTGTCGGCGGCGGCGGCAGCAGCGCGGGCTAGCGCGCGTCCTTCTCGAGCCAGCCCCGGAACGCCTCGAGGTTCTTCGTCGACTCCCCTCGGGAGAGCCGCCACTCCCACTCCTTGCGGATGGAGGAGGCGAAGCCGAGCTCGAGGATCGTGTTGAACGACTCGTCGGCGTAGGTCAGCACCGCGCCGAGGAGCCGGTCGAGCTCGTCGGGGGTGACCGAGGAGAGCGGGACCCGGCCGTCGAGGTAGATGTCGCCGGTGTGGTCGACGGCGAACGCCACGCCGAACAGCTTCAGGTTCCGCTCGAGCAGCCAGCGGTAGACCCGTTCGTGGTTCTCGTCCGGGCGACGCGCGACGAACGCGTGCACGCCGAGCGCGTGCTTGCCGACGTCGAGGCGAACCGGCGTCTGCAGCTTCCGCTCGCCGGGCAGCGTCACGCTGAACACCGCGTCGGGCAACTCCTTCCACTCCAGCTCGCCCGCTGTTAGGTAGGAGCGGACCGCAGCGATGGCGCGCTCCTGCTCGGTCCCGTTTCCTGGGGTGCTCATGCGGGGTCCCCGGGGAAGCGCGAGCGCAGCGAGCGGTTTCCTGGGGTGCTCATGCGGGGTCCCCGGGGAAGCGCGAGCGCAGCGAGCGGTTTCCTGGGGTGCTCATGCGGGCAACTGTGCCAGGTCCTCGCGCATCGCCTGCGCCGCCTGCCGATAGACCTCCACGGTCCGCTCGGCCGTGCGGTCCCAGGTGAACTCTGCGGCCTGTCGCACGGCGCCGCGCGACAGCTCGGCGCGCAGGGCAGGCTGGTCGACGATCCGCGCCATCGTCGCGGCATAGTCGGCCGGGTCGTGCCCCTCGACGAGGAAGCCGGAGACCCCGTCGCGGACCACTGTGGTGAGGCCGCCGACCGCCGCGGCGACGACCGGCGTGCCGGCCGCCTGCGCCTCCACGGCGACCAAGCCGAAGGACTCGTTGTACGACGGCACGCACACGAGCGTCGCCGCGGCGTACCAGTCGGCCAGCTCCGACTGCGCGACGGGCGGGACGAACCTGACCACGTCCGCGATGCCCAGCGACGCCGCGAGCTGCGCGACGGACTCGGGGTGCTCGAGGCCGGAGCCGGACGGGCCGCCCACGATCGGGACGACCAGGCGCTCGCGCAGCCCGGGGTCACGCTCGAGCAGCAGGGCCACCGCGTGCAGGAGCACGTCCGGCGCCTTCAGCGGCTGGATCCGGCCGGCGAACATCAGCACCACGGCGTCCGCGGGGATCCCGAGCCGCGAGCGTGCCGACGTGGCGCGGCCGAAGACCGAGAGGTCGACGCCGGGGTGCACGACCTCGACCCGGCCGGGATCGGCGTCGTAGAGGTTGATCAGCTGCTTGGCCTCGATGTCGGTGTTGGCGATGAGCATGTCCGCCGTCTCGACGACCTGCTCCTCGCCGATCACCCGGCTCTCCGGCTCGGGGGTGTCGCCGACGGCCAGCAGCTCGTTCTTGACCTTGGCCATCGTGTGCATCGAGTGCACCAGCGGGACGCCCCAGCGGTCCCGGACCAGTGCACCGACCTGTCCGGACAACCAGTAGTGGGAGTGGACCAGGTCGTACCAGCCCAGGTCGTGCCGCGCCTCGGCCCGGAGCACCTCACGGGCGAACACACACATCTGCCCGGGCAGCTCGCCCTTGCTCAGCCCCTCGAACGGCCCGGCGTGCACGTGGTGGACGGTGACCCCGTCGTACGCCTGGACCGTGGGCGGCAGCGACGACGAGGTCGCTCGCGTGTAGATCTCGACCGCGATGTTGCGCGCGGCGAGCCGCTTGGACAGCTCGACCACGTAGACGTTCATGCCGCCCGCGTCGCCGGTCCCGGGCTGGTCGAGCGGGGACGTGTGCAGGCTGATCATGGCGACCCGGCCGTGCAGGGTGCGCGCACGCTGGGCGGGATGGGGCGAGACTGTCACGTGACTGGTGTACCTCCGACAAGGTTGAACCTTCCTCGATCCGGACGTATTCCCCTCCACGCCCGGGGCCAACCTCGAGGGCCCGGTCTAGCCCAGCGAGACCGGTCGCGCACCCTGGTCCGATATGTCATGGTGGAGCGGCAGACAGAGCTTTGGGAGGGGCCATGTCGGTGTTCGACGAACGCCTCGCCGCCGCGAAGCGCGGGGACGAGACCGCCTTCGTCCATCTGTTCCGCTCGGTCCAGCCGGTGCTGCTGCGGTACCTGGCCATGCTGGGCGGCCCGCTGGCCGAGGACGCCGCGGCGGAGACCTGGCTGAGCGTCGTGCGGGGGCTCTCGAAGTTCAGCGGCGACGAGGCCGGCTGGCGGGCGTGGGTGTTCACGATCGGGCACGCCCGGCTCCGTGACGCCCAGCGCAAGACCGGCCGGATCCCGGTGCCGGTCGACGCCTCCGTCCGGTTGGAGTCCGAGCCGGACGGTGAGGACGTCCCCGCCCGGGTGGAGGAGATCCTCAGCACGGAGGCGGCACTGGCCCTGATCAACCGGCTGCCCCGCACCGAGGCCGAGGTGGTGCTGCTGCGGCACGTCGCCGGGCTCGACGTGGCAGCCACCGCCCAGGTCCTGGGCAAGAAGACCGGCACCGTGCGGGTGGCCGCCCACCGGGGTCTGCGCCGGCTGGCCGAGCTGCTCGGGCCGGCCGCGGAGGGCGATGTAACGCGATCGGAGTCGGCGGCGGTTACGGAGATGACATGGTGAACCAGAGCCCGCGCGAGCACAGCTCCGCACCCGACGACCGCTTCGACGTGCCCCCTGACGTCGACGTCCTGCGGCTGCTCGACGCCGCTGCTGCCCCGGCCGAGCCCGGCCCGCAGCCCGGCGAGGACATGGCCCTGGCCGCCTTCCGCGCATCCCACCGCACCAGGAGGATCTCGATGTTCTCGAACCCCACCCGCGCCAAGGCCGCCGTCGCGGCGACGATCGGCGCCGGCACCTTCCTGTTCGCCGGGGTCGGCGCCGCCGCAGCCGGCGTGCTGCCCGACCCGGCCCAGGACACAGCGAGCACGGTGCTCGCCCAGCTCGGTCTCGACGTCCCCCGGGCGAACGAGAACGCCGGCGACCACCCGGCGCAGCTCGCCACCGGGGACGAGACCACCGAGGACGCCGGCACCGACACCGAGGTCGAGTCGGACCAGGTCGACACCGAGGAGGCCGGCGACCCGGCCGACCCCGAGGCCAACGACCACGGCCAGGCGGTCTCCGACCTCGCGAAGAGCACCGACCTCCAGGGCGCCGAGAAGGGCGCGGCCGTCTCCGAGCTCGCCTCCGGCGGCAAGAGCAAGGCCGGCGAGGACCACGGCAAGCCGGAGCAGCCGGGCCGCCAGGCCGACTCGCACAAGCCGGCCGCCGGCGACTCGTCCGCCGACGACAGCACCGACGACTCGCAGGACCAGGAGGCCGACACCTCCGACCAGAAGACAGACGGCCCCGCGACCGCCGGCGAGAAGAGCGGCGGGCGCAGCCACGCCGGAGCTCACAAGACCCGTCCGTAACCCCTGACACGGACGCAGGTCCGGGGCCCGCAGCACGCCGCTGCGGGCCCCGAGCCGTCTCCGGCCACGGACCGGCTGCCTATCCTCGTCGGATGGGACGCATCCGGGTCGGGATCTCGGGGTGGACCTACGCCGGCTGGCGTGGGGACTTCTACCCCCGCGGCCTCGTGCAGCGCCGCGAGCTGGAGTACGCCGCGGAGCGGATGACCAGCATCGAGATCAACGGCTCCTTCTACTCCTTGCAACGGCCCACGTCGTACGCCTCCTGGCGTGACCAGACCCCCGACGACTTCGTGTTCGCGGTCAAGGGCGGGCGGTTCATCACGCACATGAAGAAGCTCGCCGGAGTGGAGAGGGCGCTGGCCAACTTCTTCGCCTCGGGCGTGCTCGCGCTCGGGGCGAAGACCGGCCCGTTCCTGTGGCAGCTGCCGCCGAACCTCGGCTTCGACGCCGAGCGGCTGGCCGCCTTCTTCGTGCAGCTCCCTCGCACGACGAAGGCCGCGGCCCGGCTCGCCGAGGGGCACGACGCCAAGGTCCCCGAGGACCGGGCCCTGACCACGGCGGCGGTCGACCTCCCGCTACGGCACGCGCTCGAGGTCCGCCACGCCAGCTTCACCGGCCCCGAGACCGCGGCGGTGCTGAGGGACCACGACGTCGCGCTGGTCGTGGCCGACACCGCGGGCCGATGGCCCTTCCTGGAGGAGGTGACCTCCGACCACATGTACGTCCGGCTGCACGGCGACCAGGAGCTCTACGCCAGCGGCTACTCCCCTGCCGCCCTCGACCGGTGGGCCGAGCGGTGCCTGCGCTGGGCGGAGGCCGGCCAGGACGTCTACGTCTACTTCGACAACGACGCGAAGGGGTTCGCGCCGCACGACGCGCTGGCGCTGATCCAGCGCGTCGGCCGCTGACCCGGGCGCCCCCGGCGTGGCAGGCGGACCCGGCCGGCGGCCTGCCAGAACAGCACGCCCCCCGCGAGGGAGAGCAGCGTGGCCAGCAGCGGGAACCGGTCCTCGAGGTGCGGGTAGATCTGCCAGTGCACGAGGTAGATGTGCAGCGACGCCGCCGCGAGGACCCCGGACGTCCGCGCCAGCCAGCCGGGCACGCGGACGGCGCGCAGCCAGACCAGCAGCAGCATCCCGCCCACGACGATCGCCTCCCGGGCCGGTTCCCCGAAGAAGCCGGGCACGCTCACCAGCACGAGCGCCGAGACCAGCGCGCGCTGCCAGGTCTGCGTCGCCTTCACCGTCGCCCACCCCAGCGCGAACAGCCAGAACACCACGCTCGCGCGGTGGATCTCGTCGCCCGGGGCGAGCTCGACGACGTCGTAGCGGGTCAGCAGCCCGAGGCCCGCGAGCGCCACCGGCAGCCAGAAGCTCCACCGCCGCTCGAGCCGGTCGAACCACGGCACCGCCATCGCCGCGGTCATCGCCAGCAGGATCCCGACGAGCGCCTCGATGAACCAGTACCACCACTGCGGCTCGGCCCAGCTCGACGGGCCCGCCACCGCGTTGAGCAGCAGCACGTTGGTCCAGCCGACCTGGTGGGTGGTCGCCGCGACCGCTCCGAGCCACAGCACCGACGGCACCACGATGCGGGTGACGCTCGCGGCCAGGTGCCGCAGCCGGTCGCCGCGGGGCGCGCCGGTGAGGTGGAACCGGCCGAAGTTGAACCCGGCGACCCCGAGCAGCACGTGTGCGCCGCCGACCAGCGCGAAGAGGTTCGCGTGGCTGCCCACGATCATCACGATCGCGAGCGCTCGCAGCAGCACGTTGGTCTCCAGGGTGCGGCCCCGGCGCGGCGCCTCGGGGCCGGCGGCCGCCGCGAGATCGCGGACCGGCGTGGTGTGCCAGCCGGCCGGCAGCGTGCCGAGCACCTCCTCGAGCCGGATCGACATCTCCACGTAGGACAGCGAGTCGCCCTCGAGCGAGACGAAGGTGTCCTGCTCGGTCGCGTCGGGGCGGCCGAGCACCCCGGCGAACACCGCCCGGACCCGCTCCCCCGTCGAGCCGTCGGGTTCGGTCCGTCCAGGCGTCAGGTTCCGTCCGTCCAGCCGTCGCTCGGCGGCGGCCCGGGCGACGATCGCGCGGTAGTCGGGCTTGCCCTCGGGCAGCCGCGGAGTCTCGGTCAGCGCGAGCACCTGCACGGCCTTCGGCGGCAGCCCGGCGTGCTCCCTGGCCGCGGACCGGAGCACGTCCGGGTCGACCGGGCGCGCCGAGGCGTCGACGGCGACCACGAGTCGGTCCCCGCCGTCGGCGCAGCACACGGAGTACCCGAGGCCGTCGTACACCTGCTCGACCTGGTCGAGGTCGATGCGCAGGCCGAACACCTTTGCGAACCGGGTGCGACGGCCGATGATCTCGTAGAGCCCGTCGGGGGTACGACGGGCGACATCACCGGTCCGCAGCACCGTGACGTCGCGGCCGCGGGCCAGGTCCGCCGGCGACTCGGCATATCCGAGCATCACGTTGGCGCCCTCGTAGACCAGCTCGCCGACCTCGCCGGCCGGCCGTCCCCCGCGCGCCCACGCCAGCGGCCGCTCGGGCAGCGGCTCGAGGGAGAACGAGCCGCCGGGGACCGGGACGCCGACGGCGGCCGGAGACGTCGCCGCGAGGTCGGGCGGCAGGTAGGCCATCCGAGCGGTCGCCTCCGTCTGGCCGTACATCACGAACAGGTCCCAGCCGCGGCGGCGGCCGAGCTCGGCGTAGGCCCCGACGCGCTCGGGTGCGAGCCGGCCGCCGGCCTGGGTGACGTAGCGCAGCGACGGCAGGTCCATCTCGGCGAAGCCGACCCGGTCGAGCAGGTCGAAGGTGTAGGGGACGCCGGCGAACGTGCTGACACCGTGGGCACGCACCGCGTCCCAGAAGCAGTCGTCGACGACGGAGAGCCCGGTGAGGAGCAGCGACGCACCGGCGGCGAGATGACTGTTGATCACCGAGAGGCCGTAGCAGTAGTGCATCGGCAGCGTGGTGGCGGCGACGTCGGCAGGTCGGATCGCGAGGTAGTCGGCGATGGCGTCGGCGTTGGCGGCGAGGTTCTCGTGGGAGAGCCGGACCAGCTTGGGCGACCCGGTCGAGCCGGAGGTGGACAGCAGCAGCGCCAGGTCGGGGTGCAGGTCGTGGGCCGTCCCGGTGCGGCGCTCCTCGGTCCGTCCGTCGGCGAGCACCACGTCGGGGTCGTAGGCGCTCACCACCGAGGCGAGGTTCCCCCGGTTGTCGCCCGGCACCAGGATGACCGGGTGGCCGCCGGAGAGGGCGGCGAGGTAGGCCACGACCGCGTCCACCCGGTTGGCGCCGGCGAGCAGCACCAGCCGGCGGGTCGGGCCGAGCCGGTCGGCCGTGGCGCGGACCCGGCCGGCGAGCTCGTCGTACGTCACGGTGCCGTCGTCGGTCACCAGGGCCGGCCGGTCGCCGTACGCGGCGAGGCGGGTCCAGAAGCCGGTGCCGACGCGCGGCGCGCCGAGGGCGGGGGAAGACACCGCGGCAGGATATTAGGTAAGCCTTACCTATGCCAATCGGCGTCCGTCGAGCCGCCAGGTTTCGTCCGTCGAGCCGCCAAGTTCCGTCAGCGGGCGGCGCGGCGGCCCCGCGCCGGAGGCGGGGGCTCGGGCGACTCGGGTGCCGAGGAGCGGCTGCGGCCCAGCGCGATGCCGCCCCCGACCAGCAGCAGCACGCCCCCCGTCACGGCGGCGACGTACTCCGAGGGCACGCTGTCGCGCAGGATCAGCCACACCATCAGCCCGAGCGCCGGCGTCGCGATCGTCACCACGACGCGCAGCCAGACCGGGGCGGTGGCGACCAGTGCGTAGCCCAGGGCGGCGAAGGCCGCGACCAGCAGCGCCAGCCCCGCGACGTACAGCCCCTGGTTGAGCGCGTCGTCACCCCAGCCGAGGGCACCGGCGACTATCCACAGCAGCCCGCCGAGGACGGCGGCCACGGCTCCCACCCGGCTCACGGTCATGGGGAGAGTGTGCCGCGTCCGCATCCCCGGCACCACCGGGTGCGACGGGTCTCACGTCGCGTCGTTACGCCGGGTCGGGACAATGGGGGCATGACGACGAAGACGGCAGTGGTGACCGGGGCGAGCAGCGGCATCGGGGCGGCGACCGCCCGGCAGCTGGCGGCGGAGGGCTTCCACGTCTACTGCGCCGCACGTCGAGAGGACCGGGTGGCGGAGCTGGCCGAGGAGATCGGGGGTACGGCGGTGCGCTGCGACGTGACCTCGGCCGACGACGTCGCCGCGCTCGCCGAGGTGGTCGGCGACCGGCTGGACGTGCTCGTCAACAACGCCGGCGGTGCCTTCGGGGCGGACCCGGTGGCGAGTGCCCGGGCCGAGGACTGGCGCGCGATGTACGAGGTCAACGTGATCGGCCTGATGCGCGTGACGCAGGCGCTGCTGCCGGCGCTGATCGCCAGCGGCGCCGGGGTGGTGGTGAACCTCGGGTCCACCGCCGGCCGGATCGCCTACGAGGGCGGCGGCGGCTACACCGCGGCCAAGCACGGCACCCAGGTCGTCACCGAGACGCTGCGGCTCGAGCTGTACGACCAGCCGGTCCGGATCTGCGAGATCGCGCCCGGGATGGTCAAGACCGACGAGTTCTCGGTGAAGCGGTTCGGCGGCGACCAGGAGAAGGCCGACGCGATCTACGCAGGTGTGGCCGAGCCGCTGGTCGCCGAGGACATCGCCGACGCGATCACCTGGGTGGTCACCCGGCCGGCGCACGTGAACATCGACGAGCTGGTGATCCGGCCGCGCGCGCAGGCGGCGCAGCACAAGGTGCACCGCACCACCTGACCCGTCGAGCCGTCAGGTTCCGTCCGTCGAGCCGTCAGAATCCGTCCGGCCGGCGGCCGTCGGGGGCATCGACAGGCCGGATCTCGTCCCCAGGAAGAGCTCGACCGCCACGGTCCACACGTCCCGCCGCGCGTCGTACGTTCCGCGGCAGGACCCCGCAGCCTTCCGGCATGACCCGACTGTCCCTCCAACGCAGCGCAGCCCTCCCGCGGGCTCCCTTCACGACCGCCCAGGCGACGGCGCTCGGCCTTTCGGACCGCGATCTGCGCAACTTGCTGTCCGCGCGCGCCATCCGTCGCGTCCTCACCGGCGTCTACGCACGCTGCGATCTCCCCGACACCGTGGAGCTGCGCGTGGCTGCGCTCGCCCTGGTGACCAACCCGTTCACGGTGGTCTGCGACCACACCGCTGCCTGGGTGTGGGGCATCGACGTCTACTCCTACGCCGAGCTCGAGATCCTGCCCCCGCTGGAGACGTGGTCGATCCGCGGGAACGCGCGAGTACGTCGGAAAGGTTGCGCGGGTGGCAACCGCGACCTGGCGCCGCGCGACATCGTCATGGTCGACGGGGTCCGGGTCACCTCGCCGCTGCGCACCGCGCTCGACCTCGCCTGTCGTCTCGGACGCCGGGAGGCGCTCGCCGCCCTGGACGCGTTCATGCGCGCGCACTCGCTGACCCGGGACGAGCTGCTGCGCGAGCTCACTCGGTTCTTTCGGCGGCGCGGGGTGGTGCAGGCGCGCGAGCTGGTTTCCGTCGCGGACCCGAGGGCGGAGTCCCAGGGCGAGTCGTGGACCCGCATGGAGATGGTCGACCACGGGCTGCCGGTCCCGGACCTCCAGGTATGGGTGCACGTCGACGGCGTGCCGACGTACCGCCTCGACCTCGCGTACCCGAAGCACCGCGTCTGCGTGGAGTACGACGGCCTCGAGTTCCACACCGGTGCGGCGGCAACGAACCGGGATCGACAACGACGACAGTGGCTGCGCGCGCACGGCTGGGTCGTCATCGTGGTCGACAAGCACATGTTCACACCGGAAGCCGTCGACACCTGGGTCCAGGAGGTGCGAGAGGCATTGGCCTCACGCACCGGTGCGGCCGTCCGCTGACCGGGACGGAAACTGGCGGCTCGACGGACGGAACCTGCGCACTCGACGGACGGAACCTGGCGGCTCAACGGGGGTCGAGCAGCAGGCGCGCGAGCTCCTCGAGCTCCGGGGTGAGGTCTGGCTCGTAGACCGTCGCCTGCTCGCCCCGCAGCGAGAACTCGTAGACGAACCGGTCCGGCTGCGGACGCGACCCGGAGGCGGTCGAACGCAGGTCGATGCGCAGCAGCAGCCGCTCCACCTCCGGGGTGCGCGGGTCGTCGCCGAGCCGGATCTCCGCCTGCTTCCGGACCCCGGCGAAGCCGCCGGACCGGGTGACGGCCACCCTCTCCTCCCCGGGCGCAGACGGGGCCGACCCGTCGCCCGAGCCGGACCCCGAGCCGGCACCGGGCTCCGCCGCAGGAACCACCCCGACGGCCTCCCAGGCGGACCGGACCGCCGCGAGCGCCGCCGGCGACACCGACTCGGCCGCCGCCACGGTGGCGGCGGCGAACCCGGCGAAGCCGGTCCGCGGCCCGATCCCGGAGGTGAGCGCGGCGTACCAGATCCGTCCCGGCGCCTCCCAGGACGCACCGCCGATCCCCGTGGCGGCCAGGTAGAAGGCCCGGTTCGCGATGCCGGAGTTCAGGTGCACCCCGCCGTTGTCCTGGCTGGTCGTCACATAGGCGTCCATCGAGCCGACCTGCGGGTCGACGCCGAGGACCGGGTCGTCGTACGCCGTGCCCGGCTCCGCCATCGACCGCAGCGCCCGCCCGTTCACGCCTGGCCGGAAGATCCCCTCGCCGATCAGCCAGTCGGCGTCCTCGACGCCCTGACCGAGCAGCCGTTGCTTGAGGCAGGACGCGAACACGTCGGACATCGACTCGTTCAGCGCACCGGGCTGACCGGCGTACTCCAGGGCGGCGGTGTGCTCGGTCACCGCATGCGCCAGCTCGTGCCCGAGCACGTCCACCGGTTTGGTGAACCGCTCGAACACCTTGCCGTCGCCGTCGCCGAACACCAGCTGCCTGCCGTCCCAGAAGGCGTTGTCGTAGTCGCGGCCGTAGTGGACCGTGGCCACGACCGGAGCCCCCTGCCCGTCGTACGACGAGCGGCCGAACGCCTCCCGGAACAGGGCCAGCGACGCCTCGACGCCCGTGTACGCCTCGTCCACCGCCGGGTCGCCGACCGGTCCGCTGCCGGCCGGCCGGACGAGCCGCCCCGGCAGCGTGCTGCCGTTGTCCGCGGTGTGCACGGCGAACGGCCCGGAGACCTCCAGCGGCGACATGGCCAACACCGACGGCGCGGCCGAGCCCCGCCGCGAGCGCAGCTGCGAGTCGAGCGCCAGCGTCTTGTGGCAGCCGCCGCTGATGTGGTCGTCGCGGTGCATCGCGGCCACCCGCTGCAGCAGGTAGTCCGGCACGAAGGTGCATAAGGTCATACCTAACCCCTACCGCAGCGCGCCGACAGCGCCAACCCCGGACGTCCGTCGCCCGTTCACCGCCGCCGCGCCTCGACGACCGCGAGCACCAGCACGATGAGGCCGAGCAACGTCCACCCGGCGAGCTGACTTGCGCTCTGCCTTCCCGCCTCAGCCCACGCTGCGGCTCCGGGACGCCGTACGACGCAGCCGGTCACGCCCGCGCGAGTACCAGCCCGGCACCTCGTGCTCCTCGTCGAACCACCGGGCCACGACGATGTCGGTCGAGGAGTGGGCCAGGATCGACAGCACGATCGTCACCGCGACGAGGTGGAACACCTTGTCGCCGGCGGAGATGTCGGCGTTGAGCACGAGCAGTCCGTAGACCACCGAGGCGAACCCCTTCGGGCCGAACCACATCGCCGCCACCTGCTCGCGCACCCCGAGCCGCGAGCCGAGGAAGGAGATCCAGAGTGCGAGCGGGCGGGCCACCACGATCGCCGCGACCGCGAACACCCAGCCCCAGAACGAGATCTGGCCCAGGAATCCAGGCGTGATCAGCGTCCCGAACACGAGCAGGGCGGCGAGCTTGAGCAGCTCGGCGATCAGCTCGCCGAACTCCTCGAACGACTCGCGCTGCCGCTGCCCGAAGGTCGCCACGGTGATGCCGGCGCTGAACGCGGCGAGGAACAGGTTCGCGTGGGTGGCCTGTGCCAGCGCCAGCACGACCAGGCCGATCGCCACCGCGTTGAGCGGCTCGTAGCGGCCCGACGCGGCGAACCACCGCCGGCGCTCCAGCCACAGCGCGACATAGGGGACCACGACGCCGATCGCCAGGCCGAGCGCGATCTCGCCGGCGAGCTGGCCGAGGTGCAGCCCCTCGCCCTGGTCGGCGAGCGCGAGCAGGACGATGACGAACGGCAGCGCGAGGCCGTCGTTGACCCCGGACTCGACGTTGAGCAGGTGCCGCAGCCGGGCGGGGACCTTGTCGTTGCCGACGAGCGCCGAGGCGAACACCGGGTCCGTCGGCGACAGCACCGCGCCGAGCAGCAGCGACTCGGTCCAGCCGAGCCCGGTCAGCCAGAACGCCAGCACCGCCGTGGCCACCAGCGTCAGCGGGAGGCCGAGGGCAAGGGCACGGCCGGGCAGCTTCCAGGCGCTGCGCAGATCCTGCCAACCGACCTTCATGCCGTCGGTGAACAGCACCGAGAACAGCGCCAGCTCGGCCAGCGTCCCCACCTCGTTGCCGCCGGGATCGAGGCTGATCACGCCCGTGACCCCGTCGCCCAGGACGAAGCCGGCGACCAGGAAGATGACCGCCGTCGACAGCACCGTGCGGTGGGCCAGCCCGGACAGCAGCACGGCGGCCATCAGCACGAGCGCGAAGGCGAGCAGCAGCATGGTCACCCGGTCATGATTCCACCGACCGGGACGGCAACGGCGGACCCGGGTCCGGGTCGGGACCGCTGTGGCAGACTCGTGGCGTGTTGACCTTGGGACTCATCGGCGGGATGAGCTGGGAGAGCAGCGACGAGTACTACAAGCTGCTCAATCTCGGCGTGGAGAACCGGCTCGGCGGCCTGCACTCCGCCAAGCTGGTGATGGCCTCGGTGGAGTTCGCCGAGCTGACCGAGCTGCAGGAGGCCGGGCGCTGGGACGACGTCGCGGCGATGCTGGCCCAGGCGGCACGGGGCATGGAGGCAGCCGGCGCTGACCTGCTGCTGATGTGCACGACCGGCTTCCACAAGGTCGCCGACGAGGTCGCGGCCGCCGTCGACATCCCGCTGCTGCACCTCGGGGACGTCGTCGCCGAGGCCGCCAAGGAGCGCGGGCTCTCGCGCATCGGGCTGATCGGCACGGCGTTCACGATGGGCAACGACTTCTTCGCGGACCGGATCGCCTCGCACGGGCTCGAGGTGCTGGTCCCCGACGAGCGGCACCACGAGACGGTGAACCGGATCGTGTACGACGAGCTCGTGCACGGGAAGGTCCTCGACACCAGCCGCAGCACCGTCGTCGGGCTCATCGACGAGCTCTGGGACGCCGGCGCGCAGGGCGTCATCCTCGGCTGCACCGAGCTCGAGCTGCTGGTCAAGCAGGCCGACTCCGAGCTGCCGGTCTTCCCGTGCACCACCCTGCACGTCGAGGCCGCCCTCGACCGCGCCCTGGCCTGAGGGCCCACCGCGTGACCACGAGCCGCCGTCCCGGGTCACGGTGACCGGTCAGGGTGACGGCTCGGCCAGCGCCAGATCCACCGCCGGCGCCAGGACCTCGCCTGCACGGCCGCGGATGACCAGGTCGGCGAGGCTGTCCATCGGGGTCTCCTCGTCGTTGACGATCACCAGCCTCGCTCCGCGGGCCACGGCCAGCTTGGGCAGGTTGGCCGCCGGGTAGACCTGCAGGGACGACCCCGCCGCGACCATCAAGTCCGTCTGCGAGACCAGGTCGTAGGCGCGCTCCACCGCCCGTGCCGGGAGCACCTCCTCGAACGACACCGTCGCCGACTTCACCAGTCCGCCGCAGTAGGGGCACAGCGGGTCCTCGTCGCCGGCGTCGACCCGCTCGAGCACCCAGCTCAGTGGCGCCCGGAAGCCGCATCCTTCCGGCTCGCCTCCGCGCGGGGCGTGCCCGATGCACATCACCTCGTGCGCGGTGCCGTGCAGCTCCACGACGTTGCGCGAGCCTGCCTGCTGGTGCAGACCGTCGATGTTCTGGGTGACCACGCCGAGCGCCTTGCCGGCCTGCTCGAGCCTGGCCAGCGCCTGGTGGGCGGGGTTCGGCAGCAGGGGCTTCGCGAGGAGCTCCCGGCGCATGGCCCAGGAGCGGGCGCGGACCGCGGCGGACTCGACGTACCTGCTGAACGTGAACTGCGTCGGGTCGAACCTGGTCCACACCCCGTTGGGCGAGCGGAAGTCGGGGACGCCGGACTCCGTCGAGACCCCCGCCCCGGTGAAGCCGACGACGCGCGAGGCCTCACTCAGCATCTTCGCCAGCGGCTCGAGCACATCCGTCACGTCTCCAATGTATGCCGTCCCGCACGGGTCTCCTGCGCCTCCGGCTCGGGGCCGCCCGGGAGCGCGGGACTCAGCAGGCGGCGGCGAACGCCTCCACCATGCCCGCCCAGCCGCCCGGCGAGTCGAGCGCGGAGCGCACCTGCGCCGCCCGGTCCCCGTAGCGCTCGAGGTGCCGGTGCTCGAGCACCACCCGGGTGGTCTCGTCGTCGACGCGCACGAACCGGATCTCCACCTCGGTCTCGAACACGGGGTCGTAGTGCCAGTCGGCGTCGAGCTGCCACGCGAGCACGACCCGCGCCGGGGGACGCCAGGTGAGGACCCGCCCCCAGTCGCGCGTGCGGCCGTGGGCGTCGACCTCGTACCAGCGCCCACCCTCGCGCGGCTCGAGCACGATGTCGGCGAACGGCTCCTCCCCGAGGCGGTGCCCGGGCTTCCACCAGGTCTCCATCCGGTCGGTGAAGACCTCGAACGCCCGTTGCCGTCCGGCGCTGACCACCACCTCACGGAGCACCGGCGCGGCCCGACGCGACGGGCTCG
>CAWDDL010000017.1:0-6492 GCA_963801125.1 uncultured Actinomycetota bacterium
CTGTTTCGGGCCTTTGGCCGACCTCGAAATCGGGCCAGTACCCAGCAAAGTACGGCAGTTGCTCCTGGCCAGAGTGCGTCGCAGCGACCGGGTAGGTTCTCTGCATGCGAGTTGGTGTCTACATCGATGCGTACAACCTGTACTACGGCGGCAAGCGTCGTTGGGGAAGGTGCCCGGGTGGCGCTGGCTGGACATCCGAGGCCTGATGACGTCGGTGATCTCCGCCCAGAGGTCGTGGCCTGGGGCGCAGATCCACCGAATCGTTTACTGCACAGCGCAGATCGACGCAGGCCTGAATCCGCAGGGGCACCTTGAGCAGGACGTCTACCTCAAGGCGCTGCTCGCTACGAGCAGCGTGGACCACATCGAGTACGGCAAGTACGTGACAGGACTGCGGTCGCGTCCACTGGCTGTGAAGGGTCCCACCAAGGGGAGCCCGCCCGTCCTCGTCCGGTCGGACTGGCCCGTGATGGTCCAGTCGACCCTGGGTGTCCCAGTGCAGAACGCCCTCTTCATGGTCTCGACGCTCCATCAGGAGGAGAAGGGAACCGATGTCAACGTGGCGAGCCACCTGCTCATGGACGTCATGGGCGGATCGGTGGATGCAGCCGTAGTCGTGTCCAACGACTCGGACCTCAAGCTGCCCGTACACCTTGCTCGTGTGCGTGTGCCCGTGGGTCATGTCAATCCAGCGGGCGGGCTCTTTGCAGGTGATCTGACTGGCAAGCCGGGCGACGGAGTCGGCAACCACTGGTGGCGGAAACTCGGTGCCGGAGACTTCCGCAACCACCAGTTGGCTGATCCCGCAGGCGGATACTCAATGCCAACCGGATGGTGAAACTGACGGGGGCACTTGCAGTTCGGAAGATGACGGCGGTACTGTTACCGCATAACGCACCCGGTCCCTCGTGGGCCGGGTCTTTCATTTTGGGACCGCGTGGGGTTCATGGCGCCGAGTAGGCTCACGGCCATAGGCGCAAAGCGTGGCGGAGCCACCGTGAGCCTACTCGGCGCCATGAGACGATCGGGTCCGACACGCCGGGACCTGTGTCTTGGACCAGCACAAGCCGCTACGGGATCTCGTTGACGCGCCCGAGCTCGCCTCCAAGTCGCCGCAGGGCGTCGCGGGTGGAGGCGGAGGAGACCTGGGAGTAGATCTCCATCGTCAGGGCGATCTTGCTGTGCCGCAGGACGGCCATCGCGACGCGGGGGTGGACGTCCAACGCGACGAGCAGGCTGGCGCAGGTCCGCCGGGTCGAGTGCACGGAGATGACCGGCACCCCGGCGGCCTCGCACCGCTCCTTGAAGTAGCGGTGGAAGTTGCGGGGGTCGAGCGGGTCGCCGTACTTGGTGGTGAGGACGAGCCCGCAGTCGCCCCAGGCGTCGCCGGCGGCGAGCCGCTGGCGGTTCTGCAGAGCCCGGCGCTGCTCGAGCGCCCGCACGCAGATGTCCGGCAAGCGGCAGCGGCGCGTCGGAGGAGGGCGTCTTCGTCCGGCGCCGGCTGAGCTGTGGGCCCGACCCGCTGGAGCTGCCAGGCGATGTAGGCCTCCTGGTTCTCCAGGTCGACGTCCTCCCACGCCAGCCCCAGCACCTCGCCCCGGCGCAGGCCGAGGACGAGGAGCAGGACGTAGGCGGCATACAGCGGGTCGTTGGCCTCGCGGGCGGACTCGAGGAACTGGCGCGCCTGGTCGACGGTCCACACCACCGGCCGCTTGGTCCGCGGCACCGGCACCTTGACCAGGGCGGCGACGTTGCGCATGACCAGGTCCTCGCGCATCGCCTGGGTCAGCGCGCCGCGCAGGACCCGCCAGGCCTGGTGGACCGTCCACTCCGAGGCGAGCTCGTGGCAGCAGTGGCCGACGGCGCAGCAGCGCGGCTCGTCCCGGGCGGCGTCCTTGCCCTGGGCGCAGCACTGGCACTGCTTGCGCAGGTCGTTGACCCAGGTCTGGACGTCGCGGACGGTGAGCTTCTCGAGCTTGCGCTCGCCGAGCGCGGGGACGATGTAGAGCCGGACGAACATCTCGTAGTTCTGGGTGGTCGACGGCGCGAGGGTCGGCTCCACCGTCTCGACGAGCCAGCGGGCGAGGAACTCGGCGAGCTTGGGCGAGACCGGCACGACCGGGCCCTGACGGGCCCGCTCGTGCAGCCTCAGCCACTTCTGGTGGACCTCGGCGCGGGTCTTGCCGTAGACGGTCTTGCGCTGCCGCCGACCGGCCGGGGTGGTGATCCAGACGTGGGCGGCATACCCGTAGCGATAGGGGTAGATCGAGCCCTCGCCGTTGGCCCGGCGGTGCCCGGTCACGGCCAGTCGGCCTCCGCCTCGGCCGCCCGCATCGCGACGTACTCGTCGACCCACGCGGGCAGGATCCGCCGGCAGCCGCCGTCCTTGAGCGAGCGGAGGTCGCCGCTGATGATGAGGAACCGCACCTTCGACTCGCCGTAGCCGAGCATCTCGGCGACCTCCTTCACGGAGTACCACCGGCGCTCGATCGTCCCGACCGGCGCCTTGCGCCGCCTGCGCGACCGCTGCTCCTGCGTGACTCGTCACCGTCGACATCTGCGTCTCCTCTCGACAGAGGACGAAGCCTCCAGTAGGCCACGCCCCACGGGTTACCTTCAAGAAGCTCCCGGACCTGTGGATAACCACGCCCGGCCCTCGAACGCTCCTATCCCCCATACGCCCCGAGATCCTCCGCCGGCGGCCACGTTCGCCCGACCGATTTCGAGACCCGACACGTCCCCTCGACACGTCCCCCCGACAGACCGCCAGCACCCGATTCGAGAACACACCTGGTGCACTCGGCTCCCCGATGTGGCCATCGGGGAGGGCGTCCGCGGCATCAGGAATACGTGATGACCTTGCACAAGCTCGCGGCCGGCAGCGGCTACACGTACCTCACCCGGCACGTCGCCATGCACGACTCGACCGAGCGCGCCCAGGTCGGGCTGGCCGCCTACTACGAGGAGAAGGGCGAGTCGCCCGGCCGCTGGCTCGGCAGCGGCCTCGCCGGGCCTCGACCTGGCCGAGGGGGACGTCGTCACCGAGGAGCAGATGAAGCTCCTCTTCGGCCAGGGCCGGCACCCGCTCGCCGACCACCCCGACGCCGCCGCCCGCGGCTGGGGTGCGCTCGGTCGGGCCTTCCCCACGTATGCCGCGAGCAGCCTCCGCCAGGCGACCGCCCAGGCGTTCAGCGACCACAACACCTCCCGCGGGCTGGCCTGGAACCACCCGATCCCCGCCGAGGAGCGGGCGCGGATCCGGACCGAGGTGGCGCGTGAGGCGTTCGTCGAGCGCCACGGCCGTGAACCGGTCGACGCTGCCGAGTTCTCCGGCTTCCTGGCCGCCTCCTCACGACCGGAACAGACCGCCGTCGCCGGGTACGACCTGACCTTCTCGCCGGTGAAGTCGGTGTCGGCGCTGTGGGCGATCGCCCCGCCCGAGGTCGCGCGGGAGATCGCCGCCGCCCACGAGGCGGCCGTGCGCAGCACCGTCGCCCTGCTCGAGCGGGAGGTGGCGTTCACCCGGGTCGGTACGGGCGGCATACGGCAGGTCCCGGTGACCGGGCTGGTCGCCGCGGCGTTCGACCACCGCGACTCCCGCACCGGCGACCCCGACCTGCACACCCACCTCGTCGTCTCGAACAAGGTCCAGACCCTCCCCAGCGAGGGGGGACGCTGGCTGACCCTCGACGGGCGGATGCTCTTCAAGGCCAAGGTGATGGCCTCGGAGCACTACAACACCCGGCTCGAGGCCGAGCTCGTCGACCGGCTCGGCGTGCGGTTCGTCGACCGCCACTCCCCGGGGGGACGTCGCCCGGTGCGCGAGATCGAGGGCGTCGACTTCCGGCTGCTCGAGGCCTGGTCGAGCCGGCGGCAGGCCATCGAGCAGCGCCAGCGCCGGCTCGCCGCGCGGTTCCTCGCCGAGCACGGGCGCACCCCGACCGCGATCGAGTCCCTCGCGCTCGCGCAGCAGGCCAACCTCGAGACCCGGCCGGCCAAGCACGAGCCGTATGCCGCGGCCGAGCAGCGCGCGCCTGGCGCGACCAGGCCACGGTCTCTGGTCGGCCGCGACGACGAGGAGGGCGAGGGCTCCTCGACTGGATGGTCTCCCGGGCCCTGGGCCAGGAGGAGGGGGGACGAAGTCGGGGTAGCCGGGGGGACGAACCCGGGACCGTGGTTGCGGCCCGAGTGCTGGAGGCCCTCGAGGGGTCCCGGGCGACCTGGCAGGTCTGGCACGTCAAGGCCGAGGCGCTGCGGCAGGCGCGGGCCGCCGAGGTGCCGCTGGCCGGGCTCGACGAGTACGTCGGCCGGCTGGTGCGTCGCGTCGTGGAGGACCTGTCGGTGCGGGTGGGGGAGGACGTCGACCTCGGCGAGCCGGAGGTGCTCCGCCGGCCCGGCGGGGAGTCGGCATACACGGTCCACGGCAGCGCGACCTACACCTCGACCCGCATCCTCGACGCCGAACGGCGGCTCCTCGACCTCGCCGGCCGCGCCGACGGTCGCGTCATCGGGGAGGGACGAATCCGGCTCGCCGTCGCCGACGCGGCGAAGGACGGGATCACGCTCGACCCGTCGCAGGCCGAGATGGTCCGGCGGCTCGCGACCAGCGGCAGCCGCCTCCAGGTCGCGCTCGCGCCGGCCGGCAGCGGCAAGACGACCGCCCTGGCGGTGCTCACCCGGGCCTGGAAGGACTCCGGCGGGACCGTCATCGGGCTGGCGCCCACCGCGGTCGCGGCCGAGCAGCTCGGCAAGGCCACCGGGGCGTGGAGCGACACCCTCGCCAAGCTCGTCCACGAGCTGGCCAGCGCCGCGGCGGACCCGAACCCGCCTGTCAGAACGATCGCGGCCATCTTCGCCGCAGAGATCGGGCCACGCACCCTCGTCCTCGTCGACGAGGCGGCCATGGCCGGCACCGCCGACCTGGCGGCCGTCGTCTCGTACGCGATCGGCCGCGGAGCCAGTGTCCGGCTGGTCGGCGACGACCAGCAGCTCGGCGTCGGTCGCCGCCGGCGGGGTGTTCCGGGACCTCGCCGATCTCGGCCACCTGCACGGGACCACCGTCAGGCTGACCGAGCTGCACCGGTTCGCCGACCCCGCCGAGGGCGCCGCGACGCTCGGTGTCCGCGACGGTGACCCGGCGGCGCTGGACTTCTACGTCGACCACGGCCGCGTCCACGCCGGTGACGTCGAATCGCGTGGCCGACGAGGCGTATGCCGCGTGGCGAGCCGACGTGGCCGCTGGCCGGTCGAGCCTCCTGCTCGCCCCGACCCGCGACATGGTCCGCGAGCTCAACGAACGCGCCCGCGAGGAACGACTCGCGGGGCTGGGCGGTCCCGTTGGGCGCGAGGCCCGGCTGGCCGACGGCACCCGCGCCAGCCGGGGGGACGTCGTCATCACCCGCCAGAACGACCGCCGCCTCCGCACGCCAGGCGGCACCTGGGTCAAGAACGGCGACCGATGGACGGTCCTCGACGTCGACGCAACCGGTGCGGCGACCGTCGAACGGCTCGGGCGCCACCGGGCCAGGCCAGGTGCGCGCATCGTCCTGCCCGCGGCATACGTCCGCGAGCACCTGCAGCTCGGCTACGCCAGCACCATCCACGGCGCCCAGGGCGCCACCGTCGACACCACCCACACCGTGCTCACCGGCACCGAGGACACGGCAGTCGCTCTACGTCGCCGTCTCCCGCGGACGTCACGAGAACCACGTCTACGTCGGATCGCCGGCCGCTCGGCTCGACGGCATCGGGCTCGACCCCGAGACTGCGCCGGTCGAGGCGCGGGACGTCCTGGCCGCGATCCTCGAGCGGGACGGCCGGCCCCAGTCGGCCACCACCACGCAGCGTGGCGACGCGGCCGCCGAGCTTCGCGACGCCGTCCTGCGCTACCAGGACGCGATACCGGTCCTCGCCCAGCAGGTGCTCGGCGAGGACCGGATGCGCGCGCTCGACGAGGCGCTCGATCGCTGGTATCCGGGGATCACGTCGCAGCCGGCATATCCGGCTCTGCGTGGCCGGATCGCCGTGCGATGGGCCGATGGGGACAACCCCACCGAGGTGCTGCGCTCTGCGACGTGGATCGGCGGGAAGGAGAGGCTGGCTGGGGCGGACGACCCAGCGGCCGTCGTGGCCCGGGAGGTCGGCGACGGCGTCGGGTTGTACGGCGATGGGCCGCTTCCGTGGCTGTCGTCCATCCCGCGGGCGGTGCGCGACGATCCGGAAGCCGCCGCCTACCTCGAGAGGGTCGTCGCTCGCATCGACGAGCTCAAGGAGCGCGTGATCGAAGACGTCCTCCGGCCGAGCGCCGCGGAGAGCACGCCGTGGCTGCGCGCCCTCCCCGCAGACGCGGACCTCCACCTCGTCGGCGACCTTGCCGTCTGGCGGGCGGTCGAGGGCGTGCCGGTCGACCGACACACGCCCGACCGGTCCCCCGGCGAGCGGCTGGTTGCCCGAGAAGCACCAGTCCCGACTCGACTGGCGCCTCAAGTTGGC
>CAWDDL010000018.1:0-20693 GCA_963801125.1 uncultured Actinomycetota bacterium
CCGCGGCGACGATTCGTTGGTCGGCACCGCCGACGCGGACACGATCCTCGCCCGCGCCGGCGATGACTTCGTCCGCGCCTTCGCCGGGGCCGACGTGGTCCGGGCCGGTCCGGGCGCGGACAAGGTGCTGGCCGGCGCCGGCGACGACACGGTCGGCGGAGGCGACGGTCGCGACGACCTCCAGGGCGGCCGCGGCGACGACACGCTCCACGGCTACGCGGACAAGGACCAGCTGTCCGGCGGACCCGGCGACGACGCTCTGTTCGGAGGGGCCGGCGACGACGGCTTGGCCGGATGGGGAGGCCGCGACGTGCTGCGTGGTGGCGCCGGCGAGGACAACATGTGGGGCGGCGCCGGGGACGACCGGCTGTACGGCGGGCCCGGCGACGACTCCCTCACCGACTGGGTGCCGACGTCCTTCGACGCCGACGGCCCGGCCGACGACGACTGGCTGTACGGCGGCCCCGGCGACGACTTCATCGGCGTTCTCAACGGAAACGACGTCGTGTTCGCGGGCGACGGCGACGACCTGGTGAAGCTCGACGACGACGGCGCGGCCGACTACGTCGACTGTGGCCCGGGACATGACAGGGTCAGCTACTACGGTCCGATGGACCCGCGCGACGAGCTCGTCGACTGCGAGAGGGTCGTCGTCGTCGAGTGAACCAGCTGGGGGCCGTACCGTCTCGCCTGGGCAGCGCCTTCGATCGCGCCGATGGGCCATGCTGCTGGGCATGGCGAACAAGCTCGAGGGTGAACGGCCCGACGACTACCTGACCCGCCTGGCGCTGTCCGGCCTCGGCCGCGCCTACAAGTCACTCGTGATCGACGAGCTGGACGTCGAGCCGGGCGCCTTCGTCGTCGACCTCGGTTGTGGACCGGGGGCCGACCTGGCAGGGCTCGCGAGCGCCGCCGGCCCGACGGGCCACGTGCTGGGGATCGACAACGACGCATCCGCGGTGGCCGACGCGCGCCTGGTCGCCTCGCACCACCCCGGGGTCAGAGTCGAGCAGGGCGACATCCATCAGCTCGGCCTCCCGGACCGCTCGGTGGATCGGGTCCACACCGATCGCGTGCTGCAGCACGTGGCCGACCCCGCCGTCGTCGTCGGCGAGGTCGCTCGTGTCTTGCGTCCCGGGGGCATCGCAGGCTTCGCCGAACCTGACTGGGAGACGTTCGTGATCGACTTCCCCGATCCGGCCGTCCCGGCGGCGTACCGCAGGTTCATCACGGACGAGGTGGTGCGGAACTCCCGCATCGGCCGGCAGCTGCCCGCCCTGTGCGAAGCGAGGGGGCTCAACGCGACCCGGGTCGTTCCCGTCACGGCTGTCTTGGGTGACGTGTCCGAGGCAGACCGGCTCTTCGGGTTCCAGCGTGTGTCCCGCCGCGCCGTGGACGCCGGCTACCTGACGGCCGACGAAGCCTCCGGGTTGCTCTCCCACCTGCGCAGCGCGCCGTTGTTCGCCTCGGTCACCCTCTTCGTCACCCTTGCCGAAGCCCCGTCCGTGCAGTCCTGACCTGGGGCTTCCCCCACGTCACCGTCTCGCTCGGCGTGGCTGCGCGAGCACTCCCTCCAGGAGAGCGAACGACCCGAGTCGCGGCCCCCGTTCACCTAGACTGTGGCGGTGAGTGACGCGCTCGACGAGGGACCGTTCTTCCACGGCACGAAAGCCGACCTGCGGGTGGGCGATCTCCTCACCGCGGGCTTCCGGTCGAACTACCGGCCCGAGGTCGTGATGAACCACATCTACTTCACCGCTGTCCCTGACGGCGCCGGACTCGCCGCGGAGCTCGCGGCAGGTGACGGGCCTCCGCGGGTGTACGCCGTCGAGCCGACCGGGGCGTTCGAGGACGACCCGAACGTGACCGACAAGAAGTTCCCGGGCAACCCCACCCGGTCCTACCGCAGCACGGAACCGATCAGGGTCGTCGGCGAGGTGTTCGACTGGCCCCGGCTCAGCCCCGAGGCGCTCCAGGCGTGGCGCGACCGGCTGGCAGTGATCCTCGCCGACGAACGCGGCGAGATCATCAACTGACCAGCGGACGGAGCCGATGCCCGAGCAAGCCGCCGGGCGCCGAAAACCAGGAGAGAACTGTCGCCGGTCCGGCATAGCGTGGACGGACCATGACTGCGACCACGACCGAAGCCACCACCCCGGACCAGCAGCGCCCGACCCCTGCGGAGATCGACCCGTCCCGCAGAATCGACGCCCGCCGCATGAAGAGTCCCGCGGCGATGGCTGCGCTGACCGCTTCCGCGGTGGGCGCGATCGGGATGACGCTCGGCACCGTCGTGGCCGGGAAGCTCGCCGAGGACCCGACCCGCGGCCTGGTGTGGTTGCTCGCGATCTGCGTCGTCGGTGCGGCCGTCGTCGACACCGCCGGGAAGATCGCCTGGGTCGGCTGTTCGGACCGCGCGGAGGGCCTGCTGCGCGAGGATCTGCTCCGGGCGGCGTTGCGTCAGCCGCTGTCCGCGCTCAGCGAGCAGGCAGTGGGCGAGATCCTCGACCGGATCGACGACGACTCGCACGAGGTCGGCAACCTCGTCCGGTGGCAGATCTGGATGCTGGCCCGCACCCTCTTCGCCACGCTGCCGATGTGGCTGGTCGCCGGTTTCACCTGGTGGCCGTCGTTCATCCTCTTCCCGGTGCTCGCTTGGGTCACGTGGTTCGCCATCCGGTCGCTGCTCGGTGAGATCGCCCGGCGCAAGGTCGTCGAGGAGATGGCGTGGACCGACCACGCCGCCGTGCTCGAGGAGGGGATCGCCGGTCGCGACGACCTGCGGACCAGCCTCGGCCAGGCGCACGTCGTACGACGCGTCGCACGGCTCTCCGCCGACGTGCACGCGAAGTTCAAGGCCGTCGTCGACATCGAGAGCCGCCTGGTGCGGCGCGCCGGTGTGCTCCTCCACGCACTGCTCGCGGGAATCGCGGTCACCGGGGTGGCGCTCGCCTCACGCGGCAACCTCTCGGTCGCCCAGCTGGTGACGCTGTTCCTGGTCACCTCGACGTTCGCCGGCCAGATCGCGATGGTCGCCAACCACCTGCCCGACCTGCAGGCCGGCCTCGGAGCCGTCATCCGGCTGCGGCAGATGCTCGCCGTCCCGCCCGAGCCGGAGGGCGGAAGCGCGCTTCCGGAGGGACCGCTCGACCTGGAGCTACGCGGCCTGCACTTCGCCTACGCCGAGGGCACGTTCGCCTTGCAGCGCATCGACCTGCGGATCCCCGCTGGCCAGACCGTCGCACTCGTCGGCCGCACCGGCTCCGGCAAGTCGACGCTGGCCGCCCTCGTCTCACGCGCGATGGAGCCGCCGCGCGGCACGCTGTTCCTCGGCGGCGTCGACGTCCGCGACCTCGACCTCCAGCGCCTCCGGCGGTCGGTCGGGGTCGTCACGCAACGCACGGAGATCCTCGCCGGCACCCTCGCGGAGAACATCGCCCTCTTCGCCGATGTGCCGCGCGGCACGGTCGAGGCGGCGGTGGTGGAGCTGGGTCTCGACGGCTGGGTCGCCGGGTTGCCTGAGGGCCTCGACACCCTGCTCGGCCCGGGCGGCACCTCGCTCTCGGCCGGCGAGGAGCAGCTCGTCGCGTTTGCCCGCTTGCTGGTCCGCGACGTGCGCGTGGTCGTGCTCGACGAGGCCACCGCCCGCATGGACCCGCTCACGGAGCGCCGCGTGGTGGCAGCAGCCGACCGGCTGCTCGCGGCCCGGACCGGCATCCTCGTCGCCCACCGGCTGTCCACGATCGAGCGGGCCCCGCTGGTCGCCGTCCTCGAGCGCGGGCGCGTCGTCCAGCAGGGCAACCGCACGGAGCTTGCCGCAGCACCCGGCCCGTTCCGCGACCTCCTGGAGGCCAGCCGAACCGAGCACGGTCACGGCCTGCCGGCAGGCGACGGCATCGACGCCAAGGGCGTGGTCGCGGCCGCGCTCTCCGAGGCCGACCGCGGCGCCGTCGGGACGCGTCGCCGCTCGGGCCCGCCGCCGGAGATCGAGGAGATCGGCACAGGGCCCTCGCTGGCACGCGGGATCGCGCACGCGCTCGCCGTTCGCCCGGCATGGGGCGCGCTGGGAGCGCTGCTGTTCCTGCTCGCCTCCCTCGCGGGAGCCCAGGGGGCCGTCACCGGGCTGCTCTGGGGACGCGTCGTCGAGGCCCTCCAGGGGGGCGGGAGCCCCACCTGGCTGACCGGCGCCGTCGTGGTGAGCCTCCTCGCCGCGCCCTTCATGCTGGCCAACGCCTTCTGGCGCTACCCCCAGTGGTGGGTCGAGGTCATGCTCCGTGCCCGGATGGCAGTGCTCTACGGCCAGACGCGGCAACGCCGGCTCGCGCGGACCCCGCCCGGCGAGGTCGTGGCGCGCTCGATGGACGCCGACCGCTACGCGCGGTACGCCGACCGCTGGGTCGACTTCGTCAACGGACTGATCATCGCCAGCGTCACCGCGCTCCTCGCCGGCACCTGGATGGCCGGCGCGGTGCTGCTGGCCGTGATGGTCGCCTCGGCCGTCGCCTCGACGGTGGGCCGTCCCATCGCGGGTCGCTCGGCCGCCGCAGCCTCCACGGCCCGGGCAGGGTTCGGCCGCGCCCTCGTGTCGGCGCTGGACTCGGCCCGCACGATCAAGCTCGCCGCCGCCGTGCCCGAGGTCCACGCCCACCTGCGCCGCGTGGACTCGGGCCGCGTCGCCGCCGCAGTGAAGGAGCACCGGGTGCAGGCTTTCCTCGACGGCGTGCCCACGGTCATGGTGCAGGGCGGCGTCGTGACCGCCTGGGCGATCTACTTCGGAGGCGGCTGGGGCCTCGCGATCGCCCTGCTCGTGGCCAACGCGGTCGGCGGCTTCGACTGGTTCGGCCGGGTCGCCGGGATGGTCGTCACCGAGGCGCCCGGCACCCGGGCCTGGCAGCAGGAGACCAGCCGGTTCGCGGGCGGCACCGACCTGATGGACCTCCCGTCGCGGGTGGACCTCGTCAGCGGGGACGCGCCGGAACCGGAACCGGTCCGGCGCGTGCCGTTGGAACGCCTGGAGCTCTGCGGCTTCTCGGCGATCCACGACGACGGCACGATCGGCGTCAGCGATGTGGATCTCACGATCGGGGCCGGCGAACTCGTGCTGCTGGTCGGGCAGGTCGGCTCCGGCAAGTCGAGCCTGCTCTCGTCGCTCGCCGGCCTGATCGAGCACTCCGGCGTACTGCTGTGGAACGGTAGGGAGGTCACTGACCCGCAGGCGTTCCTGCGGCCCGCACAGGTCGCGTACGTCGCCCAGGTGCCGCGGGTGCTGTCCGGCAGCTTCTCCGACAACGTCCTGCTGGGCCACCGGCGGCCCTTCGAGGACCCTGTCTCCGCCGCACGGCTGGGACGTGACATCGAGGAGGCCGGAGGCAAGGACGCCCTGGTCGGGCACCGTGGCGTGCGACTCTCCGGCGGACAGGTCCAGCGGCTAGCTCTCGCACGTGCGCTGGCTGCCGGTGCCGAGCTGCTCCTGGCCGACGACGTCTCCAGCGCGCTCGACGCGACCACCGAGATCGAGCTCTGGGCGGCACTGCGCGAACGGCGGGCGACCGTCATCGGCGCCACCGCCAAGCGGGCGGCCCTCGCCCAGGCGGACCGGGTCGTCGTCCTCGTCGAGGGCGAGATCGCCGCCGTCGGCCCCTGGCGTGAGCTCGCCCCGGCGTGGAGCCACCTCGCAGGGTGCGAGGACCCGACTGCCTCGATTCAAGACATGTCGAAGCAGACGCGGATCGAGCTCGCGACGTTGCGCTGGGCGACGTCGTCGAGGGAGAGACCGAGCACGAGAGGCATGAACGCGTCGGGGGCGTCCTTGTCGCGGGCGGTGCGCATCGCGCCGCGGTGGTAGCCGGCGCACTCCGTGGTGCCGGAGGGCCCGCCGCGACCGTCCCGGCGCGTCCTGCTTGCGGGTCCTCAGCGCTCTTCGTGCAGCCGGTCGCGCCTTGGTCGCCGTGCACAGGAAGACGCCGAACTCGCGGTCGCCCTTGAGGATGGTCGTGGCGTCGACGAAGCCGAGTCGGCGAACCCGGCACGGGAGCTGCTCGGCAGGCGTTGCCGGTCGAACCGTGGTGCCGTCGAAGTCGACCATGTCGGCGTGGAAGGCGCCGTCGGGGTCCTCCTCGAGGTCCGCGACGCACAGCCGGCCACCGTCGACGAGCAGCCCGGCCAGCGGACCGCAGCAGCGCCGTCGAGGTCCTGGACGTGGTGCAACGCCATGGAGCTCCAGGCCACGTCATCCCGTCGAGCCGGTCGGTGGTCAGGTCTGCCGGACGGCGCGCAGTCGGTAACCGAGCCGGCCGCCTCGATCCGCTCCCCGGCGACCTGCACCATCCGGCGGAGGGTCGGTCACCACACGGAGCCGACCCGGTCGGCGAGCAGGATGCTCAGCCGACGGTGCCGCCGCCGACGTCGAGGGCCCTCATCCGCGGGCCGAGGTCCACGGCCTCCTGGATGGCCTGGGCCACCGCCACCTGCCGCGCCTCGTGACCGGGATCGTCGTCCCAGGTCGCAGCCGCGTCGTCGAAGCGCTCGTGTTCGTGCACGTCCTCGACCGCGAGACCCCGGCGCACCAGTGCCTAGGGGTGAGCCCTTCCCGATGCGGCCCGGCCGGTGAACAACTGGTCGGGTACATCGCTGGCGTGCTTCCAGGACTCGTCGGCGTCCGGCTCGCTGCGGGCGAACCCGCCGGCCAGCTCGAGGTCGGTGCCAGCCCCGGACCGCGTCGCCAAGCGGCCGGTACGGACGTGGGTCTCGTCGGGGTGGGCAGAACGGGGAGCGCAGGACGGACCGGCGAGCGCGGCAGACGCGGGGCGGCGTGGACAGGGCCGTGTCGCGTCCTGCGGCAGATGGTGGCCTGGTGCCGGCCGGGGAGGTCGGCGGCGTAGTCGCGAGGCGCGCCCGAGCGCCGGGAGGACATCCCGCCCGCTGAGGCCCGCGACCGGTCGGCGACGCGATCGGCCGTCTCGGTCAGCGCCAGCACCGCGACGCGCTGCTTGAGGTCCGGATGCCCGAGACGTGCGCGAGAGCTTGGGGCCTTGACGTCGAAGCGACGGGCGAACGCGGCCAGGGTGACCCCGGCGAGCCCCTCCTCGTCGGCCAGCACGGCCGCCGATCGAGTGAGGATCTCGGCGCTCAGACCTGCGCGCGGCATGGGAGCGTCCCTCCCGTCACTGCTCGAGCACTCGCTTGACGAAGGCGTGCACGTTGCGACGCAGCCGGTCCCGGCGTTCCTCGACCGACAGGGTCTCGTGCACCGCGGTCGCGCTCGGGAGCTTCCGGGTGCCGCGGGCGTAGTCCGAGCACTCCAGCGACGCACACTGTCGAGCCCGACGGTGTTGCCCGCGCGACCCGAGCGACCCGCGCGCGGAGCCACCAGGAGCGCTACTCCCTGGCCGCTGTGCGTCGTGGCGCACAACGAGCACATCCGGGCCCGGCGGGTCAGGCCGCCCGAGGCACGCGTGAGCTGCACGCCTGCGGCTCCCCCATCCGGCATCGGCACGACGAGGTAGCCGCTGTTGGGCGCCTCGGGTCGACCCAGCCGAGCAGGTCGAGCTCGGCCCCGGCTGCTGGTCGAGGTCGGGCGGCAGGTTCATGCGCGCGATCTCGCCCTTGGTCAGCGTTCACGAAGCTCGCACGCACCTCGGTCTCGGTGAGGCTCTCCATGCCTCCAGAATGCGTTACCTATGTACCATAGGCAAATCACTATCACCCAAAGGCAACGGCAGAGTGGCGCCGAGACCGCGCCGCGCCGTACGCACGCCCGGAGTAAGAAGGAGGCATGCGCATCTTCTTCACCGGTGGCAGCGGCAAGGCCGGCAGGCACGTCGCGCCCTACCTCGCCGAGCAGGGCCACCACGTCACCAACGCCGACCTCGTCCCGCTGGAGCACCCGGACGGTGGCCGACCTCCGCGTCGACCTCACCGATGCCGGCGAGACCTACTCGGCGCTCGCCGGGACTGGCGACCATCGACGAGCTGGACCTGCCCGAGAAGCCCACCTACGACGCGGTCGTGCACTTCGCCGCGGTTCCGGCGATCTTGCTCACGTCGGACGCGAGCGACCTACGCGACGAACGTCCTCAGCACCTACAACGTGCTCGAGGCCGCGACCCGGCTGGGCGTGCGCAAGATCGTGTTCGCCTCGTCGGAGACGACCTACGGGGTCTGCTTCGCCCAGGGGGAGCGACGCCCGCTCTACGTGCCCGTCGACGAGGACCACCCGACCGTCCCCGAGGACTCCTACGCGATGTCGAAGGTCGCCAGCGAGGTGACGGCGCGCTCGTTCCAGGCCCGCACCGGCGCGGACGTCTACGGCCTGCGGATCAACAACGTCATCGAGCCGCACGAGTACGCCGAGAAGTTCCCCGCCTTCCTCGCCGACCCGTCGCTGCGGCGCCGCAACCTGTTCGCCTACATCGACGTCCGCGACCTCGGCCAGATGGTGCAGCGCTGCCTGGAGGTCGACGGGCTGGGCTACGAGGTCTTCAACGTCGCCAACGCCGACATGTCCGTGGCGGCGACGACCCAGGAGATCCAGGACCGCTTCTACGACGGGGTCGAGGTGCGTCGGGAGATGGGCCGCGACGAGACCTTCTACGCCATCGACAAGGCGCGCGACCTGCTCGGGTTCGCCCCGCGTCACTCCTGGCGCGACGTGCTGACCGACCCGGGAGCCGGCCCGGAGTAAATGGACGCCCACCCGGGCCCGAAGGCGCACGCACTGGCGACGGAGCAAGATCGATCAAGCCTCGCGGGCGCCTGCGGGGGGACGCAGCGTCTGCGAGATGGCGATCTCGGTCGCGACTGTCGGCTCGGTGACGCTCGGCGCTGGATGGTCGGCGATGATCACGTCGACTACGTCTTCGTCTCCGTCTGCGCCGGGCCGACTGGTGACCAGGTCGACGACATCGGCGCCTCGGACGAACCGGTGGGCGGTGTGTCGCGCGGGTCGAAGGAGTCTCGCAGGTCGTAGCCGATCGACCGGAGAGCCTCGACTGTCTGGCTGGGTACTCCGCGGGTGGTCTCGATGTGCAGGACTATGTCGACGTCGTTGGTCGGCCTGACAATGCCGAAACCGTGGTTGATGGTGTGGAGCTGGGTCATGAGCCCACCGACGAGGGTCCAGCGATCCGGCGGCAGCACTGAAGCTAGCTCGGCCACCGCGGACCACGGTCGCGGCCACCCTCCGGCGGCAGCTGCCACGTCGATCGTGGCACGGTCCGCGGGCTCCATCAGATCACTGATCTCAGCCACGACGTTCGCGGAACCACGCCAGGGCACGTCCAAGCACCAGCTCGCCGGTCCCCCGGGTACGTGCGTCGATCGCACCCGCGGCGTCCAGCGCGACCAGGACGTCGCTCGCCTTGGCCAGTGCGCGAACGGTCTTCATCTCGAAGTCGGTCGCACGCAGGGTGATGTTTCCATTGGAGGCGAGCACGAGGGCGTAGCGGTCAACGAGCGACTGCAGTTCTGCTTTGCCGACGTAACCGTCAACACCTTCGCCTGTCTCGCCAGCCAATCCCAGGATGCTCCAGTCGCGGGCTACGACGTCGCTACGGATGACTCGTGCCACCGACGAGTGACCGTTGTAGCTGTAGACGGTGGCGCGGCCGCGGGCTTTGCCGACCAGTTCGGCCACGGTGATCGTACGCAGGGTCGCCTCGAGCCGGTAGGTACTGCGTTCATTGAGCCATTCGGGCCGATGGCTCGGACCGGAGAGAATAGCGATCGCCGCCCACGCAGTCGTTGTGTCCCAAGCCCGCTCGCTCGTTCCTCGCCGTTCGGCCAGATGTCTCTCGATGGAGAGTCGGTCGTATAGTCCGCGGGCTGCCTTGGAAATGTCGCCGGTGTCTGCGAGCTGGTTAACGCGACGCACGGAGACCCCGAGAAGGCGCGCGGCCGTCTCGGCGTCAACGAGTCCGTCGATACTCACCTGTCAGATGCCTTCCACTTTTGGTAGTTATCCGACAGTAGCCCTTGTTTCGCATTCCGGCGAGCCCGGCGCCAACCGAGAGCCGCCTCTTGCGGCGGAAAGCCCGCCCAGAATTCAGTCACGCCGCGACCTCGGCTGGCGGTTCGGAGTACTCCAAGCAGGCGACACTCAGCGGGCCCGCTGCACCCGGCCCTCGTCCCAGACCGGGCCGTCGGACTCGTAGACCGATCCGTCGGCGCCGTAGACCAGGAACCGGTCGAAGCCCCGCGCGAACCACCGGTCGTGCGTGACGGCCAGGACCGTGCCGTCGAAGGCCTCGAGGCCGTCCTCGAGCGCCTCGGCGGACTCGACGTCGAGGTTGTCGGTCGGCTCGTCGAGCAGCAGCAGCGTCGCTCCGCTGAGCTCGAGCAGCAGGATCTGGAAGCGCGCCTGCTGCCCGCCGGAGAGCGACTCGAACTTCTGTTCTGCTGCGTGGGCGAGCTCGTAGCGGTCCAGCGCCCGGGCGGCGGGCTCCCGGGGCAGGCCGTCGCGGTGCTCGTCGCCGCGGTGCAGGATCTCCAGCAGCGTGCGGCCGGACCAGCTCGGGGTGCTCGTGGGTCTGCACGAACCAGCCCGGGCGCACGCGCGCACCGAGCCGGGCCTTGCCGGTGTGCGGCACCGGCTTCACCGGCACGTCGCCGACCGGCCGGTGCTCCACGTCCGGATCCGACCCTCCGGCGGCGAGCAGCCGCAGGAAGTGCGACTTGCCCGAGCCGTTGGAGCCGAGCACCGCCACCCGCTCGCCGTACCAGACCTCGAGGTCGAACGGCTTCATCAGCCCGGTCAGCTCGAGGTCCTCGCAGATCACCGCACGCTTCCCGGTGCGACCGCCCTTGAGCCGCATCTTGACCTGCTGCTCGCGAGGCTGCGCGGTCGGCGGACCGGCCTCCTCGAACTTGCGCAGCCGGGTCGTGGCCGCCTGGTAGCGCGAGGCCATGTCGGAGTTGTAGGCCGCCTTCTGCTTGTACATCAGCATCTGCGCGCGCAGCTTCGCGTGCTCCTCGTCCCAGCGCTTGCGCAGCTCCTCGAACCGGGCGAACCGGGCGCGCCGCGCGTCGTGGTAGGACGCGAAGCCGCCCGGGTGCGTCCACACCGTGTTTCCCGCGGCGCCGAGCTCGACGGTGACCACCCGCGTCGCGGTGTTGCTGAGCAGCTCGCGGTCGTGGCTGATGTAGAGGATCGTCTTCGGCGACTCGTTGATCCGGTCCTCGAGCCACGTCTTGCCCGGGACGTCGAGGAAGTTGTCCGGTTCGTCGAGGAGCAGCACCTCGTCCGGGCCGCGCAGCAGGAACTCGAGCACCAGCCGCTTCTGCTCGCCGCCGGAGAGCGTGCTGAGCTCGCGGTACTTCGCCCGGTCGAACGGCAGGCCCAGCGCGGCGGTCGTGCACACGTCCCAGACGACCTCGAGGTCGTAGCCGCCGGCGTCCGCCCACTCCGCGAGCGCGGTGGCGTACCTCATCTGGGACTTCTCGTCGTCGGTCTCCATCAGCGCGAGCTCGCACACCGTCGACCGCGGCGGCGGCCTCGCGGATCCGCGGCGGGGAGACCGACAGCAGCAGGTCGGCGACGGTCTTGCCCTCGTTGCCGTGGGTGACCATCTGCCGCATCACGCCCGAGCCCGCCGCTGCGGGTGACCGCGCCGGCGTGCGGGGTACAGCTCGCCGGTGACGATCCGCAGCAGGGTGGTCTTGCCGGCCCCGTTGGCGCCGACCAGGGCCACCTTGGCACCCTCTCCGACGCGGAAAGACACGTCGTCGAGCAGCACCCGCCCGTCCGGCAGCTCGTAGCGCACCCCGGCGACATCCACGTGACCCACGAACGACGATTGTCCCCGGCTCGGGCCGCGATCGCGAACGACTTTCGCCGTACGACGAGCCTTGGCTCGCCTGTCGAGATGCCGCCCGGCTACCGGGTGTCGGAGCCGCTGCCCGCCGCCGACCTGCCGGCCTCGAGCCGGGCGATCGGCACACGGAACGGCGAGCACGACACGTAGTCGAGACCGACCTCGTCGAAGAAGTGGATCGAGTCCGGGTCGCCCCCGTGCTCGCCGCAGACGCCGAGGTGCAGGTCGGGCCGCGCCGCGCGCCCGTCCTCGACCGCCATGGCCACGAGCTTGCCGACGCCTCCGACGTCCAGCGACTCGAACGGCGAGACCCCGAAGATGCCCTTGTCGAGGTAGGTGCCGAAGAACGAGGCCTCGACGTCGTCGCGGGAGAAGCCCCAGGTCATCTGGGTCAGGTCGTTGGTGCCGAAGGAGAAGAACTCGGCGGCCTGAGCGATCTCGCCGGCCGCCATCACCGCGCGCGGAAGCTCGATCATCGTGCCGACCTTGAAGTCCAGCTTCACGCCGGTCTCGTCCTCCACCTCCGCGGCGACCCTGATGATCTCGGCCTTGACCAGCTCCAGCTCCTGCACCGTGGCCACCAGCGGGATCATGATCTCGGGCTTCGGGTCACCGCCGGCCTTCTTGCGCAGCGCAGCGGCCTCGAGGATCGCGCGGCTCTGCATGGTGAACAGCCCGGGGATCACGATGCCGAGCCGGACACCGCGCAGGCCGAGCATCGGGTTCTGCTCGTGCAGCCGCGTCACCGCGACGAGCAGCTTGTGGTGCTTGCTGTCCTCGTGACCGTGGTCGTCCTCCATGGCGACCTGCACCGAGAGCTCGGTGTAGTCGGGGAGGAACTCGTGCAGCGGCGGGTCGATCAGCCGGATCGTCACCGGGAGTCCGTCCATCGACTCGAGGATGCCCACGAAGTCGTCGCGCTGGAGGGGCAGCAGCGCCGAGAGCGCCCGCTCCTGCTCCTCGGACGTCTCGGCGATGATCAGGTGCTCGACCAGCTCGCGACGGTCCCCGAGGAACATGTGCTCGGTGCGACACAGCCCGATCCCCTGGGCACCGAACCGACGGGCCCGCGCGGCGTCCTCCGGGGTGTCGGCGTTGGCCCGCACGCCGAGCCGGCGCTTGCCGTCGGCGTGCTCCATGAGCCGCGCCACCGCGTGCACGAGCTCGTCGCCCTCGGCGGTCTCGTCGCCCTCGAAGTAGCGGACCACGAGCGAGTCCTGGACCGGCACCTGGCCGGCGAACACCTCCCCGGTCGTGCCGTCGATCGAGACCATGTCGCCCTCGGAGACGACCCGGCCGTCCGCCGTGCTCATCCGGCGATCCTGGACCTCGACGTCGAGGGAGTCCGCACCGCAGACGCAGGTGCGCCCCATGCCGCGCGCGACGACGGCCGCGTGCGAGGTCTTGCCGCCGCGGCTGGTCAGGATTCCGCGGGCGGCGACCATGCCCTTCAGGTCGTCGGGGTTCGTCTCACGGCGGACCAGGATCACATCCTCACCGCGGTCCGCCCACTCGACGGCCGTCGAGGAGTCGAAGACCACCTTGCCGACCGCCGCGCCCGGCGAGGCGTTCATGCCACGCGCGATCAGCTCCCGTTCCGCGGCGGCGTCGAACCGGGGGAACATCAGCTGCGCGAGCTGGGCGCCGGCTACCCGCTGGACGGCCTCGTCGGTGTCGATCAGACCCTGGTCGACGAGCTGGCAGGCGATCCGGAACGCCGCCTCCGCCGTACGCTTCCCCACTCGGGTCTGCAGCATCCACAGCTTGCCGTGCTCGATCGTGAACTCGATGTCGCACAGGTCCTTGTAGTGGTTCTCGAGCGTCTCCATGATGCCGAGAAGCTCGTCGTAGGAGGCCTTGTCGAGCTGCTCCAGGTCGGCCAGCGGCACAGTGTTGCGGATGCCGGCCACGACGTCCTCGCCCTGCGCGTTCTGCAGGTAGTCGCCGTAGACGCCCTGCGCCCCTGACGCGGGGTCGCGGGTGAACGCGACGCCGGTCCCGGAGTCGTCGCCACCGTTGCCGAAGACCATCGTGCAGATGTTGACCGCGGTGCCGAGGTCACCCGGGATCCGCTCCTGCCGGCGGTAGAGCACCGCGCGTTCGGTGTTCCACGACTCGAAGACGGCTCGCACCGCCATGTCGAGCTGCTCGCGCGGGTCCTGGGGGAAGTCGCGGCCGGAGTGCTGACGGACCAGGTCCTTGTACGTCGTGACGAGGCCGACCAGGTCCTCGGCGGTGAGCTCCACGTCGTTGCGGACGCTCCGGTCCTTCTTCAGCTCGTCGAGCTTGTCGTGGAACGCGTTCGAGTCGATGCCGAGCACCGTCGAGGAGAACATCTGCAGCAGCCGGCGGTAGGAGTCGTAGGCGAACCGCTCGTCGCCGCCGACAGCGGCCGCGAGGCCGTGCACGCTCTTGTCGTTGAGGCCGATGTTGAGGACGGTGTCCATCATCCCGGGCATCGAGAACTTCGCCCCCGAGCGCACCGAGACGAGCAGCGGGTCGTCGGGGTCGCCGAGCGGCTTGCCCATCGACTCCTCCAGCGACCGCAGATGGGCGCTGACCTCCTCGGCCAGGCCGTCCGGTTCGCGCCCCTGCTCGAGGTAGGCCCGGCAGGCGTCGGTGCTGATCGTGAACCCCGGCGGGACCGGGAGACCGAGACGGGTCATCTCGGCCAGATTCGCCCCCTTGCCACCGAGCAGGTCCTTCTGGTCCTTGCTGCCCTCGCTGAAGTCATAGACGTAGGTGGTCATGGCCTGACTATCGCCCACCGGGACAGCGCTCACAACAGGTCGAATGTCCTTCGACCACGCGCTGACCCGGTGATTTCGCTCACCGGCGCACGCGGATCGCCGGATCAGTCCTCGGTCTGGGCCGCCCAGAGATTGACTTCCGACTCCACCGCGTGCGCGTCGATCGCGTCGAGCTCGTCGTCGGTGAGCGGCGGACCGGACAGCGCGTCGAGGTTGGTGTCGAGCTGCGCGACCGAGGACGCGCCGATCACGGCGGAGGTGACCCGCGGGTCGCGCAGCACCCACTGCAGCGCGAGCTGGGCGAGCTTCTGGCCACGGCCCTGAGCGATCTCGTTGAGCCGCCGGACGTGACGCAGGGTGCCCTCGTCGAAGTGGCTCTCCGGCAGCGAGGAGCCCTCGCGCGCCGCCCGGGACCCCTCCGGGATGCCGTCGAGGTAGCGGTCGGTGAGCAGGCCCTGGGCCAGGGCGGTGAACACGATGACGCCCATGCCCTGCTCCTCGCACTCGTCGAGCAGCTCACGCTCGATCCAGCGGTTGAGCATGTTGTACGACGGCTGGTGGATCAGCAGCGGCGTGCCGAGCTCACGGGCGATCGTCGCGGCCTCACGGGTCTTCGTCGCCGAGTAGGACGAGATCCCGGCGTACAACGCCTTCCCGGTCCGCACGGCGTGGTCGAGCGCCGTCATGGTCTCCTCGACGGGCGTCTCGGGGTCGAACCGGTGGCTGTAGAAGATGTCGACGTAGTCCAGGCCCATGCGCTTCAGCGACTGGTCGAGCGAGGCCAGCACGTACTTGCGGGAGCCACCGCCCTGGCCGTACGGGCCCGGCCACATGTCCCACCCTGCCTTGGTGGAGATCACCAGCTCGTCGCGGTACGGCGCGAGGTCGCCGGCGAGGTACTTCCCGAAGTTGATCTCGGCCTGGCCGTAGGGCGGGCCGTAGTTGTTCGCCAGGTCGAAGTGCGTGACGCCGCGGTCGAAGGCGCGGCGGATGATCGCGCGCTGGGTCTCCTCGGGGCGGTCGTCGCCGAAGTTCTGCCAGAGCCCGAGCGAGATCGCCGGGAGCTTGAGCCCGCTGCGGCCGGTGAAGCGGTACTCCATGGTGTCGTAGCGGTCGGGGGCGGCCTCGTAGTCGTTCATGCTCCCCATCCTGCCCAACCGCCGGGCAGACCACTCCCGATGGTCGGGCCTGTCGAGACCGGATGGTCGAGCCTGTCGAGACCCGCCGGTTCGTGGATGATCCCCGGCACCTGATCCCGGAGATGTTCCACAAATCGGCTACGGGGAGATCTTCAGGCCGGCGTCGAGGACCAGCGCGGCGAACTGCGGCACGTCCTCGGCAAGGTCGTCGTCCGAGAGCATGCCGGCGCGCTCGCCGGTGGCGCGGTAGGCCAGCGCCTCCGTCACCAGCGGGCGCCACCGCTCACCGAACACGGTGACGGCATGGGCGCCGCCGCCGTTCTTCGACGTGAGCCGGTCGGTGGCCAGCAGGTGGTGCAGCCGCGGGATGCCCAGCACGCACCAGGCCATGACGTTCGGACGGGCGGCCTCCTCCGGGAACCGGGCCAGCGAGGCCACCTCACCGGCCCAGTAGGACGTGAGGTTCTCGTGGACGTAGTGCCGCAGAACCTGCTGGTCGGTCCAGATCTCCACGTCCTCGAGCTGCGGTCCACGGATGGTGACGCCGTGCAGTGCCAGCTCGTGCCAGGTCACCGGGTTGACGTCGAAGCGGCCCTCGTCGCGCCACTGGCCGCCGAGCGTGCACGGCACGTCCGGGCAGCGGTCGACAGAGGCCGCGAGGTCGGCCCAAGTGGCGTAGAAGCCGTCGTACGACGGCCGCGGAAAGATCTCGCCGAGCCCTTCGTGCATCCGCTGCAGGCTGCGCACGGTGCGTACGTCGGGCCGCTCGGCCGTGACCGCGACGAAGTCGATGTCGCTCCGGCCGGCGTACCACTCGCCGAACCCCAGCGAGCCGTGCAGGTAGAGCCCCTCCACGAGGCCGGGCAGCGCGTCGTCGACCGCGGCGAGGTAGGCCTCGCACACCGTGCGCACACCGTGGGGAGGCCAGTCGGGAACGGGGCGCTCCCAGTGGTCCGCCGGATGCATGAGGACGACCCTCTCACCCGGGCCGGACGGTCTCCAGCACCCGGAACCCCTTGGCGCTCGCGAGCCGCGTCGTCGGGTAACCCTGCTCGTCCAGCCAGCGCTGCAACGAGTCGGCGCCCAGGTTCTTGCCGACCACCATCACGGCGCGACCGCCCGGGCGAAGCCGCGGCAGCCAGGTCAGCAGCAGCTCGTGCAGCGCTTCCTTGCCGATCCGGATCGGAGGGTTGGACCAGATCTCGTCGAGCTCGACGTCTGGCGGCACCCCGGCCGGGGTGGTGGCGGTGAACCGGTCGGCGATGCCGAGCGACGCGGCGTTCTCGTTGGCCAGCAGCACCGCGCGCTCGTTGACGTCGACGCCGTGGACGCGGGCCGCCGGAGCAGCTACGGCCAGCGCGCAGCCGATCACGCCGTACCCGCAGCCGAGGTCGAGCAGCGTCCCCCCGGCCGGCGGCTCGGTCTCCCGGAACAGCACCGCGGTGCCGATGTCGAGGCGCCCCTGCGCGAACACCCCCGACCCGGAGGTCAGCGCGAGCTCGTGGCCCCAGACCGTCGCGCGCACGCCCGCGCGCTTGAACGGCACCGCCGGGTCGGCGGAGAAGTAGTGGTCGTCACTCATGCGGCCCCCGCCACCCGCGACAGCACCAGGTCCAGACTCGCACCGCGACGCGCGACGTAGCCGTCGCTGCCCGGCTGGCGCCAGCCGAGCGTCTCCCCGATGCCGCGGGTCGCGAGCCGGAACACCACCGCGCGCAGCAGCAGCTGGTCCCACTCGTCGACGTCCGACCACCGGTCGAGCAGCGACGGGTCCGCGCCCTCCCAGCACAGGGCGTCCATGGCCGCGACCGCGAGCGGCCAACCCGCCGGACGGTGGTAGGGCGAGAAGTCGATCAGGGCGGGCGGGAGCTCGTCGTGCCAGAGCGTGTTGCCGCCGACGTCACCGTGCACGACCTGGGCGGGCAGGGCGATCGGACGGAGTGCGGACCGGGCCCGCTGCAGCAGGGCCAGCACCTCGCGCGACCCCACCGTGGCCTCGCCCTCGAACGCGATCCGGTCGGCCCGCGCCCAGGCGTCGTCACGCCCGCCGAAGGACTCGGGCGGATCGAGGTGGGCGATCGCCGCGTGGAAGGCGTCGACGCCCTCGCGGAACCGGTCTGGGTCGTCACCGGCACGCGCCGTCGTTCCCGGCAGCCACCTGTGTGCCCCCCAGCCCGCGACGCTCCAGCCGGCGCCGGTGACCGGTCGCACCGGTCGCGGCACCCGGATCGCCTCCGAGGTCCAGCCGTCCTGCACCTGACAGGTCCAGGCGTGCACGTCCACGTTGTCGACGGGCTTCAGCACGAGGTCCCCGGCCCGCCAGGCGACGCCCATCCCCCCGGCCAGCGGCTCGGGATCGCGCACCGCCCCGAACGCCGCCAGCACCTCGCTGGGCGGGACCGCGCTCATGACAGGCTCCGCACGGTCCGTGCGGCCGCGGCCTGTGTCGCCAGCTCCTCGTCCGTGGGGTAGGCGACCTCCTCGAGGGTGAGCCCGTGCGCGTGCATCACGGTCACCCCGGGGTCGCGCACGCCCGCGCCGAGCACCTCGCCGGCCCAGGACGGCGTACGACGCCCCTCCCCGACGGCGACCAGGCAGCCCATCAGCGCCCGCACCATGCTGTGGCAGAACGCGTCCGCGCGCACCGTGGCGACCGCGAGGCCGGACGCGTCGCGTTCCCAGGACAGCTCGAGCAGCGTCCGGATCGTCGTCGCTCCCTCCCGCCGGCGGCAGAACGCCGCGAAGTCGTGCTCGCCGAGAAGCATCCCCGCAGCCTCGTTCATCGCCTCGAGGTCCAGGCGACGCGGCCAGGCCAGCACCGCGGTCCGGGCCAGCGGGTCGACCAGCTCGGGAGCGTCGGCGATCCGGTAGGCGTAGCGCCGCCACAGCGCAGAGAACCGGGCGTCGAAGCTGTCGGCCACCTCGGTGATCCGGTGCACCCGGACGTCGGAAGGCAGAACCCCGTTCAGCCGCCGCAGCAGCGCCTCGGGAGGCGGCGACGGGCTCCGTCCGGCGGACGCCTCGAGCACGCCGTCGGCGAGGTCGAGATGGACCACCTGTCCCCGCGCGTGCACCCCGGTGTCGGTCCGGCCGGCGCAGGTCACCGAGACGGCGTCGAGCCGCAGCACCTGGGCGAGCGCCGCCTCGAGGGTCCCCTGGACGGTCCGCAGCGACGGCTGCGCGGCCCAGCCGTGGAAGTCCGAGCCGTCGTAGGCGAGGTCGAGTCGCAGCCGCACCGGCCCATCCTCGCGCACCGGCATGGTCTCCGCCGACCGCGGGTCCGGCGGAGCGGGCCGATCTCACCTATCGTCGAGCCGTGGACCTCGACCTCACCATCGACTCGGCCGCTGCCGTGCCACCGTACGAACAGCTCTGCAGCCGCGTGGCGGCAGGTGTCCACGACGGCAGCCTGCCTGCCGGTGCGCGGCTGCCGACCGTCCGGCGCCTTGCCGAGGACCTGGGCCTGGCGGTGAACACCGTGGCCAAGGCCTACCGTGCCCTGGAGGCCGACGGGGTGATCGAGACCCGTGGCCGCGCCGGCACGTTCGTGTCCTCGACGGCGCTGTCCGCACCGCCGGCCGACGTCGGCGCGCTGGTCGAGGAGCTGGCGACGAGTGCGCGGCGACAGGGCCTGACCCTCGAGGAGACACGGACATTGGTCGAGCGCGCCTGGTCACGGTCGCGGGCCGACGGTGGCTGAGCCCGCGCGACACCACCTGTGGCGCGGGCTGCTGCTGGTCGGAGGTTGCCTCGTGCTCGGCCTCGGGGTCGCCCTGCTGCTGAGCGCCGCGCTGGGGTCGGACGGGTTCTCCACGCTCGTCAACGGCATCGCCCTGCGGACCGGGATGCCCTTCGTCGCCGCCAACACGCTGGTGAGTGCGGCGTTCCTGACGCTTGCCTGGGTCCGGGGACTCCGCCCGGGAGTCGGCACCCTCACCCAGGTCGCGGTCGTCGGCGTGACAGTGTGGCTGCTCCTCCTGGCCCTGCCGGCGCCTGACGGTCTGGTGGCCCGCAGCGCCGTCCTCGTCGTCGCGTTCCCGGTCCTCGCGGTCGGGATCGCGGCGTACCTGGGCAGCCGCACCGGAGCCGGGCCCGCCGAGGCGTTCGCCCTGGCGTGGGACCCGCCGGTCCCCTTCCGCTGGAGCTACAGCCTGGTGCAGGGCGGTGGCGCCGTGGCCGGCTGGCTCCTGGGCGCCGCCGCCGGCGTGGGGACGCTCGCGGTGATCCTGCTCCTCGGGCCCATGATCGATATTGCCGCGCGGGTCCTGCGGTTGGACGTCCATCAGGACCGCACCCGGATATGACGACGGGCCCGCCACCCCCAGGGGGCAACGGGCCCGTCGGTGCTCAGCGAACGGACCAGGTCACTCGGACTTGGTCTCCTCCTCTGCGGACGCGTCGGCGTTCGACTCGGCCTCAGCGGTCTCGGCGTCGGTCTCGACAGCCACGACCTCGGTCTCGTCGGTGCCGGCGGCGGGAGCCTCCACCTCAGCAGGGGCAGCCTCGGCCTCGGGGGCCTCGACCTCGGCGCCGGCCTCGGTGGTGTCCTCGGCCGGAGCCTCCTCCGCCGCGGGCGCGGGAGCCGCGGCAGCGGCCGGGGTGCGCTCGGTCTTCGGCTTCGGGGTGTACTCCTCGGTCACCAGCTCGATGACCGCCATGGGGGCGTTGTCGCCCTTGCGGGGGCCGAGCTTGGTGATGCGGGTGTAGCCACCCGGACGCTCGGCGTAGCGCGGCGCGATGTCCTCGAACAGCGCGTGCACGACGCCCTTGTCCTTGATCGTGGCCAGGACCTGGCGACGGTTGTGCAGGTCGCCCTTCTTGGCCTTGGTGATCAGTCGCTCGGCCACCGGACGCAGGACACGAGCCTTCGCCTCGGTCGTGGTGATCCGACCGTGCTCGAAGAGGCTCGTCGCCAGGTTCGCGATGATCAGCTTCTGGTGGGCGGGGCTGCCGCCGAGACGGGCGCCCTTCTTGGGGGTAGGCATTGCGTTATC
>CAWDDL010000019.1:0-128713 GCA_963801125.1 uncultured Actinomycetota bacterium
GTCGGGCGAGGCCGCTGGCGCCCGGACCGGGGCCTCGTCCGCCCACCCTACGCCGGGGCGCCGCGGCCGCCTCCGGACGCAGGGTGCGAGACTCCGCGCATGGCGTCGCCGACCGGGCCCGGGCTGCGGGTGTGCCCCTGCGGAAGCGGCACGCCGTACGCCGCCTGCTGCGGCCCGCTCCACGACGGCCACCCGGCCCCGACCGCCGAGGCGCTGATGCGGTCGCGGTACTCCGCCTACGCGGTCGGCCACCTCGACCACGTGTTCCGCACCTGGCACCCTCGGACGCGGCCGGAGGCACCGAGGCTGCCCGACGTCGAGTGGGTCGGGCTGGAGGTGGTGCGGACCGTCGACGGCGGTCCCGGTGACGACGCCGGGGCGGTCGAGTTCCGGGCCCGGTCCCGTGACACGTCCGGTGAGCACGTGCTGCACGAGACGAGCCGCTTCGCGCGGCGGGCCGGCCGCTGGGTCTACGTCGACGGTGACGTGGAGGACGGCTGAGTGGTGCGCAGCCGGTGGTCTGATCGGGGTCGCGCCGGGCTGCCAATTCGCATGCGGGAGGGTCTGAGGCTCCCTACCCTGAGCGTCATGGAGATCCGTGAGGTCGACCGGGCCGACGAGGGGGCGCTGCGCCGGTTCTGGGAGATCGGCAAGGCGGCGGAGGACGCGTCACGCCCCTACGACTTCCACGTGCCGTGGGAGACCGCGCTCGGGTCCTTCCGGCGGGCCCGGCCCGGGTTCCGCGACGTGCTGGTGGGCGCCTACGACGGCGAGCAGATGGTCGGGCGGTCGTTCGTGCGCTACCCGGAGCTGGACAACCGGCACCTCGCGTTCGCGGACATCCACGTCCACCCCGACCACCAACGGCGCGGCGTCGGCGCCCTGCTGGCCCGCCACGTCGAGGACCTGGTGCGCGCGGAGGGTCGCCGCTCGCTGCTCACCGAGTCCTACTCGCCGGTGGAGTACGACGGGCCGGGGCTGCTGTTCGCCAAGGCGATGGGCTACACCCCGGCGATCGAGGACGGCATGAAGGTCGTCGACCTGGTCGAGACCGAGCCGTCGTGGGACGCCATCGAGGCCGAGGCCTCCGCCCGCGCTAAGGGCTACACCCTCGTCGCGTGGCAGGACCGCGTCCCCGACGAGCACGTCGACGGCTACTGCCGGCTCAACGAGGCGTTCAACGAGCACGCGCCGACCGGCGACCTGGAGCTGGAACGCGAGGTGTGGGACGAGGCGCGGGTGCGCGCCAGTGAGGAGCAGGGGCTCGCGGTCGGCCGGCGCGTCCTCGGCATCGCCTCCGTCGACGCCGCCGGCCGGATGGCCGGCCTCACCGAGATCGTGGTGAACGCGCACGCCCGCACCCGTGGCTTCCAGAGCGGCACGCTGGTGCTGCCCGAGGACCGGGGCCGGGCCCTCGGGCTTCGGATGAAGGTCGCCAACCACCGGGCCGTCCGGGAGCACTACCCCGAGTGCCGGATCCTGGTCACCGGAAACGCCGGGGTCAACGTGGCGATGAACGTGGTCAACGAGCGTCTCGGCTACCGCGAGATCGAGCGCTGCGTCGAGGTCAAGAAGGAGCTCGGTTGAGCGATATCGCCCCGCTCGACGTCGCCGAGCTCGCCGCCCGCCACGCCACCTACCTACCTCGCCGCGGACTGCCACGGCCGCGTCCACCCCACGCCGTGGATGCTCGAGGAGATGCGCGCCGACCTGCGGGGCGCTGGTGGCCTACTCCGAGCTGGTCGTGCCGAGGTTCGACCCCGGCCACGTCTTCCAGTGGGGCACGCTCGTCGCGCCGGACCACCGCGGCCACCGGCTCGGGATGGCCACCAGGGCGCACAACCTGCTCCGGCTCCAGCGCGAGGAGCCGGGCCGCACCGCGCTGGTCACGACGAATCGGTTTCAGAGCACCCGGCGGAACGTCGGGACGACCGCGACCGGGTGGAAACCGAGCTCCTCGTTGATCGCCACCATCCAGGCGTTGGTCTCCGCGTTGGTGGTGACCACGTGCGGCACCTTCGGGTGGCCCTCCTGCAGCTGGCGGAGGTTGGCGACCTTCACCGCCGCACCGAGCCGGTGCCCGCGATGGTCCGGGTGCACCAGGGTGCCCCACTGGTGCGCCTCGTGGGCGTCCGGCGGGACGCCGAGGTCGGAGTGCGCGACCACCGTGTCGCCGTGCAGCGCGACCGCGCGGTAGACCGTGCGGCCCATGGAGTCGGTCAGCTCGTCCCGCTGGCGTACCGCCTCAGGCGTGGTCCGACCCGCCTCCGCCTCGACCTCGCCGAGCGGGGCCTCGAGCATGAACAGGTTGCTCAGGTCGCACCACGACGCGAGCAGCTCGTCGGGGATGCGGCCGACGAAGGTGCGGACCTCGTAGTCGGCGTGCCTCTCCGCGGCGGTCGCCGCCATCCGGTCCAGCAGCGCGTCGTCGACCGGCAGGTCCAGGTGTCGCTGGATCTCCACGTTGGCGACCGAGAAGCCGTGCTCCTTCGCCCAGACGATGATCGGCGAGGTCTCGCGCTCCTCGAACGGGATGCCGGCGCCGCCCAACAGCTGGGTGCGGCCCTCGCGCTGCGCCAGCTCGAGGAGGCCGTCCAGCACCACGGCGCCGATCCCCCGTCCGCGCAGCTGCGGTTCCACGGCGGCGAACACCCACGCCGTCGAGGTGTTGTCCAGCATCGAGAGCATCGCGAATCCCGCACCGACGACCTGGTCGCCGTCGACGGCCAGGACCCCGATGTTGCGATGTTCGCTGGTCTCCTGCCGGAACATGCCGGCGAGCTCCTCGTAGGTCCACATCGGGTTCCAGGACCGGCCGTCCTCCTTCTCGGCGCGCCAGAGGATCTCGTGGAAGCGCCTCATCTGGGCGTCGTCGGCCGGGGCGAGCAAGCGTGTGTGCATGGGGCGCATCCTCTCCCGATTCGTCCGTGATTCCGAGCCGTTTTCTCGCGGGGCGACGACGGACGAATCGGGGTCAGAGCTTGCGCAGCCGGACGAAGCGCACCGAGTGGTCGCCGGCCTTGCGCATCACCAGCGTCGCCCGGCCGCGGGTCGGCTGCACGTTCTGCTCGAGGTTGGGACCGTTGATGCTGTCCCAGATCCGGTCGGCCTCGGCGATCGCCTCGTCGGCGGTGAGGGCGGCGTACTTCGCGAAGTACGACGCCGGGTTGCGGAAGGCGGTCTCCCGCAGGCGCAGGAACCGCTCGACGTACCAGCGCCGGATGTCCGCGGTGGCCGCGTCGACGTAGACGGAGAAGTCGAAGAAGTCGCTGATCGCGAGCCCGGTGCGTCCGTCGGGACGGACCCGCGCCGGTGCGAGCACGTTGAGGCCCTCGACGATGACGATGTCGGGCCGGTTGATCACGACGGACTCTCCGGGGACCACGTCGTAGACGAGGTGGGAGTACGTCGGGGCGACCACCTCGTCCTTGCCGGACTTGATGTCCATCACGAACCGGAGCAGTGCCCGCCGGTCGTAGGACTCCGGGAACCCCTTGCGGGCCAGCAGGCCCCGGCGCTCGAGCTCGGCGTTGGGGTACAAGAAACCGTCGGTCGTGACCAGGGCCACCGAGGGGTGCTCGGGCCAGTGCGCGAGCATCTGTTGCAGCACCCGGGCGGTGGTCGACTTGCCGACCGCGACCGAGCCCGCCAGACCGATCACGAACGGCGTGCGCGGCGGCTGCGGCAGGTTGAGGAACGCCTCCTGGGCCCGGTGCAGGGCCGTGGCGCTGCTGACGTACATGCTGAGCAACCGCGACAGCGGCAGGTAGACCTGCTGGACCTCGTCGAGGTCCAGCTCGTCGCCGAGACCCCGCACCCGGTCGATCTCGTCCTCGCTGAGCGGCTGGCGGGTGGTGGCTCCGAGCGAGGCCCAGGCGGCGCGGTCGAGCTCGACGTACGGACCGTGGTCGCGGTCGCCGCCGGTGCCGTTCGCAGAGGCCATGCCCGGCATTCTCCCCGGTTCGCCCCGCCGTGGTCGCGCCGCCCCTGACCCGGCCGGGGCGCGAGGCGCCGCTCGCGTGCCGCCGCCCGGTCCCCGGAGGCCTGCGAAGTACAGTTGCCGCCATGTGTGGAATCGTCGGGTACGTGGGGCCGCAGCAGGCCGAGGGAGTGGTCGTCGAGGGCCTGCGCCGGCTCGAGTACCGCGGCTACGACTCGGCCGGGGTCGCCCTGGCGGTCGACGGCAAGATCGCGTTCGAGAAGCGCGCCGGCAAGATCGGCAACCTCGACAAGGCGATCGCCGACAAACCGCTCCCGGCCTCGAACACCGGCGTCGGGCACACCCGCTGGGCCACGCACGGCGCGCCGACCGACCGCAACGCCCACCCCCACCTGGGTCGGGACGGCCGGGTGGCGCTGGTGCACAACGGGATCATCGAGAACTTCGCCGCGCTGCGCCGGGAGCTCGAGGACCAGGGTCACGAGCTGCGTTCGGAGACCGACACCGAGGTCGCCGCGCACCTGGTCGAGGCGGAGGTCGCCGGCGGGGCGAACCTGACCGAGGCGATGCAGCACGTGTGCAGGCGGCTGGAGGGTGCCTTCACCCTCGTCGCCGTCGACGCCGAGGACCCGGACCGGGTGGTGGGCGCACGCCGTAACTCGCCGCTGGTCGTCGGCCTGGGCGAGGACGAGAACTTCCTCGCCTCCGACGTGGCCGCCTTCATCGAGCACACCCGCGACGCGCTCGAGCTCGGTCAGGACCAGGTCGTGACGATCACCCGCGAGGGGGTCGAGGTCACCGACTTCGACGGCGCTCCCGCCGAGGCGAAGCACTACCACGTCGACTGGGACCTGTCGGCCGCCGAGAAGGACGGCTTCGACTGGTTCATGCGCAAGGAGATCTACGAGCAGCCACGGGCGATCGCGGACTCGACGCTGGGCCGGCACGACGCTGTCGGCGCGCTCCAGCTCGACGAGATCCGGATCAGCGAGGACGAGCTGCGCGACATCGACAAGATCATCATCGTCGCCTGCGGCACCGCGTTCTACGCCGGCCTGGTCGCGAAGTACGCCATCGAGCACTGGACCCGGATCCCCTGCGAGGTCGAGCTCGCCCACGAGTTCCGCTACCGCGACCCGATCCTCACCCGCGACACCCTGGTCGTGGCGATCAGCCAGTCCGGGGAGACCGCTGACACGCTGATGGCGATCCGGCACGCCCGCGAGCAGCGCTCGAAGGTCCTGGCGATCTGCAACACCAACGGGTCGACGATCCCGCGCGAGTCCGACGCGGTGATCTACACGCACGCAGGCCCGGAGATCGGGGTGGCGTCGACCAAGGGCTTCATGACGCAGCTGGTGGCCTGCTACCTGCTGGCTCTCTACCTCGCCCAGGTCCGCGGCACCAAGTTCGGCGACGAGATCGCCGCGATCGTCCGCGAGCTGGAGAAGATGCCCGGTCACGTGCAGCGCATGCTCGACGACTCCGGCCGCGTCGAGGACCTCGCCCGCCAGCTCGCCGACGCGAAGTCGGTGCTGTTCATCGGCCGCCACGCCGGCTACCCCGTCGCCCTCGAGGGCGCGCTCAAGCTCAAGGAGCTCGCCTACATCCACGCGGAGGGCTTCGCGGCCGGCGAGCTCAAGCACGGCCCGATCGCGTTGATCGAGGACGGCATGCCGGTGATCTGCGTCGTACCTCCCCGCGGCCGCGACTTCCTGCACGACAAGATGGTCAGCGGCATCCAGGAGGTGCGGGCCCGGGGAGCGCGCACCATCGTGCTGGCGGAGGAGGGTGACGACGCGGTTGCGCCGTACGCCGACGTGCTCATCCCGCTGCCGAGCGTGCCGACGCTGCTCCAGCCGATGGTGGCCGTGGTGCCGCTGCAGCTGTTCGCCTGCGAGCTCGCGACCGCGATGGGCCACGACGTGGACATGCCCCGCAACCTCGCCAAGTCCGTCACGGTCGAGTAGGCGCACGCGTCGTGGGAGTGATCGGGATCGGGATCGACGTGGTCGACGTCGGCCGGTTCGCCGACGCGCTCGCACGCACCCCGACCCTGCGCGAGCGGCTGTTCACCGAGCAGGAACGGGAGCGGCCGCTGGCCTCGCTGGCGGCCCGGTTCGCGGCGAAGGAGGCGCTCGCCAAGGCGCTCGGGGCGCCCACCGGCATGCACTGGCTCGACGCCGAGGTGGTCAACGAGGCGAGTGGCGACCCCCAGTTCGACATCCGCGGGTCCGTGCTCGCCCGCGCCAACGACGTCGGGGCGAGGAACGTGCATCTGTCGCTGTCCCACGACGCCGGGATCGCTTCGGCGATGGTCGTCCTCGAGGACTGACCGGCTTCCCGGCGGGGCTAGGGTGAGGCGCATGCGCAGCGCCCACACCGTCGAGCAGATCCGTGCCGCCGAGGAGTCGCTGATGGCGACGCTGCCGGAGGGCGCGCTGATGGACCGCGCCGCCACCGGGCTGGCACACGCCGTGCTCGAGCTGCTCGGGGGAGGGTACGGCGCGCGCGTGCACCTGTTCGTCGGGTCCGGGGCCAACGGGGGCGACGCGCTGTTCGCCGGCGCGGCCCTGCTCCGGCGCGGCGCGGCGGTCGACGCCCAGCTGCTCGCACCCGACCGGACCCACGAGGCGGGGCTGCGGGCGTTCCGCGCCGCCGGGGGACAGGTCGTCGACGGCCCGGGCCGTCGTCTGCCCGACGTCGTGGTCGACGGCATCGTCGGGATCGGCGGCGCGGGTGGGCTGCGCCCCGAGGCCGCCGCAGCGGTCGAGGCGCTCCGCGGCGTGCCGGTCGTGGCCGTCGACGTGCCCAGCGGGGTCGACGTCGACACCGGCCGGGTGGACGGACCGCACGTGGAAGCCACCGTCACGGTCACCTTCGGGACGCACAAGGTGGCCCACCTGGTCGACCCCGCCGCCCGCGCAGCCGGGGCGGTGCACCTGGTCGACATCGGCCTCGACCTGCCACCGGCCGAGGTCACCGCGCTGCAGGCCGAGGACGTCGCCGCGCTGCTGCCGGTCCCGAAGCCGGCCGCCCACAAGTACACGCGCGGCGTGGTCGGCGTCCGTGCCGGCTCGAAGGACTACCCGGGGGCCGCGGTGCTGTGCGTTGCCGGGGCCTCCTGCGGGCTCGCCGGGATGGTCCGCTACGTGGGGGACGCCGCCGACCTGGTGCATGCCGCTTCCCCGGAGGTCGTCGTCGGAGCCGGCCGGGTCCAGGCCTGGGTGGTGGGGTCCGGCGGCGGCGAGGACGGCACCCGGGCGCTCGGCGAGGTGCTCGCGGACGGCGGGCCCGTGGTCGTCGACGCCGACGGGCTCACCGGGGTGCAGGGCAGCCTCGACGTGCCGGCCCTGCTCACCCCGCACGCCGGCGAGCTCGCGCGGATGCTCGGCGTCGAGCGGGTCGACGTCGAGGCCGACCAGCTCGGCCACGCCCGGACGGCGGCGGACCGGTTCGGCGCCGTCGTACTCCTCAAGGGGCGGCACAGCCTGATCGCGGCCCCCGACGGACGGGTCCGGGTCACCACGGTCGGGCCGCCCTGGCTGGCCACGGCCGGAGCCGGCGACGTGCTCGCCGGGCTGTGCGGCGCGCTCCTCGCAGCCGGGCTCGACCCGTTCGACGCCGGCTCGGTCGGGTCCTGGCTGCACGGCTCGGCCGCCGCGCTGGCCTCCGACCGGGGGCCGCTGCGGGCCACCGACGTCGCCGCCGCGCTGCCGGCCGCGGCACGGGCGCTGCTGCGCTGACCTGCCCGGATGGGAGACTGGTCGCGCCATGATTCACACCCCAGGAAACCGCTCGCTGCGCTCGCGCTTCCCCGGGGACCCCGCGTGACCACGTCTGCTGAGCCCGCCCGCGCCGAGATCGTCGTCGACCTCGCCGCGCTGCGGCACAACGTGGCCACGCTGCGTCGGCGCGTCGCGGGCGCGCAGATGATGACCGTCGTGAAGGCCGACGGCTACGGCCACGGCATGGTGGAGGCCGCCCGGGCCGCCCGGGCCGGAGGAGCCGACTGGCTGGGGGTCGCGACGGTCGACGAGGCGATGGCGCTGCGCGCCGCCGGCGACACCGGGCCGGTGCTGTGCTGGCTCACCGTGCCGGGGGAGGACTACGGGCCACCGGTCGGGGCCGGTGTCGACGTGACCGCGTACACCGTCGCGGAGCTCGACGAGATCGCCACGGCGGCACGCGACCTCGGCGTCCGGGCCCGGGTCCAGCTCAAGATCGACACCGGGCTCAACCGCGGCGGGTCCACCTTCGCCCTGTGGCCGGAGCTGGTCCGCGTGGCGGCCGCGGCCGAGGAGACCGGCGCGATCCGGGTCACCGGGGTGTGGTCGCACTTCGCGTGCTCCGACGAACCCGGCCATCCGGCCAACGACGCTCAGGAACAGGTGTTCCGCGAGGCCTGCGCGGTGCTGGAGGCGACCGGGATCGAGCCCGAGGTCCGCCACCTCGCGAACTCCGCCGCTGCGGTGCTGAGGCCGTCCTCCCACTTCGACCTGGTCCGCTGCGGGATCGCCTCCTACGGGCTCTCGCCCGCGCCCGACGTGGTCACCTCCGAGGAGCTCGGGCTGGTCCCCGCGATGACGGCCCGCGCCCGGCTCGCCACCGTCAAGCGGGTCCCCGCCGGTGCCGGCATCTCCTACGGGCACACCTTTCGAGCGACCGAGGACATGAGCGTCGGGGTGGTCCCCGCCGGGTACGGCGACGGGGTGCCGCGGCACGCGTCCTCCCGTGCCGAGGTGCTCGTCGGCGGACGGCGCCGGCCGGTGCTCGGCCGGGTGTGCATGGACCAGTTCGTCGTGGCGGTCGACGACGACACCGCGGCCGGCGACGAGGTGGTCCTGTTCGGCCCCGGTGTCCACGGGGAGCCCACCGCGCAGGACTGGGCCGAGGCGTGCGGCACCATCTCCTACGAGATCGTCACCCGGATCGGCGGCCGGATGCGCCGCACGCACGTGCACGGAGAGGATGTCCTCAGTGGGTAGCAGACGCCGGATCGCCAGGCTGGCCGTCGCGGGCGCCGGCACCGTCGCGGCAGCGGTCGCGGCCGGGCTGGTGGTGGAGCGGCGCGTCGTACTGGCCCGCAAGGCGGGCGCGACCGAGTCCGACCGGCTCGGCGGGCTGCGCTCGACGCCTGTCCCGGTGACCACGCGCGACGGGATCCGACTGCACGCCGAGGTGGACGAGGCGGCGCCGTACGACGCCGGCTCCGGCAGCCACGCACCCGGCGAGGCCACGCTGGTGTTCGTGCACGGCTACGCGCTCAACCTCGACTGCTGGCACTTCCAGCGGCAGTACTTCCGGGGCAAGCGGCGCATCGTGCTCTACGACCAGCGCTCGCACGGACGCTCCGAGCGCTCGCCGGTAGAGAACGCCTCGATCGACCAGCTGGGCCACGACCTGGCCGCGGTGCTCGACCAGGTCGTGCCGCAGGGCCCGGTGGTCCTCGTCGGGCACTCGATGGGCGGCATGTCGATCATGGCGTTCGCCGAGCACCACCCCGAGCTGTTCGGGGAGCGGGTCGTCGGCACTGCCCTGGTGTCGACGACGGCCGGAGGGCTGCGACCGCACCGGATCGTCAGCTCGCTGATCCCCGACTCGGTCGGGGGCACCGTCGGCGCGCGGTTGATGGCACTGCTCTCACGGGCGCCGGAGCTCGTCGACAGCGCACGGCGCCGCGGCTCCAACATCGGCTTCCTGGTCACCGACCGGTTCGCGTTCGGTGAGGACGTGCCCGCCTCCTACGTCCAGTTCGTCGACGAGATGCTCGCCGGCACGCCGTTCGAGGTGCTCGCGGAGTTCTTCCCGCACTTCGAGGCGCTCGACAAGTTCGCGGTGCTCAAGGCGTTCGCCGAGATCCCGACCACCATCCTGTGCGGCACCAAGGACGCGCTCACCTCGATCGGCCACAGCCGCAAGATGGCCAAGCTTCTGCACGGCTCCACGCTCGTCGAGGTCGCCGGCGCGGGCCACATGGTCATCCTCGAGCGCGCCGACAAGGTCAACGCCGCACTCGACGACCTCCTCGCCGCAGGGGAGCGCCACTACGCCGCGGCGCGGGCCTCATGATCGACGTCCACGAGGTCGGCCCCGACCGGGCCGCGGAGGTGCTCGCCGTGATCCACGCGGGCTTCGGCGCCCGGGAGGTGCTCGACCCGCCGTCGACCGCGACGCTGGAGACCGACGAGTCCATCGCCAAGGCGCTCGCCGAGCACGGCGGGCTGCTGGCGTTCTCCGAGCTCGGGCCGGTCGGTGCGCTGGTGTTCGAGCCCGCCGATGACCTGCTCGGCCTGCGCCGGGTGGCGGTGCACCCCGACGCCCAGGCCCGCGGCGCCGCCCGTGCGATGGTGCGCCGGGCCGAACGGGTGGCGCGTGAGCGGGGGTTCGAGGGCGTGCGGATGCGCGCGCGAGACGAGCTGCCCCGAACGGTGCGGTTCTGGCAGCGGCTCGGCTACCACGAGACGGACCGGGAGGGCACGACGATCACGCTCGTCAAGGAGCTTCCCGTCGAGGTCGAGACCACCTCGCCCGAGCAGGCCCGTGCTCTCGGGGAACGGCTCGCCGCGGTCCTGCGGGCCGGCGACCTGGTCATCCTCAGCGGCGACCTCGGCGCCGGCAAGACCACGTTCACGCAGGGCATCGGCGCCGGCCTCGGCGTGCGCGGCAACGTCACCTCCCCGACGTTCGTGATCTCGCGGGTGCACCCCTCACTGAGCGGCGGGCCCGCCCTGGTGCACGTCGACGCCTACCGGCTCGGCGGGATCGAGGAGCTGGACGACCTCGACCTCGACACCTCTCTCGACGAGGCGGTGACGGTCGTCGAGTGGGGCGAGGGCGTCGCCGAAGGGCTGGCCGAGGACCACCTCGACGTACGCATCTCCCGTGCCGTCGGTGACGAGCTCGCGGAGGGGGACGACGTCGACGCGGACCCGCGCACGCTCCGGTTCACCCCCGTCGGCGCCCGGTGGATCGGTTCCGGGCTGCGCGGGGCGCTCGCGTAGCCTCGACGTCGTGCTGCTCGCCTTCGACACCGCCACCGCCGCCGTGACCGTCGCCCTGCACGACGGGGAACGCGTCGTGGCCTCGTCCACCGTGGTCGACGCGATGCGTCACGGTGAGCTCCTCGCGCCCGCGATCACCGCCGTGCTCGACGAGGCGTGGGTGCCGCGCCAGGACGTCACCGCGATCGTGGTCGGGGTGGGTCCCGGCCCGTTCACCGGACTGCGGGTCGGGCTGGTCACCGCGCGCACGCTCGGCGCCGTGCTGGAGATCCCCGTCTACGGCATCTGCACCCTCGACGTGCTCGCCGCCGAGGCGGTCGACTCCGGCACGACGGGCGGCGTGCCGTTCCTGGTGGCGACCGATGCCCGGCGCAAGGAGGTCTACTGGGCGGCGTACGACGAGGACGGCGCCCGGCTCGACGGCCCGCACGTGTCGAAGCCCAAGGAGGTCGCGACCGACCGGCCCGTCGTGGGCCGCGGCGCGGTGCTCTACCCGGAGGCGTTCCCCCACGCGGTCGGACCCGAGTACCCCTCGGCCGGGGTCCTCGCCGAGGTCCTCACCGACGAGCGGGCCGAGCTGCTCGACCCCGAGCCGCTCTACCTGCGCCGGCCCGACGCGGCGACGCCCAGCAAGCCCAAGAAGGTCTCGTGAGCCCGTGTCCCCGCCCGGACGTCATGCGTCCGGAGGCCGACGGGCCACGAACGTCATGACGCTGCGCGAAGCCACCGCCGCGGACGTCCCCGCCGTGGCCGCGCTCGAGACGCTGCTGTTCGGCGCCGACGCCTGGACCGGGGCACAGGTCGCCGAGGAGCTGACCGGAGAGCGACGCGCCGCCTGGGTCGCCGGTGACCCGGTCGTGGGCTACGCCGTGACGCTGTCGGCCGACGACGTGGTCGACCTGCAGCGGATCGCGGTGCATCCCGACCACCAGCGCCGGGGCCTGGCGCGGACGATGCTCGACGCGGCCGTTGCGGCGGCGCGGACCGAAACTGCCGACCGGATGCTGCTCGAGGTCAGCGCGGAGAACGCCGTGGCGCTCGCGTTCTACGCCGCGGCCGGCTTCGAGGAGATCGACCGGCGCCGGCGCTACTACCGCGACGGCACGGACGCCGTGGTGATGGGGTTGCGGTTGGCCGCGACCGCACGCGGCGGGAGAGGATGAGGACCGTGGACGAACCCCTGGTGCTGGGCATCGAGACCTCCTGCGACGAGACCGGCGTCGGCGTCGTGCGTGGGCACAGCCTGCTCGCGGACGCCGTGGCGTCGAGCGTCGACGAGCACGCCCGCTTCGGCGGCGTGGTGCCCGAGGTCGCCTCGCGGGCGCACCTCGAGGCGATGGTGCCGACGATCGAGCGGGCCTGCGAGAGCGCCGGGATCAAGCTGTACGACGTCGACGCGATCGCCGTGACGAGCGGACCCGGCCTGGCCGGCGCGCTGCTCGTCGGCGTGGCCGCTGCGAAGGCGCTGGCCGTCGGTCTCGGGAAGCCGTTGTACGGCGTGAACCACCTCGCGGCCCATGTGGCCGTGGACCAGCTCGAGCACGGGCCGCTGCCCCAGCCGTGCATCGCGATGCTGGTCAGCGGCGGACACAGCTCGTTGCTGAGGGTCGCCGACGTGACCGCTGACGTCGTACCCCTGGGGGCGACGATCGACGACGCGGCCGGCGAGGCGTTCGACAAGGTCGCCCGGCTGCTCGGGCTGCCCTTCCCGGGCGGCCCGCACATCGACCGCGAGGCCCGCTCGGGGTCGTCGGTGGCGATCGACTTCCCGCGGGGGCTCACCTCGCGGCGCGACCTCGAGCGGCACCGGTTCGACTTCTCGTTCTCCGGGCTGAAGACCGCGGTCGCCCGGTGGGTCGAGGCGCGGGAGCGGTCCGGGGAGCCGGTGCCGGTCGCCGACGTCGCAGCCTCGTTCCAGGAGGCGGTGTGCGACGTGCTCACCCGCAAGGCGGTCGACGCCGCCGCTGCCGAGGGGATCGAGGACATCCTGATCGGCGGCGGGGTCGCGGCGAACTCGAGGCTGCGGGTGCTCGCCGAGGAGCGTGCGGCGGCGAGGGGGATCCGGGTGCGGGTGCCGCGCCCGGGACTGTGCACCGACAACGGCGCGATGGTGGCCGCGCTCGGGTCCGAGCTGGTGGCCCGCGGGCGAAACCCCTCCGCGCTCGACCTGCCCGCGGACTCCTCCATGCCGGTCACCGAGGTTACGGCGCAGCCGGCCTGACCTCCCGTTGAGCCGTCAGGTTCCGTCCGCCGAGCCGTCAGGTTCCGTCCGTCGAAGGGAAGCGCAGGGCCAGCGCGGTCCCGATTTCCCGGTGGCGCGTCAGGAACGCGCGCTCGTCGTACTTCTTGCGCCGCAACCACCCGGTGACCTCGTCGTTGCACTTGCTGGCGTTGCACGGACCGCAGGCCGGGGCGATGTTGGCAAGCGTGTAGCGGCCACCGCGGGAGAGCGCCAGCACGCAGTCGCGCTGGAGTGCCCGGTCCGTCGCGCCGCAGTAGGCGCAGCCGCCCCAGGCGTCCTTGAGCGCGACCCACTGCTCGTCGCTGAGGTCGTGGTCGACGGCGGCCATCCGGCGCTTGCGCCGGCGGGCGATCGTGGCTCTGCGACTCCGGTTGACCGCCATGGCTCTCAGCGTAGGGGCCCGGGTCGCTACCGACGGAACCTGACGGCTCGGCGGACGGAACCTGACGGCTCGGCGGCCGGAACCTGGCGACTCAACGGGGGTGCCCGGCGAACCAGAGCTTCACGACGAGGTCCTGCACCGTGAAGACGTCGGTGACCCGCTCGATGGACCCGTCGAGACCGAGGCGGACCATGGCTTGCTCACCGCCTTCGTCGACGTAGGCCAGCACCGTCTCGTCGTTCTCCCACGCCGCCTGGGTGACACCGACCACGGTGCGTCCGCGCGGCTCCGGGGAGAAGGTCACGACCGGGTCGCCGGTCTCCGCGTCGAGCACGGTCAGCGTCGGTGAACCCGGGCCGTCGAAGTACGACGCGGCCGCGACGACATGGCGGCCGTCTGGGCTGAACCGGAGGTTGGAGTACTCGCAGCTCTTCCAGCGCAGCGCCCCCGTCGCCGGGTCCATCACGCCGGAGCAGCCGCCCTCGTTGCCGTAGGAGACCAACCCGGTCACCAGGCCGGTCGCCTCCGAGGCGTCGTCGACCCGCAGCAGGCCGTCGATCGGCGTCGGCTGCTCACCGGTCCGGGCGTAACCCATCACGTCGCCGGCCTCGGCGTTGTAGACCACCGTGCCGTCGTCGAGGAAGCCGACCGGGTCGAGAGACTCACCGCCGGGGACGTCGATCGACCAGGTGACCGGGTCGCTCCCGTCGGTGGGCGCGTCGACGAGCAGCACCGTGCTCTTGCTCTCCCTCACCACGTAGGCGACCCGTGAGCCGTCCTGGCTGACGGCCAGCTCGCTGCCCCCCGCGGGGTCGGTGTGGGTGACCTCGAGGTTGGCGTCGAGCATGATCACCTTGCCCGGGTGCTGCGAGGAGCCGATCGCCAGCCAGCCGCCGTTGTAGGGCGTGATCATGCTGTAGGGCTCGGGCAGGTCGATGGTTCCGTCGGGCGTGACGAGCCGGCTGCCGTCGGCGAGCACGTAGGGAACCTGCGCAGCGGCACCGCGGGGCAACCCCTGCACGGTCAGCGGGAAGCTGCCGTCCCGGCGTGGCGTCGGCGCCGGCACGGAGGGCGAGGGCGACGCGTCGGCGCCGCGGCTCGCGACGGGCGGCGCAGGCGTACCGGAGGTGCCGAGCAGGTCGCCGGCGGAGAGGCCGACCGGGACGGCCACGGCCAGGACGACCGCGGCGACGGCACCGCGCACGGCGTTGCGCCGGCGCCGGATGCTGCGGGCTCGGTCCCGCACGTCGTCGAGGCCGATCGGGTGGCCGCCGATCCCCGCGGAGCGCTGCCGCAGCTCGTGGCTCAGCAGGTCCTTCTCGTCGTGGTGGCTCATCTCTCCTCCTCCCCATCGCGGGCGAGTAGTGGCTGGGTGTGCACGCGCCCCCGCAGGGCGGCGAGGGCGCGGCTGGACTGCGACTTCACGGTGCCGACGGAGATGCCGAGGATGTCGGCGACCTCCGCCTCGCTGAGGTCCTCGTAGTAGCGCAGCACGACCACCGCCCGCTGCTTGCGGGGAAGCGTCTGGACGAACTCCCACAGCGCGGCGCTGCGGCCGTCGTCGGGGGTGTCGACCACGCTCTGGTGGTCCGGCACCGCGTCGGTGCTGAACTCGCGCTTCTTCCAGGCCCGCCGCCACAACGAGTTGTTCTCGTTGACGAGGATCCGGCGGACGTAGCCGTCGATCAGCCCCCTGTCCTGGACCTTCTCCCAGGACAGGTAGAGCTTCGCCAGCGCGGTCTGCACCAGGTCCTCGGCGGTGTGCTGGTCACCGGTGAGGAGGTACGCCGTGCGCAGCAGGCTGGGCTGCCGGGCCGCCATGTAGGCCGCGAAGTCGGCGTCCTTGCGCGCCGCCTGCTCCTCCGCCTTCGTCGCCACCTCGAACCCCCTCTCTGCCACGAGCTGCACTGTCCTCACCATCCTTCCGCGTCTCCGCCCCCAAGACGCGGGATTGGCGCCTGCGGTTGCATTTCGTGTCCGTGCCGGGCCCGCCCGGCCACGCCAGGGCGGCAACCGGTGCGTCAGTAGGGTGAGACGGACCGCCGTCGAGCGCAGGAGGTTCCATGCAGCAGGTGCAAGGTGTCGTTGCCCGGGGCAAGGGTGCGCCGGTGTCCCTCGAGACCGTGCTGGTGCCCGACCCCGGACCGGGGGAGGCGGTGGTGGAGGTCCGGGCCTGCGGCGTCTGCCACACCGACCTGCACTACCGCGAGGGCGGTATCAACGACGACTTCCCGTTCCTGCTCGGGCACGAGGCGGCCGGGGTCGTCGAGTCCGTCGGTGAGGGCGTCACCGAGGTGGCCCCGGGCGACTTCGTCGTACTGAACTGGCGCGCCGTGTGCGGGGACTGTCGGGCCTGCCGCCGGGGTGAGCCGTGGTACTGCTTCGACACCTTCAACGCCACCCGGAAGATGACGCTCGATGACGGCACCGAGCTCACTCCCGCCCTCGGGGTCGGAGCGTTCGCCGACAAGACGCTGGTGCACGCCGGCCAGTGCACGAAGGTCGACCCGTCCGCCCGCCCGGCGGCCGTGGGCCTGCTGGGCTGCGGCGTGATGGCCGGCCTGGGCGCGGCGATCAACACCGGGGCGGTGACCCGCGGCCGTTCCGTCGCGGTCATCGGCTGCGGGGGCGTCGGTGCCGCCGCGGTGGCCGGCTCGGCCCTCGCCGGCGCAGGGACGATCATTGCCGTCGACCTCGACGACCGGAAGCTCGAGTGGGCGCGCGGGATGGGTGCCACCCACACCGTGAACAGCACGGAGCAGGACCCGGTCGCGGCGATCCAGGAGCTCACCGGCGGCTTCGGCGCCGACGTGGTGATCGACGCCGTCGGCCGCCCGGAGACGTGGCAGCAGGCGTTCTACGCCCGCGACCTCGCCGGGACCGTCGTCCTGGTCGGCGTGCCGACCCCGGACATGCGGATCCCCGACATCCCGTTGCTCGACGTGTTCGGCCGCGGCGGGGCGCTGAAGTCGAGCTGGTACGGCGACTGCCTGCCGAGCCGCGACTTCCCGATGCTCGTCGACCTCTACCAGCAGGGCCGGCTCGACCTCGACGCCTTCGTCTCGGAGGAGATCGGCATCGGGGACGTCGAGGCCGCCTTCGAGAAGATGCACCACGGCGACGTCCTCCGCAGCGTGGTGGTCTTCGATGCATCCCACGAAACCGCTCGCTCCGCTCACCCTTCCGCGGGGACCCCGCAGTGACCGGCGTACGCGTTGACCACGGCGTCACCAGCGGTACGTTCTCGTTGGACGGAGAGTCGTTCGACGTCGACAACAACGTGTGGGTGGTCGGTGACGACGTGGAGTGCGTGGTCATCGACGCCCCGCACGACGTGGACGCGATCATGGGCGTCGTCGGCGACCGCCGGGTCAAGGCGATCGTGTGCACGCACGCGCACGACGACCACGTCCGTGTCGCCCCGGCGCTGCGCGAGCGGGTCGTCGCGCCGATCCTGCTGCACCCCGACGACCGCCCGCTGTGGGAGCTGACCCACACCGACGAGCTCTGGGACGTGGACCTCGCCGACGGCCAGCGCATCGACGTGGCCGGTACGACGCTCCAGGTCATCCACACCCCCGGCCACGCCCCGGGCGCCGTCTGCCTCTACGCCGACGACCTGGCCTGCGTGTTCACCGGGGACACCTTGTTCCAGGGCGGTCCGGGGGCGACCGGCCGCTCCTACAGCGACAAGGACACGCTGGTGGGGAGCATCCGGACCCGGCTGCTCGGGCTGCCCGACGACACGGTGGTGCACACCGGCCACGGCGACGACACCACGATCGGTGCGGAGCGGGCCGGACTCGACCGCGGCGCAGGCTAGGCGAGGCTCACGTGTCGGAAGCCATGCCGAAGGGTAAGCGGCGACTGTGACCGCGACCTACCGCCTGCAGCTGCACGCCGGCTTCACCTTCGCCGACGCCGAGCGCACGGTGCCCTACCTCGCCGATCTCGGGGTGACCCACCTCTACCTGTCCCCGGTGCTGCAGGCCGTCGCCGGCTCGATGCACGGCTACGACGTCGTGGACCACACCCGGATCAGCGACGAGCTCGGTGGACACGACGCTCTCGAGCGGCTGGCCGACACGGCGCGGCAGCACGGGCTCGGGGTGGTCGTCGACGTGGTGCCCAACCACATGGCTCTGGTCGCGCCGCTCTCGGCCAACCCGGTGCTGTGGCAGCTGCTCAAGCACGGACGCGAGGGCGCGCGGGCGGACTGGTTCGACGTCGACTGGGACGCCCTCGAGGGCAGGATCGGCCTGCCCCTGCTCGGTGACTCCCTGGCCGACGAGCTCGCGGCCGGGACGCTCACCCTCGACCAGCAGGACGGCGAGCCTGTCGTCCGCTACCACGACCACGTGTTCCCGGTCGCTCCCGGCACCGAGTCCGACGACGTCGCAGCGGTGCTCGAGCGCCAGCACTACCGGCTCACCGGCTGGCGCGAGAAGGACGACGTCCTCAACTACCGCCGGTTCTTCGACGTCGACGGGCTGATCGCCGTCCGGGTCGAGGTCCCCGAGGTGTTCGAGGCCACCCACCGGGTCCTGCTCGACCTGAACCGGCGCGGCGTCATCGAGGGCTTCCGGATCGACCACCCCGACGGGCTCGCCGACCCCGAGGGCTACCTGCGCGACCTGCGTCGGGCCACTCGGATGGGCACGGCGATCTGGGTCGAGAAGATCCTCGAGGGGGAGGAGCGGCTGCCCGAGCACTGGCCCTGCGAGGGCACCACCGGGTACGACGCCCTCCGCGCGATCACCGCCGCGCTGATCGACCCCACCGCCGCGCCGCTGATCGCAGACACGTGGGCCGAGGTCGGCACGGGCAGCGACTTCCACCAGTTCGTGGCCGAGGCGAAGCGCGAGGTGGTCACCACCATCCTGGTCCCCGAGCAGCGACGCCTGGCCCGGCGAGCCTGCGAGATCCTGCCCGACGCGGACGGGGAGGAGGTGTCCGAGGCCGTCGTCGAGCTGCTCGTCGCCGCCGACGTCTACCGCGCCTACGCCCGCCCGCACCGGCCGGTCACCGGAGTGGCGCTGACCCACCTCGAGGGGGCGCGCGACCGCGCGTCGGCGGCCCGGCCCGACCTCAAGGACGTCCTGGAGCGGCTGTTCGCCGCCGCCTCCCGGCCGTCCCCGTCCCGGCCCGCCGAGGTCGACTTCGCCGTACGCCTCCAGCAGACCTGGGGCCCGGTGATGGCCAAGGCCGTCGAGGACACCTCGCTCTACCGGTGGCACGCGCTGATCGCGCTCAACGAGGTCGGTGGCGACCCCGGCCTGCTCGAGGACTCCGGCCCCGAGGTCATGCACACGTGGGCCGCTCACCAGCAGCAGCACTGGCCGCTCGGGATGACCACGCTGACCACCCACGACACCAAGCGCAGCGAGGACGTCCGGGCCCGGGTGCTCGCCGTCGCCGGTGACGGCGAGTCCTGGGCGGCCTGCTCCGAGGCGTTCGCAGCGGCCGCCGACCTCTACGGTGTGGACCGGGCCACCGGCCACCTGCTCTGGCAGACCCTCGTCGGCGCCGGCCCGATCGACGAGGAGCGGCTGCACGACTACCTGGTCAAGGCGGTCCGCGAGGCCAAGTCGCACACCGCCTGGATCGACGGCGACCCCGACTACGAGCAGAAGGTGCTCGAGCTCGCCTCCGCGGCGCTGCAGCCCGGGCACCTGCGCGCGCTGGTGGACACCGCCGTCGCGCACAACGCCGAATCCGTCCGGGCGTTCGTGCTGGGCCAGAAGCTGCTCCAGCTCACGCTCCCGGGCACGGCCGACACCTACCAGGGCTGCGAGGTGGTGAACCTCTCGCTGGTCGACCCCGACAACCGCCGGCCCGTCGACTTCGACGCCCGTCGCCTCCGGCTGGAGGGGCTCGTCGAGCACGCGCCTCGCGGCCTGGACGACGAGAAGCTCTACCTGACGGTCCGCACCCTCGCGCTGCGCAAGGACCTGCGCGACCGCTTCGGCGACGCCGGCGGCTACACGCCGCTCCCGGCCAGCTCGCGGCACCTGGTCGGCTTCACCCGCGGCGAGGAGGTCGCGGTGCTGGTGACCCGGGCGCCCCGGCGGCTCGAGGCAGCCGGGGGCTGGGGAGCCCAGAGCGTGCGGCTGCCGGACGGACTGTGGCGCGACGAGCTGACCGAGACGCTGCACGAGGGTGGCCCGGTGCGCTGCGCCGACGTGTTCGAGTCGATGCCGGTGGCGCTGCTGCGCCGCGTCCACATCTGATGGCACCCGCACGAGAGATCCGGGTCTGGGCGCCCTCGGCGGACCGGGTGGAGCTGGTGCTCGACGACCGGCGGCTGCCGATGCTGCGCGACGGCGAGGAGTGGACGGTGCAGGCCGGGTTGGCGGCGGGGACGTCGTACGCCTTCTCCCTCGACGGCGGACCCGGCCGGCCGGACCCGCGGGGGATGCGCCTGCCCGACGGACCGCACGGCACCTCGGCGGTCTTCGACCCCGGCGCGTTCGCCTGGACCGACCACGGCTGGCGCGGCGTCCCGCTGGCCGGTGCCGTCATCTACGAGCTGCACGTCGGCACGTTCACCCCCGACGGCACGCTCGACGCCGCCGCGGAACGGCTCGGGCACCTCGTCGACCTCGGCGTCGGTGTCGTGGAGCTGCTGCCGCTGGCATCGTTCCCGGGGCGGCACGGCTGGGGGTACGACGGGGTCGCGCCCTACTCGGTCCACGAGCCCTACGGAGGCCCCGAGGCGCTGCAGCGGTTCGTCGACGCCGCGCACCGGGCCGGGATCGCCGTCTGCCTGGACGTCGTCCACAACCACTTCGGGCCGGACGGCAACTACCTGCCGGAGTTCGGGCCCTACCTGACCGACACCCACCACACGCCGTGGGGCGCGGCGCTCAACCTCGACGCCCCGGGCAGCGACTCGGTTCGACGCTGGGTCGTCGACAACGTGCTGCAGTGGCTGCGCGACTTCCACGTCGACGGGCTGCGCCTCGACGCGGTGCACGAGCTGCGTGACGACCGCGCCACCCACATCCTCGAGGACCTGTCCGCCGCGGTCGACGCGTTCGCCGCCGAGTCCGGACGCGAGGTGTGGCTGGTTGCCGAGTCCGACCGCAACGATCCCCGCACGGTCACCCCGCGGGGCGCCGGCGCGGCGGTCGGCGGGTTCGGGATGCACGGGCAGTGGGCCGACGACGTCCATCATGCGCTGCACGTCGCGCTGACCGGCGAGACCCAGGGCTACTACGCGGACTTCACCGAGCCGACGGCGCTGCCGAAGGTGCTCTCCTCGCCGTTCTTCCACGACGGCACCTACTCGTCCTTCCGGGGCCGCGCCCACGGCCGCGCGGTCGACCGGGCGGCCGTGCCCGGTTGGCGGTTCGTGGCGTCGCTGCAGACCCACGACCAGGTCGGCAACCGGGCGGTCGGGGAGCGGCTGTCGATGCTGGTCGAGCCCGGACTGCTCGCCGCCGGCGCGGCGATCCTGCTCACCGCGCCGTGGACCCCGATGCTGTTCATGGGGGAGGAGTGGGGCGCCGGCACGCCCTGGCAGTACTTCACCGACCATCAGGACCCCGAGCTCGCCGAGGCGGTCCGGCAGGGCCGCCGGTCGGAGTTCGGCTCGCACGGTTGGTCCTTCGACGAGGTTCCCGACCCGCAGGACCCGGCGACGGTGCGACGCTCGACGCTGGACTGGTCCGAGCCCGACCGCGAGCCGCACGCGCGGCTGCTGCGCTGGTACGCCGACCTCATCCGGGCCCGCCGCGAGCACCTCGACCTCGGCAGCGGCGACCTGACCGCCGTCGCCGCGGACTGGGACGCCGCGGGCCGACGCCTGGCCGTCCAGCGCGGCTCCGTCCTGGTGCTGGCGAACCTCGGCGACCAGCCGTGGGACCGGGAGGCGTCCGGCGACGTGCTGCTCTCCTGGGAGGACTGCGTGAAGACGGCCGGCGGCCGGGTCGTCGTACCGCCGCGCTCGGCGGTCCTGACGGCGCGCTGAGCGTGGCTGCGTGCCTGGAGTCCGGACGCGGCGGCCCCGCACGTGCGCCGTCGCGCGCACACTGGCTAGCGTGGCGCTGGTGGGGTTCTCCTGGCGACAGATGACGGCGGCGTGGGTCGCCCTGGCCGTGCTGCCCGCCGCTGCATGCACCGCTGAAGCACAGCACGCCGCGCCGTCCCCGCCGTCCTCACCGGCCTCACCGGCCGCGCTGGCCGTGCTCCAGCACGTGTCCGCGCCGCGTGCCTGGGGGCTCGCCCCCGCAGCAGGCGGCGGCGTCGCCGAGGAGCTGCCGCTGCCGATCCGCACCGGCTGGGGTCCCACCCGCAAGGAGATCGACCGCGCCCGGCGCCTCGTGGGCAAGATGTCGCTGCGCGAGCGTGCCGGCGAGGTGATCCTCGCCCGGTACGCCGGCACCGGGCCGCCGGTGGACCTGGTCCAGGGCCTGCACCTCGGCGGTGTCGTGGTCTTCAGCGAGAACATCACCGGCACGGACCAGATCCGCGCGAGCAACCAGGCCCTGCAGCGCGCCGCCGTCGCCGGCGGACGGCCCTTCGGCGTCAGTATCGGCCTCGACCAGGAGGGCGGCGCCGTCGAGCGGGTCACCACCGGCACCCGCTTCCCCGCCTTCATGACCGCGGGCGCGGCCGGCCTGCCCGGGCTGACCCGCCAGGTCGCCGCGGCCAGTGGCGCCGAGCTCGCGGGTCTGGGGTTCACCGTCGACTACGCCCCGGACTCCGACGTCACGATCGGTGCCGCCGACCCCGCCATCGGGGCACGCTCGGCCGGGTCCTCGCCCGAGGTCGTGGCCGCGCAGGTGCTGGCCGCGGCCCGCGGCTACCGGTCCTCTGGGGTCGTGCCGGTGCTCAAGCACTTCCCCGGTCACGGGTCGGTGACCTCGGACAGCCATCTGACCCTGCCGGTGCAGCGACGCAGCGTCGCGGAGCTCGCCGGACGCGACCTGGTGCCGTTCCGGGCGGGGATCGACGCCGGGCTGCCGAGCGTCATGGTCGGTCACCTCGACGTGCGGGCCGTGGATCCGGGGGTGCCCTCCTCGCTGTCGCGCAAGGTGGTGACCGGGCTGCTGCGCAGACAGCTGGGCTTCCACGGGCTCGCGACGACCGACTCGCTCGCGATGCACGCGATCTCGGACCGCTTCGACAGCGGCGAGGCGGCGGTCCGGGCGCTGAAGGCCGGCGAGGACCTGGTGATGATGCCGCCGTCCCCGAGGGCGGCGCGCGACGGCATCGTCCGGGCGGTGCGCCGCGGCCGGCTCTCCTCGGCCCGGCTGGTGCAGGCCGCGACCCGGCACGTGGCGGTGCTGATGCACCGACGGGCGCAGGGGACCACCCCCGAGCCGCCCGGGAACGGGTGGGGTGTGTCGGCGCAGTGGTCGGCTGCCGCGCTGACCTCGGTGGCCGGACCGTGCAGCGGCCCGCTCGTCGGCCGGCGGGTCCGGGTGACCGGGCCGCCGTCCGCGGTGGCGAGGTTCAAGGACGCCGCCGAGGACGCCGGCCTGCGGGTGACCCGCAAGAAGGGCACGAGCGTGCGGCTCGTCGGACGCGGCGGCGCTCCCGGCAAGGGCGGCGTGGTGGTCGCGCTGGACACGCCGTACGTCCTCGGGGCCAGCCACGCCAAGGTCGCGAAGCTGGCGACGTACGGTCAGACGCCGGGCGCCATGGCCGGGCTGGTCGCGTTCCTGCAGGGCCGGGCGCCGGCCCCCGGACACCTGCCGGTCGCCGTGCCAGGAGTGGAGCGCAGCGGCTGCTGACCCGGAGCCGTGCGGGGGTCCGCATGGTCCGGACGGGCCACCGGCCGGGTGCGCCCCTGGCCCCCCAGGACTAGGACGGCGGTGGGATTCGCGAGGCGCTGGGTCCCCCTAGCGTCGCGGGAGAGCCAAGGGACAGAGGGGGACGACGATGACGACGTCGACGCATGGGCGGCAGCCGGCCATGAGAACGCTCCGGCTCGCGGCGCTGGCCGCGCTGGTGGTGCTGGCGCTCGCGGCGCGTCCCGAGCTGCTGCGTCCCTGGTCCGGGGGTGCCGAGCCGGTCGCGCTGGGCGGGGTGGTGCGCACCTACTACGTCGGCGCGGTGGAGGAGGACTGGGACTACGCTCCCGACGGCACCAACCAGATCACCGGGCAGCCGTTCGGCGAGGCCGAGGACACGTTCGTGGGCAACGGCGAGGCCCGGATCGGCTCGACGTACCGCAAGTGCATCTACCGCTCCTTCACCGACGGCAGCTTCACCCACCAGCGGCAGCTGCCGCGGCGGGACCGCTATCGCGGGCTGCTCGGGCCGGTGCTGCACGCCGCGGTCGGGGACACCATCCGGGTGGTCTTCCACAACGACTGCAGCTTCCCCACGACCGTGCATCCGCACGGCGTCTTCTACACCAAGGCGAACGAGGGCGCGCTCTACAACGACGACACCACCGGTTCGGCCAAGGCCGACGACGCGGTCGCCCCGGGGGACACCCAGCGCTACACCTGGCACGTGCCTCCGCGGGCCGGCCCCGGGCCCGCCGACGGCAGCTCCGTGGTGTGGTTGTACCACGGGCACACCCGCCCCATCGCGGACAGCTACGCCGGACTGGTCGGCGCCATCGTCGTCACGGCTCGCGGCAAGGCCCGGCCGGACGGGACGCCACGCGACGTCGACCGGGAGATGTTCCACCTCTTCGAAGTGGTCGACGAGAACCAGAGCCACTATCTCGAGCACAACACCACGACGTTCGCCACACCCCCCTACGCGACGGAGTCCGAGGGCGCGGAGGAGTTCTACGAGTCCAACCTGATGCACACGATCAATGGGTTCGTCTACGGCAACGGCCCGGTCCCCACCGTGCGCGCCGGCGACCGCGTGCGGTGGTACACCTTCTCCCTCGGGACCGAGGTGGACCTGCACACGCCACACTGGCACGGCAACACGGTCACCGTGAACGGCCATCGCACCGACGTCGTGGAGCTGCTGCCCGCGACCATGGTCACCGCCGACATGCGGCCGGATGCCGTGGGCACCTGGTTCTTCCACTGCCACGTCGACGACCACATCAAGGCCGGCATGCAGACCCGGTACCGCGTGGTCGGCTGATCGCCCTAGTGCGGCTGCCCCGTCGCGGCCAGGCCGACACCCAGGCCGATCATCGACAAGCCCCCGGCGGCGCCCATCGCTTCGCCCCGGCGCGGTGAGGCGTTGAACCAGGCGCGCAGTCTCGCGGCGGTCACGGCCCACAGGCTGTCGGACAGCAGCCCGATCGCGAACGCCAGCGTGCCGAGCAGGAGCATCTGCGCCTGCACGTGGCCGGCCGCCCGGTCGACGAACTGGGGCAGCACCGCGGCGAAGATCATGAACGACTTCGGGTTCGTGACGCCGACGACGAAACCCTGCCGCACCGCGCGCGGCAGGGGCAGCGGGGTGCGGGTCGTCTCGGCGTCCACGTGGATCCCGTGCCGGTGCCGCACCGCCAGGACGCCGAGGAAGACGAGGTACGCCGCGCCGGCGAACTTCACCACGGTGAAGACCGTGATCGACTCGGCGACGACCACCCCGAGGCCCAGCGCGACGAGCACCATCACCACGAACAGCCCGCAGGAGTTGCCTGCCACCGAGGCCAGGCCCACCCCGCGGCCGTAGGCGAGCGCGCGCCCGATCACGAAGACGACCGAGGGCCCGGGGATCGCGATCAGTACGAATGCCGCGACCCCGAAGGCCAGCAGCTGCTCAGGGGAGACCATGCCCGCCATTGTCCCCCCTCCGTCGAGTGCGGGGTTGTGCACCGTCGAGTGCGGGGTTGTGCACGGTCGAGTGTGGGGTTGTTCGCGAACAACCCCACACTCATGGGTGAACAAGCCCACACTCAACAGGAGGGGGCAGGGTCAGAAGGGGCGGACCAGCAGGGCGGTGCCCTTGCCCGCGACCCGGGTCAGGACGATCGTCGCCTCCTCCTCGCCGCTGAGCGCGAGGCGCTTGCGGAGCTCCTCGGGCACCACGTCCACCCCCCGCTTCTTGATCGCGAGCCGGCCGATCCGACGCTCGCGCAGGGCCGCCTTCAGTGCCTTCTCCTTGAACGGCAGCTCCTGGACCACCTCGTAGGAACGGGCGAACGGGGTGGTGAAGGCGTCGTCCGCGGTGACGTAGGCGATGTGCTCGTCGACGAGCCCGCCGCCGACGCCCGCCGCGACCGCCGTGACCAGGCCCGCCCGGATCACCGCGCCGTCGGGCTCGTAGAGGAACCGGCCGACCTCCCGCACGTTCGCCTCGCCGGGGTCGTCCTCGTCGGTCAGCGTGGCCAGCCCACCCGGTCGGATCACGGTGGCGCGGCGCCGGGTGGTGGCGAGGTACGACGACCAGAGCACCGCCTCCTTCACCTCGCCGCCGTCGCTGACGAACTCCGCCTCGACGCCCGCGGGGACCAGGTCGTGGGGGATTCCCGGGGCGACCTTGACGCACGCGGGGTGCTCGAGGAGCCGCAGCACGAACGGCCAGGGCGGGGACCAGCCCTCCACGTCGAACACCCGGCCAGCGCCGGTCCGGCGCGCCGGGTCGGCGAACACCACGCCGAAGCCGGACAGGTCCAGCGTGTCCGCCTCGGCCTCCTGCACGGCGCCGCCGAGGCCGAGGGCGGCCAGGTTGGCGCGGGCGACTTCCACGCGCAGCGGGTCCCGGTCGACCCCCGCGGCGGTCAGTCCGGCGCGGGCGAACGCGACCAGGTCGCCGCCGATCCCGCAGCCGAGGTCCAGCACCGAGGACGGCGCCGCGGCCGCCAGCCGGCCCGCCCGGTGCTCGGCGACCCGCAGCCGGGTGGCCTGCTCCAGGCCCTCGGGGGTGAAGTACATCCGCTCGGCGAGGTCGGCGAACTTCGTGCGCGCCCTGCCCCGCAGCCGGACCTGCGTCAGGGCCGCGGTGGCATGCTCGGGGGAGGCGTCGCGGCGCAGCACGGTCGAGACCCGCAGCGGATCGCCCTCCTGCTCGTCGTACACCTCGTGGGCGCGGGCCAGCAGGGCCTGGCCGGCGGGGGAGAGCAGCCAGCGGAACGCCTCGAGGTCCATGCGAGGAAGTCTGGCACTCGACTTGACCGAGTGCTAATCGCGCAATAGATTCGCGTTAGCACTCTCCATTCGAGGGTGCCAGCGCTTGCCCAGCACGCGACCCCCGCGACGGCGTGTGTCCGGTGCAAGCACCTCACGTCACACGGCCCCACCCCACGGTGAGGCCGTGCATCAAACCGTCTCTCGCAGATACACACGGGAAAGTGGAGGTCGACTTCAAGTGTCGGTCAACATCAAGCCTCTCGAGGACCGCATCGTCGTCAAGCCGCTCGACGCGGAGCAGACCACGGCCTCCGGCCTGGTCATCCCGGACACCGCCAAGGAGAAGCCCCAGGAGGGCGAGGTCCTGGCGATCGGTCCGGGTCGCGTCGACGACAACGGCAACCGGGTTCCTCTCGACGTCAACGTCGGGGACAAGGTCATCTACAGCAAGTACGGCGGCACCGAGGTGAAGTACTCCGGCGAGGAGTACCTCATCCTCTCGGCGCGCGACGTGCTCGCCGTCGTCGGCTGACCCTCGCCGCAGTCGCACCACCAACGCACGACGACTCAGCCCCGGCTGGCCTGACTGGTTCGGGCTGCCGGGGCTGAGCAGTTTCCCCCGGTGGTCGCTCCGTCCGGAGCAGACCGCCTCCCCCAGCGACACGAAGGAGCATCGACCCGAGATGCCGAAGATTCTGGAGTTCGACGAGCACGCACGCCGCTCGCTCGAGCGTGGCGTGGACGCCCTCGCCAATGCCGTGAAGGTGACGCTCGGCCCCAAGGGCCGCTACGTCGTGCTCGACAAGAAGTGGGGCGCACCCACGATCACCAACGACGGGGTGACCGTCGCCCGCGAGGTGGAGCTCGACGACCCGTTCGAGAACCTGGGCGCGCAGCTCGCCAAGGAGGTCGCGACCAAGACCAACGACGTCGCCGGCGACGGAACGACGACCGCGACGGTGCTCGCGCAGGCGATGGTCCACGAGGGTCTGCGCGCCGTGGCCGCGGGGGCGAACCCGATGAGCCTCAAGCGCGGCATGGACAAGGCCGTCGAGGCCATGGGCGACGCCCTGCGCGACGCGGCTCGCGACGTCGACGACAAGGCCGACATGGCCGCCGTCGCGACCGTGTCCTCGCGCGACGCGCACATCGGTGAGCTGCTCGCCGAGGCCTTCGACAAGGTCGGCAAGGACGGCGTGATCACCGTCGAGGAGTCCAACACCATGGGCACCGAGCTCGACTTCACCGAGGGCATGCAGTTCGACAAGGGCTACATCTCGCCCTACTTCGTCACCGACGCCGAGCGGATGGAGGCCGTGCTCGACGACGCCTACATCCTGCTGCACCAGGGCAAGATCTCGGCGATCTCGGAGCTGCTGCCCCTGCTGGAGAAGGTGATCCAGGCCGGCAAGCCGCTGTTCATCCTGGCCGAGGACGTCGAGGGCGAGGCGCTGTCGACGCTGGTCGTGAACAAGATCCGCGGCACCTTCAACGCCGCCGCGGTCAAGGCGCCCGCGTTCGGTGACCGCCGCAAGGCCATGCTGCAGGACATCGCGATCCTCACCGGTGGCCAGGTGATCAGCCCCGAGGTCGGTCTCAAGCTCGACCAGGTGGGGCTCGACGTGCTCGGCACCGCCCGGCGCGTCACGATCACCAAGGACAACACCACGATCGTGGAGGGCGGCGGCGACGCCGCTGCCGTCGAGGGCCGGGTCAACCAGATCAAGGCCGAGATCGAGAACACCGACTCCGACTGGGACCGCGAGAAGCTCCAGGAGCGTCTCGCGAAGCTGGCCGGCGGCGTGTGCGTGGTGAAGGTCGGCGCGGCCACCGAGGTCGAGCTCAAGGAGAAGAAGCACCGCATCGAGGACGCGGTCTCCGCGACGCGCGCCGCGATCGAGGAGGGCATCATCGCCGGCGGCGGTTCGGCACTCGTCCACGCCGCGTCGGTGCTCGAGGGTGACCTCGGCCTGACCGGCGACGAGGCGACCGGCGTCAAGGTGGTCCGCAAGTCGGCCGACGAGCCGCTGCGCTGGATCGCCGAGAACGGCGGCGTCAACGGCTACGTCGTGGTCACCAAGGTCCGCGAGGGGAAGCTCGGCGAGGGTTACAACGCCGCCACCGAGAAGTACGGCGACCTCGTCGCCCAGGGCGTGCTGGACCCGGTGAAGGTGACCCGCTCCGCGCTGGTCAACGCTTCGTCGATCGCAGGCATGCTGCTGACGACCGAGACCCTGGTCGTCGAGAAGCCCGAGGAGGAGGACGAGTCCGCCGCTGCCGGTGGGCACGGCCACGGCCACGGGCACGGTCACTGACGCAAGCGCGATCCCGCTCCACCACGAACGCCGTCCGGTCCGCCGGGCGGCGTTCGTCGTCGTCGGCCGCGCTCGTGCCCCGTTTCGCCGGGTTCGTCCGCGGGAACCCTTCGGCGGACGGGAGAGACCCGTAATCCGCGCGAGGGGGTACCGAGTGGACTGGCTCATCGACACCAGCGGCGCCGACAACGGGTCGGCTCGCGCGCTGGCGCTGCTCGACGAGCATCTGAGGCGCCACGCGGCCGACCCCCGGCGAGTCGACGAAGCCATGCGGCACCTCCCCGAGGAGGTGGGGGCCGCGGTGCGCTCGGCCGGGGGCAAACTCGTGCACATGCGCCTCGACTGGGTCGCGGTGCACCCGGTCCTCGAGCTCGCGTCCGTCGAGGCAAGGGGTGATGCGCCCACCGGCGCACCGGTGCCGGCCCGGCAGCGCGCCGAGGTGCGGGCCTGGCCGCGCACGTCGTTGGCCAGGACCACCCTCCAGGTCCCCCGTCTCAGCCAGCACACCTTCGACTCCGGGCCGCCTCCGGTGGTGGACACCACGCTGGACCCCGACAAGCAGGGGGCGGCCTCGGTCGCGCTCGCTCTCGTCACCGCGCTGGAGGCGCACCCGTCGGCGTCGGCCCCGCAGGCGGCCACGATCGCCGGCTCGTTGATCGCGACGGCCGGGTCCGGGGGCGAGGTGACCGGCCCGCGAGACGCAGCCGAGACGTTCGTGCGGCTGCACAACGCGCTCGGCAGCGAGGCCTACGTGGTGGCCGCCGACGACGAGGTCGTCGAGCTGGCGGTGACCAAGTGCCCGTTCGGGGCGGTGGACGGTCCCGCCGCGGCCCTGTGTCATGTCACCTCCGGGCTGGCCGGCCAGCTGGGCGCCCGGGTCCGCGGCAGCGCGACGGTCCTCCTCGACGAGGCGATCGTCGCCGGCGACCCCGAGTGCCACCTGCAGGTGCTGCTGCGCGACGGTGAGACACGCGACGACGGGCAGCCGTTCTACTGGCCCCCGCGGGCGGCCGCTCCGGCCGAGACGGTGCCGCACCTCGACCTGTCGGTGGCGCTGCCGCGTGAGAGTGTCAGCGTGCCCGTCGTACGACGCCTCGCCGCGCAGGCGCTGCGGGCGTTCGGGGTGCTCGACGAGGACATCGACGACGTCCAGCTCGCCATCACCGAGGCCTGCGCCAACGTCATCGACCACGCCGGCGCCACCGACACCTACGACGTGAAGATCGAGCTCTCCGCGGACCGGTGCGCCCTGACGGTGGTCGACCAGGGCGGCGGCTTCGACGTCGACGAGGTGCCGGCGAGGGCCGAGGACGACGCCGAGATGGGACGCGGCGTCGCGTTGATGCGGGCGCTGGTGGACAACGTGGCCTTCCGCAACGAGCCGCAGGCCGGCGCGGTCGTGCACATGGTCAAGGGCCTGCGCTACGTGGAGGACCACCCGCTTCGGCGCGGCTGACCCCGTCGGCCCGAAGCGGTTCCGGAACAGTCTTCACATCCCCGCAACACGACCGCAGCGCCCCCGGAACGTCCCGCGGCAAGAGTAGTGGGCACACCGCAGGCCGACGAGGGAGACATCATGCTGTGGCGAGTACGCACCACCCTGCCCGACCGTCCCGGGGCGCTGGCCGCGCTGACCCGCCGGTGCGGGGAGAGCGACGTGAACATCCTCGCCGTGCAGATCTTCCCCGGGGTCGAGGGAGTCACCGACGAGCTGGTGCTCACCACCCCGCACGGCTGGACGCTGCGAGACGTCGCCGGGCTGGTGGAGGCCGCCGGCGGCACGCGGGTCAGCGTCGGGCGGTGCAGCGAGCAGGCGCTGGTCGACGGGCCGACCCGTTACCTGACCGCGTTGCGCCAGGCCGTCCACGGGGCTGACGACCTGCCGGGCCTGCTCGGCCGGTTGCTGGACGCGGAGCCCGCCGGGAGCGGCTTGCGGGCGGTGCAGGACTCCCTGGTGGTCGGTGCCGGTGCGCATCGGGTGGAGCTGCGTCGTACGACGCCGTTCACGCCCACGGAGCACGCACGCGCCGCCGCGTTCGTGGCGGCAGCCGCCGAGCTGCAGCGGCAGGCGCCGGCCGCACCGGACCGGGCGCGGGACCCAGACGGTGCCGAGGAGGCGGTCGTCCACCCGGCGGCGACCGGCACGACGTCGGTACTGGTCCGGCCCGCCGAGCTCGCCGACACCGGCGCACTGATGCAGATGCATGCACGGTGCTCGGCGGAGACGGTGCAGCGGCACTACGCGGCCCCGATCGCCCGGCTGGACCTGCGGCTGGCCCGGCGGCTGCTCGTCGGGGGTGCCGGCGCGCTCGTCGCCGCGGCGGGCGACCGGGTGGTCGGCCTGGTCTCGCTCGGGGTGGTCGACGACGGTGCCTGCGAGGCCTCGCTCGTGGTGGAGGACGGCTGGCAGCGCCAGGGCCTCGGCACCCGGCTGCTGGGCTCGGCGGCCCGGCTCGCCGCCGGCCTCGGCGTCCACGACGTCGTCCTGCGGGGCCCCGCCGACTCACCGGCCGCCGTCGCGATGGTGTTCGGCTCCGGCCTGCGCGCACGGGTCAAGCTCGCCGGCGACGAGCTGCTGGTCACCGTCTCCACCCGCGGGCTGACGGCCCCGCCCGCGACGGCCCCGGTGCTCACGCTGCCGACCTCACCGCCCACCCCGGCACCCGCCTGAGCCCAAGGGCCCGCGGCCCCACCGGTCGGCGGTCGGGACGGTCCGGGCGTCCGGACGCCCGGTAGGATGGGGGCCTGCCGCCGACCCTCCCCGGAAGGGCCTCATGACTGCGCCACTCGACGTCGGCTCCGCCGGCCTCCCCGACAAGTTCGCCCCGCTCGGGCTCACCTACGACGACGTGCTGCTGCTGCCCGGCGAGACCGACGTCATCCCGAGCGAGGTCGACACGACCGCGCGGCTGACCCGGGAGATCGAGCTGCGCATCCCGCTGGTCTCCAGCGCGATGGACACCGTCACCGAGTCGCGGATGGCCATCGCGATGGCCCGCGAGGGCGGCCTCGGCGTGCTGCACCGCAACCTGTCGATCGAGGACCAGGCCTACCAGGTCGACCTGGTGAAGCGGACCCAGACCGGCCGGATCTCCAACCCGGTCACGATCGGCCCCGACGCCACCTTGGAGCAGCTCGACGAGAAGTGCGGCGAGTACCGGGTCTCCGGGCTCCCGGTCATCGACGACGACTCGACTCTGCTGGGCATCATCACCAACCGGGACCTGCGCTTCGTGCCGGTCGCCGAGTGGGGCACCCGGCTGGTCCGCGACGTGATGACCCCGATGCCGCTGATCACCGCCCCGGTCGACATCAGCCGCGAGGACGCCACCGCGATCCTTCGCCAGCACAAGCGCGAGCGGCTGCCGCTCGTCGACGACCGTGGCCGGCTCGCCGGGCTGATCACCGTGAAGGACTTCGTGAAGTCCGAGCAGTTCCCCAACGCCTCCAAGGACGGGCACGGCCGACTGCTCGTCGGCGCGGCGGTCGGCTACTTCGGCGACGCCTGGGAGCGGGCGACGACGCTGGTCGACGCGGGCGTCGACGTACTCGTGGTGGACACCGCCCACGGCCACGCCGGTCTGCTGCTCGAGATGGTGCGCCGGGTCAAGAAGGACCCCGCGACCAGCCACGTCCAGGTGATCGCCGGCAACGTCGCCACCCGCGAAGGGGCGCAGGCGCTCATCGACGCGGGCGCGGATGCGGTGAAGGTCGGCGTCGGGCCCGGCTCGATCTGCACCACGCGCGTGGTGGCCGGGGTCGGCGTACCCCAGGTGACCGCCATCTACGAGGCCGCTCTCGCCTGCAAGGCGGCCGGCGTCCCGGTGATCGGCGACGGCGGCCTGCAGTACTCCGGCGACATCGCCAAGGCGTTGGTGGCCGGGGCCGACACCGTGATGGTCGGCTCGCTGCTCGCCGGCTGCGAGGAGAGCCCGGGGGAACTGGTGTTCTACAACGGCAAGCAGTACAAGTCCTACCGGGGGATGGGTTCGCTCGCCGCGATGTCCTCGCGCGGGAAGAAGTCCTACTCCAAGGACCGGTACTTCCAGGCCGATGTGACCAGCGACGACAAGATCGTGCCGGAGGGCATCGAGGGACAGGTGGCCTACCGGGGCCCGCTCTCCGCGGTCGCCCACCAGCTGGTCGGCGGCCTCGCGCAGTCGATGTTCTACGTCGGGGCCCGCAACATCCGCGAGCTTCAAGAGCGCGGCCGGTTCGTGCGGATCACCTCCGCCGGTCTCAAGGAGAGCCACCCGCACGACATCCAGATGACGGTCGAGGCGCCGAACTACACCGGGCGGTAGGCCGCTGCTCGCCGCGCACGATGCTTCGGTGTTCGGGCGCGACTGGTGGCCGGTTCGGCCGGGGAGGGGCGGACGGCCTCGTTTGCCCGTTGGTGGGGCCGGCCTGACGGGCATGGCAGGGTGGCCGCGTGAGCGAGCCCGCGCTGTCCGTCGACGAGGCGGTGCGGCGCGCGCGGGAGCTTGCCGAGCGGCCGGGGCCGGCGCTGCTCGGCATCACGGGACAACCCGGCGCCGGCAAGTCGACCCTTGCCGCGCTGCTGGTCGAGGCGGTGCCCGGCTCGGTGCTCGTCGGCATGGACGGTTTCCACCTCGCGCACGCCACGCTGGCGGCGCTGGGGCGGGCCGAGCGCAAGGGAGCGCCGGACACCTTCGACGCCATGGGGTACGTCGTCCTGCTGCGGAGGGTGCGCGGTCTCGACCGGCCCGGCACCCATCCCTCCGGTGGGCCAGAGCACCGCGAGACGGTCTGGGCGCCGCAGTTCTACCGCGACATCGAGGACGCCGTCGCCGGCGCGGTCGCGGTCACCGCGGACACGCGCCTGGTGGTCACCGAGGGCAACTACCTGCTGCTCGACGAGACGCCCTGGGACCAGGTCCGGACGTTGCTCGACGAGTGCTGGTTCGTCGACGTGCCCGAGGCCCTGCGCCGCACCCGACTGCAGGCCCGGCACGAGCGCTACGGGCGCACGCCGGACGAGGCGCGCGACCGGACGCTCGGCAGCGACGAGCGCAACGCCGTCCTCGTCGCCGCGTCCCGCGACCGGGCCGACCGACGGGTCCACGGGACCGACCTCCCGGCCCGGTCCCTAGACTGACCCCCATGCAAGAGATCGAGATCGGACGCGCGAAGCGCGGACGCCGCGCGTACTCCTTCGACGACGTCGCCATCGTGCCCTCGCGGCGCACCCGCGACCCCGAGGAGGTCTCGGTCGCCTGGCAGATCGACGCCTACCGGTTCGAGCTGCCGATCATGGCCGCCCCGATGGACTCGGTGGTGTCGCCGGAGTCGGCGGTCGCGTTCGGCAGGCACGGCGGTCTCGGGGTGCTCGACCTCGAGGGGCTGTGGACCCGGTACGACGACCCCAGCGACCTGCTCGCCGAGGTGGCGGGTCTGCACGGCGTCCAGGCCACCGCGCGGCTGCAGGAGATCTACGCCGAGCCGGTCAAGCCCGAGCTGATCACCCAGCGTCTGCGCGAGATGCGCGACGCAGGAATCACCGTCGCCGGATCGCTTTCCCCGCAGCGCACCAAGGACTACTTCAAGACCGTCGTCGACGCCGGCGTCGACATGTTCGTCATCCGCGGCACGACGGTCTCCGCGGAACACGTGTCCGGACAGTCGGAGCCGCTGAACCTCAAGGAGTTCATCTACGAGCTCGACGTCCCCGTCATCGTCGGTGGCTGTGCGACCTACCAGGCCGCGCTGCACCTGATGCGCACCGGCGCCGCCGGTGTGCTCGTCGGCTTCGGCGGCGGCGCCGCACACACCACCCGCACCGTGCTCGGCATCGAGGTGCCGATGGCCAGCGCGGTCGCGGACGTGGCCGCCGCGCGCCGCGACTACCTCGACGAGTCCGGCGGCCGCTACGTCCACGTCATCGCCGACGGGTCGATCGGGCGCTCCGGCGACGTCGCCAAGGCGATCGCCTGCGGGGCCGACGCGGTGATGATCGGTTCCCCGCTGGCCCGCGCCTCGGACGCGCCCGGGCGCGGCTTCCACTGGGGCTCCGAGGCCTGGCACGCCCACCTGCCGCGTGGCGAGCGCATCGAGATCGGCACGGTCGGCAGCCTCGAGGAGATCCTCTTCGGCCCGTCCCGGGTTGCCGACGGCACGATGAACATCGTCGGGGCGCTGCGCCGCGCGATGGCCACGACCGGCTACACCGAGCTCAAGGAGTTCCAGCGGGTGGAGGTCGTCGTCCAGTGAGGGTGGCCGCCGCGCAGGCGGTGTCCGTGCCCGGCGACGTCGCGACCAACGTGGCGACCGCCGTGGCGCTCGTGGGCTCCGCAGCGGACCGTGGCGCGCGCGTCGTCGTACTGCCCGAGCTGTTCCTGACCGGCTACGACCCGGCGGTGTGGAGACCCGAGCGCTGCATCGACCTCGACGACCCGCGGCTGCAGCCGCTGGCCGACGTGGCCCGGCACCGGGAGGTCGTCGTGGTGGTGGGGGCGGGCGTACGACGCGGCCCGGACCGGCACACGCTGTCGCTGCTCGTCGTCGCCCCGGACGGCACGGTGAGCGCGCCCTACGACAAGCAGCACCTGTTCGCCGACGAACGGACGTTCTTCTCTCCCGGCGACCACGGCGCGAGCATCGTCGTCGACGGCTGGGACCTCGGGCTCGGGGTCTGTTACGACGGCTGCTTCCCCGAGCACGCCGCCGCAGCGGCTGCCGGGGGGGCCCAGGCCTACCTGTGCCCGTCCGCGTACTCCGTGGGGTCCGAGCACCGGCGCGACCTGTACTACGCCGCGCGCGCTCTCGACAACGGCATCTACGTCGTGTTCGCCGGGCTCACCGGTCGGTGCGGCGCCGGCGAGTTCAACGGCGGCAGCGCGGTCTACGACCCCGAGGGCCAGCCGCTGGGCCGGCTCGGCACGGAGGCGCCGGCGATGGTGCTCGCCGAGCTCGACCCGGCGGAGGTGGCCCGGGTGCAGGCGGACAACCCGCTCGCGGGCGACCGCCTCGACAGCCAGGGCAGGCGGAACCGGGTCGTTCTCTGACCAGGCGGGCCCGAGCATCGCACCCGCGAGGACTCGTATCCCACCACCCGAGCTCGCCCGGCCATGCCGGGGGACTGCCCGCCCGTGCCGCCCCGATAGCCTCTGCTGCGGCCCTGCTTTGACGGAGGAAGGTGCGCAACTCGATGGTCGCCCGCGTGTGGGACACCCTGCGCACCCCCTCCTGGCTGGCGCGGATCGTGGCGCTCGTCGGCGCGATCACCCTGGCCTCCTCGCTGCTGCCGGCCCTGCGGGGGCGCACCGCGCTGGTCTACCGGATCGTGCCGGACGTGTTCCCGGCCGCGGCGACGACCGGCGCCGCGGCGGTGGGGGTGATCCTGCTGCTGCTCTCGCGGGCGCTTCGCCGCGGGAAGTTCCGCGCCTGGTTGCTCGCGACGGTCCTCACGCTGGTCGCCGCGATGCTGCATCTGCTCAAGGGCTTCGACGTCGAGGAGGCGACCCTCTCGCTCGCGCTGTTCGCCCTGCTCGCCACCGCGCGGGACAGGTTCACCGCCCGTCCCGACCCCCGGTCCACCCGCAAGCTCGTGACCGTGCTGCTGGCCGGGCCGGTGGTGGCCACGGTGCTGGGCTGGGTCTGGCTGGCCGTCGACGCGGACGGCCAGGCGCCGGGCACCTCGACCACGGACCGCATCGTGCACGCCCTGCTCGGCCTGCTCGGGATCCCCGGACCCATCCGGTTCGTCGATCCGGCGGACGGCGACCGGGCGGCGATCGCGCTCGTCGTGCTGGGCGCGGCCGTCCTGTTCCTCGCCGTCCTGGTGGCCCTGCAACCCGCCGACGGGCCGCACGCCCTGCGCGCGGAGGAGCGTGGCCGGCTCCAGGCCCTGCTCGGCCGGTGGGGCGACATCGACTCGCTGTCCTACTTCGCCCTGCGCGACGACCGGTCGGTGATCTTCTCGCCGACCGGGAAGGCGGCGATCACCTATCGGGTCGTCGGGACGGTGTCACTCGCGGCCGGTGACCCGATCGGTGACCCGGAGGCCTGGCCCGGTGCGATCACGGCCTGGCTCGACGAGGCCCGTGCCTTCGGCTGGGTGCCGGCGGTGCTCGCCGCGAGCGAGCGCGGCGCCGAGGCGTTCGCCCGCGCCGGCCTCGACGCCCTCGAGCTCGGTGACGAGGCGATCCTGCACACCGGCGAGTTCACCCTCGAGGGCCGCAGCATGCGGGTGGTCCGGCAGGCGGTCTCGCGATGCACCCGCGCCGGCCTGGTCGCCGGCTGTCACCGGGTCGGTGAGCTCGACGCGGCCGCCGCGGAGCTGGTCCGGACGCGGGCCGAGGAGTGGCGCGACGGCGCGGTCGAGCGGGGCTTCTCGATGGCGTTGAGCAGGTTCGGCGACTCCCGGGACCCCGACGCGGTGGTGGTGCTGTGCCACGACGCCGACGGGGCGCTGCGCGGCATGCTCCACCTCGTGCCCTGGGGCAAGGAGGGCCTGAGCCTGGACCTGATGCGACGCGACCGTGACGCCGAGAACGGCATCGTCGAGCTGATGGTCTCCGAGCTGATGCGGCAGGCGCCGCAGCTGGGGGTCCGCCACGTCTCGCTCAACTTCGCGGTCTTCCGCAGCGTGTTCGCGCGCGGCGAGCGCCTGGGAGCCGGACCGGTGCTGCGGCTGTGGCGTGCGGTCCTGCTCTGGGCGTCCCGGTTCTGGCAGATCGAGTCGCTCTACCGGGCCAACGCGAAGTACCGACCCGAGTGGCTGCCCCGCTTCATCTGCTTCCGCTCCTCCGCCGACCTGCCCCGCGTGGGCGTCGCGGCGCTGCGGGCAGAGGCGTTCCTCGTCGCGCCCGCCTGGGTACGTCGCCTGCTTCGGCCCTGACGCGTCGGGCACCATGGTCAGGTGCTGACCGACGAGCAGATCGCCGCCCTCTCACCGACCGAGCGCCGCGAGCTGATCGCCCGCCTGGTGCGCCCCGTCGACGACCTGGTGCCGTCCCGGCGGTGGCTGCGCCGCACCCGCGAGGTGCGCGTCGCCGTGATGGTGCTCAGCGCGGTGGTGCTGGCCCCTTGGATCGGCTACCTCGCGCTCACCCTGCCGCGGGTCTACGTCGCCCGGCACTGGGACGTGGCGTGGGTGGGGTTCGACCTGGTCCTGCTGGCCCTCATCGGGGCGACTGCCGTGCTGGGCTACCTGCGCCGGCAGCTGCTGGTGCTCACCGCTTTCACCGCCGGGGTGCTGCTGGTCTGTGACGCGTGGTTCGACGTGCTGACCGCCCACGGGGACGACCAGACCTGGTCGGTGGTGACCGCGGTCGCCGTCGAGCTGCCGATGGCCGCGCTGTTGATCACCGGTGCCCTCCAGGTGCTCCGCCTCGTCGCAGCCCGCGTGTGGCTGCTCGAACCGGGGGCGCACGCCTGGCAGATCCCGATCCCGCTGCCGAGCGCCGGTGACCGGGCGGTACGCCGCCGGGCGCGCTAGCCTCTTCAGCACAGCCCCGCGCCGCCCGCAGTCCCCGCCGTGCCCCAGGAGCCGCCCGTGACCGCCGCACTCAGCCCCGAGGCCAGGCAGGCAGCGCTGGACGCGATGGCCACCACCGAGCTCGACGTCCTCGTCGTCGGGGGCGGGGTGACCGGGGTCGGCACCGCTCTCGACGCGGTCACCCGCGGGCTCAGCACCGGCCTGCTGGAGCAGCGCGACTACGCCTCCGGGACCTCCTCGCGTAGCAGCAAGCTGATCCACGGCGGCCTGCGCTACCTGGAGATGCTCGACGTCGGCCTGGTCCGCGAGGCACTGCAGGAGCGCGGCCTGCTGCTCACCCGGCTGGCTCCGCACCTGGTCCGCCCGGTGCCGTTCCTCTACCCACTCACCCATCGCGGCTGGGAGCGTCCTTACGTCGGCGCGGGGCTGATGCTGTACGACGCGATGGCGATGGCCGGGAAGTACGACGTGGGCCTGCCGCGCCACCGGCACCTGCTCAAGCGGCAGGTCGCCCGGACCGCCCCCGACCTGCGTCCCGACGCCTTCACCGGAGCGATCCGCTACTTCGACGCGCAGGTCGACGATGCCCGGCTGGTCACCACCATCGCCCGCACCGCAGCCACTCACGGCGCGCACTGCGCCTCGCGGGTCAAAGTCGTCGGCTTCCTGCGCGAGGGCGAACGGGTCACCGGTGCCCGGGCGCGCGACCTGGAGACCGGCCGCGAGTTCGACGTCCGCGCCCGCGTCGTGGTCAACGCCGCGGGCGTCTGGACCGACCAGATCCAGGAGCTCGTCGGCGGACGCGGAGCGCTCAACGTCCAAGCCAGCAAGGGCATCCACCTCGTCGTCCCCCGCGACCGGATCCGCTCCGAGAGCGGCCTGATCATGCGCACCGCGACCTCGGTGCTGTTCGTGATCCCGTGGGGACGGCACTGGATCATCGGCACCACCGACACCAAGTGGGACCTCGACAAGGCCCATCCGGCGGCGTCGCGGACCGACATCGACTACCTGCTCGACAACGTCAACCGGATCCTGCGCGCACCGCTCGGCCCGGAGGACGTCGAGGGCGTCTACGCCGGGCTGCGGCCGCTGCTGACCGGGGAGTCGGAGCCGACGAGCCGGATCTCCCGTGAGCACACGGTGGTGACGCCGGTCCCCGGGCTGGTGATCATCGCGGGCGGCAAGCTGACGACGTACCGGGTGATGGGCCGCGACGCGGTCGACGCCGCACGGCACTCACTGGGCCCCGACGGCATCCCGGACTCGATCACCGACCGGGTCCCCTTGGCGGGCGCGGACGGATACGAGACGCGGACCAACCAGCGTGCTCGCCTGGCCCGGGACTCCGGGCTGCACCGGGCACGGATCGACCACCTGCTGGGCCGGTACGGCAGCCTCGTGGACGAGCTGCTGGCGCTCGTCGCCGAGCGCCCGGAGCTCGCCGAGCCGCTGGAGGGCGCCGAGGACTACCTGCGCGTCGAGGTCGTGCACGCCGTCACGCACGAGGGGGCGCGGCACCTCGACGACGTGCTCACCCGGCGCACCCGGATCTCGATCGAGACGTTCGACCGCGGGGTACACGCCGCCCGGCCCGCGGCGGAGCTGATGTCCGATGCGCTGGGCTGGGACGCGGCGGCGGTGGACGGGGAGGTGGACCACTACCTGCGCCGGGTCGAGGCCGAGCGGCAGAGCCAGCGCGAGCTCACCGACTCCGAGGCCGACGAGGCGCGGGTGAAGGCCCCCGACATCGTCTGAGCGGCGCCGTCGATTTTGCGGAGTTGTGCAACTGCGCGAACTGACGGCTGGTGGAGCGCGCCGCACCGGGCCAGGCTCGGTCCCGGCCCGGACACACCGTCTGGACCTTTGTCGTTCGGACACCGGAGACCCCGGTGCCGGAAGAGAAGGGCATCTCTTGTGAATCGAGCATCTCTCGGGACCGTCGCAGCCGGCATTGCCGCGCTCGTCCTCGCCCCCGTCACCCTCACCGCCCCCGCTGTCGCCGCCGGCCAGGACTCCCCAGGCCGTCCGGATGCCGGCGGCAGTGCGACCGCGACCGAGCACCGGCCCGACCCCGGCTTCGGACCGGCGGCACGCGAGCGGGCGATCAAACGGGCCGAGGCCCGGCGGGACCGGACCCGGCGCGAGCTGCGTCTCGGCGACCACGAGGGCCTTGTGGTCAAGGATGTCGTCCGCGACGTCGACGGCGTGGAGCACGTCCGCTACGAACGCACCTACGCCGGCCTCCCGGTCATCGGCGGCGACCTCGTCGTGCATGACGGTGCCGGTCGCCAGCTGGAGCACGTCGAGTGGGACACACGCCGCCCGATCACCGTGCCCGGCACGCGGGCCCGGATCCCGGCGCCGAAGGGTGACGATGCACGCAAGGTGGTCTACGCGCGCGATCACGCACCGGTGCTGGCCTGGCAGACCACGGTGCGGGACACGACCGCAGCCGGTGACCCGGTCGAGGACCTGGTCTACACCGATGCGCGGACCGGGGAGCAGCTCGGTCGCGAGCCGTTGGTCAAGCGCGCCGACGGCACCGGTCACGCCCAGTGGAGCGGCACGGTCACGCTGAAGACCACACTGAGCGGTTCGACGTACCAGCTGAACGACACCACGCGCGGCGGGCACAGGACCTACGACGCCAACAACTCCACCAGCCAGACGTCGACGGGGACGCTGTTCACCGACTCCGACAACGTGTGGGGCAACGGCTCCACGTCGAGCCGGCAGACCGCCGCGGTGGATGCGCACTACGGCGCAGCCGTCACCTGGGACCTCTACCGCGACCTGTTCGGCCGCACCGGGATCCGGGGCGACGGCGCCGCCGCGTACTCGAAGGTGCACTACGGCAACAACTACGAGAACGCCTTCTGGTACGACCCCTGCTTCTGCATGACGTACGGCGACGGCGGCTCGACCCTCAACGCGCTCACCTCGCTCGACGTCGCGGGGCACGAGATGTCCCACGGGCTCACCTCGTCCACCGCCGGTCTGTCCTACTCCGGTGACGCCGGCGGCCTCAACGAGTCCACCTCCGACGTGATGGGCACGATGGTCGAGTTCAAGGCCGCCAACGCCAACGACCCGGGCGACTACTACATCGGCGAGAAGATCTACAAGAGCTCGGGCGGTTACCTCCGCCGGATGGACAACCCGAGCGCCGACGGCTCCTCCGTGAGCTGCTGGACCTCCTCGACGAAGAACCTCGACCCGCACTACTCGTCCGGGGTCGGCAACCATGCGTTCTACCTGATGGCCGAGGGCACCGGCTCCAAGACCATCGGCGGGCTGCCGCACTCGAGCAGCACCTGCAACGGCACCAGCGTCACCGGAATCGGCCGCGATGCCGCCGCGAGGATCTGGTACCGCGCGCTCAGCGTCTACATGACCTCGTCGACGACCTACCCGCAGGCCGCGACCGACATGGTCAAGGCCGCCAAGGACCTGTACGGCTCGTCGTCGAGCCAGTGCGTCAGCACGCTCGCCGCCTGGAAGGGCGTCGACACCAGCACGGCGGAGACCTGCGGCGCGAGCACGCCCCCGCCGTCGGGCGACAACCTGCTGCAGAACCCGGGCTTCGAGTCGGGCCCAACCGGGTGGACGGCCAGCTCCGGGGCGATCACCAGCTCCAGCGGCGGGGCGGCCCATTCCGGCTCGTGGTACGCCTGGCTCGACGGCTACGGCTCGTCGCACACCGACTACGTGCAGCAGTCGGTGGCGATCCCGGCCGCGTCCTCGGCCACGCTCGGGTTCTCGCTGTACGTCGCCACCGACGAGACCACGCGCAGCAGCGCCTACGACACGCTGCGGGTGCAGGTGGTCAGCGGCGGCTCGACCTACACGCTGGCGACGTACTCCAACCTCGACGAGTCGTCGGGCTACGTGGACCGGTCGGTGGACCTCTCGGCCTTCACCGGGAAGACAGTGACGGTGAAGTTCCTCGGTGTCGAGGACTACTCGCTGGCCACCAGCTTCCTGGTCGACGACACGACGCTGACGACCGGCTGAGCACCGGACGCGTCGGGGCGGGTCCGCCGGTCATCTCGGGAGTCGGCGGGCCCGCCGTGGCTCAGCGGTGACGCTCGGGGAGCGGGAAGGTGCGGGGGTGCCGTGCGGCGGCGCGTTCGGCCGCGGCCCGGGCCTCGCGGCGGCGGTCGCGCATCTGCGAGGCGGCGATGTCGAGGACGAGCAGGGGTGCCCCGGTGAACATGTCTGTTGCTGCTTTCTTCGAAGGTGGCACGTGGTTGTGCCGTGATTCGGTGATCGTCACCAGTCTAGTCCGGTGTATGGACCAAACACGCTGATTGCCGATTACATTCCGCGTGATCTGCGTCTCCTTCGGCGGGCTGGCCGCGGGCCTCGCCGGCGATTCGGTTACCGAGGGGTACCACCTGAGACGGCCGTCACATACTCTCGGTATATGACTGCGCACCCCGACCCCGTGGACCCGGCCGGACTCGGCACCGACGACCTTCGAGACCCCGGGCACGACCTCACCGCCTCCTACGCGCTCGAGCCGTCCTACGTGCGCGCTCTCACCGACCGCGTCCTCGCCACCTCGGGGGAGGCCGTCACGGCGTACTGCCCGTTCAACGGCCAGCCGCTCGGGGCCATCCCGCAGTCCACCGAGGCGGACGTCGCGGAGGCCTTCGTGCGCGCCCGCCGGGCGCAGGAGAGCTGGGCCCGGACCTCGCTGGAGGAGCGGGCCACGGCCATGCTCCGGCTGCACGACCTGATCCTGGACCGCCAGGCCGAGGTCATCGACCTGATCTGCTGGGAGTCCGGCAAGGCGCGCAAGCACGCGTTCGACGAGCCGCTGCACGTGGCGCTGACCGCCCGCTACTACGCGCGGACCGGCGCGGAACACCTGGCCACGACGCGCCGGACCGGGGTCGTGCCCGTGCTCACCCACGTCGAGCAGCACCGCCACCCCAAGGGCGTCGTCGGGATCATCTCGCCGTGGAACTACCCCTTCACGATGGCGCTGTGCGACGGCCTGCCCGCCCTGATGGCCGGGAACGCCGTGGTGGCCAAGCCGGACGCACAGACCATGCTCTCGGCGCTGCTCGGCAAGCAGCTGCTCGAGGAAGCCGGTTTCCCCGCCGACCTGTGGCAGGTCGTCGCCGGCCCCGGCCGGGTGATCGGCACCGAGATGATCCAGCGCGCCGACTACATCTGCTTCACCGGTTCGACCGCCACCGGCAAGCACATCGCCAAGCAGTGCGCGGAGCGGCTGATCGGCTGCTCCCTGGAGCTCGGCGGCAAGAACCCGATCCTCGTGCTCCGCGACGCCGACCTGGACAAGGCCGCCGAGGGCGCCATCCGGGCCAGCTTCTCCAACGCCGGCCAGCTGTGCGTCTCCATGGAGCGGATGTTCGTCGCCGACCAGATCTACGACCGCTTCGTGCAGAAGTTCGTCGAGCGCACCTCGGCGATGAGCCTCAGGCCGGGGTTGGACTGGGGCAGTGACATGGGGTCGCTGATCTCGCAGGACCAGCTCGACACCGTCGTGGCCCACGTCGAGGACGCGAAGGCGAAGGGCGCTCGCGTCCTCGCCGGTGGCCGGGCCCGCCCCGACCTGGGGCCCTACTTCTACGAGCCGACGATCCTCGAGGGCGTCACGCCTGGAATGACCTGCTTCGGTGACGAGACCTTCGGCCCGGTGATCTCGCTCTACCGGTTCCACGACGAGGCCGACGCGGTGGCGCGGGCGAACGCCGGCGAGTACGGCCTGAACGCCTCGGTCTACACCCGCGACCTCAAGCGCGGCCGCGCGCTGGCTGCGCGGATCAAGTGCGGGACGGTCAACGTCAACGAGGCGTTCGGCGCCACCTTCGCCAGCATCGACTCGCCGATGGGCGGCATGCGCGAGTCAGGACTCGGTCGCCGACAAGGGGCGGAGGGCATCCACCGCTACACCGAGTCGCAGGCGGTCGGCACCCAGAAGGCGATCCGCTTCGCGCCGATGTTCGGGATGAAGGACGAGACCTACGCCAAGCTGATGACCGCCAACCTGCGGCTGATGAACAAGTTCCGGAGGAAGTGAACATGACCGACTTCGACTTCGACGTCCTGGTGATCGGGTCCGGGTTCGGCGGCTCCGTCTCGGCGCTGAGGCTGACCGAGAAGGGCTACCGCGTCGGCGTCCTCGAGGCCGGCGCCCGGTTCTCCGACCAGGACTTCGCCGACACCTCCTTCGACGTCAAGCGCTATCTGTTCCGTCCCGAGGTCGGCTGCTACGGCATCCAGCGGATCGACGCCCTCAAGGACTGCCTGATCGTGTCCGGGGCCGGTGTCGGCGGCGGGTCGCTGGTCTACGCCAACACGCTCTACGAACCGCTGCCGGCGTTCTACGACGACCCGCAGTGGAAGGACATCACGGACTGGCGCAGCGAGCTCGCGCCCTACTACGACCAGGCCAAGCGCATGCTCGGCGTCGTCGAGAACCCGCTCCGGACGCCGTCCGACGACGTGATGGAGAAGGTCGCCAACGACATGGGGGTCGGGGACACCTTCCACCCGACCCCGGTGGGCGTCTTCTTCGGCGGACCCACGTCCGAGCCGGGCGAGAAGGTCGCGGACCCCTACTTCGGCGGTGTCGGACCCGACCGCAACGCCTGCCTCGGCTGCGGCGAGTGCATGACCGGCTGTCGGCACAACGCGAAGAACACCCTGGTCAAGAACTACCTCTACCTCGCCGAGCGCAACGGTGCGAAGGTGCTGCCGCTGACCACGGTCACCGACGTGAGCCCGCGCGAGGGTGGCGGGTACGACGTGTCGGTGCGGTTCACCAAGGCGAAGCTGCGCCGCAACGCCGCCACCCGGACCCTCTCCGCCGAGCAGGTCATCTTCTCGGCGGCCTCGCTCGGCACCCAACGGCTGCTGCACCGGATGCGCGACGAGGGCAAGCTGCCCCGCCTGTCGAAGCGGCTCGGCCACCTGTCGCGCACGAACTCCGAGTCGATCCTCGGCGCGATGGCACCCGACGCCACGGTCGACTACACCCAGGGTGTCGCGATCACGTCGAGCTTCCACCCCGACGAGGACACCCACATCGAGCCGGTGCGTTACGGCAAGGGCAGCAACGTCATGTCCCTGCTGCAGACCGTGCTCACCGACGGTGACGGGCCGGACCCGCGCTGGAAGACCTGGCTCAAGGAGCTGTGGCGGGAGAAGCGCCACCTGAAGGACTTCTACGACATGAAGCACTGGTCGGAGCGGTCCACGATCGTGCTGGTGATGCAGAGCGTCGACAACTCGATCACGACCTACACCAAGAAGCTGCCGTTGACCGGGAAGCGCTACCTGTCTTCGAAGCAGGGTCACGGCAAACCGAACCCGACCTGGATCCCGGTGGCCAACGATGCCGTCCGACGGATGGCCGCGCTCATCGGCGGCCGGCCGGCCGGCTCGATCGGCGAGCCGTTCAACCGGCCGCTGACCGCCCACTTCATCGGCGGCTGCGCGATCGGGGTCGACGACGAGCACGGGGTGATCGACCCGTTCCAGCGGGTGCACAACTACCCCGGGCTGCACGTGGTGGACGGATCGGCGATCAGCGCCAACCTCGGCGTGAACCCGTCCCTGACGATCACCGCCCAGGCGGAACGTGCGATGGCCTACTGGCCCAACAAGGGTGAGGCCGATCCGCGGCCCGCGCCGGGCGAGGGCTACCGGGGCGTCAAGCCGGTACCTCCCGCTCGTCCCGTGGTGCCCGAGGAAGCGCCGGCGGCGCTGCGGCTCCCGATCGTCGCCGTTTCCTGACGCCCGAGCACCCGGTCGGGGTCCGCGCCGCTCCGACCCCCGGACATGGTCCAGGGCCCGACCGGGGAGGGAGGGAAGGTCGGGCCCTGGAACGTCCACGCAGCTGCCTGGACAGGAGAGATCCGGCCTGGGAGGGAGCAAAGCCACCGGACCTCTGCCCCCATCAACGAGGGGGGCCGGAACGGGTTACGGTCTGCGCCGGAGATTTTCGGTGACTTTTTCCGCCCGGCCCTCACGACTCCCTCGCGACGCGCTCACGGCCTCCGGCCGCGCCTCCCGCCGCGCCGGCCCGGGGCGCCGCGGACGCGGCCGGATCGCGTCCGTCCGGCTCGATAGACTCTTCGCTGCCGGCCCTGCCCGGTGCAGCCCGCCTCCCGCCGCGAAAGGCCCCCCTTGACCGCCGAACACGACCTGGTCCTCGTCGTCGACTTCGGGGCGCAGTACGCCCAGCTCATCGCCCGCCGGGTCCGGGAGGCACGGGTGTACTCCGAGATCGTGCCGCACACGATGCCGGTCTCCGAGATGCTCGACCGCAACCCGCGGGCGATCATCCTCTCGGGCGGTCCGTCGTCGGTCTACGAGCCGGGCGCGCCCAACGTGGACGGCGCGATCTTCGAGGCCGGGGTCCCCGTCTTCGGGATGTGCTACGGCTTCCAGGCGATGGCGCTGAACCTCGGCGGCGAGGTACGCCGCACCGGCAAGTCCGAGTACGGCCGCACCCCGGTGACGGTCACCGAGCCCGGCACCCTGCTGCACGAGGTGCCCCGGGCGCACAGGGTCTGGATGAGCCACGGCGACTCGGTGGTCGCGGCGCCGGCCGGCTTCACCGTGCTGGCCAGCACCGAGGCCACCCCCGTCGCCGCCTTCGAGGACCTCGACAGGCGGATGGCCGGGGTGCAGTGGCACCCCGAGGTGCTGCACACCGAGCACGGCCAGGCGGTGCTCAGCCACTTCCTGCTCAACATCGCCGGCTGCCGTCCCACCTGGACGATGGTCAACATCGTCGACGAGCAGGTCGAGAAGATCCGCGCCCAGGTCGGTGACAAGCGCGCGATCTGCGGCCTGTCCGGCGGCGTCGACTCCGCGGTTGCCGGCGCGCTGATGCAGCGGGCAATCGGCGACCAGCTCACCTGCGTCTTCGTCGACCAGGGCTTCCTCCGCAAGGGCGAGGCCGAGCAGGTCGAGCGCGACTTCGTCGCCGCCACCGGGGCCTCCCTGCACGTCGTGGACGCCCAGAAGCAGTTCCTCGACGCGCTCGTCGGGGTGACCGACCCGGAGCAGAAGCGCAAGATCATCGGCCGTGAGTTCATCCGGGCCTTCGAGGCCGCGGAGCGCGAGATCGTCGGCGAGGCTGCCTCGCACGGCGAGCGGGTGCAGTTCCTGGTGCAGGGCACGCTCTACCCCGACGTGGTCGAGTCCGGTGGCGGCGCCGGGACGTCCAACATCAAGTCCCACCACAACGTGGGCGGGCTGCCCGAGGACCTCGAGTTCGAGCTGATCGAGCCGTTGCGCACGCTGTTCAAGGACGAGGTCCGCCTGGTCGGCGAGCAGCTCGGCCTGCCCGCCGAGATGGTCTGGCGGCATCCGTTCCCCGGCCCGGGGCTCGCGATCCGGATCATCGGCGAGGTCACCCACGAGCGGCTCGAGATCCTTCGTGAGGCCGACGCCATCGCCCGGGAGGAGGTCACCCAGGCCGGCCTCGACCGGGACATCTGGCAGTTCCCGGTCGTGCTCCTGGGCGACGTCCGCTCGGTGGGCGTCCAGGGGGACGGCCGGACCTACGGTCACCCCGTCGTGCTGCGTCCGGTCACCTCCGAGGACGCGATGACCGCCGACTGGGCCCGGCTGCCCTACGACGTGCTCGAGGCGATCTCCACCCGGATCACCAACGAGGTGCCCGCGATCAACCGGGTCGCGGTCGACATCACCAGCAAGCCGCCGGGCACGATCGAGTGGGAGTAGCGGGGCGTGTCCCTGTTCGCGGGGGCTGCGTGCCACCCCTCGCGAGTGCGACGAGCAGCGGCTGGGCGACACCCCAGCCCCGCCGTGATGCCCCCACCCGAACCGGGGTGGCGGACACCCTCGGGCAGCTCCTGAACGCTGATCGACATCCTGGTTGTCCATCAGCGTCGTCCTGGCTACGGTGACGCGATGACCGACGTACCTCTCGTGCGACTGCTCTCGATGGCCGTGTCGGCGGGGCTGGACTCCTTGCACGCCGAGCTCGAGGCCGCTGGGCACGGCGCGCTCCGGCCGGCGCACGGCTACGCGCTCAACGCGATCCTCGACGGGCAGGACACCGCATCCGAGGTGGCGCCTCGTCTCGGGATGACCAAGCAGGGCGCCGCCAAGCTGCTCCAGACGTTGGTCGAGGAGGGGTATGTCGTCCAGGGTCCGAGCGTCGGGGACGCGCGGCGCCGGCCCTTCGTGCTGACCAGCCGAGGTCGCGACGCCGTCGAGCTGGCGGTGCGGATCCAGGACCGCATCGAGCAGCGTTGGGGCCTGGCCGTGGGGGAGCGACGGATGGGCGCCGCGCGCCGGGCGCTCGAGGAGGTCGTGCGCGTGGAAGGGGGCGGCGAGCTGCCGCCGGTCCGACCGGCCTGGTAACGGGGTAGACAACCAAGTTGACCAACTCCTACTATTAGACAATCTAGTTGTCTTATGGAGAGGTCGGTTCCCATGACTCACCTGAAGCTGGCCGATGCCCGGTCGATCGAGACGCCGGCGGCCACCATGCGCACCTACACCAGCCCGACGGCCGACGTCCCGGCGTCGCTCGCCGTCTGGCGCACCGAGATGGCGGCCGGGACCAGCGGGCCCACTCACGTGATCGACCTCGACCACGTCGTGGTCGTGATCGAAGGAACTCTGCTGGCGGAGGTCGACGGCGCGCGACTGGCGGTCGGGGTCGGCGACGCCGTCAAGCTGCCGGCGGGCGCCACGCGGCGCCTCGCGAGTGGGCCCGCCGCCCCCGTGGTCACGCTCACCGCGGCGGAGCCCGGCAGCACGGCCCGGCTCGAGGGCGGCGAGCCCGTCCCGGTGCCCTGGGCGCGCTGAGGTGTCGGGGAACGGCGTCGCAGAGACAAGAATTCTCCAAGTTGTCTCGTTTAGCCTGTTTTCTGTGGTCTGCACCACATAGCATCACCCGTACCGGGGGAACGGGGCCGGGGCGACATGCCCCCCGACAGGCCCCACTCCGGACCCGCGTGCCGGGGAAGGGGGAGGGACGTGGCGGACCAAAGGACGAGCATCGAGCACGTCGAAGAGCTGCTGCGCGTCGATACGCATCAGGCGCTGCGTCTCGCGCTCGAGGCGCTCGAGAGCACCGTCGCCTCCCAGGACTCCGTCGAATACCAGCGCTGGCTGCTGGTCAAGGGCGCTGCACAGGCGCGGCTCGGGGACACCGAGGACGGCGGCCGGATCATGCGGGAGGTGCGGGTGTGGGCCGCCGCACGCGGGGAGCAGTCCCTGCTGGCCCTCACCCACCGGCGACTGTCGATGCTGTTCCGGCGCGTGGGAGACCCCGCCCTGATGCTCGAGCACGCGGTCACAGCGCTCGACCTGCTCGACGAGGAGGCGAGCGCCACCGTACGGGCCGACTACCTCCTCGGGCTGGCCGACGCGCTCGGCGCCAGTGAGTCCTTCGACGAGTCGATCGCCCGCTACCGGCAGGCCGCGGCGCTCGCGGAGACCTGCGGAGACCGCTACCTCCAGCTCGCGGTGCTCAACAACCTGGCCTACACCCTCTACGAGGCGGGCCGGACCGACGAGGCGGTCACCACGGCCGAGCAGCTCCGTGACGAGTCCCAGGCGGACGGCCGCCCGCTGCTGAGGCACGTCGGGGACACCATCGCCTGCGCCTACCTGGCGGCCGGCCGCTACGACGAAGCGGTGGAGGTGCTCGAGCCGCTGTGCCGGGTCGGGGAGAACGGCGAGGACTGCGACGGGGTAGTGATGGGGCTGCTCACCCTGGCTGCGATCCGTCGCCGCCAGGATCGCTTCGCGGCGGCCGCCGAGGACCTCGACCGGGCCCGCGCGCTGATCGAGCAGTACTCGCTCAGGGGGCCGGCGATCCAGCTGATGCGCGAGCAGGCGGAACTGCACGCTGCCCTCGGGGAGTATCGCCAGGCCTTCGAGACGTTCCGCCTCTTCCACGAGGCAGAGGCCGAGCTCCGTGCGGCCGAGCGCGACTCCCGGGCGCGCACCCTGAACGCGATCTTCGAGGCCACCGAGGCCCGGCGCCGCAGCGACCACTTCCGGGAGCTGTCGGTGCGCGACCCGCTCACCGAGCTGCACAACCGCCGACACATGGACAACGTCCTGGGCGATGTCCTCACCCGGGTGTCACGCGGCGAGGGTCAGCTCACCGTCGGGCTGGTCGACCTCGACCACTTCAAACGGGTCAACGACACCCGGTCTCACGCGGTGGGTGACGAGGTGCTGCGGCGGGTCGCCCGGATCCTCGAGCAGGAGGCCGGGCGGGTCGCGGAGGGACTCGCTGTCCGGATGGGTGGCGAGGAGTTCCTGGTGCTGCTGCCCGACGTCGGGCATGACCACGCGGTCGAGCTGCTCGAGGGCGTCCGGCGGGCAGTTGCGTCGTACCCGTGGGACGAGGTGACCGACGGCATCCCGGTCACCGCCAGCATCGGCGTCGCCTCGGCTCCGTGCCACGCCGCCGACCGCCGCGCCCTGCTCGAGGTCGCCGACCAGAACCTCTATCGCGCCAAGCGCAACGGCAGGGACCGGCTCGTCTCGGTCGACTGCCACCTCGCCGACGCCTGACGGCCGGAACCTCACAGCAGGCTCACAGGCTTCTCCTAGGAAGCTCGCGGCACCGTGCGGCATGCTGAGTGCTGTGAGCAGGCCCGAAGCGACCCTGACCCGCGCCGACGGGACGCCGCTGCGCGTGCTCGTGGTGGACGACGAGGTCAACATCGCCGAGCTGGTGAGCATGGCGCTGCGCTACGAGGGCTGGGAGACCGCGCTCGCGCACACCGGGCGCACTGCGGTCGACCGGGCCAAGGAGGTCCGACCCGACGCGGTGGTCCTCGACATCATGCTCCCGGACTTCGACGGCCTGGAGGTGATGCGCCGGGTGCGGGCCGAACAGCCCGACGTGCCGGTGCTGTTCCTGACCGCCCGCGACTCCGTCGAGGACCGGGTGTCCGGGCTGACCGCGGGCGGGGACGACTACGTGACCAAGCCGTTCAGCCTCGAGGAGGTGGTGGCCCGGCTGCGCGGGCTGATGCGCCGCGCCGGCGCCGCCGACCGGCGGCAGAGCCCGGTCCTCGCCGTCGGGGATCTCACGCTCGACGAGGAGAGCCACGAGGTACGCCGGGCCGGCGAGGAGATCAGCCTCACCGCCACCGAGTTCGAGCTGCTGCGCTACCTGATGCGCAACCCGCGCCGGGTGCTGTCCAAGTCCCAGATCCTCGACCGCGTCTGGAACTACGACTTCGGTGGCCAGGCCAACGTCGTCGAGCTCTACATCTCCTACCTGCGCAAGAAGGTCGACGCCGGGCGGGAGCCGATGATCCACACCATGCGCGGTGCGGGCTACGTCCTGAAGCCCGCGGCCTGAGCCCGTGCCCCGGCTGCTGCCCTCCTCCCTGACCGGACGTCTCGTGGCGACGACGGTCGCCCTGGTCGCCATGGTCTGCCTGCTGCTCGCGGTCGCCTCGACGGCGGTCCTGCGGTCCTACCTGGAGAACAAGCTCGACGAGGAGGTCGGCGAGGCCGCCGGCCGGGCGGTGCATGCCCTGCAGGGCGGCCCGACCTTCCCGGCACCGGCCGGGTCGCGTGACGGCGACGGCGACGACCGGAACGAGCGCCCCGACATCGAGGCCGCGATCGGACAGTCGGCCGGGACGGTCACGGCGTACTTCACCGCCACCGGGTCGGGAGGGGAGCTGGTGACCGACACGCGGCAGGCGCTCGCCGCGGACGCGCTGGCCGCGCTCAGCGACGTCCCCGCCGGCGCCGCGCCGGCGACCGTGCGGCTGCCGGGACTCGGCGGCTACCGGGTGGTCGGGAACCAGGTGGGGACGGTGCGTGTGGTCACCGGCCTGCCCACCGGGGACGTCGACGACACCGTCGGCGGGCTGCTGGGCTGGGAGCTGGGGCTGACTCTGGCGGCCGTGGTCGTGGTGGGCGGTATCGCCCTGGTGCTGGTACGACGCCAGATGCGCCCGCTGCGCGAGGTCGCGAGCACCGCCCACGACGTGGCCGCACTGCAGCTGACCACCGGCGAGGTCGGAGTGACCGCCCGGGTGCCCGACGACCTCGTCGATGAGCGGACCGAGGTCGGCCAGGTGGGCGCCGCGCTCAACACCCTGCTCGGCCACGTGGAGCACGCGCTGGACGAGCGGCACCGCAGCGAGCAGCAGGTGCGCCAGTTCGTCGCCGACGCCTCCCACGAGCTTCGCACCCCGCTCGCCACGATCAGCGGCTACGCGGAGCTCTCCCGCCGCGCCGGCGCCGACGCCGAGCACCTTCAGCAGGCGATGGGCAAGGTCGAGGTCGAGGCCGGCCGGATGTCCTCGCTCGTGGAGGACCTGCTGCTGCTGGCCCGCCTCGATGCCGGCCGCCCGCTCGAGCGCGCGCAGGTCGACCTGACCAAGCTGGTCCTGGAGTCGGTCGGCGACGCACGTGTGGTGGCGCCCGACCACCGGTGGGTGCTCGAGCTCGGAGACGAGCCCGTCCTGGTCAGCGGCGACGAGCTGCGGCTGCACCAGGTGCTGGCGAACCTGCTCGCCAACGCACGGCGGCACACCCCCGCCGGGACGACCGTGACCGTCGGGACGCGCTGGTCCGACGAGGGCCGGTCCGCCGTGCTGAGCGTCAGCGACGACGGGCCGGGGATCGCGCCCGAGCTCCTCGGCGAGGTGTTCGACCGGTTCACGCGCGGCGACTCCGCCCGCACCCGGGCCTCCGGGGGTGCCGGGCTCGGGCTCTCCCTGGCACAGGCCATCGTGGAGGCGCACGGCGGCCGGATCGAGGCCACCTCGAAGCCGGGGGCCACCCGGTTCTCGGTGACCCTGCCCCGCTGACCCTGGCGCGCAGCGGGCCCGCCGGCCGGCCCGCTCAGGTTCACAGGTGTCGCACAGGCTGCACACCCCGTCGGCTCAGACCGGTCGCACACGATGGCCGAAGAACCTCGAACAGGAGCATGTGATGAGCGACGAGAACACCACCCCGCAGAGCGGCTCCCGCTGGGAGCCCCGCAACGACGACGCCGGCGCGCCCACGCCGGCGCCGGTCCCGCCCTCCGAGGCGCGGCGCACGGCGCTCCCTCCGGCCGGGCTCGGGTCCGCCGCGACCTCGGGGCCGCGGTCCTGGGCCAGCCGGGCCGGCAGCCGGGGTGGCCTGCTCGCGGGCGCCCTGGCCCTGGTTCTGGCGGCCGGCGCCGGAGGCTTCGCGGTCAGCGAGATCGCGCAGCGCCCGGACGCCGGCCGGCTGCCGTTCGGGGTCTCCTCCCAGCCCCAGGACGCGGGGTTCCCCGCACCGGCGCCGGGCTTCGGCGACGACGAGGGCTCCGGCGACGACGGGGATCGAGGCGACGCAGGCCAGCTCGGCGGCCAGTTCGGGGGCGGCGAGAGCGACGACGGCGGCTCGCAGTCGGGTAGCTCGCTGTGACCATGACGTTGCCCGACCGTCGCGCCGACCGCCCCCGCCCCGCGCCGCGCCGTGCCCCGGCGGGCAGCAGGACCCGCTTCGACGCGGCGATCCGGATGCTCGCCGGCATCGGGATGTGGCTTGGCCTGCTGCTGGTGTCCTACTGGTGGGCGGCCGGGGGAGGCATCTCCGACCTGTTCGGCTGGGTGTCCGGCCTGACCTCGTCGGGCCGCCTCACCGGCCTGGTCGCCTCCGACCTCCTGCTGGTGCAGGTGCTGCTGATGTCCAGGCTCCCGCTCCTGGAGCGGGCGTTCGGCCAGGACCGGTTGACGCGGATCCACCGGATCGTGGGCTTCACGTCGTTCAACCTGATGATCGCCCACATCGTGCTGATCAGCTGGGGGTACGCCGTCGGCAGCATCCTCGCCACGCCGGGGACGTTCTGGAGCCTCACCACCACCTACCCGGGCATGCTGCTGGCGCTCGGTGGCACCGTCGCGCTCGTGCTGGTCGTCGTGACCAGCATCAAGGCGGCTCGCAAGCGAGTGCGCTACGAGTCCTGGCACCTGCTGCACCTCTACGCCTACCTCGGCGTCGGCCTCGCGCTCCCGCACCAGCTGTGGACCGGCCACGAGTTCCTCGCCTCGACCGGCGCGACCGTCTACTGGTGGACGATGTGGGCGGTGGCAGCCGCAGCGGTGCTCGTCTGGCGGGTCGGCCTGCCGCTGTGGCGCAGCGCCAGACACCGGCTGCGGGTGACCTCGGTGGCCCGGGAGGGCGGCGGCGTGGTCTCGGTCTACGTGACCGGTCACCGGCTCGACCGGCTGCGCGTCGAACCCGGGCAGTTCTTCACCTGGCGGTTCCTCGGCCGGCGCGGCTGGACCCGGGCCAACCCCTACTCTTTGTCCGCGGCGCCGGACGGGCGGAGCCTGCGCATCTCGGTCAAGGCTCTGGGCGACGGCAGCGCCGCACTGCCCCACGTGCGGCCGGGCACGCGGGTGCTCGTCGAGGGGCCCTACGGCCGGCTGAGCCCGCGGGCCCGGTCCCGGCACCGGGTCGCGCTGATCGGCGCGGGCGTCGGGATCACCCCGCTCCGCGCGCTGGCCGAGGGGCTCGACTACGCGCCGGGCGACGCGGTGATGCTGCACCGCTACACCGACGAGCCGCTGTTCCGCAGGGAGCTGGAGGTACTCGCGCGCGAGCGCGGTCTGCAGCTCCTGTGGCTCCCCGGCCGGCGTCGATCGGCCGACTCGTGGCTCGGTTCCGGGGTCGGTACGGCCGACGACCTCACCGCGCTTCGCTACTGGGTGCCCGACATCGCCCACCGCGACGTCTACGTCTGCGGCCCCGAGCCGTGGGCGGAGGCCGTGCGGCGCACGACCGAGGCGGCCGGACTGCCGGCCGACCACTTCCACCTCGAGACCTTCAGTTGGTGAACTCCCCATGAAACGCATCGTCACGTGGCTGCTCAGCACGATCTCGGTGGTCGTCCTGCTCTTCGGCTACCACACCTCGACCGCCGGCTCGATGGCCGCGTCCCCGCAGACCGCGGTGGTCTCGGGCAACAAGGCCGCGACGTCGACCTCCGGGTCCGGGGGCGGATCGGGCGGATCGGGCGGGTCGGGCGGGTCGGGGTCGGGGTCCGGCACCTCGACCGGTCACAAGCCCGCGTCCCGGACCTCCACCGTGACCGGACCCACCGTCAACACCCAGTGGGGTCCGGTCCAGGTTCAGCTCACCGTCGACAGCGGCACCATCACCGACGTCTCGGTCCTGAAGTACCCGAACGCGAACGGCCGCGACATCCAGATCGCCAACTACGCGCTGCCCATCTTGATCCAGAACACCCTGGACACACAGAGCGCCAACATCGACATGGTCAGCGGCGCCACCTTCACCAGCTACGGCTACCTGCAGTCGCTGCAGGGTGCCCTCGACCAGGCCCAGCTGTGAGCCCGGCGGTGAGGCCCGCTGCGAGCCCAGCGCCGCCGCTGTCGCGCTATGTGGCGCACACGATGGGGATGCCGATCAGCCTGGCGCTGCGCGGACGCCACACCGACGACGCGGCCGCGAATGCGGCCTGGGCCGCGGTGATGGCCGAGCTCGACGCGGTCGACCGCACGTTCAGCACCTACCGTCCCGACTCGGTGGTGTGCCGGCTCGGTCGCGGCGAGATCTCGCTCGAGGACTGCCCGGCCGAGGTGGCGGAGGTGCTCCAGCTCGGCGCGCTCGCGGAGGAGGCGTCCTACGGAGCGTTCCGCGTCCGTCTTCCCGGCCCGGACGGCACCGAGGTGCTCGACCCCAGTGGCGTGGTCAAGGGATGGGCGGTGGAACGCGCCGCCGGGCACCTGCGGGCCCTCCCCGACACCGACTTCTCGCTGTCGGCCGGCGGCGACCTGCTCTGCCGCACCCTCGACCCGGCTGCCGAGCCGTGGAAGATCGGTGTGGAGGACCCCCGCGACCCGTCCCGGCTGCTGGCCGTCGTGCCCGTGCTCAACGGCGCGGTCGCCACGTCAGGGACCGCGCACCGGGGCGAGCACCTCGTCGACGGGCGCAGCGGGCTGCCTCCGGAGCAGGTCGCGTCGGTGACCGTCGTGGCGGAGAGTCTCACCTGGGCGGACATCGACGCCACCGCCGCCTACGCACTGGGGCCCGACGCGGCGAGGTGGCTGCGCCAGGAACGGGACCGGACCGGTCTCGTGGTGTGGCACGACGGCTCGGTCGAGCTCCTCGAGGGGTCCGCTATCGTCGCCCGGTGATCCCCGACGGCTACACCGTCCGGCCGCTCGCCGGCGACGACGCGGTCGCGTTGGCTGCGGCCTACGACCGCAACCGCGAGCACCTCGCGCCATGGGATCCCGTGCGCTCGTCGGCGTTCTACACCGTGGAGGGGCAGCAGGAGCTCCTCGACCGGCAGCTCAGCCTGGTCCTCGGTGGTCAGCTCGCTGCGTGGGTACTCGAGTACGACGGTGCCGTCGTCGGCCGGATCAACCTGAACAACGTGGTGCGCGGCGTGCTGTCCAGCGGCAGCCTCGGCTACTGGGTCGACCACGCGCACCTGCGGCGCGGACTGGCCTCCGCACTCGTCGACCATGCCTGCACCGGGGCGCTCGAGCTCGGCCTGCACCGGGTGGACGCGGGCACCCTGGTGCACAACGTCGCCTCCCAGCGGGTGCTGCTGCGCAACGGGTTCGAGCAGTACGGCATGGCTCCGAAGTACCTCTTCATCGCCGGACAGTGGCGCGATCACAACCTGTACCAGCGGATCCTGCACGAGCGCCCGCTCTGACGCCGCCGGACAGAAGGGACGAATCCCCGGACCCGCCGGAAATCAGGGGCGATCCGGCAGCGGAACGTTAGGCTCGACCAGTCCAGACGTCGTCTTCCAGGGGTGCAGTGTGACCGGGGTGAGGAGCTACCTCAAGGCTGCCGTACGCCGTCGCGTCCTCGCGGCGGCCGGGGGTGGCGGCCAAGGCATCGACCTCACCCAGCTCGACCGAGTCCCGGAGCGGCTGACCTGGCCGCTGAGCCGCGACGGCGTCGACCCGGTCGCGAGGCTCGGAGAGACCCGCGAGCGTGAGCCGGTGCACAAGCTCACGTCCTTCCTGGGCATGACGATCTGGATGGTCACCGGTGAGTCGGAGGCGCGAGCGGTCCTCGCCGACACGACCAGCTTCAGCAACGACATCCGGCCGCTGATGGGCCGGCGCGGCTCCACCACCGACGGGGACATCGGCGGGCTGGGGTTCACCGACCCACCCGACCACACCCGGCTGCGCCGGTTGATCGCGCCCGAGTTCACCGTGCACCGGCTGGCCCGGCTGCGCCCGCTGGTGAGCTCGATCGTGGAGGCGCGGCTCGACGCGATGGAGCGCAACGGCCCAGCGGTCGACCTGGTCTCGACGTTCGCCTTCCCGGTGTCCTTCCAGGTCATCTGTGACCTGCTCGGCCTGCCGGGTGAGGACCGGGAGCGCTTCCGACACCTGGCCTCGGCGCGCTTCGACGTCACCCAGGGAGGCTCGGGCACGATCGGCGCGGTGTCGCAGTCCCGGGAGTTCCTGATGCAGGCGACGGCCAAGCAGCGCCGGGAACCGGGGCCCGGCCTGATCGGGCAGATCGTGCGCGAGCACGGCGACGAGATCAACGACTTCGAGCTGGCGGGCCTGGCGGACGGGGTCTTCACCGGCGGTCTCGAGACGACGGCGAGCATGCTGACGCTCGGGACCGCGGTGCTGCTCGAGCACCGTGAGGACTACCTGCGGCTGCCGGACGACGCTGCCCACGCGGAGCGAACCGTGGAGGAGCTGTTGCGCTACCTGACCGTGGTGCAGGTGGCCTTCCCGAGATTCCCCAAGCAGGACGTCGAGATCGCCGGGCACCGCTTCGCCAAGGGGGACGTGGTGATCTGCCACCTGGCGGGGGCCAACCGCGACCCCCGCGCACTGGCCGACGCCGAGGAGTTCCGGGCCTCGCGCGACGCACGCTCCCACCTCGCGTTCGGGCACGGGTTCCACCGCTGTGTCGGCGCGGCGCTGGCCCGCCTCGAGCTGGGCATCGCCTACCCCGCGCTGGCCCGCCGGTTCCCGGACCTGCGGCTGGAGGCGGACGCGAGCGTGGACTACCGGCCGATGTCGATCGTGTACGGCGTGGACAGCCTCCCGGTGCGCCTGCGCTGAGCCCCGCTCGGCTCAGCCGACGCCGGCGGCTGGGATCAGCTCGGTGCTGTCCACCGCCAGCATCAGCGCGCCGATGACCGAGGACCGGTCTCCCAGCCCGGCGACGGTGACCTCGGTGTTGGCGGAGACCGACGCCAGGGCGTGCCGGCGCAGACCGAGCTTCACCGAGTCGAGCAGCAGCTCGCCGGCGCGGGACATGTCCCCCCCGATGACGATGCAGCTGGGGTTCACCAGGTTGGCCAGCATCGCCAGCCCCCAGCCGAGGTGCAGCCCGACGTCCTCGAACATCCGCAGCACCGAGAGGTTGCCTTCGTGGGCGGCCACGACCAGCTCGTCGATGCCGGCGCCGGGGAGCTGGTCGGCGAGCGCCGTCTGCGCCGTGCCGACCGAGGCGTAGGCCTCGAGGCAGCCGCGGCTCCCGCACCGGCAGTAGGGGCCCTGCTCGTCCAGCGTCAGGTGGCCGATCTCGCCGGCGGTGCCGTGCGCACCGTGGAAGATCCGGCCGTCCAGGACGAGCCCGGCGCCGACACCGCTGGAGACCTTGACGAACACCATGTTGGGGTGCCCCTGGCCGGCACCGCGCCGATGCTCCGCGAGGGCGCCGAGGTTGGCGTCGTTGTCCACGTGGGTGGGACGGCCGAAGAACCGCTCGGCCTCCTCCTGGGCGTTCACCCCCACCCAGCCGGGCAGGATCGCCGCGGACATCACCGTGCCGTCCTGGGTCAGCGGGGTGGGCAGACCCAGGCCGATGTTCACCACCCCGTCGCGGGTCACGCCGACCTCGACGAGCAGCCGGTCGAGCAGCTCACCGGCCAGCTCGAGGCCGTCCTGGTACGGGTGCTCGGCGTCGATCGGTGCGCGGTCGACAGCGAGGATCTCGCCGCCGAGGTCGCCGACCGCGACGCGGACGTGGCGGTGACCGAAGTCGATGCCGACCACCAGCCCGGCTCCTCGGGAGATGCGCACGGTGGTGCCGCGACGGCCGCTGCCCAGCGTCGTGTCGAGCATGCCGGCGGCAACCAGGTCGCGGACGATGTTGGACACCGTCGCCGGCGCCAGTCGGGTGGCCCGGGCGATGTCCGCCTGCGAGATCGGGCCGGCACCGGGGCTCTGCTGGAGCAGCCGGATCACCCGCCGCTGGTTGGCGGCGCGGAGCGAGGCCGTCGAGCCGGGGGCCGGCCCGGAGGGCGCGGTGGCCGGCCGCGGCCCGGAAAGCGAGGACATGGGCGAACAATACGGCCGAGTGCCGACTAGTCGTCAAGACCTGTCGGTAAAACTGTCTAGCAGTGCTGTTATGAAATCTTTGTGTTCAACTCTTGACGACTAATTGTGGTGACCGCCACACTTCACAGAGGCAAGCACGCACTACCGAGCTCTGCGGGGACCTCACCCGAACGCGGCCCCCGACCATCCGAGGAGGAAACGTGTCCCACCCCATTCGTCGCGTCGTCGCGCTCACCGCGGCGGCCCTGATCGGTGTCGGCGCCCTGAGCGCGTGCGGCGCCAACGACACCCAGTCGGGCAGCAGCGACAGCACGAAGAAGATCGCGCTTCTGCTGCCGGAATCGAAGACGACGCGCTATGAGTCGTTCGACAAGCCCCTCTTCGAGGAGAAGGTCAAGGAGCTGTGCTCGGACTGCGAGATCAGCTACTACAACGCCGACCAGGACCCGGCCAAGCAGCAGCAGCAGGTCGAGACCGCGATCAGCGACAAGGTCGACGTGATGGTGCTCGACCCGGTGGACGGCAAGGCCGCGGCCGGCCTGGTCACCTCGGCCCAGGACGAGAACATCCCGGTGGTCGCCTATGACCGGTTCATCGAGGGTGCGGACTACTACCTGTCCTTCGACAACGCTGCCGTGGGCAAGCTCCAGGGCGACGCTCTGCTCGAGGCCATGGGCGGCAGCGGCAAGATCCTGATGCTCAACGGCGCACCGACCGACCCCAACGCCGCGCAGTTCAAGGAGGGCGCCCACAGCGCCCTGGACGGCAAGGCCGACATCGTCGCCGAGTACGACAACCCGGACTGGAGCCCGGACAACGCCCAGCAGTGGACGACCGACCAGCTCGGCAAGATCGACCCCAAGAGCATCGACGGCGTCTACGCCGCCAACGACGGCCAGGCAGGTGGCGTCGTCGCCGCGATGACCGGTGCCGGCCTCTCCGCGGACTCGCTCCCGCCGATCACGGGTCAGGACGCGGAGCTGGCAGCGATCCAGCGGATCGTCGCCGGAGAGCAGGCGATGACCATCTACAAGCCGATCAAGACCGAGGCGTACGGCGCTGCCGAACTCGCGGTCAAGGTCGCCAACGGTGAGGACGTCACCGACACCGAGGACTTCCAGGGTGTCGCGTCCTACATCTACGACCCGATCGTGGTCACGCAGGACAACGTGAAGGACACCGTTGTCGCCGACGAGTTCTACTCGATCGACGACATCTGCACCGGTGAGTACGCGGACGCGTGCGCGAAGGCCAGACTGTCCTGACGACCTGGGGAGGTGGCTCGCCTGCTGCAGACAGGGGAGCCACCTCCCGCCATGATGAGGAGACACCCGCGCCGGCCGCGGCGCTCCGAGGAGGCACACCATGACTGCCACGATGTCCGACGAGGACCAGGCACCGGCCCGCGAAGCGGTGCTGTCACTACGGGGGGTCAACAAGAGGTTCGGCGCCGTCCAAGCGCTGACCGACGTCCATCTCGACGTCGCACCGGGTGAGGTCGTCGCCCTGGTGGGCGACAACGGCGCCGGGAAGTCGACGCTGGTGAAGATCATCTCCGGCGTCTACCAGCCCGACGGTGGCGTGATCCACTTCGCCGGACGGCAGATCCACGTCGCCGGGCCCAGCGAGGCCCAGACGCTCGGGATCTCCACCGTGTTCCAGGACCTCGCCCTGTGTGACAACCTCGACGTGGTCGCCAACCTCTTCCTCGGCCAGGAGCGCACCTCGGCCGGTTGGCTCGACGAGGTGGAGATGGAGAAGGAGTCCTGGCGGCTGCTCAAGACGCTCTCCGCGAAGATCCCCTCGGTCCGGATCCCGATCGCGTCGCTGTCGGGCGGACAGCGCCAGACAGTCGCGATCGCGCGCAGCCTGGTCGGCCACCCCAAGGTGGTCATGCTCGACGAGCCCACCGCCGCGCTGGGGGTCGCGCAGACCGCCGAGGTGCTCAACCTCATCGAGCGGCTCCGTGAGACCGGTCTCGGCGTGATCCTGGTCAGCCACAACATGGCCGACGTGCAAGCGGTGGCCGACCGCATCGTCGTGCTGCGCCTGGGCCGCAATGCCGCGGAGTTCCAGGTCGAGGAGGCCACCACCGAGCAGCTGGTCGCTGCGATCACCGGAGCGTCCGACAACGTCGTGGCCGACCGGGCCCGTCGCCGGACCGAGGCCACTGGAGGAGACGGCGATGAGTGAGCGGCTCACCGACAAGCCCGACGCGCCGCAGGCAGCCGAACCTGCTCTCGCGGACCGTTCGGACGAGCGGCTCGTCGAGGAACAGGGTCTCGCCGGCGCACTGCGCGGCTTCGGGCAGCGGATCCGCGGCGGCGACCTGGGCAGCCTGCCCGTGGTTGTCGGCCTGATCGTGATCTCGCTGGTCTTCTACGCGCAGGACCAGACGTTCCTGTCCTCGCGGACGCTGGTGAACATCACCTTGTTCGCGTCCCCGATCGGGATCATCGCGATCGGCGTCGTGCTGGTCCTCCTGCTCGGAGAGATCGACCTGTCGGTCGGCTCGGTCAGCGGTCTCGCCGCATCGGTGATGGCCGTGCTCGTCGTCTACCACGGACAGTCGCTGTTCGTCGGGCTGATCGCCGGCCTCGCCACGGGCCTGGCCATCGGCTCGGCCTACGCGCTCCTGTACACGAAGGTCGGCGTCCCGAGCTTCGTGATCACTCTCGCCGGCCTGCTCGGCTTCCTGGGTCTGCAGCTCGTCGTGCTCGGCAAGAACGGCACGGTGAACCTGCCCCGCCAGTCGGGCCTGATCGACTTCGCCCGGCAGTCCTACCTGTCCCACGCGGCCTCCTACGTGCTCGTGGTGGTGGTGGCGGTGGCCTACGCGGCCAGCCAGCTGTGGCGGATCCGTCGGCGCACGGCGGCCGGGCTCTCGGCGCCGTCGTACGCGAGCGTCGTCGTGAAGTCGGTCCTGCTCGCCGCCGGGCTCGGCTACTTCACCTACTACCTCAACATCGACCGCGGAATCGGTTACCTGCCGCTGCTGTTCGTCGCGCTCGTGGTGGTGATGGACCTGCTGCTGCGCCGGTCCACCTGGGGCCGGCACGTGTTCGCGGTCGGCGGCAACGAGGAGGCGGCTCGCCGCTCCGGCATCCACGTCAACCGGGTGTACCTGTCGGTCTTCGCGCTGACCGGGTTCTTCTCGGCGCTCGGCGGCCTGCTCGCGGCCGGACAGCTGACCTCGGTGTCCCAGGCCAGCGGCGGAACGGACACCAACCTGACGGCGATCGCGGCTGCGGTCATCGGCGGGACCAGCCTGTTCGGCGGTCGCGGCACGGCGTACGCCGCGTTGCTCGGCATCTTGGTGCTGCAGTCGATCCAGACCGGTCTGAACGTGATCGGGGTGGACTCCTCGGTGCGCTACATGGTCACCGGCGCAGTGCTCCTGCTCGCGGTCTCGATCGACTCCGTGTCGCGGCGGGCGCGGTCCAGCAGCGGCCGCGGCTGACGCGGCACCGGCCCGGGCCGGGAGGGAGCCACGGCGCGACCGTGGACGCCTCCCGGCCCTGCCGGGTGGTGCGGGGCGCGCTCAGTCCGGCGCGGCGTGCTCGAGGCGCCCGTACGTCGTGGTGCGCTGCCGGACCGGTCGGCCGATGCCGGCGCCGATGTCGGTGAGCTCGGCGACGGTCTTCGCGGAGCCGTGCTCGGAGCCGGCCATCCGGGAGATGGTCTCCTCCATCAGGGTGCCGCCGAGGTCGTTGGCGCCGGCCCGGAGCATGGCCCGGGTGCCGTCGACACCGAGCTTGACCCACGAGGTCTGGATGTTGTCGATCCGGCCGTGCAGCATGATCCGCGCCATCGCGTGCACGGCGAGGTTGTCGCGCAGGGTCGGTCCGGGGCGGGCGACGCCGGCGAGGTAGATCGGCGCGCTGGTGTGCACGAACGGCAACGGCACGAACTCGGTGAACCCCTCGACCCCCGCCTCCCGGGCGCTGTCCTGGACGCGGGCGAGCACGCGCAGGTGCTGCACCCAGTGCCGGGGGTTGTCGACGTGGCCGTACATCATCGTCGAGCTCGACCGGATGCCGAGGCGGTGCGCGGTGGTGATCACCTCGATCCAGGCACTGGTGGGCAGCTTGCCCTTGGTGAGGACCCAGCGCACGTCGTCGTCGAGGATCTCCGCGGCCGTGCCGGGGACGGTGTCGAGGCCGGCTTCCTGCGCGCGGGCGAGCCAGTCGCCGATGGAGAGCCCCGTCCGCGACGCGCCGTTGACGACCTCCATCGGCGAGAACGCGTGCACATGCATGCCCGGCACGCGGGCCTTCACGGCCGCGGCGAGGTCGAAGTACGCCGTGCCCGGCAGCTCGGGATCGATGCCGCCCTGCATGCAGACCTCGGTGGCACCGAGCGCCCAGGCCTCCTCGGCCCGGTCCGCGACCTGGTCCAGTGAAAGGGAGTAGGCGTCGGCGTCGGTGCGTCGCTGGGCGAACGCGCAGAACCGGCAGCCGGTGTAGCAGACGTTGGTGAAGTTGATGTTGCGGTTGACCACGTAGGTCACCTCGTCACCGACCACGTCCCTACGCAATCCGTCGGCGATCCGGCACAGCTCCTCGAGCGCGGGTCCCTCGGCGGTCATCAGGGTGAGCGCCTGGTCGTCGGTGAGCTCGGCGGAGTCCCGCTCAGCCGCCGACAGCGCGACCTTCACGTCGGGTTCGATCCAGGTGGTTGAGGAGGAGCGCAGCGACGTCTCGAAGCCACCGCCCGCGACATCCCGCTCCGCCCGCTCCTCGATCCCCTCCCGCAGCACGTCCCAGTCGCCGTACACCTCGTCGAAGTCGTCACGGCGGTCCGTGGTCCGCCCCTCGGTGTCGACCGAGCTGTGCAGGTCGGTGCGGCCGCGGCCGGCGCCGGTCGCGAAGCCGCCGTCAGGCTCCTGCCAGGGCAGGCCGCGCGGGCGTACGCCGGGACGAGCCAGACCGTCCTCGGCAGCCAGGGCCGCGACGTGGGGTGACAGCCGCGGGTCGATCCACGGCTCGCCGGCACGGACGTACTCCGGGTGCACCGTGAGCCGTGCGCGGAGCTCGAGCCCGGCGGCAGCGGTGACCTCCCGCAGCCGTTCCCAGCTGGGCCAGGGCCGTTCGGGGTTCACGTGGTCCGGGGTCAGCGGTGAGACCCCGCCCCAGTCGTCGATCCCCGCGCCGAGCAGCCGGGCGCACTCCGTGGAACCGGCGGAGCTGTCGACGAGGTTGGGGGGTGCCTGCACGCGCACCTTGGGGCCGAGCACGATCCGGGCGACGGCGATGGCGGCGACGTACTCCTCGAGGCCGAGGTCGTCCTCCTGTCGCATCGCGGTCTCCGGCTTGGCCCGGAAGTTCTGCACGATCACCTCCTGGACCGCGCCGTAGCGCCGCACCACCTTGCGGATCGCGAAGATCGACTCCGCCCGCTCGGCGAGCGTCTCGCCGATCCCGACCAGGATGCCGGTCGTGAACGGGACGTTGAGCCGCCCGGCGTCCTCGAGCACGCGCAGCCGCACCGCCGGGTCCTTGTCGGGCGAGCCGTAGTGGGCCAGACCCTTCTCGGTGAACAGCCGCGTCGAGGTCGTCTCGAGCATCATCCCCATCGACGGCGCCACCGGCTTGAGCCGGTTGAGCTCCTGCCAGGACATCACACCCGGGTTCAGATGGGGCAGCAGACCGGTCTCCTCCAGCACCCGCACGGCCATCGCCCGGACGTAGTCCAGCGTGGAGTCGTATCCCTGCTCGTCGAGCCACACCCGTGCTTGCGGCCAGCGGTCCTCAGGCCGGTCACCCAGAGTGAACAACGCTTCGGTGCAGCCGAGCTCGGCGCCCTGCCGCGCGATGTCGAGCACCTCGTCGGGCGCGAGGTACAGGCTCTCGCCCGCGCGCTCGAGGTGGCCCGGCGTCGAGACGAACGTGCAGTAGTGGCACCGGTCTCGGCACAGCCGGGTCAGCGGGATGAACACCTTGGGGGAGTAGGTCACCACCCCCGGACGCCCGGCGGCCTCGAGGCCGGCGTCGCGAACCCGGGAGGCCACCGCGCTCAGGCGCTCGAGGTCCGCTCCGCGCGCAGCCAGGAGCGCGGTCGCCTCGTCGACGTCGAGCGGCGCACCCCGCTCCGCCCGGGAGAGGGCGCGTCGGATCTGCTGCGGTGTGGGAGTGCTCGCCGGGACGTTCACGTGCCTCCTCGGTGCGCCGGACCTGTCGTCGGCACGGTACCCCTCGCCCGACCGGGTCCTCCGGGGCGACCGGCCCCCGGGACGTCGCACGTCTCCCGCGGTCAGGAGCGGCCGCGGGCGATCCGTCGGCGCAGCCGGGCGTTGTCCGCCTCCAGGTCGAGCACCATGGCGATCCCGGCCAGGTTCAGCCTCTCGCCCAGCAGGTGCTCGGGGTGGGGACCACGTCTCGCCCGGCCGTGATGCCGATGGACGCGTGGCGCGAGGGCGACACCTTCGTGCTCGAGTTCGACCGGCCCGGCGTGAGCCCCGAGACCCTCGATCTCGACGTCGAGCGCAACGTCTTGACGATCAAGGCCGAGCGGCCCGCCCGCAACGGCGACTGGGAGAGGCTCGCCTCGGAGCGGCCGACCGGCCTGCTCAGCCGGCAGCTCGTCCTGGCGACAACCTCGACCTGGAGAAGATCGACGCCGACTACGACGCCGGTCTGCTGCGGCTGCGGGTCCCGGTTGCCGAGAAGGCCAAGCCGCGCAAGATCGAGATCAAGACGGGTTCCTCGAGCGAGCAGACCTCGATCAGCGCCTGAGCGGGGGGCGCGCCGTACGCCGGACGCGACTTCCCCAGGTTCTCGGTTACTCCCCGGGGGATGCAGCCCCGGGGGAGTAACCGAAAGCCGACATCCCCTGGTGATCAGCGGGGCGTTAGAGGCCGAGGGAGCGGCCGATGATCTCCTTCTGGACCTCGGTCGTGCCGCCGTAGATCGTCTGGATCCGGCTGTCGACGTAGGCCCGGGCGACCGGGTACTCCATCATGTAGCCGTAGCCGCCGTGGAGCTGGACAGCCCGGTCCACGAGCTTGGTCTGCAGTTCGGTGGTCCACCACTTCGCCATCGCCGCGAGCGAGACGTCGCACCTGCCCTCGTTGTGCAGGCGCACGCAGTCGTCGACGAAGACCCGGGCGATCCGGGCCTCGGTCGCCATCTCGGCGATGAGGAACCGGTTGTGCTGGAACTTGCCGATCGGCTTGCCGAACGCCTCGCGCTCCTTGGCGTAGGACAACGACAGCTCGAGGATGTGCTCGCAGGCGGCTGCCGCGATCATCGCGATGGACAGCCGCTCCTGAGGCAGGTTCATCATCAGCGAGACGAACCCGGATCCCTCCGCGCCGAGGAGGTTCTCCTTGGGAACCACCACGTTGTCGAAGAACATCTCGGCGGTGTCCTGCGCCTTGAGGCCCATCTTCTCGAGGTTGCGGCCGCGCTCGAAGCCCTCCATGCCACGCTCGACGACCAGCAGGCTGATGCCTTTGTGCCCGGCCTCGGGATCGGTGCGGGCAACCACGATGACGAGGTCGGCGAGGATGCCGTTGCTGATGAACGTCTTGGAGCCGTTGAGGACGTAGTGGTCGCCCTTGTCGACCGCGGTGGTCCGGATGCCTTGCAGGTCGCTGCCGGCCCCGGGCTCGGTCATCGCGATCGCGGTGATCGTCTCGCCGCTCACGCAGCCGGGGAGCCAGCGCCGTTTCTGCTCGTCGGTGCCGAGGCTCGAGAGGTAGGGCACGATGATGTCGGTGTGGACCAGGAAGCCCGGACCGTTCACGCCGGCGCGGGTGAGCTCCTCGGCCATGACCATGTTGTAGCGGAAGTCCTTGACCCCTGGCCCGCCGTACTCCTCGGCGACGTCGAAGCAGAGCAGGCCCTGCGCCCCGGCCTTGGTCCACAGCTCGCGGGGTACGACGCCGTCCTTCTCCCACTGGTCGTGGAACGGGACGACCTCCCTCTCCAGGAACGACCGGACCGTCTGGCGCAACGACTCGTGCTCCGCCTCCAGGATCGGGCGCTCGGCACTCATCAGGACACCCACTCCTTCAGCTGCGACACCAGCGCGGCGGGGTCGTCGCCCACCGGCATGATCTGCAGGTTCGTCACGCCGGACTGCTTGAACGCGGCGATCCGCTCCTTCACGTAGGGCTCGGGGCCGACCAGGTTGCACATCTCGAGCAGCTCCAGCGGGACCAGCGCCTCGGCGTCGCGCTTGTTGCCGCCGAGGTAGAGCTCCTGGATCTGCTCGGCCTCCTTCTCGTAGCCGTACTGGCGCGCCAGGGTGTTGTAGAAGTTCTTGCCCTTGGCGCCCATGCCGCCGATGTAGAGCGCGAACATCGGCCGCGCGAAGTCGAGCAGACCCTTCACGTCCTCGCCGACCGCGACCATGCCGCCCGCGCAGACCTCGAGCGGACCCAGATCGTCCGGGCGCTTCGCGGCGCCGGCCCGCAGCGAGTCGCCCCAGACCGAGTCGGCCTTCTCGGGGGCGTACAGGAACGGCAGCCAGCCGTCGGCGTACTCCGCGGTGCCCGCGACGTTCTTCTCGCCGAGCGCGGCGACGTAGATCGGGATGGCCGACCGCTCGGGCTTGGTCAGCATCTTCAGCGGCTTGCCGAGGCCGAGGCCCTGGTCCTTGGGCAGCGGGATGTCGAAGATCTTGCCGTGGTGGTCGATCGTCTCGCGGCGGATCATCGCCCGGACGATGTCCACGATCTCGCGGGTGCGGCCGAGCGGCTTGTCGTAGGGCACGCCGTGCCAGCCCTCGATGACCTGCGGGCCGGACGCGCCGAGACCGAGCAGGGCCCGGCCGCCGCTGACGTTGTCGAGGCCGGCGGCGGTCTGGGCGAGCGCGCCCGGGGTGCGCGAGTAGATGTTGAGGATCGCCGAGCCGATCTCGATCGTCTCGGTCTTCGCGGCGAGGTAGCCCATCAGGGTGGGGGAGTCGAAGCCGTAGGCTTCGGCCACCCAGACGGTGTCGAGGCCGGCGCGCTCCCAGGCAACGACCTGGTCGGCCGCCTCCCGCGGGTTGCCGGAGTACATCAGCATGGTGGAGAGCTTCATCTGCGTCCTTCTCGGGCGTCCTGGCCGGCGGGACGGGGGCGTCCACCAAGCGGCTGGCCGGCCAACTGTCACAGCAACACTGTCATGATTCAAGAGTCGCGACCAGCAGTCTCGTGAAGGAGATCCAGTGACGATGTACACCATCGCGGTGATCGGTGGCACCGGCCCGCAGGGCAAGGGCCTGGCCTACCGCTGGGCGATGCACGGACACGCCGTGGTCCTCGGCTCGAGGTCCGCCGAGCGGGCGGAGGCGGCAGCCGCGGAGATCCGCGACCGGCTGCCCGAGGCGTCCGTGCGCGGTGCCTCGAACGCCGACGCGCTCGACGGTGCGGACGTGGTGGTGCTGGCGGTGCCGTACGACGGCCACGACGTGCTCGTGTCCACGCTGGCCGGAGGCCTCGCCGGGAAGACCGTGGTCTCCTGCGTGAACCCGCTCGGCTTCGACAAGCAGGGCCCCTTCGGGCTCGACGTCGAGCGTTCCGCCGCCGAGTCCGCGGCGGCGATCGCACCGGACGCCCGGGTGGTCGGCGCGTTCCACCACGTGTCGGCGGTGTCGCTGTGGGGCGACGCGGAGTTCCTCGACCACGAGGACGTCCTGGTCTGTGGCGACGACGGCGACGCGAAGGCCGTCGCGATCGAGCTCGCCCGCGCGGTCACCGGCCGTGACGGGGTGGACGCCGGCCGGCTCCGGCTGGCCCGCCAGCTCGAGCCGCTGACCGCCGTACTCATCTCGGTCAACAAGCGCTACAAGACCCGCTCCGGCGTGGCCATCTCCGGCATCCCCGGCTCTCCCCACTGAGCCGCCTCGGCCGAAAACCAGAGGCGGGCTGGTTGCGCACCGGACAGAATCAGCAAGTGATCGAGACCCTCCTGCCCGCCCGCCTGGGCCGCAACTTCCGCTGGCTCTTCGCGGCGTCGTCCGTCTCGAACCTCGCCGACGGGATCATGCTCTCCGCCGGTCCGCTGCTCGTCGCCTCCGTGACGCGCGACCCCTTCCTGGTGGCGATGGCGGTGTTCCTCCAGCAGGTCCCGTGGCTGCTGTTCGGGGTAGCCGCGGGCGCCCTGATCGACCGGCTCGACCGGCGTCTGCTGACCGCCACCGTCGACCTGTGTCGCGCGGCAGTACTCGCAGTGCTGGCCACCACGGTGGCGACGGGCGTCGTCAACGTATGGGTGGTGCTGGCGACGATGTTCCTGCTCGGCACCGCCGAGACGTTCGCGGACAACGCCGGCAGCACCATGGTCGCCGTCACCGTGCCCCGGGAGCACCTGGGCGTGGCCAACGCGCGGTTCTTCGGGTCCGCGGTCCTGGGCAACCAGCTCGCCGGACCGCCGTTGGGCGCCTTGCTGTTCGCCACCGGGAACGCCGTCCCGTTCGGGGTCAACGCCCTGTGCTTCCTGCTCGCGGCGGTGCTGGTCGGCCGGATGCGGCTGTCCGCCGCCCCCCGGGGGCGGTCCGGTCGCTCGATGCGGCACGAGATCACCGAGGGCCTCGCGTGGTTGTGGGGCCACGCCCCGGTGCGGACGCTGGCGGTGACGTTGACCCTGTTCAACGTCACCTTCGGGTCCGCGATGGCGGTCTACGTGCTCTACGCCCACCGTCGTCTCGGCCTGGGCGATGTCGGGTTCGGGCTGCTGCTGATGGCCGGTGCGGTGGGCGGGCTGGCCGGCTCCTCCGCGTACTCCTGGCTCGAGCGCCGGTTCACCCTGGCGCAGCTGATGCGGATCGGGCTGGTGGTGGAGACCCTCACCCATCTGGCGCTCGCGCTCACCGCGCAGGCCTGGATCGCCGGTGCGGTGATGGCCGTGTTCGGTGTCCACGCGATGGTCTGGGGCTCGACGTCCACGACCGTCCGCCAGCGCGCGGTGCCCGAGCACCTGCTCGGCCGGGTCACCAGCGTCTACCTGCTCGGTGCCGTCGGCGGGCTGGCGCTCGGCTCCCTGCTCGGCGGTGTGATCGCGCAGCGCTGGGGTGTGGTGGCGCCGTTCTGGTTCGGCTTCGCCGGCTCGGCGGTGCTCACCGCGACGATGTGGCGCTCGTTCGCGCGGATCGCGCACGCCGCCGAGGTCGGACCCGAGGACGGGGCGACCGACACCGGGCTCGTGCAGAAACCCACGTGACCCGCGCTCGCGCCGATGCTTGGATGCGGGGGTGAGCATCGTGTCCCTGGTTCGGGCTCCGGCCCTGGCCGACAACGTCCCCTACGCCTACGCGGCCGTCACCGCGCCCGGCAGCCTGGTGTTCACCGCCGGTGCCTGTCCCCTCGACGACGACGGGGACGTGGTCGCGCCCGGTGACTACCCCGCCCAGGCCCGGCGGGTGATGGACAACCTGGTGGTCGCGCTCCGGACGTCCGGGGCCGAGCTGACCGACGTCGCGAAGTCGACGGTGTACGTCGCCTCGTCCCGCCGCGAGGACCTCGTCGCGGTCTGGGACGTCGTGCGCGCCGCCTTCGGGGAGCACGACGCGCCCAGCACGCTGCTCGGGGTCGGCATGCTCGGCTACCCCGGCCAGCTGGTCGAGGTCGAGGCCGTGGCGGCGCTCCCGGCTTGACCGGCGCCTCAGGTGCCGATCCGGCGTGACGATCCGTCCGGCGAACAGCGCGTCCCAGAAGGCACTGAGGTCTGCAGCGGTCGCCAGTGTGCCTGCATCGGCGGGTCAGCCGGCATCGGTGCACGCCTTGCCGGTGCCACGGACCGGGGCGAGACCGCCGGCGCCGCTGCGGCCCAGGTTCCACTCGAGCCAGTCGTCGCGACGCGGCTCGCGGCCGAGCACACAAGCCTGCACGTCGGCGGGCAGCCGTCGCAGTGCGGGTACGGCGTCCGCCGACAGCCCGGCGAGGTAGGACCAGTCCGCCTTGCCGGACCCGAGGTAGCGGTCCACGTTCCGCGAGGCGATGTAGCCGTCGGGGTTGACTGCCGCCAGCGCGAGCATCGCCGCGGCACCGGTGAGCAGGGCCGCGCGCGGCACCCAGCGGCCGGACAGCCGTGCGCCGGCGGCAAGCACGAGCACCACGACGAGGCCGAGCCAGGCCTCGAACAACGACACGAGCACGCGCAGCCGGGTGAAGCCGTAGGCCTCCTCGTAGACATGCATCCGGTACAGCGCCGAGGCGACGACGACCAGGGTCAGCACGCACAGTGCGCCGAGCGCGGTCCGCAGCACGAGCCGTTCGCCCGCGGTCGAGGTCGGAGCCTTGCGCGCCGCCGCCGCCACCACGCCCAGGGTGAGCACCGTCGCCACGGTCAGCTGGCCGAAGCCCTGGTGCACGTGCTCGGCGTAGGTCAGCCCGGTGGTGCGCCGCAGGTAGTCGTGGCCGCCGAACATCACACTCAGCTGCGCCAGCACGAAGCCGACGTACGCCGCCAGAACCACGCCCACAGGCGCCAGCCACTCGAAGCGGTGGGTCACCGGGCTGCCCGGTCCGACCGCCAGCCGCTCGACCTCCGGCGGGTTGAGCGAGGCGTACGTCGCGGCCAGGGTCACCCCCGCCACGGCCACCAGCACCAAGCCGCGAAGCACCACCGAGTCGACGCTGAGGTCGGGCAGCACGGCGCCCGCCCAGGCCGCGAACACCGCGTCCGCGGAGGCGAACAGCGCACCGAACACGGCGAGCAGCAGTGCCGAAAGCACGACCGTGCGGGCCACGGCCAGCGCCGAGGCGACCCGGCCGGCGCCCCGGACGCTCCGCGCCAGCCAGGGCAGGCCGCGCAACCCGGCGAAGGGCAGCGCGGCTCCGGCCGCGAGCAGCCCTGGCACGCTGCGCGCGTCGACGAGGGTCGCGACGCCGACCGCGATCGCTGCGAGCACGCACAGCGTGACGACCCAGTCGGCGTCCCGCACCGCCGGCGCGAGCACGAGCAGACCGCACATCCCGGTGCCGAGGGCGGCGGGCGGGGTGTGTTCGAGCCGACCCGCGACCACCACGCACGCGCCGGCGGCGAGCAGGACCAGCGTGGTGCCGACACCGAGGTCCCGGAAGGGGAGGACCACGGCGGCCAGCAGGCCGACCACGGCAGCGGCAGCCACGGCGCGAGGTCGCGCCTCCAGGCCACGGTCCGGCCACAGATCGCCGAAGAGTGCGTCCAGCGCCGGTGGTGCCGTCGTCGGTGCGGCCGGGTTGGCCGGTCCGGGAAGTGCGGAGGACGTCATGTCGGGGTCTCCTCGGTCGGGTGCGGGATACGGGCGCGGATCAGGCAGCCCCGGGGCCGGTCGACCACCTCGATGCTGCCGCGATGCAGGTCGGTGACCCAGCGGGCGATCGCCAGGCCGAGGCCGGTGCCGCCGTCGTCGGCGCGGCCGGTGCTGAACCGCTCGAACACGGCCGCCCGGTCCTGCGGGGCGATCCCGGGACCCTGGTCGGCCACCTCCAGCACCGTGACGTCGTCCGAGCGGTAGGCGCGCAACCGGACCTCGCCGCCCCGGGGACTGTGCCGGGCGGCGTTGTCGAGCAGGTTCGCCAGCAGCTGGTGCAGCCGGGCCCGGTCGCCGGTGACCACCAGGTCCGCAGGGTCGACCTCGACGAGGTAGCGCACCGAACGCTCACCGGCCAGCTCCGCCTCCCGGACGACGTCACGCACCAGCGGGTGCACGGCGAGGTCGGCCGCAGCCAGCTCGGTGATACCGGCCTCCAGCCGGGACAGGTCCAGCAGGTCGGTGACCAGCCGGCCGAGGCGCTCGGCCTGGGCGAGTGCCGCACCGAGTCGCTCCTGGTCGGGCTGCACCACCCCGTCGACGAGGTTCTCCAGCAACGCCTGCAGCGCGGAGACCGGCGTGCGCAGCTCGTGCGACACGTTGGCGACGAGGTCGCGGCGCTGCTGGTCGACGAGCGCGAGCCGCGCGGCCATCGAGTTGAACGCGCGGGCCAGCTCGCCCACCTCGTCACGCGAGGTCGCCCTGACCCGGCGCGAGTAGTCGCCGGTCGCCATCCGTCGGGCCGCCGCGGTCATCTCGCGCAGCGGCGAGGTCATCCCCCGCGCGAGCAGCTGGGTGACGGCGAGCGCCACCACCACCGCCGCGGGGATCGTGACCAGGGCGGACAGTCCGAGCCCTGTGGCCGTGGTCGACAGCACCGCGGTGAGGGCGACGGTCACCCCGACGAGGGCACCGAGCTTGGTCTTCAGCGACCCGATCCGGTCCAGCGGCCGGTCCAGAGTGCGGGGCGGCTCGGCCGGGGCGCCGGCGTCCGGCCCGGTCACGGCGCCGGCTCGAGGGCGTAGCCGACGCCGTGGACGGTGCGGACCAGGTCGGCGCCGATCTTCGCGCGCAGCGACCGCACGTGGCTGTCGACGGTGCGCGTGCCGGTCGCGTCCGGCCAGTCCCACACCTGCGCCATCAGCTCGTCGCGGGTGAGCACCGTGCCGGGTCGCTCGGCCAGGCAGGCGAGCAGGTCGAACTCCGTGGGCGTCAGGTGGACCGCCGTGCCCTCCACGTGCACCCTTCGCGCGGCGAGGTCGATGCGTACGCCGCCGACGGTCAGCTCGGCGGGCTGCCGCCGGGCGAGCTCGGCGGCCCGGTCGACCCGGCGCAGCAGCACCCGGACGCGGGCGACCAGCTCCCGCATGCTGAACGGCTTGGTCAGGTAGTCGTCCGCGCCGACCCCGAGCCCGACGAGGATGTCGCTCTCGTCGTCACGCGCGGTCAGCATCAGCACGGGGACGGGCCGCTCCGCCTGCACCCGCCGGCACACCTCGTGACCGTCGAAGCCGGGGAGCATCACGTCGAGCACGAGCAGGTGCGGCTCCCAGCTCGTGGCCAGCTCGACCGCCGAGGGGCCGTCGTATGCCTGGCGCACGTCGAAGCCCTCGGCGCCGAGCCGGTCCGTCACGGCCTGGTTGATGACCGGCTCGTCCTCGACGACCAGCACGCGTCTGCTCTCCCCATTGCTCACGTGTCCGAGCCTAGGAGCCGTGCGGCGCAGGAGCTGCGTGGAAGGCGTGAAGATCCTGTGCAGATCGGCGTCAGGCGCCCGTGCTGAGCAGGGCTTCGCGCACCTGTCGCCGCAGGACCTTGCCGATCATCGAGCGCGGGAGCTCCTCGACTACGACGAACCGGCGCGGGATCTTGTACGCCGCGAGGTGCTCACGGCACGCGTCGCGGGTGGCCTCCTCGTCGAACCCTGCACCGGGCTGGAGTACGACGGCAGCCGCGACGTCCTCACCGCCCTGGTCGGACGGGAGACCCACGACGGCGGCGTCGGCGATGCCCGGCATCCTGCGCAAGGCATCCTCGACCTCGGACGGGTAGACGTTGAAGCCGCCGGTGATGATCAGCTCCTTGATCCGGTCGACGACGTGGAAGAAGCCGTCGTCATCCATCTCGACGACGTCGCCGGTGCGGATCCAGCCGTCCGCGAGGACCACGGCGGTGGTCTCCTCGGGCCGTTGCCAGTAGCCGCCGAACACTTGCGGTCCGCGCAGCAGGAGCTCCCCGGCTTCGCCGTGCGGGAGGTCGCGGGTGGGGTCGTCGCGGTCCACCACGCGCACCTCGGTGGACGGGAACGGCACGCCGACGGTGCCCAGGCGGCGCGTGGGGCCGACCGGGTTGCCGAGCGCGACGGGCGAGGTCTCCGTCATGCCGTAGCCCTCGACCAGGAGGCCGCCGGTCACCGACTCCCACAGCTCGGCCGTGGCCCGGGGCAGCGACATCGCACCGGAGATGGCGTAGCGGATCGAGGTCAGGTCCACGTGCCGCTCCCGGGCTGCCGCCGCCAGGCGCTGGTAGATCGGCGGCACCGCGGGCAGGAACGTCGCCGGTCGACGACGCATCGCCGCCAGCACCATGTCGATGTCGAACCGCGGGAAGAGCACCAGGGTGGCGCCGATGCTCACCGCGAACGTCAGGCACAGCGTCAGGCCGTAGGCGTGGAACAGAGGCAGGACGGCGTACACGACCTCACCGCCGTCCTGAAGCCCGGGCACCCAGGCCCGGCCCTGCGCGGCGTTCGCACGCAGGTTGCGGTGGGTGAGCACGGCGGCCTTGGGCCGTCCGGTGGTGCCGCCTGTGTACTGCAGCACCGCGATGTCGTCCGAGGACGGTCGCGGGGTCCGGTCGTCGAGGCGACCGCTGCGCGCCACCAACTGGTCCCACCCGGTGATCCCGGGAGCCGGCGCGGTCATCGCCGCGCGTGCCTCGCGTGCCTTCGCGACGGGCAGTCTGAGCATCAGTCGCTGTTTCAGGGGAAGTGCCGCCGACAGGTCGACGGCGAGGACGGTCTCGACCCCCACGGTGTCTCCCACCCGCTGGGCGAGCGGGGCGACCTTGTCCCAGGCGATGACCACCCGCGGCCGGTGGTCGCGCAGCTGGTGGGTGAGCTCGTCCTCGGTGTAGAGCGGGTTGTGCTCCACCACGACGCCACCCAGTCGCAGGACGGCGTAGAAGGCGACGACGTGCTGGGGGCAGTTCGGCAGCACCAGGGCCACCCGGTCGCCGTGCTGGACGCCAAGGTCGTGCAGGGCCTGTGCGGCTTGCGCGACCTGCTCGCCCAGCTCCCCGAAGCTGGTGGTCGCGCCGAAGAAGTCCAGCGCGACCGAGGGACCGAACCGGTCGACGGAGGCGAGCAGCAGGTCCACCAGCGAATCGTCGGGGACCTCGATGTCGAGGGGTACTCCCGGGGCATAGCTGCGCGCCCAGGGTCGGTGTACGACGGGCTCCATCATGGGCCCCCTCTCACCGGCCAGTCTAGGACTGCCAGGAAGCCCAGGGCGGGGCGTAGGAGCCGCATCTCACCGACGGTAGGCATCGGCCTCGGGCACCGCCAGCGGATTGGGGCGGCCGAGAGCGGCCTGCGCTGGTCGCGAACCCGTCACCCGAAGGTCGCCGGCGCGACCACCTCCGGCCGACCGCGGGTCATGTGCGCCCGTTTGGGTCGGGGGCATGAATCTTCTCGGAAGGACTGCCCAGGGAGCCCTCGCCGTCGCCCTCGCGACGTCCACGCTGGCTCCGCCCCACGTCGCCCTCGCCGCCCCTCACGGCACCAGCACCGCTCCGGGGACAGGCGCCCCGGTGGTCATCGGCCACCGAGGAGCGCCGGGCTACCGGCCCGAGCACACCCTGGCCGGCTACCGGCTCGCCATCAGGATGGGGGCCGACTACATCGAGCCGGACCTGGTCTCCACCAAGGACGGTGTGCTGGTCGCCCGCCACGAGAACGACATCTCCGGGACCACCGACGTCGCCCAGCACCCCGAGTTCGCGGACCGGCGCACCACCAAGACGATCGACGGCCGCGAGGTCACCGGCTGGTTCACCGAGGACTTCACCCTCCACGAGCTGCGCACCCTGCGGGCCGTCGAGCGGCTCCCCGAGGTCCGCCCCGGCAACACCCGCTACGACGGACGGTTCCGCGTACCGACCTTCGACGAGATCCTCGACCTGGCACGTGTGGAGGGCCGCCGCCGCGGCAGGCCGGTGGGCGTCTACCCGGAGACCAAGCACCCGTCGTACTTCGACTCCCTCGGGCTCTCCCTGGAGGAGCCGCTCGTGGCGGCCCTGCGCCGGCACGGTCTCGACCGGCCCAACGCCCCGGTGTTCATCCAGTCGTTCGAGACCAGGAACCTGCGCGACCTGAACGCGATGGTCAAGGTGCCGCTGATCCAGCTCGCCGACGCCAGTGGCGGGCCCGCCGACCGCGCCGACGAGGGCACGACGTACCACGAGATGCTCACCCCGGAGGGGCTGCGTGAGATCGCCGCCTACGCCGACGGGGTGGGAGTGGACAAGGACCTCGTGCTGCCCCGGGACGCCTCGGGCAGCACGGGAGCGCCCAGCGAGCTCGTCGACGACGCCCATGCGGAGGACCTGCTGGTCCACGTGTGGACGATCCGCGACGAGAACCGCTTCATGGCCACGAACTTCCGCCGCGGCGCGGACCCGAACGCGAAGGGGGACGTCCGTGCGGAGATCGCCGCCTTCCTCGACGCCGGCGTCGACGGCCTGTTCGCGGACTACCCCGACTCAGCAGTCGACGCCCGGGACTCCTGGCTGGAGTCCCGGGCGTCGGCGGCGGGCTGAGCGGCTACGCCTCGGGCATCACGATCCACGCGACGAGGTAGGCGAGGAAGAGCGTGCCTGCGCTGAACACCGCGCCGACCACGGCGAGGAGCCTGACCAGATTGGGGTCCACGCCGGCGTACTCACCGACCCCGCCGCACACGCCGGCGATCCATCGGTCGTTCCTGCTGCGAACCAGGCGCTTGGGTCCGGCGGGACGCTGGGGCGGCGGTCCCTGCATCGGCTGCTGGGGCTGGGACTCGGTCATCGTTCGTCTCCTTCGTCGAAGATCAGGGTGGTGTCGGTGTCGACTGGTTCCTCGGGGTAGCCGGGGTGCGTGGAGGCGGTGTCGGTACGGCGGGCGCCGAGGCCCCGTGCCATGAAGGCGACCAGGCCGATCGCCCCGGCGAGGACCAGCGTCAGCGGCAGCAGCCACTCGACGTCGTTCGAACCGATGACGCCCTGTTGGTGCAGGGCCCAAGAGCCGGCGATGCCGAGGAAGGCCAGGCCGAGGACCAGGTAGCTGACGTTGAGCGGGTGGGTCTTCATGACGTTGCCTCCGAGACGACCTGGATGTGCCCGACCAGGAGGTCGAGCTCGAGGGTGAGCTGCGGGGCGTCGGTGCCGCCCTCGAGGTGGCGGCTCAGCTGCACGTTGTTGCCGCTGCGGGTGTAACCGTCGATGTCGACCTCGCCGCCGAACCGGATGTTCGCGTCGACGTCGACGTCGACGTCGTCGGGGACCCGGACGATCAGCTCGCCGGCTTCGGCGTCGAGGGTGATGCGGCGCCCGTCGAGGTTCTGCGGGTCGCTGACCTCGGTGAGGTCGAGGTCGATCTGGCCGGCCGTGAGCCGGTAGCCGTCCCGGATGTCCGCCGCGGCCACGGGGGTGCGGGCGATCTGGCGCTCGCTGCTCCAGTTGCCGTCGACCGCCGACGTGACCGCCAAGGCGATCGTGGCGACGATGCCCAGGAAGATCAGGCCTCCGGCGCGGCCGGCCACGGAGCCGACCAGGAGCATGACGCCGACCACGGTCAGCGCGAGCGCGGCGTACGCCGCGGCGCTCACGTCGTGCCCGGTGTCGTAGAGGCCCAGGCTGCCGAGCGCCATGGCCACCAGGGCCAGGGTGGGGCCGAACAGCTTCGGTCCGCGGTCGCGCCTGACCGGCGGCTGGTAGGGCGGCTGGTAGGCGGGCGGTGCGGTCCAGCCGGTGCCCGGAGGCGGGCCGGGTGGTGGGGCGACGTCCCCCTCGTGCGGGGCGGTGTCGGTCGCTGCGGCGTCCGTCGCGCCGACCCAGCCGGAGGAGGCCGGGTGGGCCGGCGGGTACTCCGGTCCCGGCGCGGGCGGGCGGACCTGGCCGATCGGCCGATCCCGGTTGACCAGCAGCACCAGGGCCACGACGGCGACCAGGACCAGCGGCCACGGGAAGCCGAAGCCTCCCCACGAGTCGCCGATCAGCAGCAGCGCCGCGACCACGCCGACGACGATGAGCAGGGCGTTGCGGGTGCTCGGGCTGGTCTGCACGACGCTCTGCTCCGTGCCTTCTTCGGGCACGACCAGCCACGCCGCGCCGTAGAGCAGCAGGCCGGCGCCGCCGAAGAAGGCCAGCACGACGAAGAGCACGCGCAGCACGGTCGGGTCGATGTTGAGGTGCCGGCCGAGTCCGCCGCACACGCCCGCGATCTTGCGGTCGGTGGTGCTGCGGTGCAGCCGCTCGTAGTTGCGCAGGTTCTCGGTGTCGACCCCGGTCCGGGCCCGCTCGTCGTGTTGGGAAGGTGTCTCGGTCATGTCTCGATCCTCGTTGCCCGGGCCTCCGCACGCCATCGGGGAAACCCCTGGTCTCCGCCTCGATCCTGACCCCACGAGTCAGGGTCCGACCAGGGTCACAAGTCATGGTCCGGCCCGGTTCGCTGTGTGACGATTGAGCCATCATGAGCGACACCGTCACCAGGCCCGCGACGCCGAGCCGCCCGCCGCGCGCCACCCGGACCCTCGACGACCGGTTCCTCGGTGGTGTCGCGGCCGGCCTCGCCGCCCACCTGGGCGTCGACGCCGTGATGGTGCGGGCCGTCTTCGTGGTCACCGCCCTGATGGGCGGGTTCGGTGCGATGGTGTACGCCGGCCTGTGGATGACGTTGCCGGCCGGCGCCCACCTCGAGGAGCAGGCACCGGGACTGGAGGCCGCCACCCGGCAGGGCAGGCGGCAGGGTCGGGGCCGCCGGCTCCAGGACGTCGGGCCGGTCGTGGCGTTGGCCGCGTTCGTGCTGGGCGGGTTGCTGCTCGCGCAGCGATGGATCGGCAGCTCGCTGCTGTTCTGGCCCGTGCTGGTCGGCGCCGCCGGGCTGGCCGTGCTCTGGTGGCAGGCCGACGAGGCGCAGCGCGAGCGGTGGGTGGACGCCACCGGGAGGGTCGACTTCGTGCGGACCGTCGTCGGGCGCGGAGGCGTGGCGTCGTACGCCCGGCTCGTCGTCGGGGTGCTGCTGCTGGTGCTCGCGCTGGGCCTGTTCGCCGCGCAGACCGGGCAGGCCGGTGTCGCCCGCGACGTGCTGCTCGCCGGTGCGCTGGGGGTGCTGGGCCTCGGCCTGATGGTGGGGCCGTGGCTGTTCCGGCTCACCGGCGACCTGTCCGAGGAGCGGGCCGCGCGGGTCCGCTCCCAGGAGCGCGCCGACATGGCGGCGCACCTGCACGACTCGGTGCTACAGACGTTGGCGCTGATCCAGAAGCACGCCGAGGACGGCCGGACCGTGGCCACGCTCGCCCGGGCCCAGGAGCGCGACCTGCGCGGCTGGCTCTACGGCGATCAGGCCCACCCCGAGACGTCAGTGGCCGGCGCGCTCAAGGCGGCGGCCGCCGAGGTGGAGGACGCACACAGCGTTCCGGTCGAGGTCGTCACGGTCGGCGACGCCCGGGTCACCGAGGCCCTGCGCCCGCTGGTGCTGGCCTCCCGGGAGGCGATGGTCAACGCGGCGAAGCACTCTGGCGCCGACAAGGTGGACGTCTTCGCGGAGTGCACCGACGCCGCCGTCGACGTGTTCGTCCGTGATCGCGGCCAGGGCTTCGACCAGGGTGCCGTGCCCGACGACCGGCTCGGGGTCCGCAACTCCATCCTCGCGAGGATGGAGCGGCACGGCGGCCGGGCCGAGATCCGCACCGCTCCCGGAGAGGGCACCGAGGTCCGGCTGTCTCTCTCGGTCCCGTCCCCCGAGAAGGAAGGCGCGCACTGATGTCTGCACCCACCGCCACCCGGCGCACCGTGGTCGTCGTCGACGACCACGCCATGTTCCGCACGGGTGTCCGTGCCGAGATCGACGGCGCCGTCGAAGTGCTCGGTGAGGCCGCCGACGTCGACCAGGCCGTCGAGGCGGTGCTCCGGCTCAAGCCCGAGGTGGTCCTGCTCGACGTGCACCTGCCCGGCGGCGGCGGAGGCGAGGTGATGCGCCGGGTCGCCAACCGTGTCCCGGAGACCAAGTTCCTCGCGCTGAGCGTCTCCGACGCCGCCGAGGACGTGATCGGCACGATCCGGGCCGGGGCGCGGGGCTACGTCACCAAGACGATCACCGGTCCGGAGCTGGTCGACGCGATCGGCCGGGTTGCCGAGGGCGACGCCGTATTCTCGCCGCGCCTCGCCGGGTTCGTGCTCGACGCGTTCGCCGGCTCCATCGCGGTGGCCCAGGTCGACGAGGACCTCGACCGGCTCAGCGAGCGGGAGCGCGAGGTGATGCGGCTGATCGCGCGCGGCTACGCCTACAAGGAGGTCGCCAGCGAGCTGTTCATCTCGGTGAAGACCGTGGAGACCCATGTGTCCAGCGTGCTGCGCAAGCTGCAGCTCTCCTCACGGTACGAGCTGACCCGGTGGGCGACCGACCGCCGGCTACTCTGACTGCGGCGGTCGCTGCTTGTGCAGGAGCACTTCCGATTCCACCGGAAGGAAACCAAGGGCGGCATTGATGGCGCGCATCCACTGGTTTGCGTCGTCGCTGCTGGTCCGCACGCGGCGGACGCCCAGTGCCCGGGCGCGACGTAGGTTCGCCACCTTCACCGCGGTCCCGAGCCGTTTCCCGCGATGCTCCGACCGCACGATGGTGCCCTCGATCTGCGCAGGACGCACCGGATCAGGTGGCACGAGCTGACAGGTCCACGCGACCACCCGGTCGCCGTCGACGGCGACAGTCTCGATGACCTTGCGTCCCTGGCGCTGCCAGAGCCCCAGCTCGTCCGCGTACTCGTCGGGTGTCACCGGCGTGGGTGCCCAGCTCAGTTCTCCGTTCGGGGCTTGCGCGTCGACCAGCCCCTTCAACTCACCGACTTCGGGTCGCAGGGCCTCCGGCACACCGCCCACGTACGTCTCGACGGAGTGACCAGCGGGGGCAACAGTCGACGCCAGGTCGGCCTGCTCCACATCCAGCTCCACCACCGTCTCGGTTGTCGCGACCGAGTACCCCAACGGTGCCGCGAAGGCGTGGACCAACCTGGCCAACTCGTCCGGCGACGGCCGGTGCACGCTCGTCACGAAGCGGGTCACCCCTGGCCCGGCGGCAGCCTCGGCAGCGGCAGCCAGGGCGGAGCCGAGGCCTTTCCCTGTCTGGTCTGGCATGACCGAGGCATTCACCCACGCGGTGTCGGGCGTGTCATCGGCTTCTTCGCACGAGGCGAAACCCACCAGCTCGGCGTCGACGAATGCCCCCAGAAGGGTCCGGCGCCAGCCGTTCAGCGCGCGCCACGCAGTCACGCGCGCGGTCTCTCCGAGGGGCGTCCAGCCCGGCCGGCTCTGAGCGGTGGCAGCGCTCTCGACCGCGTAGGCGGCCGCCAAGGCCGCATCGTCTGAGAGATCCAGCGTTCGGACGTCCACCAGGAGACCCGACCAGCCCGAGCGCCCGTGAGTCAACTCGATTCATGCCATGCGCGAGCGTTCCCGCGCAGGCCCCGCGCCGGTCGAACGGGTGCAGGGACGAGATCAGGTCGGCGGTCGGGCGGTGGCTCCGTCAGCTCTGCGGGCCCGTGTTGTCCAGGACCAGCGCCGCGCGCTCGTGCGGCTGGCACGTGGCGAAGTAGATCCGTTGCCCCTCGACGTAGCGGCGCATGGACCGATGCTCCGGGTCGGGGTGGCTGCCGTCCCGCTCCGCCATCCTGCGGGCGGTCTCGTTGAAGGGCACGTCGAGGAGGACCGACCAGTCCCAACGGTCCGCCAGCTCGTCGCGGTGCAGAAACATGCCCTCGACGATGACCACGGCATCTCTGGGCACCTCTTCGTCGAGTGCGTGGATCGGCGCATCCCGACGGTGGTCGAAGACCGCACGCCGGATCCTTCGGTCTCCGCCTGGCCCGAGCGGCTCCAGGACGTGCTGGGAGAGCGCGACCAGGTCGTAGGAATCGAGGAAGAAGCCCTCCGGCGAATGCCGACCGCGGCGGTGGCGGACCCTTCGCGGAGCCAGGAAGTCGTCCTCGTGCACGATCACCGCGGGCCTTCCGGCGCGCTCGATCGAGGCTGCGAGGTGCCTCGCGAAGGTGGTCTTGCCCGCTCCGTCCGCACCGTCCACGGCGATCACCGCGGGGCGCGGGAGCGTGACCACGGCGTGGGCGAGCTGGTCCCAGCACCAGCCCGAGCTCGACGTCACGACCTGATCATGCCAGCGTCCCACGTGGGGACGTCTACCCGACCGCGCGGACGTGCACCGTCGCCGAGCAGCTCGCCGCGATGGTCTTCGGCGGGCTGCGCCGCTGTGCGGTCATCGGGCTGCGTCTGGAGGACTTGCGGGTCGCGGAACGGCGCGCGTGTTCATCGCCGATGGCTAGGGCGGACACCAACGGCTCGCGCCGGTGTCGACCAGGGTCTTCATCGCTGTCGCTGTCTACCTCGACACCGAGCGCGATGCTGGTACGGACACCGAGCGGGTCTTTCCTTCGGGGCGAGCCGGCGCGCGCGTAAGCCGCTGACGGCCTGGTCAGTTGGCGGATGGTGCAGGGGCTCGCCGTTGAGGTCGGGGCCGGGCGTTGACCACGAGGTTCGACTGGTAGCCGCCGACGGTGGAGTCGTAGTCGCCGCCGCAAGTGACCAGGTTCAGCTCGCTGGCGCCCTGGCGTCCGTAGACCCGTTGGGCGGGGAAGTCGTTGTTGGCGTAGGTGCGGATCGAGCGCACCTCGAACCAGACGGTGGTGCCGTCGTCGAGCGTGACGGCCATCTGGTCGCCTTGCTTCATCTCGCGTAACCGGTAGAAGACCGCCGGGCCTGCGGTGGAGTCGACGTGTCCGAGGATGACCGACGATCCCGGGGCTCCCGGAGACGGTCCTCGACGGAACCAGCCGGCGACGTCGGGGTTGCTCGGGACTTCGACGGTGCCGTCTTTCTGGAGACCCAACCTGGTGAGGCGGGTGGCCACGTCGATGATCGGGATGCGCAGCGCCACGGGACGCGCGAGGTGGACGACCCCGGGGTCCGGGGCCGGCGCGGGTCCCGATCGGGTCGACGCGGCGTTGTCGGTCGACGCCCGCGGAGGGGCAACAGGCGCGGATCTCGATTGCACCGCCCACAGGCCCAGGCAGACAACGGCGGTCAGCGCGAGGATCGCGGCAGCGACTAGCCAACGCCCGCGAAAGGTGGGGTGTCCCGCCGAGCTCATGATGCAGGTGAGCTCCGGCGGCGTCGGGAACCGTGCACTGCCGCGCCGACAGCACCGAAGGTGCAGACCAGGGCGCCTACGAGCCACAGTTGTCCCTGGTCGCCAGGCAGCGACGATCGCCCGGTCTCGGGATGGCCGAAGGGAACGACGGGAGTCTGGTTCGTCGGGGTGCCCGAATCCGACCCGCCGCCGAATGGGCCGGCGCCGGCGCTCGCGCCGCCTCCCGGGCTGGCCGTTGCGGGTGTGGGCGACAGGGACGCTGTCGGCGAGGACGTCGCCGTGGGGGTGGCGGTCGGGGACGTCGCCGTGGGGGTGGCGGTCGGGGACGTCGCCGTGGGGGTGGTGGTCGGCGTTGGCGTCGGGGTGACCGGCGCCGAGCAGGTGGGCCTGGTGATGGTGTTGGTGTCGAGGGTGACGGCTCCGTTCCGTGCGAGCAGCCGCCCCTGGATCGTGGCGCCGGTGGTGGCGCTGATCGAGGTCAGTGCGAGCACGGTGCCCACGAGCGTGGAGTTTGTGCCCAGGGTGGCGGAGCTGCCGACCTGCCAGTAGACGTTGCACGGCTGGGCGGCGCCGATCAGGGACACGGTGCTGCTGCTGGCGGTGACGAGGGTCGAGCCGGCTTGGAAGACGAAGACGGAGGACGGATCGTCCAGACCGTCGAGGGTCACGGTACCGGTCAGGGACATCGAGCTGGAGGCGTTGTAGACGCCGGGCAGCAGCGTCTGACCGCCCAGATCCTGGCCGGTCTTGTCCACGACGGGGCCGCGTCCTGCCGCGTCGTTGTAACCGGTCGTGAGGTCGTTCTGAGCCTGGAGCGCGGGGGCGTCGGCGGCATGGATGACACCGTTGTTGACGAGTCCGGGCGGGAATCCCGACACGGCGCCGCCCGGGGAGACGCCGACGTCCCCCGAGATCACCGTGGGTCCGGTGTTGGTGATTGCCGTGCCAGCGAGAACGGCGTAGGAAGTGGCGGTGCCGAGACCAATCTGGGACTGGGCAGCGCTGGCCGGCGAGCCATGGGCGACGAGCGCCATGGTAGCGACGGCGACACAGGGTGCGGACAGCATAAACAGACGCGCACGAGACATGAGTTGCTCCAACGATGGCCGGAGCGGGGAGGCCCGAGGTTCTCGGACGTCGAGTCCGGATAGCTTCAGGTCTACCCTTCTGAGGCACAACGCGCGGCCGAACGCCGAACATGGGCACCAATGGATCCGCGGGAGCCGGCCGCTGGCAGTCTGCCGAGGACAGCGTGCGCTGCGGACAAACCGGAACTGGTAGCCGCGTGGAACGAAGCCCGAAAGCTGTCGAACGGGCACCGAGTTGTGGGCGCCCGCCGACGGAGGTGCGTTGCGTGAACGGATGCGTGGTGAAACCTGCGTGGGATCTCCGACTCAGGGGTCTACGGGCTGATCAGATGCCCGCTCCCGGGACCGAGCTCACGCGGCGGTGATGTCGGCGGCCAGCGTGCCCAGCGTGCGCGCGCCGCCAGGCGTCCCGGCGCGTCATCGGGTGCTCCTTCGCTGTAGTCCCGTCGCTGCGCTTCTTGGTGAAACCTCCACCAGACCGCTTCGCGCAGCACGCGCAGGTGCCGTGAGAGGCCCGGGCGGGCAATGGGGAGGAACGCTGCCAGCTCGCCCGCGGTTGCGCGGGCCCTCGGGCAACACCTCCAGCAGGGTGCGTCTGCTGTCGTCCGAAGTGGCCCGGCGCGCGACTTCCATGGACTCGGGGTCAGGGCAGCGGGTCGACCTCGCCGTGCTCACCCACGGTCGCCGCGAGCACGCCCAGGTGGTGCCGGCCGTCGCCGAGCAGGTGGTCCAGCGCGGTCAGGTGGCTCGTGTAGTGGCCCACGGAGTACTCCGCGGTCATCCCGATCCCGCCGTGCAGCTGGATCGCCTCCTGCCCGATGTGCCGTCCGGACCGGCTCACCTGCAGTGCGGCCCGCGTCGCGGCCTCGTGGCCGGCCGGCGCGTCGCCCGCGTCGAGCACGAGCGTGGCCCACAGGGCGGTGCTCCGCGCCAGCTCGAGGGAGACGTACAGGTCGGCCGCGCGGAAGGTGAGCGCCTGGAACTTGTTGAGGGTGACCCCGAACTGCTTGCGGCTCTTGAGGTAGTCGGTGGTGGCGCCGAGCGCGAACGACATCGCCCCGAGGGCCTGGTGGCAGGCCGCGACCCGGGTCTCGTCCAGCGCCCGATCGATCAGCGCCGTGGCGTCGGAGCCGGGTTCGCCGAGGGCGGTCGCCGGCGTGGCGTCGAACGCCACCCGTGCGGCACGGCCCCCGTCGTGGGTCGGGTAGCCGTCGCGGACCAGGCCATCGGCGTCGGACGCGACCAGGAAGACGCCTGTGCCGCCGTCCGGAAGCGCGGCGCTGACCACGAGCAGGTCGGCACGGGCGCCGTGCGCCACGGGTTCCTTGGCCCCGTCGAGCAGCCAGCGGTCGCCGTCCTGGCGTGCGCTCACGGCCGCGGCGGCGGTCTGCCAGCGCCGGCCCGGCTCGAGGTAGGCGAACGTGGGAAGCAGCGACCCCTCGGCCAGAGCCGGAAGCACCCGCCTGCGCTGCTCCGGTGTCCCGGCCGCAGCGACCAGACCGCCGGCGAGCACCACGGAGGTGAGGAACGGCTCCGGGGCGATCACCCGGCCGATCTCCTCGCACACGAGCGCCACCTCGACCGGCCCGGCGCCCATGCCGCCGTCGTCCTCCGCGAACGGGAGACCGAGCACACCGAGCTCCCCGAGACGCTTCCAGAGCGACTCGTCGTACCCGGGGTCGGCCGCCACCGTCCTGCGCCGCTGCTCGAAGTCGCCGTAGGACTTGCCCAGCACGCCGCGCACGGAGTCCCGGAGCGCCTCTTGCTCGTCGTCGTAGTCGAAGTCCATGTCGTGCTCCTCAGAGTCCCAGGATGGTGCCGGCGATGATCTGACGCTGTACCTCGTTGGAGCCGCCGTAGATGGAGGCCTTGCGGAGGTTGAGGTACGACGGGGTCGCGCGGCGGGTCCATTCGGGCAGGTCCGACCCGTCGCCGGCGCCGGACGCGAGCGAAGCCGGGCCGGCCAGGTCGACCACCAGCTCGCTGACCGCCTGCTGCAGCTCGCTGCCCTTGAGCTTGAGCACCGACGACGCCGGGTGCGGCTTGCCGTCGGCGGAGTGCGCGACCACGCGTAGGGCGGTCAGCTCCAGGCCGAGCAGCTCGTTCTCCAGCTCCGCCACCCGGGCGGCGATGAGCGGGTCGTCGAGCAGCGAGCTCCCACCGGGACCGGCCGTGCTCGCCTGCTCCTTCGCGGTGGCGAGCACCCGCTTGATCGAGCCGACCGGGGCCACGCCCACCCGCTCGTTGCCGAGCAGGAACTTCGCGTAGTCCCAGCCTTTGTTCTCCTCGCCGACGAGGTTCTCCACGGGAACCCTGACGTCCTCGAAGAACACCTCGTTGACCTCGTGGCCGCCGTCGATCAGCTCGATCGGGCGGACCGTCACGCCAGGAGAGGTCATGTCGATCAGCAGGAACGAGATGCCCTGCTGGCGCTTCGGGGCGTCGGGGTCGGTGCGGACCAGGTTGAAGATCCAGTCACCGTACTGGCCGAGCGTGGTCCAGGTCTTCTGACCGTTGACCACGTAGTGGTCGCCGTCGCGGACCGCGGTGGTGCGCAGCGAGGCGAGGTCCGAACCGGCGTCGGGCTCGGAGAACCCCTGGGACCACCAGATGTCCAGGTTGGCGGTCGGCGGGAGGAACCGCTCCTTCTGTTCCTGGGAGCCGAAGGCGGCGATCACCGGACCGACCATCGAGGCGTTGAACGCCAGGGGCAGCGGCACGCACGCCCGCTGCATCTCCTCGTGCCAGATGTGGCGCTGCAGTGGCGTCCAGTCCCGACCTCCCCACTCGACCGGCCACCCGGGCACCGCGAGCCCGGCGGCATTGAGGATCCGTTGGCTCTCCACGAACTGCTCCTTGGTGAGCTCGCGGCGCGCCGCCACGGCGTCGCGGATCTCCTGGGGCACCGCGGTGGTGAAGAACGCGCGCATCTCCTCGCGGAACGCCGCGTCCTGCGGTGACAGCTCCAGCCTCATCGGGTCTCCTCATGCTCGGTCCGCCCGGTCGCTGACGAGTCTATGGAACAGGTTCCAACCTGTCGGCCGCGGCCGTGGTGGCGTAGCGTCGCGGCCATGCACGCCGGCTCCGATACCGACCTGGCCGATCCCCACGTCCTGGTGCTCGTCGGGGCGACCGGCGACCTCGCCCGGCGCAAGCTGCTGCCCGGTCTGCTGCACCTGTACTGCGCGGGGCTGGCGTCCGACACGCGGATCGTCGGCACCTCGCTCGACGACATCACGACCGAGGAGTTCGTCGAGATCGCGCGCGAGGCCTGCCAGGTCGACAGCAACCGCAAGGTCTCCGACGACCAGTGGCGCGAGTTCGCCGGGCGACTGCGCTACGTGCCGAGCGGCAAGGGTCCGCAGGCGCTGGCCGACGCCGTGTCCGACCAGGAGCAGAAGCTCGCCGCCGAGACCGGCGTGGACCCGGTCAGCTACCTGCACTACCTGAGCGTGCCTCCGTCGGCGGCGCTGGCCGCGGTGCACGCGCTCGAGGAGGCCGGTCTGGTCGAGCGGTCCCGGGTCATCATGGAGAAGCCGTTCGGCACCGACCTCGACTCCGCCCGGGCGCTCAACCACGAGCTGCACCGGGTGTTCTCCGAGGACCAGATCTACCGGATCGACCACTTCCTCGGGAAGGAGGCGGCTCAGAACATCCTCGCCTTCCGGTTCGCCAACGGGTTGTTCGAGCCGATCTGGAACCGCAACCACATCGACCACGTGCAGATCGACGTCCCGGAGACGCTGGGTCTCGAGGGTCGCGAGAAGTTCTACGAGGCCACCGGCGCCTACAAGGACATGGTCGTCACGCACCTGTTCCAGGTCCTGGCCTTCATGGCGATGGAGCCGCCGACGTCCCTGGAGCCGGGACCGATCAGCGAGGAGAAGAACAAGGTCTTCCGGTCGCTGCTGCCCATCGAGCCCAAGCACGTGGTCCGCGGCCAGTTCGAGGGCTACCGGGAACGCGAGGGAATCTCGGTCGACTCGGACACCGAGACGTTCGTGGCGCTGCGCGCCGAGATCGACAACTGGCGCTGGGCCGGCGTGCCGTTCTTCCTGCGCACCGGCAAGAAGATGGCGGAGAGCGCCCGGATCATCTCGATCGCCTTCAAGGAGCCGCCCCGGACGATGTTCCCCAGCGGATCAGGCGTCGGCGGGCACGGACCCGACCACCTGACGTTCGACCTCGCGGACTCGTCGCGGATGTCGCTGTCCTTCTACGGCAAGCGGCCCGGCCCGGGATTCAAGCTCGACAAGCTCAGCATGCAGTTCGCGCTGCACGAGTCGTCGTACGCCGGCGCCGGGCTGGAGGCCTACGAACGGCTGATCCACGACGCCATGCACGGCGACCATACGCTGTTCACGATGGCCGAGGGGATCGAGTCGTTGTGGGACCGCTCCCGGCCGCTGCTGGCCGACCCCCCGCCTGTGCGCGTCTACCAACCGGGTAGCTGGGGCCCCAACGCGATCCACCAGCTCATCGCGCCGCACGCGTGGAGGCTGCCGTTCGAGCGCACCTGGCGGCGGCCGAACCCGATGGCCGAGTGAACGCCTGCACGGTGCGCCGATGATCGCCGCCTGCGGCCACGCAACGGTCGGGGACCCAGCCGGCCGCGCCGTCGACCGGCTCGCCTAGGGTCGCGGACATGGATTTCCTGCGCGACGTACTCCTCTTCCTGCACTTCATCGGGCTTGCTGCCCTGTTCGGCGGGCTGTTCGTGCAGGTCGCGACCCACCCGAGGGTGGTCAACAACGCGATGTTCCACGGCATCCTCACCCAGCTGGTCACCGGCCTGCTGCTCGTCGGTGTGCTCGAGGCCGGGGACCACGAGGTCGACAACGCCAAGATCGGCGTGAAACTGGTCGTGGCGCTGGCCGTCGGTGTGCTGGTGTGGGTCAACCGCAAGAAGCCGTCCCTGCCCGACGGTCTCTACTTCGGGCTGCTCGGACTGACCGCGCTGAACATCGCCGTCGCGGTCTTCTGGCACTGATGTCCCTCGGCGGTCGCAGCCTCGTCGGTGTCCTGCTGGCGGCCGCACTCGTCGCCGGCTGCTCCGGAACGCCTGACCGGCCGGCTGCGGGCCCCCGCGCCGACTCGTCCGCCGACCCTTGGGCCGACTCGCCCGGCGACTCGCCCGGCGCGAGCGACTCCACCGGTACGGGCGAGGCGCCGGCACCGCGGAGTCCCGCGCCGACGACCTCGTCTCCGTCCCCGCCGAAGGAGAGCGCGGACCCCCACCTGGACACCTGGAAGATCGGTGCCCACGTACTGCCGCTCGCCCCGGACGGTTTCGGCGTACGCCGGCCGACGCCCAAGCAGCTGCGGGTCCGCACCATGCCCACGATCGAGGCGCTGCCGCCCCCGCCGGCCGACGCCTACCGGTCCTCGGTCGGGCCGATCACCCCGTGGGTCCGCGAACGGATGGGAACGTCGTGGTCCAAGGGCTGCCCGGTCGGGCTGAGAGATCTGCGCTACGTCCGGGTCACGTTCTACGGCTTCGACCACCGGCCCCACACCGGGGAGCTGATCGTGCACAAGGGGCACGCCCGGCCGATCACCAGAGTGTTCCGCAGGCTCTACGCGGCGCGGTTCCCGATCGAGCAGATGACTCTGCCCACCAGCGCCGAGCGTGACCTCACGCCGACCGGTGACGGCAACGGGACCGGGGCGATGGTGTGTCGGCCCACCACCGGGCAGACGTTCTGGTCCGCTCACGCGCTCGGCCTGGCCATCGACCTGAATCCGTTCCAGAACCCCTACGTGAAGGGGGACCTGGTGCTGCCCGAGCTCGCCGGCGCCTACACGAAGCGCTCCTGGCACCGCCCCGGGATGATCCTCCCCGGTGGCGTCGTGGTCCGCGCGTTCGCCTCGATCGGGTGGCAGTGGGGCGGCGCCTGGCACACGCTGAAGGACTACCAGCACTTCTCCCCGCTGGACCGCTGACCGGTCGGGGCACGAGAACCGCGCACCGACGCGGCGCCCGCCTGTCCTGACCGTGCATCTCGCTGTCGGTCACGGCACGTAGGCTGGACCGGACATGAGCGCGCTGTTCCCGATCCCCCAGGCCTCGGCCCCCGTCGACCCCGAGCAGGAGCGCGACGCGGCATCCCCGCGGCGGGTGCCGGCGGCGGAGGCCCTGCTCGACGGCCTCAACGAGCCACAGCGCCAGGCGGTGACCCACGCCGGGACCCCGCTGCTGGTGGTCGCCGGCGCCGGGTCCGGGAAGACGCGTGTCCTCACCCGCCGGATCGCGTGGCTGATCGCGGAGCGCAATGCCCACCCCGGCTCGATCCTGGCGATCACGTTCACCAACAAGGCGGCTGCCGAGATGCGCGACCGCGTCGAGGACCTGGTCGGCCGCCGGGCCCGGATCATGTGGGTCTCGACGTTCCACTCGGCCTGCGTGCGCATCCTGCGCAAGGAGATCGACAAGTTCGGCTACAAGTCGTCCTTCTCCATCTACGACGCGGCCGACTCCAAGCGGTTGATGACCCTCGTGGCCCGCGACCTGGACCTCGACGTGAAGCGCTACCCGCCCCGGGCGATCCTGAACTGGGTCTCGAACTGCAAGAACGAGCTCGTCGACCACGAGGACGCGGCCAAGAACGCGCAGAACCACCTCGAAGAAACCTATGCCGAGGCCTACGCGATGTACCAGCGCCGGCTGCGCGATGCCAACGCGCTCGACTTCGACGACCTGATCATGACCACCGTGCACCTGTTCCAGGCGTTCCCGGAGGTGCGGGAGACCTACCGGCGCCGGTTCCGGCACGTCCTCGTCGACGAGTACCAGGACACCAACCACGCGCAGTACGCCCTGGTCCACGCGCTCTGTGGCGCGTCGTTCGAGGACGAGGACGTCTCGCCCGACGCGATCGCGCCGTCGGAGCTGATGGTCGTCGGCGACGCCGACCAGTCCATCTACGCGTTCCGCGGCGCCAACATCCGCAACATCTTGCAGTTCGAGCAGGACTTCCCCGACGCCTCCACGATCCTTCTCGAGCAGAACTATCGGTCCACCCAGACCATCCTCACGGCCGCCAACTCGGTGATCAGCCGCAACAAGGGGCGCAAGGCCAAGAACCTGTGGTCGGACGCCGGTGACGGCGACCCGATCGTTGGCTACGTCGCCGACGACGAGCACGACGAGGCGCGCTTCGTCGCCGAGGAGATCGACAAGCTGACGGACGCGGGGAACGCCCGGCCCGGGGATGTCGCGGTGTTCTACCGGACCAACGCCCAGTCGCGCGTGTTCGAAGAGGTGTTCATCAGGGTCGGCATGCCCTACAAGGTGGTCGGGGGTGTCCGGTTCTACGAGCGGCGGGAGGTGCGCGACGCCCTGGCCTACCTGCGGATGCTCGCCAACCCCGCTGACGAGATCTCCCTGAGGCGGATCCTGAACACCCCCAAGCGCGGAATCGGTGAGCGGGCGGAGGCGTGTGTCGAGGCGCTCGCCCAGCGCGAGCGGCTCACCTTCTTCGAGGCGCTGCGCCGTGCCGACGAGGCGCCCGGGATCGCCACCCGGTCGGTGACCTGCATCCGCGGCTTCGTCGAGATGGTCGAGGAGCTGCAGTCCATGGTCGACGCCGGCGAACGCGCCGACGTCATCCTCGAACAGGTCCTCACCCGCAGCGGCTACCTCGCCGAGCTGGAGGCGAGCGACGACCCGCAGGACGAGACCCGGGTGGAGAACCTGGCCGAGCTCGTCGCGGTAGCGCGGGAGTTCGCCGACGAGCCCGTGTCCGGCCCCTCCGTCGACCCCGCGGACCCGAACCCGCCGACGCCGGGGCTCGGCGACTTCCTCGAGCGGGTCGCGCTGGTGGCCGACTCCGACCAGATCCCCGACCAGCCTGCCGAGGGCACGGAGGGAACGGAGGGCGCGGAGGGCGCGGACGCCGGGGTGGTCACGCTGATGACCCTGCACACCGCGAAGGGTCTGGAGTTCCCGGTCGTGTTCCTCAGCGGCCTGGAGGACGGGGTCTTTCCGCACATGCGTTCGCTGGGGGACCAGCCCGAGCTCGAGGAGGAGCGGCGGCTCGCGTACGTCGGTCTCACTCGTGCGCAGCAGCGGCTCTACGTCTCCAGGGCGGTCGTCCGCTCCGCCTGGGGCGCCCCGGCGCACAACCCCGCGTCTCGCTTCCTCGACGAGCTTCCGGTCGACCTGGTCGACTGGCGGCGCACCGAGGCCGCGCAGACCTCGTGGAGCCGCCCGGTCCTGCCCGGCCTGCCGCAGCGCAACGCCGGCGCACCGACCCGCCGGTTCGGCACGGCCGCGGTGCGCGCGGACGCCGACGCCAGGGCGAAGAAGCGCGAGATCCCCTCGCTGGCACCGGGGGACCGGGTGCTGCACGACACCTTCGGCATGGGCAGCGTCGTCACGGTCGAGGGGGTCGCCGACAAGGCGGTGGCCTCGATCGACTTCGGGTCGCAGGGCGTGAAGCGGCTGCTGCTGCGCTACGCCCCGGTCGAGAAGCTGTAGGCGTTCGGCGCGGCGGGCGTCACGGGTTGACGCCGTGCACGACCAGCGCCGCGAAGGGGTCGACCGCGTCGCCGGCGCCGGGGTGGACCTCGAGGTGCAGGTGCGGACCGGTGACGTTGCCGGTCGATCCGACGTACCCGATCAGCTGGCCACCGCGGACGCTCTCGCCGACGGAGACCGCGTAGCTGGTCTGGTGGCAGTACCAGAGCTCGGTGCCGTCCTCGAGGGTGACGATCGTGCGGTTGCCGTAGGCGCCGGAGTAACCGGTCGAGGTCACCACGCCGTTGGCCACCGACTCGATCGGGGTGCCGCTCGGTGCCGCGAAGTCCAGCCCGGTGTGGCAGTTCGACCACAGGAACGAGCACTCGCCGAACCGTGAGGTGAGGTGGTAGACGCCGGAGGTGACCGGGAGGTGCCAGGCGTTGGCGGCGATCTGGTGTGCGTGCTTCTCGGCGCTGGCGGCGAGCGCGGCGAGGGCGGCGTTGCGCTGCTCGGCCTGCGACTCGGCGGCTGCCTGGAGCTGCTGGCTGGCGGCGTCCTGGAGGGCCTCGCGCTGCGAGTCACGGCTCACCGCGCGGCGGCGACCGGAGAGGGCGTCGCTGGAGCCGATCGTGCTCGCCGAGTTCAGCACGCTCGCCTGGGTGGCGAACTTCTGGTAGCCGTCGGAGGCAGGGGCGACCTGCTGCTGGCTCACCAGCGCGCCGACGGCGGCCAGGGCGAGCGCGGTGGCGCCGATCAGGCTCGGAGCGGACGGCAGCCCGCGGAGCGGCTTCTTGCGGCCGCCAGTGTGACTGCCACGCGCCGACCTCGGTCTGGCGTCGGACGGGACCAGCGCGGCCGGTCCGTCGGACGGGGCCGGCGTGATCGGGACAACAGGTGTGGAGGCGACAGCGGTGGGTACGACGGCGGCGGAAGCCGATCGGCCGGCCCGCCCGGGCTTCTCGGCACGCCGCTTACCGACAGTGGGCGCGGGGTGCGACCGTCGAGCGGGAGTGCGCCGCTCAGCACGGTGGTTCGCCACGAAATGTCGTCCTTACGTCGGGGGCACGCAACGGCCAACGATAACGGAACAGTTACAGCCTTGTCCGTCCGGGGTCCGGATCGGCTTGTGGCCTGTGCCACACCCCCGTGGCCTGGCGCCGCCGTGGACTCCGCACCTGACAACGCGGGATGGTGCCCGAAGTCACCTTCGCTCAACCCATGGTCTAGATCGCCTGCCGCGGACGTCGGCTAGTCTGCGCCTGACGAACCGACGAAGGCAGGTGTGAGGACATGGTGGCTCCGCTCCGGATCGTGGTGGCCAAGCCCGGGCTCGACGGGCACGACCGCGGCGCGAAGGTGATCGCGCGAGCGCTCCGAGACGCCGGCAACGAGGTGATCTACACCGGCCTGCACCAGACCCCCGAGCAGATCGTGGAGACCGCGATCCAGGAGGACGCCGACGTGATCGGCCTGTCGGTCCTCTCCGGGGCGCACATGACGCTGTTCAAGAAGCTCATCGAGCTGCTCGACGCGCGCGACGCCCGCGACATCGTGGTGATCGGCGGCGGGATCATCCCCGAGGCCGACATCCCGCTGCTCAAGGAGCTCGGCGTCGCCCAGGTCTTCACCCCCGGCGCGACCACCACCGAGATCGTGGCCTGGGTGCACGACAACGTGCAGGACGGGTCCGAGGTCGGCGCCTGAGCCGCTGCCCGAGCCTCGGGTGCGGCGCCGACCCGGATCGCCCGCCTAGAACCTCAGGTCGCCGGACAGCGGCAGCCGCAGCGCGCTCGGCGCCTCCGGCGACGTGCTGACCGTGACCGGCTGGGGGAGCTCGTTGCCGGCGTACGCCCAGTCGCTGGCGGCGAAGACGACCCGGATCCGGTGACCCTTCTTGAACTTCTGCACCACGCCGGGCAGCTCGACGTGCACCGGCTTCGTGACGTCGGCGACCCGCACCGGGGAGACGAGCCGGTGCTGGAGGGAGACCGCGCCGTCGGGCGCCACGTCGTAGATCTTGGCGAACAGCACGAGCTTGCCGGCCGGGTCGCCGGACTGGCTGCCTGCGGCGATCGGTGCGTCGAGGTGCAGCCTCAGTCGCGGCGAGCCGACCAGCGCCACTCCCTTGGCCAGCGGGGCGCTGGTGAACGCCGCGAAGGTGCCGTCGGCGTCGGAGACGGGCTGGTTCACCTGCCCGCCCTCCAGGCCCGAGGTCTCGGAGTACGACGTGGGGGCGGCGGACGCGTTCGCGTAGGAGGCCGAGCCCGCCTGCACCTCGGACCGGTCGGGGGTGAGGCGGTCGGCGCCGGTGAGGAACAGCGTGGCCGTGGGCTTCGCCGAGAACGTGTCCTTCTCGGCGTACGCCTTCTCGATCGCGCGGCCCGCCTCGGCGCTCGAGGTGTCGTAGTGCACCCAGTCGCGGAAGTAGGCGAACCGCGGGCCGACCGGTGCGGAGCGGTCACCGGCCACGTAGTGGTCCATCCACGCGTGGAACCGGCGGCCGAGGTAGGTGGCGTCGAGCGACGCCGCGTCCAGGTCGAGCTCGCCCGGGGCCGGAGTGCTGCTCGAGTGTCCCCAGGACTGCCAGACCATCCGGACCGGCGTGCCCTGCGCGCGCAGCCCCCGGAAGGTGGCCACCGCCTCCTGCAGGTTGAACAAGGTGTCCTTCTGGCCCTGCACGAGCAGGGTCGGCGCCTTGACCCGCTTCAGGTACGTCGCGACCGACGCGTGCCGGGCCAGGGTGAGCGTGGTCTCGTCGGGGTAGCCCAGGCTGTTCAGCTGCGCCGCGGCCTGGCAGGCCTCGTCGCGGAAGTTGGGGCAGCCGACGTTGCGTGTCGGGTCGATCGACGTCCCCTGGGCGCCGTCGGCGATCCCGGCGCCGAAGAAGAGGTCGATCCACTGCTTCTTGGCCACGCCCGGCGTGCCGTAGGTGACCCCGCGACGAAGATCGGTGTTGTTCGGGGCCAGGGAGTAGGACAGGTCGTTCCACGTGATCATCGGGATCAGGGCGTCGACCCGCTTGTCCTGCATCGCCACGGCGTACTGGATCTGCCCGCCGTAGGAGCCGCCGATCATGCCGACCCGCGGGTCGCCCGGCGCGTCCTTGGCGACGTACTTCTTGCGGGCGAGCAGGTCGACCATCTGGGTGCCGGCCCGGCCGTCGTAGTCCGGGTCGTCGAGGGTGATCTTGCACCCGGAGTCGGGGAAACCGAGGCCCGTGTAGGTGAGCACGACGTAGCCGGCGCGGGCGAAGCCCCGACCGATCGCGGCCTCGTTGCTGTCGTCCTTGCTCCCGCCGAACCCGTTGGTGGACAAGATCGCGGGGGCCTTGTGGCGCCGCGTCGCCGTGTCCGGGCGGTAGAGGTCGGCGTCCACGGTGCACGTCTGGTCGCCGGCCGGGCCGACCTTCACCTCGACGGTGAGGTGTCGCAGGGAATACCCCGGGGTGTCGTCCGCGACGGCCGCGGTGGGGGCGGCCGGTCCCGAGATCGCGAGTCCGGCTCCTGCGAGTGCGGCCGCGGTCAGTGCGGCGGAGGTACGTCGTGCCGGCATGTGGTCCGTCCCCTCTGGGTGGTCGTCTCTGCACGGTTCAACGAACGACCGGGACTGCGGCTACGCGGCCGGGCGGACCGGGAGGGCCGGCCGACCTCACGGGCGCGCCCCCGGGTCTGCGTGACGAGACCGGCGTGGAGGTGAGCGGTGTCACAGGGCTAGGGTCAGCGGTGGACAAGTGCCACCACAGCCGCCGTGGTGCGCCGTCGAGCGCCCCGGACGCAGTGTGCCAACGCAGAGCCGAACCGAGAAGGACGGGTAGATCCTGTGGACCTGATGGAGTACCAGGCGAAGGAGCTCTTCGCCAAGCATGGCGTGCCGGCCACCCTCGGCACCGTGGTCGAGCGGGCAGAGGATGCACGCGCTGCCGCCGAGAAGCTGGGCGGCAAGGTCGTCGTCAAGGCCCAGGTGCTGACCGGCGGACGCGGCAAGGCCGGCGGGGTGAAGCTTGCCGCGGACCCGGACGAGGCCGTCGCCAAGGCGAACGAGATCCTCGGCATGGACATCAAGGGCCACACCGTGAACCGGGTCCTGCTGGTGCCCACCGCGGACATCGCCGAGGAGTACTACTTCTCCTTCCTGGTCGACCGGGCCAACCGCGACTACCTGTGCATCGCGAGCATCGAGGGCGGTGTGGAGATCGAGGAGGTCGCGCACACCAACCCCGACGCCGTCGCGAAGGTCTCCATCGACCCGCAGACCGGAGTGGACGACGCGAAGGCCGCCGAGATCGTCGCGGCCACCCGCTTCCCCGACGACGTCGCGGAGGAGGCCAAGGAGGTCGTCAAGAAGCTCTGGGACGTCTTCATCAAGGAGGACGCCTCCCTGGTCGAGGTCAACCCGCTGGTCAAGCTCGGCGACGGCCACCTCGACGCGCTCGACGGCAAGGTGACCCTCGACGCGAACGCCGGCTTCCGGCACGAGGACCACGCGTCCTTCGAGCTGAAGGAGGAGGCGGACCCGCTCGAGGCGCAGGCCAAGGAGAAGGGCCTCAACTACGTCAAGCTCGACGGCTCGGTCGGCATCATCGGCAACGGGGCCGGCCTGGTGATGTCCACGCTCGACGTCGTTGCGTACGCGGGCGAGAAGCACAGCGGAGTGAAGCCGGCCAACTTCCTCGACATCGGCGGCGGTGCCTCGGCCGAGGTGATGGCCAACGGTCTGCACATCATCCTGGGCGACCCGCAGGTCAAGAGCGTGTTCGTCAACGTCTTCGGCGGGATCACCGCGTGCGACGCGGTCGCGAACGGCATCGTGCACGCCCTGGAGCTGCTCGGCGACGAGGCGAACAAGCCGCTGGTCGTCCGGCTCGACGGGAACAACGTGGAGGAGGGCCGGCGGATCCTGAACGAGGCCAACCACCCGCTGGTGACCCTGGTGGACACGATGGACGGTGCGGCTGACCGGGCCGCCGAGCTGGCTGCGAAGTAGAGGACGAGAGAGCAATGTCGATTTTCCTTAATGAGAACAGCAAGGTCGTCGTCCAGGGCATGACCGGCTCCGAGGGCAAGAAGCACACCCAGCGGATGCTGACCTCCGGCACCGACATCGTCGGCGGCGTGAACCCGAAGAAGGCCGGCCAGAGCGTCGACTTCGAGGGCGACGTCTCCGTGCCGGTCTTCGGCTCGGTGCAGGAGGCGATGGACGCCACGGGGGCCGATGTCTCGGTGGTGTTCGTGCCCCCGGCCGGCACCAAGGGCGCCGTCGTCGAGGCCGTCGACGCTGGGATGCCGCTGGTCGTGGTGATCACCGAGGGCGTCCCGGTGCACGACACCGCGGACTTCTTCTCCTACGCGCAGGCCAAGGGCACCACCCGGATCATCGGGCCGAACTGCCCGGGCCTGATCAGTCCCGGGAAGTCCAACGCCGGCATCATCCCCGCGGACATCTCCAAGGGGGGCCGGGTCGGTCTGGTGTCGAAGTCGGGCACGCTGACCTACCAGATGATGTACGAGCTGCGGGACTTCGGCTTCTCGACCGCGGTCGGGATCGGCGGCGACCCGATCATCGGCACCACGCACATCGACTGCCTCCAGGCGTTCCAGGACGACCCGGAGACCGATGCGATCGTGATGATCGGCGAGATCGGCGGCGACGCCGAGGAGCGCGCGGCGGCCTACATCAAGGACAACGTGACGAAGCCGGTCATCGGCTACGTCGCCGGCTTCACCGCGCCGGAGGGCAAGACCATGGGTCACGCCGGCGCGATCGTCTCCGGCTCGTCGGGCACCGCCCAGGCGAAGAAGGAGGCCCTCGAGGCCGCCGGCGTCAAGGTCGGCAAGACGCCGTCGGAGACCGCCGAGCTGATGCGGGAGATCCTGCAGAACCTCTGATCGGACGGTCGGGCCTGTTGAGACCACGGGACGTCATACGACGAGAGGGCAATAGCCCTCGACTCGTATGACGTCCCGCTCGCGTCGGGTGGGTCTCAGCGGCCCCAGCGGGCGTCCTCGAGCGCTATCGAGACGACCTCGCCGCAGCGGAGTCCGGACTCGTAGCGATCGAGAAGTCGTCGAACTCCTCCTCGTCCATCGCGTCGCCTGGTCCGCCGGCGCGGTCCCTCGTGACCGCGTGCTCATCTGTACGACGCCCCACCGAGGCCCACGGTTGCACGCCCCCATCCGTTGAGTGCGGGCTTGTTCGGGGACGAGTGCGGGGTTGTTCACTCTCCAGGTGCGCACAACCCCGGCACTCAACGGGGAACAACCCCGCACTCAACGGGGAGGGGGCTAGGTGACCAGGTTGCGCACGGCGTACTCCGGGCGCAGGTGCTCGGCGTCGTCCATCACCGCCACGAGGTGCTCGACCGCGTCCCAGACATCTGCGTGGGAGACGTAGAGCGGGGCGAAGCCGAACCGGGCCACGTCGGGGGTGCGGAAGTCCCCGATCACGCCGCGCGCGATGAGGGCCTGCACCACCCCGTACGCCGCGTCGTGGCGCAGCGAGACCTGGCTGCCCCGCACCGCACGGTCGCGCGGCGTGATCACCTCGAAGACGTCGCCGAGCCGGGCGTCGACCAGCGCGATGAAGTAGTCGGTCAGCGACAGCGAGGTATCCCGCAGGACCGCGAGGTCGACCCCGGCGAAGGCGTCGAGGGCGGCGTCGAGCGCGGACAGGGCGAGCACCGGCGGCGTTCCCGAGGCCATCCGGGCGACCCCGGGCGCCGGCGTGTAGTCGCGGTCCATGTGGAAGGGGTGCGCGTGCCCCATCCAGCCGGTGATCGGCTGGCGCAGCGCGTCCTGGTGCTGCGGTGCGACGTAGACGAAGGCGGGCGAGCCCGGACCGCCGTTGAGGTACTTGTAGGTGCAGCCCACCGCGAAGTCGGCCCCCGCACCGGGCAGGTCCACCGGGACGGCGCCGGTGGAGTGGCACAGGTCCCACTGGACGAGAGCGCCCGCCTCGTGCGCGGCGGCGCTGAGGGCGGCCATGTCGTACATCGCGCCGGAGCGGAAGTCGACGTGCGTGAGCGCGAGCAGGGCGACCTCGTCGCCGAGCGAGGCGGCAGGATCGGCCGGGTCGCACCAGCGCAGCTCGACGCCGAGCAGGTCGGCCAGGCCGGCCGCGACGTAGCCGTCGGTGGGGAACGTCGTCGGTTCCAGCACCAGCACGGAACGGTCCGGGCGCAGCCGCAGCGCGGCCACCATCGTCTTGAACAGCAGCACGCTGGTGGAGTCGCCCACGTGCACATCCGCGGCCGGGGCGCCCACGAGCGGGGCGATCTTGGCCGCGACGTGGCACGGCAGGTTGATCCAGTCCGCGTCGTTCCACGACGAGATCAGCCCGGCGCCCCACTCGTCGCGGACCACGGCGGCGACCCGCTCGGCCACCGTGCGGGGCAGTGCCCCCAGGGAGTTGCCGTCGAGGTAGACGACCCCCGCGGGCAGGTCGAACAGGTCCCGGCGGTCGCGGAGGGGACTGGCCGCATCGAGGGCGAGGGCGCCCGCGCGCGAGACGTCCACGGCGGGGGAGGCGGAGGTGCTCACGCTCGCACCCTAGCCGGACCGTGCTCAGCCCAGCTCGAGCAACCGGTCGCCGGCTCGGACCATCAGGTCGCGGAAGTGGTCGGGGGTGATGTCGTCGTGCGGCGCGGGGACGAAGGTGACCTGGGCGACCCGACGGCCGGTCCGGACGAACCCGACGCGGAACTCCACCACCCTGCGCTGGGAGATCTCGGTTCTTAGCGTCCAGCTCGACCACTCGGCGCCGGTGCGGGCGAACCGGCCCCGGCGCGCCCCGGTCACGGAGGTGGCCAGGTCGCGGTCCTCGCAGCGTGCGACGGAGCTGCGCACCTGGGCGAGGAAGCGCTTCGCCCGGGCCTCGGTGGGGAACACCCCAGCGGTCTCGGAGATGCCGAACCGTGTCGGCAGGTCGGCCTCGGGGATCAGGTAGACCCGGGCCCGCGCCGGACGGGCCCCCGCCTTGGCGAACCGGGCGCGGTCACAGGTGGTCATCGACGGGTTCGGCACCGCCTTGGCGTCGGTGCCGACCCACGGCTGGTCGATCCTCCCGACCGGCGGCAGGTCGGGCACGGCGAGCATGCCCGTGTGCCCGCCGGAGGACGGAGGCGGGACGGGGCGGTACGTCGGGACCTTCGAGCACGCCGAGGAGCCGCTGGTCGGGCACAGCATCGCCACCGAGTCGGCGAGCGACTGCACCACCTGCGCCGTCGGCGGGGGCGGCGTGCCGACGCTGCGGCCGACCGTCGAGGTCGTCACCGCACCGGTCCGGGCCACCGCCACGGAGTACGTCGTGACCGGCTTGCGCCATTCACGCAGCGTGAGCACGGACGCCTCGTCGCCGATGTCGGCCACGTCGTAGGCGTGCAACAGCTGCAGCCGGCCGACCCGGCAGCCGGCGTACCACCCGAGCGTGGTGGTGAAGCCGTCGTGCGCCTGTTCGGGCGACTTCGACACCTCCACGGACTGCACCGCGTCGCGGCGCACCTTGCCGGCGGAGGAGAACTCGCGCACCCACGCCGCGAGCCCGTCGGGGTCGGCGAACCGTTCCTGCTGGCAGATCGTGTTGATCCCGTCGCCGGAGGTGTTGGTGTGGGTCCGCACCACCCGCCAGCGGTGCCCCATCCCCAGCCGGCGGATCTGGTCGTGGTCGAGCAGGTTGTCGGCCGAGGGCAGGCCGGCGTCCACCGGGTCGTCCTCGGGCGCGAGCCCGGTGCCGAGCGCCGCGCCGGCGAGGGCCTCGGCGCCGCCCGCCGCCCCGGTCAGGTCCGGCCGGTCCGGCGGCTGGTAGGCGACCGCCCCGGAGACGATGGCGATCACGGTGGCGCTCACGGCGGCCACCAGCGTGTGGCCCTGGCGGCGCTTGCGGCCGGCACGCCGCACGATCGACGCGCGGGGCAGCGCGGCGCCGTCGAGGGCGGAGTCCAGCCCGAGCAGGGCCAGCCGCAGGCCCGCGGAGTCGCTGTCGAGGTGCACCGCTAGGTTCGCGCTGGCCGACTGGAGGTTGCGCTGCGCGGCCTCGCGGGTGATGCCCAGCTCGCGGGCGGCGTGGTCCATCGGCACCCCGGCGAGCTGGACCAGCAGCAGGATCCGACGTTGGGCCCCCGGCAGCTTCGCGAGGCCGTCGAGCGTGGCGAGCACGTCGGGCGCCATGCCCCGGTTGCGATGCCAGATCCGGGCGACGTGGCGACGCTGCGCGGTGTTCCACGCGTGCGGGCGAACCCAGGACTCCCGGTCCTCGAGTCGCTCGACCTTGCGCCAGTGGTGCCACGCGGCCACGTAGGCGTCGCGGACCGCGGCCTGCGCGGCCGCGAGGTCGCCGGTCAGTGCGAAGGCCTGGTGGAGGACCCGCCGGCGGGTGTCCCGGTAGAAGGCGTCGAAGCTCTCCTCCCGCTCCATGCCACCTTCCTTCAGCTCTCGGTCCCCGTCGGGCCGGCCCCCTACGGTACGTTCCCCGGCCCTCGGCGGGCCAACCGGCGTGGGATCCCCGCTGGGCCGAGACGGTCGGGGAGGATGGTGCCCGATGACCGATTTGCTCACCGCCGTCTCCTCCCGGGTGGCGCCCCAGCGCGGCGCCGACCCGGCCGTGGCGCGACCGCTCTGGCTGTCCGCCGCCCTCGCCGGGATGGTCGCCGCGGTGGCGGTGCTGTTCGGCTGCATGGCCCTCGGTCTGGTGGGCTGGTTCAGCTCCGACGCCGGCACGCACGGCGACACCCGCGACGCGCTACGCGTCGGCGCGGACGCCTGGTTGCTCGGCCACGGCGCCCACCTCGAGCTGGTCGGGACCACGATCACCGCGGTGCCGCTCGGGCTCACCCTGTTCTGTGGCTACGTGGCGTTCCGGCTCGGCCGGTGGGCGACGCAGACCTCCGCCCCCGAAGACCTGGCCGGGACCGGGCTCGCCGCGGTCGTGCTCGCCGGCCTGTACGGCGTGGTGGCGGTCGTCACCGCCGTGCTCGCCTCGCTGCCGACCGCCGGCCTCGGGCCCGGTCGTGCCTTCGTCGGCGCGTTCGCCGTCGCCCTGCTCGGCGGCGGCACCGGCCTGCTCGCCGACGCCCCCGCGGGTGCGAGGCTGCGGTCCCGGCTCCCCGACTCGGTGCGCGCCGTCGTCCGCGGCGCGCTGGCGGCGGTGCTGCTCACCTTCGCGGCTGCCGCGACGCTGGTGGTGGTCGCCCTGCTGCTCGACCTCGGCGAGGCCGCCAACGTGCTGTCTCGGCTGCACACCGACCCCGCGGGCGGAGCGCTCTACACGCTCGTCGTCGCCGGGGTCGCCCCCAACGCGGCGCTGCTCGGCGGCGCCTACCTGCTCGGCCCCGGTTTCGCGGTCGGGACCGGCACGCTGGTGTCGCCCGCGCTGGTGGTGCTCGGGCCGGTGCCCGCCTTCCCGCTGCTGGCCGCGCTCCCGCAGCAGGGTCCCGGGCCGGGCTGGGCGGCCGGGCTCGTCGCCGTCCCGGTGCTGCTCGGCGCCGTCGCCGGCGCGCTCGTCGTACGACGGCACCCGCACCCCGGCTACGAGACCGGAGCGGGACGTGGCCTGGCGGGGGGCGTGCTCGGCGGGGTCCTGCTCAGCGTGCTCGTCCACTTCGCGGGCGGGGCCGTCGGACCCGGCCGGATGGCGGACGTCGGTGCGCCGTTCCTCGAGGTGCTGCTCATCGCCTCGGTGGCGCTCGGCGGGGGCGGCCTGCTCGGCGGGGTGGCGGCTACCTGGCGGCTCCGGCGCCGACTCGCCCGCTCCGTGGGCGACCCGTCCACCGAGGACACCGTCCGACTCTGACGCGGCGGCAGATCGCTACGGTAGTCGCGTGTCCGCGACCCCGCCGTCCTCCGAGCCGCGTCGGCCCGCCCGCCTCGTCGTGCTCGTGTCGGGTGCCGGCACGAACCTGCAGGCCCTGATCGACGCGTGCGCGGACCCGTCGTACGGCGCCGAGGTCGTCGCCGTGGGCGCCGACCGGACCGGTATCGAGGGCCTCGCCCGCGCCGAGCGGACCGGGATCCCGACGTTCGTGCACGTGGTGAAGGAGCACCCCAGCCGCGCGGACTGGGACGCCGCGCTCACGGCGTCCTGCCGCGCCTACGAGCCCGATCTCGTCGTGCTGGCGGGCTTCATGAAGCTCACCGGCCCCGTCTTCCTCGCGGAGTACGGCGGGCGCTGCGTCAACACCCACCCGGCGCTCTCGCCGTCGTTCCCGGGGATGCACGGCCCGGCCGACGCACTCGCGTACGGGGTGAAGGTCACCGGCGCCACCTTGTTCGTCGTGGACGCGGGCGTGGACACCGGCCCGATCGTCGAGCAGGTGGCGGTGCGGGTCGAGGACGGCGACGACGTGGAGTCGCTGCACGAGCGGATCAAGGTCGCCGAGCGGGCCATGCTCGTCGACACTGTCGGCCGGATGGCCCGCGAGGGGTTCACCATCGAGGAGCGAAAGGTCCGGTTCGGGGCCGCGTCCACGGTCCACTAGAGTGAGGGCACACGACTGGCGCAGGTGGGTGAACCACCGGGGAGTGAAGTCGAGCGCATCGAACGCCTGGGTGCCCTCATCGATCTGATGAGGAGCGTCATGACAGAGCGAGCAGTGCAGTCGGGACAGTCGGGGGACTCGGGCCGGGTGGCGGTCAAGCGGGCCTTGGTCTCCGTCTACGACAAGACCGGTCTCGAGGACCTGGCCCGCGGCCTGCACGAGGCCGGCGTGGCGATCGTGTCCACGGGGTCCACCGCGTCGCGGATCGCCGACGCCGGAGTCCCGGTGACGAAGGTGGAGGAGCTCACCGGCTTCCCCGAGTGCCTCGACGGACGGGTGAAGACGCTGCATCCCCGGGTGCACGCCGGGATCCTCGCGGACCGCCGGCTCGAGTCGCACCGCGAGCAGCTCGCCGAGCTCGGCATCGAGCCGTTCGACCTGGTCGTGTCGAACCTCTACCCGTTCACCGACACGGTCACCTCCGGGGCCTCCGAGGACGAGTGCGTCGAGCAGATCGACATCGGCGGCCCGTCGATGGTCCGCGCGGCCGCGAAGAACCACGCCTCCGTCGCGATCGTCACCTCGCCCGCGCAGTACGACGCCACGCTGGAGGCGGTCGGCGCCGGCGGCTTCACGATCAGCCAGCGGCGCCGGCTGGCCGCCGAGGCGTTCGTCCACACCGCGACGTACGACGTCAACGTGGCGTCCTGGATGGGCAACGTGGTGAGCGACACCAGCGAGGGCAGCGGCTTCCCGGCCTGGATCGGCGCGACCTGGGACAAGGCGGCGGTGCTGCGCTACGGCGAGAACCCGCACCAGCAGGCCGCCCTCTACACCAGCGGTTTCGCGCCCGAGGGCGGCCTCGCCACGGCGACCCAGCTGCACGGCAAGGAGATGTCCTACAACAACTACGTCGACGCCGACGCGGCCCGGCGCGCGGCCTACGACTTCGACCGGCCGGCGGTGGCGATCATCAAGCACGCCAACCCGTGCGGGATCGCGGTCGGGGCCGACGTGGCGCAGGCGCACCGCAAGGCGCACGCCTGCGACCCGGTGTCGGCCTTCGGCGGCGTGATCGCCACCAACGTGCCGGTCAGCAAGGAGATGGCCGAGCAGGTGGCCGAGGTGTTCACCGAGGTGGTCGTCGCCCCGGGCTACGAGGACGGTGCCGTCGAGCTGCTCTCGGCGAAGAAGAACATCCGGCTGCTGCAGTGTGGACCGATGGCCCGCGGCGGCGTGGAGATCCGAACGATCTCGGGCGGCATGCTGGTGCAGCAGCGGGACGCGGTCGACGCGCGGCTCGACGACGGCGGCGACGACCCGGCGTCGTGGCGCCTCGCCTGCGGGGAGCCCGCGTCCGACGCGGACCTCGCCGACCTGGCGTTGGCGTGGCGGGCCTGCCGGTCGGTGAAGTCCAATGCGATCCTGCTCGCCTCGGGCGGTGCCTCGGTCGGCGTCGGGATGGGCCAGGTCAACCGGGTGGACTCCGCGCGTCTCGCGGTCGAGCGGGCGGGGGAGCGGGCGGCGGGCTCGGTCGCGGCCTCCGACGCGTTCTTCCCCTTCGCCGACGGCTTGCAGATCCTCATCGACGCAGGTGTGAAGGCCGTCGTCCAGCCCGGGGGTTCGGTTCGCGACGAGGAGGTCGTCGAGGCCGCCCGTGCCGCCGGCATCACGATGTACCTCACCGGCACCCGCCATTTCTTCCACTGAGCGCAGCGAAGTGGAACAGGAGCCGGGTCGGCGACCCCACCCGCGAGTCCGCACGCGTGCGCCGTACAGGCGACCCCACCCACCCCCAGTCCGCACCCGACAGTGACAGGATGACGACGTGACTGCACAGATCCTGGACGGCACGAAGACCGCGGCGGCGATCAAGGCCGAGCTCGCCGAGCGGGTGGCCAAGCTGCGTGAGCAGGGGGTGGTGCCCGGCCTGGGCACGGTCCTGGTCGGCGACGACCCGGGCAGCCGCTGGTACGTCAGCGGCAAGCACAAGGACTGTGCCGAGGTCGGGATCAACTCGCTTCGCGTGGACCTGCCGGCGACGGCCGCCCAGGCCGAGGTCGAGGCGGCGGTCGACGACCTGAACTCCAACCCGGAGTGCACCGGCTACATCGTGCAGCTGCCGCTTCCGAAGCACATGGACGAGAACGCCGTCCTGGGCCGGATCGACCCGCACAAGGACGCCGACGGCCTGCACCCGACCAACCTCGGCTGGCTGGTGCTGGGCAAGGAGGCGCCGCTGCCGTGCACACCGAACGGCATCGTCGAGCTGCTGCGCCGCCACGACGTGCCGATCGCCGGCGCGGAGGTGTGCGTGGTCGGGCGCGGCGTCACCGTGGGCCGGCCGCTGGGGCTGCTGCTCACCCGGCGCAGCGAGAACGCGACCGTCACCCTGTGCCACACCGGCACCCGCGACCTCGCGATGCACGTGCGCCAGGCCGACATCGTGGTCGCCGCGGCCGGCGTCCCGGGGATCATCTCCGGGGGCATGGTCAAGCCGGGGGCGGCCGTCCTCGACGTCGGCGTCTCCCGCGTGGACGGCAAGCTCGCCGGTGACGTCGCCCGCGACGTGTACGACGTGGCCGGGTGGGTGTCGCCGAACCCCGGCGGCGTCGGGCCGATGACGCGGGCGATGCTGCTGTCCAACATCGTCGGCGCCGCCGAGCAGGCGCTCGCCGCCACCTCGTGAGCACGCCCGGCGACGACGACGGCCCGCGCCGGGTCCCGCGCACGATCGGCGGGGTCGTCTACCTGCTCGTCGTGGGCATGGCGCTGGCCGGCCTCGGCATCACCGTGGCCGGCGGGTGGCGCACGGGCGTCGGCTGGATGGGCGCCGGTCTGCTGGTCGGTGCGCTCGCGCGGGCGGTGCTCAGCGAGCGGGGCGCGGGGATGCTGCGGGTGCGCCGACGCTGGGCGGACGTGCTGACGTTGACGATCGTGGGGATCGCGCTGATCGTGTTGGCGGTCGTCGTACCCGAGCAGCCGCTCTGACCCACCCCGCGACCCCGCCCCTGATTACCAGGGCATGTAGGCGTTCGGTCACTTCCCCAGGAATGCATCCCTGGGGGAGCAACAGTTCTCCGACATACCCTGGTAATCAGCAGCCCGGACGTGCGAACGGGCGGCCCCCATCCTGGGATGCCGCCCGTTCCGCTGGCTCGCGCTTCGCGCTCGTCAGATCAGGCTCCGCGTCACGGCCTTCCTCTGCCTCGCGCTTCGCGCTCGTCAGATCAGGCCGAGCTCCTTGACCGCGTCGCGCTCCTCCGCCAGCTCCGCCGCCGTGGCGTCCATCTTGCCGCGGGAGAAGTCGTCGATCTCCAGGCCCTGGACGATCGACCATTCGCCGTTCGAGGTGGTGACCGGGTAGGAGTAGATCAGGCCCTCCGGCACGCCGTACGAGCCGTCGGACACGACCGCCATCGACACCCAGTCGCCCTCGGGGGAGCCGGTCAGCCAGTCGCGGGCCGCGTCGATCGTCGCCGATGCCGCCGAGGCGGCCGAGGACGAACCGCGGGCCTCGATGATCGCCGCGCCACGCTTGGCCACGGTGGGGATGAAGTCGTTCTCGATCCACGCCTGGTCGTTCACGACCTCGGCGGCGTTCTTGCCGGCGACCTCGGCGTGGAAGATGTCGGGGTACTGGGTGGCGGAGTGGTTGCCCCAGATCGTCATCTTCTTGATGTCCGTGACCGACGCACCGGTCTTCGCGGCCAGCTGCGAGAGCGCCCGGTTGTGGTCGAGGCGGGTCAGCGCGGTGAACCGCTCCTTGGGGATGTCCGGCGCGTTCGTCATCGCGATCAGCGCGTTGGTGTTGGCCGGGTTGCCGGTCACGCCGACCCGGATGTCGTCGGCGGCCACCTCGTTGAGCGCCTTGCCCTGGGCGGTGAAGATCGCGCCGTTGGCCTCGAGCAGGTCACCGCGCTCCATGCCCTTGGTGCGGGGCCGGGCACCCACGAGCAGGGCCAGGTTCGCGCCGTCGAAGATGGTGTTCGCGTCGTCGCCGATCTCCACTCCCGCGAGCGTCGGGAAAGCGCAGTCGTCGAGCTCCATCACGACGCCCTCGAGCGCCTTGAGAGCGGGCGTGATCTCGAGCAGCTGCAGCTGCACGGGGGTGTCCGGGCCCAGCAGCGCCCCGCTGGCGATGCGGAACAGCAGGCTGTAGCCGATCTGGCCGGCGGCACCGGTGACGGCGACCTTGACAGGGGGGTTGCTCACGACGACTCCTCGGTACTCGAAGTGGATAACGGTGACGCTAGCAGCGTGAGCGGGCCCACGCCGCCGCGGGTTGAGGCGGTACGACGCCCTCCGGGCTCACGCCCAGGCGCCATGATCGGGGGCAGCGCCAACAGCATCCCGGCCGACCAGGTGACGCGGGTGAGCATCGGGGCGAGCACCCCGCCGCTGATCCGGCGTTGCCTCCCGACCAGAACGCCGAGCATGGCCGCCGCGAACACCAGCATCGCGTGGCCGGTGGCGACGATGGTGAGCGTGTAGACGACCGTGGAGATCGCCACCGGGTGCCGGACGCCGATGGCGGCGTAGAGCGCCCCGCGGAAGAACAGCTCCCCGGCCACCCCGTTGACCAGCGTGGTCACGGCAATCAGCGCCAGGTCGCCCTGCCGGGCATGGTCGAGCACGCTGTTGACCAGGCTCTGCAGCGCCGGGATCCGGGCGACAACCAGCCTTCCGGCGGCGGAACGCCCGGTCGCTCTCGCGGTGGTCGCGTTCGACCGGGGGACCGAGCGCGACGGCGAGCTGTTTGCGCAACCAGGTCACAAGCTCTCTCCTGCGCGGAGCCGGTCGGAGAGTGCGACCCGCACCATCTCGTCGTACCCCATCGGTTCCAGGGGCACGATCTCGCGGATCGCGTGCTCGGTCACCACCACCTCGTTGCCCATCGACGCGATCAGGTTCTTGGCGATCTGCTGGTCGACCTCGGTGAGCAGGGCCAGCCCGCGGCTCGAGACCTGCGCGGTCAGCGCGTCGGTGATCGGGTTCGCCGGGACGGGCAGCTCCAGCATGAGCAGCTCGCGACCGTTCTGGATCAGCGCGCAGCGGCGCAGCATCTCACCGTAGGTGAGAACCTCTGCACCGCCGATCTCGAAGGTCCGGCCCAGCGCGCTCTCCTGCCCGAGCACGCCCACGAGGTAGGCGACCGTGTCGTCGAGCGAGATCGGCTGGGTGCGGGTGGAGGTCCACCGTGGCGTGACCATCGCGGGCAACGCAGCCGCGAGCCGGCGGGTCATCTCCCACGACACCCCGCCGTGACCGACGACGATCGCGGCACGCAGCACCGTCACCGGGACCCCGGTGCCCCCGAGCAGGCCCTCCACCGCGCGCCGTGAGCGCAGGTGCGGGGAGAGCTGCTCCTCCTCGGAACCGAGCCCGCCGAGGTAGATGATCTGACGCACGCCGGCGGTGGCCGCGGCGACCGCGAAGCTCCGCGCCGCCACGGCGTCGTCGTCCTCGAAGTGCGCCGAGGACAGCGAGTGCACCAGGTAGTACGCGGCGTCGACGCCTGCGAACGCCTCGCCCAGGGTGGACGGGTCCGCGAGATCGCCGTGGACGACCTCGCCCGCTCCCCGGTAGCGATCCGAGTCCCGGGTCAGCGCGCGTACGTCGTACCCCGCGGTCACCAGCGCGCGCGCCAGGGCATCGCCCACGAACCCGGAGGCCCCCGTGACGAGCACGGTGCTTCGCACAGGCCAGCTCCTTCCCGAGCCGCGCGGTGCGGGCCCGCTCCGGATCCTGCCCGCGGGGCGGCCGCCTCACGCGAGGGCACGCCGGTGCGGGGCCGGGTCGGGTCCGGCGGGGCTCGGCGCGTCCGGCGCAGCGAGCCCTCGCGCACCCGTGGTCGGCGAGGCAGGATGGGGGCGCCGGTCCATCGAGACCCGCGTAAGATATCTTGACGTCAAGAAACTTTTCGACTCGAACGGAGCTTCGGTGACGGACCCCAGCGCGACCTCCCCTGATTCCCCGAACCCTGATTCTTCGCGGATCATCTACACCCACACCGACGAGGCGCCCGCCCTGGCGACGTACTCCCTGCTGCCCGTGATCGAGGCGTACGCGGGTGCTGCGGGGGTGTCGGTCGAGACCCGCGACATCTCGCTGGCGGGCCGGATCCTGGCGCAGTTCCCCGACCGGCTGCCCGAGAACCAGCGCGTGGACGACGCGCTCGCGGAGCTCGGCGAGCTGGCCACCAAGCCCGAGGCCAACATCATCAAGCTGCCGAACATCAGCGCCTCCATCCCGCAGCTCAAGGCCGCGATCGCCGAGCTCCAGGAGCACGGCTACGACCTGCCCGCCTATCCCGACGACCCGCAGACCGACGAGGACCGCGACGTCCGCGCCCGCTACGACAAGGTCAAGGGAAGTGCGGTCAACCCGGTGCTGCGCGAGGGCAACTCGGACCGCCGCGCGCCCGCCTCGGTGAAGAACTTCGCCAAGGCCCACCCGCACTCGATGGGGGCGTGGTCGCCGGACTCGAAGACCAACGTCGCGCACATGACGACCGACGACTTCCGGTCCAACGAGAAGTCCGCCGTCATCGCGAAGGCGGGTTCGCTGCGTATCGAGCTCGCCGGCGACGACGGGAGCACCACCGTGCTGCGCGAGCCGGTCCCGGTCCTCGAGGGCGAGGTCGTCGACGGGACCGTGATGCGGGTCGCGGCGCTGCGCGAGTTCCTCACCGAGCAGATCGCGCGCGCCACGGCCGACGACGTGCTGTTCTCCGTGCACCTGAAGGCCACGATGATGAAGGTCTCGGACCCGATCATCTTCGGCCACGTCGTACGCGCCTTCCTGCCCGACGTCTTCGCCCGGTACGGCGACAAGCTCGCCGCGGCGGGGCTCAGCCCCAACGACGGCCTCGGGGCGGTCCTCAAGGGCGCCGAGTCGCTCCCCGAGGGCGACGAGATCAAGGCCGCCGTCCAGGCCGGCCTCGACGCCGGACCCGCGCTCGCGATGGTCGACTCCGACAGGGGGATCACCAACCTGCACGTGCCGAGCGACGTGATCGTCGACGCGTCCATGCCGGCGATGATCCGCACCTCCGGCCACATGTGGGGGCCCGACGGCGACGAGGCCGACACCCTCGCGGTGATCCCGGACAGCAGCTACGCCGGGATCTACCAGGTCGTCATCGACGACTGCCGCAAGAACGGCGCCTACGACCCGTCCACCATGGGGTCGGTCTCCAACGTCGGGCTGATGGCCCAGGCGGCCGAGGAGTACGGCAGCCATGACAAGACCTTCGAGATCCCCGCCACCGGGACCGTGCGCGTCGTCGACGAGAGCGGTGACGTCGTCCTCGAGCACGCCGTGAGCGCCGGCGACATCTGGCGGATGTGCCAGACCAAGGACATCCCGGTCCGCGACTGGGTGAAGCTCGCCGTCACCCGGGCCCGTGCCACCGGCGATCCCGCGGTGTTCTGGCTCGACGAGGGCCGCGCGCACGACGCCGAGCTGATCGCCAAGGTCAACGCCTACCTGCCCGAGCACGACACGGACGGCCTCGACATCCGGATCATGGCTCCGGAGGACGCCATCGCGTTCTCGCTGGAGCGGATCCGCAAGGGCGAGGACACGATCTCGGTGACCGGCAACGTGCTGCGCGACTACCTCACCGACCTGTTCCCGATCCTCGAGCTCGGCACCAGCGCCAAGATGCTCTCGGTGGTGCCGCTGATCAACGGCGGCGGCCTCTTCGAGACCGGTGCCGGCGGCTCCGCGCCGAAGCACGTGCAGCAGCTGGTCAAGGAGAACCACCTGCGCTGGGACAGCCTCGGCGAGTTCCTCGCGCTGGCGGTCAGCCTCGAGCACATGGCCGGTACCACCGACAACCCCAAGGCCCAGGTGCTCGCGGACACGCTCGACCGGGCGACCGGCACGTTCCTGAACGAGAACAAGGGCCCCAGCCGCAAGGCCGGGGAGATCGACAACCGCGGGAGCCACTTCTACCTCGCGCTGTACTGGGCGCAGGAGCTCGCGAAGCAGACCGACGACGCCGAGCTGGCCGGCAAGTTCACCGAGGTCGCGCAGGCGCTCGCCGACCGCGAGGACGCGATCGTGTCCGAGCTGCTGGAGGTGCAGGGCTCGCCGGCCGACATCGGCGGCTACTACCAGCCCGACACCGCGAAGGCGGCCGCGGTGATGCGGCCGTCCACGACGCTCAACGAGACGCTGGCCGGCCTCTGACCGCATCTCGCACGCCGTAGCCCGAGGCGCCGTCCCCACCCCGGGGGTCGGCGCCTCGGTGCGTCACGAGCTTCGTTCGTGCAGGCGGGCCGGAACGCGCGAGCGGCCGTCACCCGGCCCGGCGCGGCACCGGACACCCCCGCGGGAACGTACCGAGCTCCTCGACCTCGTAGCCGTCGGGGTAGGAGCGGATCCAGCGCAGGTCCTGCACCCGCATCGGCGTTCGCCGGGCGGGCAGCAGACGCTCGGCCCGACCGCGCAGCCGCAGCGCGGCCCGGGAGGCGCGCACCACCGGCGCCGGGGGGCTCCGGTAGCCGAACGCCTCGCGCAGCGGCGCGTCCATCACCGCACGGGCGAACACCTCCGCCGGCCGGGACGCCACCCGTGGGTAGAACGTGCGCATCAGGGCCAGCGTGGAGTCCGCGACGCGGCGCCCGCCCGGGTCGTAGCCGAAGTGCTCGGCCTCGTAGTCGTCGAGCAGCCGCGCGAACTCGTCGTACGTCCCCGGGATGTGCCTGATCCCCATCAGCCGGCCGAGCTCCGCGTAGTAGCGGGTGCTGGCCGCCACCTCGGCGGGCGTGAAGGGCCGCCAGCCGTAGTCGTCCATCCACCGCTTCGGCACCACGACGAACGTCGACAGCACGTAGCGCATGTCGTCGTTGCTGATGTCGTAGGCGCCGTGCATCTGGTTGATCCGCCGGACCGCCCGTCGGCCCCGCTCCGAGTGCAGCCCGTCGATGGAGGCCGCGTCGAGCAGCAGCGCGGTGTCGTCGTACCGCTTCTGGGTGGCCCGCTCGAACTCACCGGTCTCGTCCAGCAGCCGCCCGATCGACGGGACCGCGTAGGTGCGGAACAGGGCGAAGGAGAGGGCCTGGTTCATGTCCCACGGGAACTCGTGGGTGACGGTGACCCGATAGATCTCCTCGTAGTCGACCTCGGGATCCAGGCGCGTGATGTGACGGAGCCAGTGGGTGCGGGGGAGCATGCTAGGAATATCTCGTCTCGCGGGCATCTTGTCACCAGGTGTGAGCCTGACGTCCGCCCCGCGCACCGACCGTGCCCGTCCGAGCCGCCATGTGCTGTGGGCCACGGTCGCTCTCGCCATGGGCGGGTTCGCGATCGGTACGACGGAGTTCGTCACGATGGGACTGCTCCCCGAGATCGCCGACGGGGTCGGCGTCAGCATCCCGCGGGCCGGCCACGTGATCTCGCTCTACGCGCTCGGTGTCGTCGTCGGCGCCCCCGTGATCGCGGTGTTCGGGGCCCGGTTGCCGCGCCGCGGACTGCTCCTTGCGCTCATGGCCGGCTTCGCCGTGGCCAACGCGACCAGCGCCGTGGCCCAGGGCTACGGTCAGCTCGGTCTGGCCCGGTTCCTCTCCGGCGTGCCCCACGGCGCCTACTTCGGAGTGGCCTCGCTCGTCGCCGCGGGGATGGTCCCGGCCAACCGCCGCGGCCGGGCGGTCAGCCAGGTGATGCTCGGCCTGCCGATCGCCACGGTCCTCGGCGTCCCGGCCGGCACCTGGCTCGGCCAGCACCTGGGCTGGCGCGCGGTCTACGGCCTCGTGGCCGTGCTCGCGCTGCTCACCGTCGTCCTGGTCTGGGCCCTCGTCCCGGCCCAGCCCGGTGACCGGGAGGCCACCGGCCGCAGGGAGCTGAAGGCGCTCGCGAGTGCGCAGGTCTGGTTGACCCTGCTGGTCGGGGCGGTCGGCTTCGGCGGGATGTTCGCGATGTACTCCTACATCGCCCCGACCGTCACCGAGGTCACCGGGCTGTCCCGTTCGGCCGTGCCGGTCTTCCTGTTGTTCTTCGGGCTGGGCTCCGTCGCCGGCACGATGCTCGGCGGGCGGCTGGCCGACTGGTCGGTGCTGCGCTCGCTGGTGCTCAGCTCGGTCGCGATGGGCTCGAGCCTGGCACTGTTCACGGTGACCGCGCACTCCTTCGTGGCCGGCCTGGCGACGATGGCGGTGATCTCCGCGGTCGGCGGGGTGCTCGTGGTGAACCTGCAGCTGCGGCTGATGGAGGTGGCCGGCTCCGCCCAAACGCTCGGCGCGGCGCTCAACCACTCCTCCCTCAACGTCGCGAATGCCCTCGGTGCCTGGCTCGGCGGCCTGGTGATCGCCGCCGGCTACGGCTACACCGCCCCGAGCTGGGTGGGTGCCGGGCTGTCGCTGGCCGGTCTGGTGGTGCTGGCCGGGTCGGTGCTGCTGCACCGCCGTACTCGCGTGGCCCCGGCGTCACCGGTTCCCGTCGACGCCTGACCACTCCTCGGCGAGCAGGTCGTAGCAGGCGGTGTCCATCAGCGTGCCGTCGCGCAGCCGGGTGCCGTTCCGCTCCCGGCCGTAGAGGGTGAACCCGACCGTCTCCATCACGTGCCGCGACGCGGTGTTCTCCACGCCGGCGAAGATCGACACCCTCTGGAGGCCGAGGCCACCGTCCTCGGCGGGAACGAAGCAGTGCCGTGTGACCAGCCGGCACGCCTCGGTCATCACGCCGCGCCCCCGGGCCTCGGGGTGCGACCAGTAGCCGATCTCGGCCTCGTAGCCGGGCTTGAGGTCGAACGCCGAGATGGTGCCGAGCAGGTCGTCGCTGACCGGGTCCGCGATCGCCCAGGTGAGGCCGCTGCCGGTGGCGCGCTGCTCCTTGCGTGTCTCGAGGTAGTCGCGGGCGTCGTCGATCGTGTACGGCGCGGGCATGTCGCGCAGCCAGTACTGCGTCCGCTCGTGCGAGCAGGCCTGCTGCACCCGCCGAGCGTCGGTGTCCCGGTAGCCGCGCAGCACCACGGCCCGCCCATGGATCACCGGCACCTCGAACCAGTCCGAGCGCGGCTCGCGCCGATCGGACACGGTGAGCACGCCGACCCAGGCGTCGAGCAGGTCACCGCGCTGGGGCAGCCACCGACGCACCGTGCCGTCGAAGCTGAACCCGAGCCGCCAGGCCAGCCGGCGCGACGCCCAGTTGCCCCGGTTGGCCCACCAGACGACGGTCTCGAGGCGCTGCTCGGCGAAGCCCCACTCCAGCAGCAGCCGGCAGGCGCGCTCCATCAGCCCGCGGCCGCGGGCCCACGGGTGCGACCCGAACGCGATCTCCGCGCGGCGCTCACCCTCGTCGCGCAGCTCGACGGTGCCGCAGAACCGCGGCGTCCCGTCCTCGCCCTGCGCCTCGACGGCGAACGCCCAGGACCGGCCCTGCTCCCAGCCCGCGGGGATGATCTTCGTGGCGTAGTCACGGGAGGACTCCTCGGACGAGGGCACCGGGACAGTCGTCCACTCCACCGTCACCGGGTCCGTGGCCTGCTCGAGGAGGGCGGGGATGTCGCCCTCGTGGTGCGCGCGCAGGGTCACCAGGCCGTCGGTGAGCCGGGGCACGTCGTCAGGGAACGTCACTCGCACACCCTGCCGAGTGAGCGCACCGGCCGCAAACCCTTATCGTGGTCGCATGGATGAAGGTCATAGACCATGAACGGCACGCTCGCCAACATCGGGCTTGTCGTTGTCTTCGTCCTCATCGGCGGCCTGTTCGCCGCAGCGGAGATCGCCTTGGTCTCGTTGCGGGACAGCCAAGCGCGCAACCTCGCCACCCGCAACAAGCGCGGACGCATCGTGGCCGAGCTCAACGAGGACCCCAACCGGTTCCTCGCCGCGGTCCAGGTCGGGGTCACGCTGGCCGGGTTCCTCTCCGCGGCCTTCGGTGGCGCCACGCTCTCGGGAGACCTGGAACCGGTCCTTGTCGGCTGGGGCGTGCCCACCGGCCTCGCCGGTCCGGCCGCGCTGGTCCTGGTCACCATCGCGATCTCCTACCTGTCCCTGGTGTTCGGCGAGCTGGCGCCCAAGCGGCTGGCGCTGCAGCGCGCGGAAGGGTTCGCGCTCGCCCTCGGCCCGATGATCGACAAGATGTCGAAGGTGTCGCGGCCGGTGATCTGGCTGCTCTCGGTCTCCACCGACGCCGTCGTACGCCTGGCCGGGGGCGACCCCGACGCGAAGAGCGAGCAGATGAGCGACGAGGAGCTGCGCGAGCTGGTCAACCAGCACGAGACTCTCGGCGAGGAGGAGCGCCGCATCGTCGAGGACGTCTTCGAGGCCGGCGACCGGCAGATCCGCGAGGTGATGATCCCGCGCACCGAGGTCGACTTCATCGACGCGGGCACGCCCGTCTACAAGGCGGCCCGCGAGGCGCTGACCCAGCCGCACTCCCGCTACCCCGTGATCCGGAACTCAGCCGACGACGTGATGGGCTTCGTGCACGTGCGCGACCTGCTCGACCCGGACATGGCCAACCGCAACGTCCGGGTCGGCGAGATGGTCCGCGACGCGCTGGTGCTGCCGTGGACGCGACCGATCCTGGCGGCGCTGGCGGACATGCGCCGCGAAGGCAGCCACCTCGCGATCGTCGCCGACGAGTACGGCGGGACCGCCGGCATCGTGACGATGGAGGACCTGGTCGAGGAGCTGGTCGGCGACATCAAGGACGAGTACGACGTCGACGAGGGCGAGACCACCCGGCACCGCGGCGGCGACGTCGAGGTCGACGGGCTGCTCAACCTCGACGACTTCGAGGACGAGACCGGGATCGAGCTGCCCGAGGGGCCCTACGAGACCGTGGCCGGCTACATCATGGCCCGGCTCGGGCGGCTGCCCCGGGAGGGCGACTCGGTCGACTTCGACGGGCACCGGATCGTGGTCCGCGACGTCGAGAACCGCCGGGTCGGCCGGGTCCTGGTGACGGCCGTACCGCCGCCGGTCGTCGTGGACCCGTCGGTGGGGGCGGTGCCGCCGGAGGCCGTCCCCGAGCAGGCCGTGACGCCCCGGCGTGACGACCAGCCAGACGAGTCGGCAGGCGGCTCGGCCCACGACCAGGCGTCCTGAGGAGCCCGGGAGCGGGCCAGCCCCCGGGCCGCCCGTCACGCCGCGCCTGACAGAATGCCCACCATGCCCGAAGCGTCCGAAGCCACCTCGTCGACTGCGCGCCCCCGCGTGCTCTCCGGGATCCAGCCGACCGCCGACTCGTTCCACTTCGGCAACTACCTCGGCGCGCTGCGACAGTGGGTGGCGCTCCAGGAGGAGCACGAGCCGTTCTTCTTCATCGCCGACCTGCACGCCATCACCGTCGAGCAGGACCCCAAGCAGCTGCGCGAGCGCACCCTACGGGCGGCCGCGCAGCTGATCGCGATGGGGATCGACCCCGGGCGAGCCGCGATCTTCGTGCAGTCCCAGGTGCCCGCGCACGCCGAGCTCGGCTGGGTCCTGCAGTGCCTGACCGGCTTCGGCGAGGCCCGCCGGATGACCCAGTTCAAGGACAAGTCTGCCAAGGGCGGCGAGGGTGCCGCCTCCGTCGGCCTCTTCACCTACCCGGTGCTCCAGGCCGCGGACATCCTGCTCTACCGGCCGGCCTACGTCCCGGTCGGGGAGGACCAGCGCCAGCACCTCGAGCTCACCCGGGACCTGGCCCAGCGGTTCAACCACCGCTACAAGAAGACGTTCCGGCTGCCCGAGCCCTACATCCTCAAGGAAACCGCCAAGATCACCGACCTGCAGGAGCCCAACGCGAAGATGTCCAAGTCGGCGTCCTCGCCCGCCGGCATCATCGAGATGCTCGACGACCCCAAGGTCTCGGCCAAGAAGATCCGCTCGGCGGTCACCGACTCCGGCAGCGAGATCCGGTTCGATCCCGAGGAGAAGCCGGGCATCTCCAACCTGCTCACCATCTTCTCGGCGCTGACCGGCCGGTCCGTCGAGGAGCTCGAGAAGGCGTACGACGGCCGCGGGTACGGCGACCTGAAGAAGGACCTCGCCGACGTGGTGGTCGAGTTCGTCACACCGTTCCGCGACCGCACGCTCGAGCTGCTCGAGGACCGCTCCCAGCTCGACGCGGTGCTGCGCGACGGCTCGGAGCGCGCGAACGCGGTCGCCGAGCGGACCCTCGCGGACGTGTACGACCGAGTCGGCTTCGTGCGCCCCGGTCGGTAGGGTCCCACGGTGACGAAAGGACCCGTGACCACGATCGGCGTGGCAGTCGCCGTACCCGACCCCTGGGGCGCCCAGCTGCAGGAATACCGGATGGCGCTCGGCGACGAGAGCGCGACCGGCATCCCCACGCACATCACGCTGATGCCGCCGCACGAGATCGACCCGGCGGACCTGCCGCGCGTGGAGCAGCACCTGGCGGAGGCGTCGGCGACGAACCGGTCCTTCCGGGTGCACCTGCGCGGGACCGGCACGTTCCGGCCGGTGAGCCCGGTGGTGTTCGTCACCGTCGTGGAGGGGATCTCCGGCTGTGAACAGCTGGCTCTGTCGATCCGGCGCGGGCCGCTCGCCACCGACCTGCAGTTCCCGTACCACCCACACGTCACCGTGGCGCACCACCTTGACGACGAACGGCTCGACCGAGCGTTCACCGACCTGTCGGAGTTCGACTGCGCGTTCGACGCGACGCACTTCTCCCTCTACGTGCACCGGGCCGACAGCGGCTGGGTGCCGACCCGGGACTTCCCGTTGACTGCCGCGGCCGGCTGCTGACCGTGCAGGAGCAGCCCGGACTGGGGAGGACCTGACCATGGCCTCCTTCAAGGAGCGCGTCACCGCGCGCGTCGACCGCTTCCGCGCCCGTCACCCGAAGGTCGACCACGTCATCACGATGGTCGAGCACTACGGCAAGGTGAACGGCAACGCGCAGGCCGGCGCGGTGACCTTCTTCGGCTTCCTCTCCTTTTTCCCGATCCTGGCCCTGGCGTTCTTCGCCGTCGGCGTGCTCGCGCACGTCTATCCCGACCTGCGGGCCGACATCCGCACGGAGATCGAGAACCTCCTGCCCGGGGTGGTCGGCGGCGGCCAAGGTGAGATCCCGCTGAAGACCTTCGAGGACTACGGCGCCACGGTCGGTGGCATCGGGCTCGTCGCGGTGCTGTACTCCGGACTGGGCTGGCTCTCGGGGATGCGCAGGGCGCTGGAGACGCTGTTCGTGATGCCGCCGCGCGAGCAGCCCAACTTCCTGGTCGGCAAGCTGCGCGACGTCGCGACCTTGGTGCTGATCGGCCTGACCATGGTGATCTCGGTCGCACTCTCCGGACTCGTCGCCGGGTTCTCCGAGTCGGTGCTGGGCTGGTTCGGGGTCGACTCTGCAGGTGCCGTCCCCCACGTCTCGCTCTGGCTCGTCTCGCACGGCCTCGCCATCGCCGCGTCCACTGCGTTGCTGCTGACCCTGTTCACCCTGCTGGCGCAACCCCACGTGCCCCGGCGGTCGCTGGTCGACGGGGCCGTCCTCGGGGCCGTCGGCTTCGAGTTGCTCAAGGGTGCCGCGTACTACCTGATCGCCCAGACGAAGTCTCAGCCGGCCTTCCAGGCGTTCGGGGTCGCGCTGGTGCTCGTGGTGTGGATCAACTACTTCTCCCGGCTGGTGCTCTACGCCGCGTCCTACGCCTACACCTCGCCGGCCGCCGCGCGACAGCGTGAGGCGGAGTCAGTCGCGGTCGCCGCCGAGTCGACCCCGTCGGTTGGCACGGAGTCGCCCGCCCCTGAGTCGCCCGCCCCTGAGTCGCCCGCCCACGAGTCGTCCGCCCCTGAGTCGCCCGCCCACGAGGCCGCGCCGGGCGCCGCCGTCGGTCCGGAGCGGGCCGAGCAGCCGAGCCCGTCGTACGTCGCCATGGACCTGCCGGTGGTCGCAGCACCGGTCGGAGCCACCCCTTTTGCGACCACCAGGGCTGAAGCTGCGAACCCTGCGTTAGCTGTGACCTCGCCGTCCGCCGCGCCTCGCCGGCGCACCGCCGTGGCGGGCGCGGTAGCCATCGCCACGGCCGCGGGGGCGGCTGCAGTCGCCGCCTGGCGCCGGGGGAGGATGGCCCGGTGAAGTTCGAACGCAAGCACGCCGTCCTGTTCCTCGCCATCGCCGGGTGGAATGTCTTCAGCTACGCCAACTTCGCCAAGAACCTCGCCGCGGCGCACCAGCGCGGCGAGGACCGGCCGACCGGCTACTGGGTCGCGCACATCGTGCTGATCGTGGTGAACCTGGTCATCGCAGGGGTCCTGGGCCGGCTCGGCGTCAAGGCCTGGCGAGGCACCGGCGCTCGCGCGGAGAGTCGCGCGAGCGAACCCGCGTCGTGACCAGCGCGGTCCCGTCGGGGGCAGACGTCGAGGAGGCCGCGGCCCGGATCGGCGCTGGAGTGCGCCGTACTCCCGTCATCGAGCTCGACGCGACCGAGCTGAGCCTGGGCCCCGCCCCCGCGGGCCGGCTGGTGCTCAAGCTCGAGCTGCTGCAGCACACCGGCTCGTTCAAGGCCCGCGGCGCCCTGAACAACGTGCTGTCGCTCGGTCCCGGCAGCGACGGCGTGTGTGCCGCTTCCGGCGGCAACCATGGCGCGGCTGTGGCCTGGGCCGCGTCGCGGGCGGGGCTGCGGGCCGATGTGTTCGCGCCGGCCTCGTCCACCCCGACGAAGCTGGAGCGGATCGAGGAGTACGGCGCCGTCCTGCACCGCGTGGACGGCCACGTCGGTGACGCCTTGGACGCCTGCCGGCAGTTCGGCCAGGAGCGCGGCGTGCCGCTGCTGCATCCCTACGACACGTTCGCCACGGTGGCAGGAGCCGGCACGCTCGGGATCGAGCTCCGCGAGCAGGTGCCCGAGGTCGACCGGGTCGTCATCGCCTGCGGCGGGGGCGGCCTGTACGCCGGAGTGGCCAGCGCCCTCGCGGGCCTGGTGGACGTCCAGCCGGTGGAGCCCGAGCTGTGCCCGCACCTGCACGACGCCCTGGCCCACGGCGAGCCCGTGGACCGGGTCGCTTCCGGGGTCGCCGCCGACGCCCTCGGGCCGCTGTCGATAGGCCGGATCGCCTTCGACACGGCTCGGTCGCGAGGAACAGACTCACTGCTCGTCCCGGACGACGCGATCGGGGCCGCTCGACAGTTCCTGTGGCAGCGGCTGCGCGTGCTCGCCGAACCGGCCGCCAGCGTTCCGTTGGCAGCCGTGATGACGGGCGCGGTTCCGGTGCGCGACGGGGAGACCCTCGCGCTGGTGATCAGCGGCGGGAACAACCCCGCGATTCCTTGATGTCGGACCTGGGCCTCGCCCGCTGTTGCGGCATCCGCCCGGCGGCCTATTGGCGTCGGGTGAAGCGGATGTTGCCGTTGGGGAGTCGGGTCATGTCGTAGGTCTGGGGGTGGTCGGCCATGTGGTGGTGGGGTGCGCAGAAGGAGATGCCCTTCTTGGCATCGGTGGCGCCGCCCTGATGCCAGGGGTCTTCGTGGTGGTATTCCATCCAGGCCGGTGGCCGGTCGCAGTTGGCGGCGGCGCAGCCGTGGTAGCGGTGGTTGATGGCGATCTTCTGGTAGCGGTCGAAGAGGCGTTGTTCGCGGCCGAGGTCCAGGGGGACGGAGTCGCCGTCGAGGACCATCGGGATGATGCCTGCTTTGCAGGCGAGCCGGCGGGCTTCGCCGGCGGAGATCCGGTGTCCGGTGTCGACGGTGCCGACGCCGAGCCCGGTCATGAGTGCGTCGATCCCGATGGTGACGACGAGGGTGAACGGGGAGCCGTTCACGCTGGGCAGCTCGGAGAGGTGGTTCTCCAGGAGTTCGATCAGGCCGTGGCCGAGCAGGGTCGCGTGCGGGAGTTTCTTGCCGGCGGCGGGGTCGTATCGGCCTTCCCCGAGCCGCCGGGGGCTGGTGAGCGCTTCGAGGGCCTTCTTGAGCAGGTGGGCGTGCAGGGTGGGGAGCTTGAACCGGCCCTCGCTGGTGCCGTCGCCGTTGTCGCGGGTCGAGAAGTGCGCGAGCGCGCGGGCTTTGGCTTCTTCCTTCTCGAGCTTTCTGCCTTCCTCGGCGTCGGCTGCTTCGGGGCAGACGACCTCGAAAAGGTGTTTGCCGAGCTGTTTGAGGGTGGCGGCGTCGAACTTCTTGGCCTGGTCGACCAGGTGCGCCTCGGCCCGCTGATGAGTCCCTGGGGGCAGGTCGTCGTACTCGGCGGTGAGGTCCTGGACGGCCTTGATCACGATCCGGGCCTTCTCGGCATCGATCCCACCCGCAGCCAGGGCGCGGCGGGTCACCTCGAACCCATCGTCCAACGCCTCAGCGAGGTGGAGGTCGGCGAACCGGGCGGACCGGCTGGTCTTCGTCTCGTGCGCCAACCAGGCGGCGGTGGAGGTGGCACCGCTCTCGGCGCCGATCTGGTCGCGGTCGGCCTGGCCCAGCATCCGCAGCCCGAGCTCCTCGAGCCGCGCTGCCTGTCGGCTCAGCTCGACCAGTGCCTGACGTTGCTCCTCAGGGGTCATCGACCACAACGGTGCATCGCTGAGCCGGTCCAACGCCCCGGACAGCGAGCCGAGGAACCGCACCACCGGATGCGCCACCGGCGGCGTGCCGGCCGGCGGCGGAGGAGGCGGTGCGATCGTCAAGGTCATGACACCACGCTAGGAGCCGGTGCCGACGTTCTCGACCACCGGTTTTCGATCCGTGGACAACTCGCATATCCCTGTGCCTGTTGACGAAAACCGGCCCGAGTAATCACGCGTGAGGACGCGCCGGGTCGGCGCCGTCAGGACCGGCGGCCCACGACGACGGTCGCGCCGATCTCCTCGTCGCGCACGGTCCAGGCTTCGAGCCCGTGCGAGCCGTAGACCGCCTCGACGGCCAACGTCTGGGGCTCACCCGCCTCGACCACCAGACTGCCCCCCGGAGCCAGCCAGCCCGCCGCCGCGTCCGCGATCCGGCGCACCAGGTCCAGCCCGTCAGCTCCTCCGTCGAGCGCGGCCCGCGGCTCGTGGTCGCGGGCCTCTGTTGGCATGGACGCGATCGCGTCCGTCGGGACGTACGGCGGGCACGCGACCATCAGGTCGACGTGGCCGCGGATCGAGGCGGGAAGCGGCGCCACGAGGTCGCCCTCGAAGACGTGGCCGCCCACCGGAGAGACGTTGCGGCGGGCGCACCGGACGGCCGCGGGGTCGACGTCGACCGCGTACAGCTCCACGCCGCCGAGCACGTCAGACAGCGCGAGCCCGATCGCCCCCGAGCCACAGCACAGGTCCACCACCACTGCTCCGGTGTCCGCTCGGTCGGCCGCGACCCGCACGACCAGCTCGGTGCGCCGTCGTGGCACGAAGACCCCCGGCTCGACCACGACCCGGAGCCCGCAGAACTCCGCCCACCCGACGACCTGCTCGAGGGGGAGGCCGGAGACGCGGCGCGCGACCATCGCCTCGAGGGCGGCGGGCGAGCCGGCTTCGGCAGTCAGCAACGCAGCCTCGTCCTCGGCGAAGACACAGCCCGCTGCTCGCAGCCGCGCCACCAGCGCTGGCTCGACCGGGACGGCGTCGCCAGCGGGTACGGCGGCGGGCCGACCGGCGGCGGACGAGCGCGAACGGGGGCTGGGGTCCATGGCACCGCCACGCTACCGGTGGCCGGGACCGCTGGGAGCCGGTCCGTAGGCTCTGGGCATGGCGCCGCCCGCACCCGATCGTCGTCCCCGTCCGCTCAGCCCTCGATGGTGGGTCACGGGCAGCGACGGGCAGGTCGCCGTGGCGCAGCGGCCGAACCCTCCGCTGTACGTATGGGTCGTCGCCCTCGTCCTGCGCTGGACGGGCGCCCTCGGCGACGAGAACGAGACCCTGCTCGTCGGCGTCGGTCGCGGCGCCCTGATCGTCTGGGGGCTCGACGAGCTGTTCCGTGGCGCGAGCCCGTTCCGGCGGCTGCTCGGTCTGCTGGTGCTGGCCTTCCAGGTGCCCGCCGTCCTGTTCGCGTGACACCCGGCAAGCGGGCGCTGTCCGGGTCACCCTGAGCGGTGTCTCGGGGTCGGTCCCAGGGTCGGACCAGCCGGTTCCCTGATGTGCCGAGGGCCGCGGGGAGGCCAGGCTGCTCAGCATGATCCGAGTTGAGTCACTGACCAAGCAGTACGGCGGGTTCGCCGCCGTCGACGACATCACCTTCACGGCCCACGCCGGGCGCGTCACCGGCTTCCTGGGTCCCAACGGCGCCGGAAAGTCCACGACGATGCGCATCATGGTCGGGCTGACCCCGCCCACCTCGGGATGCGCCACCATCTCCGGACGCCGCTTCGCCGACCTGCCCAACCCGGGCCGCGAGGTCGGCGTCCTGCTCGACGCCTCGGCCCAGCACGCCGGTCGCACCGGGCGCGAGATCCTCACCATCGCCCAGCGCACCATGGGCCTGCCCGCGGGCCGCGTCCCCGAGATGCTCGAGCGGGTCAGCCTCACCGAGAAGGAGGCCGGTCGCCGGGTCCGCAACTACTCCCTGGGCATGCGGCAGCGGCTCGGCATCGCCACCGCGCTGATCGGCGACCCGGAGGTGCTGATCCTCGACGAGCCCGCCAACGGGCTCGACCCGGCCGGCATCCGCTGGATGCGCGACCTGCTGCGCGACTACGCGAACCGGGGCGGCACCGTGCTGCTGTCCTCGCACCTGCTCCACGAGATCGAGGTCATCGCCGACGACCTCGTCGTGATCGGCAACGGCCGGATCGTGGCGCAGGGCACGAAGGCCGAGCTGCTCGCGGCGGCCGGGACCGTCGTGCGCACCGAGGCGCCCGACACCCTGCACCGGGCGCTGACCGCGGCCGGCGTCACCGCGACACGGACGCCCGACGGCGCGGTCCACACCGACGCCGAGCCGGCACTGGTCGGGCGCATCGCGCTGCACGCGGGCCTGGCCCTCACCGAGCTGAGGTCGGCCGACGGCGCCGGCCTGGAGGAGATGTTCCTCGAGCTCACCGCAGACACCCAACGTGAAGGAGCAGCAGCATGACCACCCTGGTCGCGGACCGCCCGGTCCGCCAGCAGACCCGCACCGCGCACGCGCCGGTGCCGATGACCCGGCTCGTGGGGGTGGAGCTGCGCAAGATGTTCGACACGCGCTCCGGCTTCTGGCTGATGATGTCGATCGTCGCGGCGGCGGCCATCGCCACCGGCGCGGTGATCCTCTTCGCTCCCGACGGAGACCTGACCTACGACACCTTCTCAGCAGCGGTCGGCTTCCCGATGACCGTGATCCTGCCCATGGTGGCGGTGCTCGCCGTCACCAGCGAGTGGAGCCAGCGCAGCGGGCTGACCACGTTCACCCTGGTGCCGCACCGCGGCCGGGTGATCACCGCGAAGGCGGTGGCTGCCATCGCCATCGGCGTGGTGTCCATCCCGCTGGCCTTCGCGATCGGGGCGCTGGGCAACCTCGGCGGTACGGCGCTGGCCGGTGTCGACACCGTCTGGGACATGAGCCTGTCGCACGGCGCCTACATCGTGCTGGGCAACGTGCTCGGCATGATGGTCGGCTTCATGCTCGGCGTCCTCATCCGCAGCTCGGCCGGGGCGATCGTTGCCTACTTCGTGTTCGCGTTCGTGCTCCCGACGATCTTCGGGCTGCTCGGCAGCACCCAGCAGTGGTTCCGCGACCTGCAGCCGTGGGTCGACTTCAACTACGCCCAGAGCGCGTTGTTCAACGGCGAGATGACCCGCGACGCCTGGGCCCACCTCGGCACGGCCGGTGCGCTGTGGCTGGTCCTGCCGCTCACGGTGGGCCTGTTCCTGGTGAAGCGTTCAGAGGTGAAGTAGTCCCAGCGCCTGGTGACCGTCGGCCCGCTGTCCTCCCGGACGGCGGGCCGGCTGGCGTGCGGTGACAGGGAGCCCGCATGGCATTTCGACAGGCACAGTCGACTGCGTCGGCCGGAGCTCTCGCTCAGTCTGAGATGGCAGCGGCCAGTGTGCCTGTTGAAGTGCCGGCTCTCAGCCGAGGCTCAGCGGCTCGTCACGACCGGTTCGTGGCGAACGGGGAAGTTCACGCTGTTGGCGATGAAGCACAGCTCGTTGGCCCGGTGATGGGCCCGGGCCGCCCGGTCCCGCATCGAGGCGTCGGAGACGAGGACGTGCGGGCGGAGCACCACCTCGGTGAACCGGCCGCTGCCGTCGGGGTCGCTGCGCATCGACCCGCCCGCGTGGTCGACGTACTCCTCGACGATCACGCCCTCGGTGACGCACACGTGCAGGTAGGACAGCATGTGGCACTGGGAGAGCGCCGCCAGCAGCAGCTGTTCGGGGTTCCAGCGGGCGGCGTCGCCGTGGAACGTCCGGTCGGCCGAGCCGAGGATGTCCGGGAGGCCGGCCGCGCCGATCGTGTGGGCGCGGCTGTAGCCGCGGTAGCCGGCGGTGCCCTCGCCGGTGTTGCCCGTCCAGGTGACCGTCAGCTCGTAGCCGTGCTCCATCGCGCCATCCTCTCCTGACCACGCAGTCCAGCGGTCCAGACCGCGCGAGCCCAGTGGTTTGGGCCCGGTCCCGTCCGGACAGCATCGCGGCGAGGGGTCGGCACTGGGAGGGTCGACATGGATGACGATGACATCGCGGGGGTCGCGGAACGGTTGTGCGAGGAGTTCTCCGGGCTGCTACCGGTCCGGGTGCTCGAGGCGGTCAGTGATGCGGCGGCCGAGTACGGCACCTACAGCCCGATGTTCCTCGAGCAGGCCGCGAGAGCACAGCTGCTGAAACAGGCGGCCGCGCAGGCGGCGGTGGCGCCGGCGCGGGTCGCACCCGGGCTGTCAGCCGCGTCCTAGCGACTCACCGCCGGAAGATCAGCGCCCGCTTCACTTCCTGGATCGCCTTGGTGACCTCGATACCGCGGGGGCAGGCCTCCGTGCAGTTGAAGGTGGTGCGGCAGCGCCACACGCCCTCCTGGTCGTTGAGGATCTCCAGGCGCTGGTCGGTGCCCTCGTCGCGGCTGTCGAAGATGAACCGGTGCGCACCCACGATCGCCTGCGGGCCGAAGTACTGCCCGTCGGTCCAGTAGACGGGGCACGAGGTCGTGCACGCGGCGCACAGGATGCACTTCGTGGTGTCGTCGAAGCGGTCGCGGTCCTTCTGCGACTGAAGCCGCTCCCGGGTCGGCTCGTTGCCGGAGGTGACCAGGAACGGCATCACCGACCGGTACGCCGCGAAGAACGGCTCCATGTCGACGACGAGGTCCTTGAGCACCGGCAGGCCCTTGATCGGCTCCACCGTGATCGGCTCGGACGGGTTGACGTCCTTGAGCAGCGTCTTGCACGCGAGCCGGTTCTTGCCGTTGATCCGCATCGCGTCCGAGCCGCACACGCCGTGGGCGCAGGAGCGCCGGAAGGTGAGCGACCCGTCGAGGTCCCACTTGACCTTGTGCAGGGCGTCGAGCACACGGTCGGTCGGTTCGGCGCTGACCTGGTAGCTCTCCCACTTCGCTTCCTCGGAGACCTCCGGGTTGTAGCGCAGGATCTTGACGGTGACGTC